>NZ_CP140151.1:0-719033 GCF_034479555.1 Chromohalobacter canadensis | reverse complement strand
GCGGGAAAATTCGATGCCATCGTCAGTAACCCGCCTTTTCATCAGGAGCGTGCCATCGACTACGGCCCGGCGGCGCGCTTGATACGCGAGGCGCCCGACAAACTGGTACGGGGTGGCTGTCTAATCCTGGTGGCCAACGCCTTCCTGCCGTATCCCCGCTTGCTGGAAGAGGCTTTCGGTGATTTCACGGTGCTCGCCGATGATCGGCGGTTTCGTGTATATCGCGCCATCAAGCGTTAGGGAAGCACTGCATAAATGTCTGCACAGACGAATCGCCGCGTTACGCGGTGCTCGAAGGCTCGCCTAACCCCATGTTATGTCTCGCCTTCTGTGCTCCGGGCGCCTTGCGACGGGGCGCCGTTCCGATTCATTCTGCTCGACGATTTATTCAGCACATCCGAGGCACTTTTCAGAAAAGAACTTAGGCATCGGGATCGGCGTAGGCGATGTCCGTGATCACGTAGGTGGTGTCGCCGGCCGGGGCGTTGACGGTGACGTCCTCGTCGAGCCCTTTGCCCAGCAAGGCTCGGGCGAGCGGGGCGTCGACGCTGACCCAGTGCTTGTCGGTGTCGGTTTCGTCGTGACCCACGATGCGAATTGCCAGTTCCTCGCCGTGTTCATCCTCGAGCGTGACATAGGCACCGAAGTATATCCGTGAGGTATCGGCGGGCAGGCGGTCGACGACCTGAACCTCATCCAGGCGCTTGCCGAGATAGCGGATGCGCGCGATGACACGGTTGAGCTCTTTCTTGTTATAGGTGTAGTCGGCGTTCTCGCTGCGGTCCCCCTGGGCGGCGGCTTCGCCCACCTTGGTGGAAAGCGCGGGGCGTTTGACGCGGGAAAGATGCTCATGGATGCCCTTGAGTCGGGCATAGCCTTGTGCCGTGATCAGCGGGCTCTTCTTTTCCTGGCGCGGGTCCTTGGCAGGGTCGCGCCAGCGGGTCATGTTGCGGCCTTTCATGCCTACCTCCAGACGTGGAGTGATCACCCTACGCAAGCCTTGCCGGTACGCCAACCCCACTGCCTGGTGCAGGGCTTGTCGGCACTACGACTCGAACTACGACGAATCGACTTAGCGATTAATTCAAACGTTCGTTACATTTTAGGGCGAGTGAACATACCTATTATCACAATGGTGCATCACGCCAGGAGGTCGCCATGCAGGTTCGTTATTTTGCGGAAGCATGCCGTCGACGCCGCCTCGTACCGGCACGTCTTCATGTTGTCTTGTGCGCCGCATTGATCGGTGCGCTCAGTAGCGCTCTGGCCTGGGCCGACGCCTCGCCGGATGGTGTGTATCCGCTGATGTCGCGTTGGGGAAACGTGGAGTATGGCATGCAGGGCGCGGCACAGGAAAAGGCATTGGCAAGCCTGGCGGAAGAAGCCGATGCACTCGCCGAGGCGCATCCCGACAACGCACATGTGTTGACGGCCGAAGGCGCGATTCTTGCCTCGTACGCCAAGGCCAAGGGCGGCCTCGGGGCGCTTGATCTGGCGACGCGCGCACGCAAGGCGCTGGAACGTGCCATCGAGCTCGACCCGCGCGGGGATGACGGCGCCGCCTATGTGACGTTGGGGGCGCTTTATGATCGTGCGCCGGGTTGGCCAGTATCGTTCGGCGATGACGACAAGGCCGGTGAACTGCTGAGTCGCGCGCTGGAAATTCGCGGCGATGGCATCGACACTCATTACTTCTATGCCACGTATCTCCGTGACGAGGGGCGTCGTGCCGAGGCACGTCGCCACGCGCAGCAGGCCGTCGATGGACAGGCCCGCGAGGGGCGCGATTCTGACGAGGCGTTGCGAGAGAAAGCGCGGCGGCTATTGGACGAATTGTCATAGAAGAGCGCGGCGCGGTTGGCATCGCCATGCCGCGTCGGGATAATGAGGCGCAATGTGCCCGTGTATCGGGACGACGCGCCTTGCACCGTGTCGCCTCGTGCATGGCTTTACTGTCAGGAGGCGTCATGACTGAACAGGCTCATCCTTACAAGCCGCGTTACGCGCATGAGTCGGTCGAGGAGCGCTTCGATGAAACGCTGCAGTCGGGATTTTTTAGTCTTGAGCGGCGTCACTATCGGCATCGCCGTTTTGACGGTCGATGGAGCGAGCGGGTCATCCGCGAAGTCCATGTGCGTCACGACGCGGTCGGTGTGCTGCTTTACGATCCGCAGCGTGATTGCGTGGTGCACGTCGAGCAGATACGTGCCGGTGCGTTGGACGATCCGCTCAGCCCCTGGAAGCTGGAGCCCGTGGCGGGGTTGGTCGACGCAGGCGAGACTGGCGCCGAGGTCGCCCGCCGTGAATCCATGGAAGAGGCGGGCTGTGAGATCGGCGAGTTGATCGAACTGTATACGTATTATCCGAGCCCCGGCGCCTGCACCGAGAGGGTCACATTGTTCTGCGGGTTGGTGGATAGCGATGGTGTGGGGGGCGTGCACGGTCTCGAGAGCGAAAACGAAGACATTCAGGTTCACGTACTCACTTTTGCCCAGACCTGGGCACTGCTCGAGCAAGGTGTCATCGATAACGCGATGTCTCTGATCGCGTTGAATTGGCTGGTGCGTGAGCGCGCCTCGCTACGGGCAAGGAGGTAGAGGATGGCGAAAGCGGCATATGTTAACGACCTCAAGTCCCTGCAAGGCGAGTGCACGGCCAACTACCTGCGGCTGAGCCGGCTGCTCGGTGACATGGGCGCCGGAGAAACACGCGAGGTCGCTCTGGCCAGTGAGCATCGCCGCTTTGGCTCGCTGTGGTTGGAAGTGCTCGAATGTGCGCCTTACACCACCATTTGCCGTGTCTCGCAGAGTGGTGTGCTGGACGGCATCATCGAGTCACCGCGCATGCGCGTGCATTTGTATCACGATGCGCGTATGGCGGAAGTTACCGACTTTCAGCGCCAACGGCATTTTCATGGCCGGTATCGCTATCCCAACGCACGCATGCATCAGCCCGACGAAAAACTCCAGCTCAATCGTTTCTTGGGCGAGTGGTTGGAACATGGGTTGGCCCACGGGCTGACCGTGGACGTGCCGGAGCTGCCTTGATGCGCCTGATCCAGATCAGCGATTGTCATCTCTGTGCCAATCCCGAGGCGCGCTCGCGCATCGGGTACCCGCTACGTCAGTTGCGTGCTGTCGTCGCCCAGGCGCGGCGGTTGCGCCCGGATATCGTGCTGGTCAGCGGCGATATCGGCCATGATGAATCCCCGGCCGCGTACCGCCATGCCTTCGAGGTCTTCGCTGAATTCGAGTGCCCATGGTTCTGGATGACCGGCAATCACGACCACCCCGAATTCATGGAGGAGCTGCATCCTTTCCATGATGAACTCGATCTCGGCGAGTGGCGGCTACTGCTGCTGGATTCCCGCGTTCCCGGCCAGGCGGGTGGAGAGTTGGGCCAAGCTGCCTTGCAGGACCTTGCCGCGCGCCTCGAGGAAGACGACCGTCCCACGTTGCTGGCCATGCACCACCCACCGCTGGAAATCGGCTCGGCGTGGATGGATGCGCTGGGCCTGGCGGACCGTGAGGCGCTATGGCAGACGCTGGCCGCCTATGGCCAGGTGCGGGCGGTGCTATGTGGACATATTCACCAGGCCTTTGCGGCACGGCATGGCGACATTGCCGTTTACGGTTGTCCCGCTACTGCCGATCAGTTTCTTCCCCGGCGAGACGATTTCACGCTCGATGAAGCGTCTCGCCCCGGTTTTCGGATCATCGATCTGCAAGGGCAACGGTTGTCGACCTGGGTCGAGCGCGTCGATCCATGACCTGGGGCGTTCTTGCAGCTTTATTCTTTTGTGTACTTAAAAGATAGTTCTTAATTCTTTGACGTTATCATGTGTCTCTGGGTACCGTGAGCGCCATGACGCGTAGAGCGGCGGGCCACGAGCTTCCAGCTTGTCTCAACGACTGTTCCTAAAAACCAAGGTTTTCAGATGTCTGAAATCTCACCCGAACGCCAAACTCATTTGAAGCAGCTTGAGGCGGAGTCGATCCATATCATCCGCGAGGTGGCTGCCGAATTCGCCAACCCGGTGATGTTGTACTCCATCGGCAAGGATTCGTCGGTGATGCTGCACCTGGCGCGCAAGGCGTTCTATCCCGGCACGCCTCCGTTCCCGTTGATGCACGTCAACACCACCTGGAAATTCCGCGAGATGATCGAGTTTCGCGACCGCATGGCGGACGAGGTGGGCATGGAGTTGATCGAGCATATCAACCAGGAAGGCGTCGAGGCGGGCATCAACCCGTTCGATCACGGGAGTGCCAAGCATACCGACATCATGAAAACCCAGGCGCTCAAGCAGGCGCTGGACAAACACGGCTTCGATGCTGCCTTCGGCGGCGCGCGTCGCGACGAGGAAGCCTCGCGCGCCAAAGAGCGCGTCTACTCCTTCCGCGACAAGCATCACCGCTGGGACCCCAAGAACCAGCGTCCGGAGCTGTGGAGCATCTACAACGGCAAGATCAACAAGGGCGAGTCGATCCGCGTCTTCCCGCTTTCCAACTGGACCGAGCTGGATATCTGGCAGTACATCTATCTGGAATCGATCCCCATCGTCCCGTTGTACTACGCCGCCTCGCGCCCGGTGGTCGAGCGCGACGGCACGTGGATCATGGTCGACGATGATCGCATGCCGCTGGAAGACGGCGAGGTCCCCGAGGAGAAGTGGGTGCGTTTCCGTACACTGGGCTGCTACCCGCTTACCGGTGCGGTGGAATCGAAAGCCGACACGTTGCCCGAGATCATCCAGGAAATGCTGCTGACCAAGACCAGCGAACGCTCAGGCCGCGCCATCGATAAGGACCAGGCGGGGTCCATGGAGCGTAAAAAACGCGAAGGGTACTTTTAATGTCACACCAGTCATCGCTGATCGCCGACGATATCGAGTCCTACCTGCAGGAGCATGAGAACAAGGACCTTTTGCGCTTCATTACCTGCGGGAGCGTCGACGACGGCAAGTCGACCCTGATCGGGCGCTTGCTGCACGACTCCAAGATGATCTACGAAGATCAGCTCGCGGCCATCACGCAGGCCTCCAAGACCAGCGGCACCACCGGCGACCAGGTCGACCTGGCGCTGCTCGTCGACGGCTTGCAGTCCGAGCGTGAGCAGGGCATCACCATCGATGTCGCGTACCGGTATTTCTCTACCGACAAGCGCAAGTTCATCATCGCCGACACGCCGGGGCACGAGCAGTACACCCGCAACATGGCCACCGGCGCCTCCACGGCCAGCCTCGCGGTGATCCTGATCGATGCCCGTCACGGCGTGCAGACCCAGACCCGGCGGCACAGCTTCATTGCCGACCTGCTGGGCATCCAGCACCTGGTGATCGCGGTCAACAAGATGGACCTGGTCGACTACTCCCAGGCGCGTTTCGACGAGATCGTCGCCGAGTATCGCGAATTTGCCGCCAAGCTCAACGCGCCGGACATCCACTTCGTGCCGCTGTCCGCGCTGGAAGGCGACAATGTCGTCAATCGTAGCGAGAACATGCCCTGGTACACCGTCGATGGACAACCGGGGACGCCGTTGCTCGAACTGCTCGAGACCGTCGAGGTCGCCCACGACCGGAACCTGACGGATCTGCGGCTGCCGGTACAGTACGTCAACCGCCCGCACCTCGATTTCCGCGGTTACTGCGGCACGCTCGAGGCCGGTATCCTGCGCCCCGGGCAGGCGGTCAAAGTGCTGCCCTCTGGCAAGCACTCCACGGTGTCGCGCATCGTCACCTTCGACGGCGACCTTGAGGTGGCCTATCCGGGGCAGGCGATCACCGTCACCCTTGAGGATGAGATCGACATCTCGCGCGGCGATTGGCTGGTTGCCGCCGACGCTGAGGTGCCGCTGGCGGACGCCTTCGAGGCGGACATCGTGTGGATGCACGACACCGCTCTCGAGACCGGTCGGCTCTACGATCTCAAGCTTTCCACCCGGGATCTGGCCGGCAAGGTGAGCCAGATCGACTACCAGATCGACGTCAACACGCTTGAGCACTACCGTGCCGACAGCCTGGGGCTAAACGCCATCGGCCGCTGCCGCATCGAAGTCGCCGGCACGCTGCCGGTAGACGATTACCGTGTGAGTCCCGGTACCGGTAGCTTCATCGTCATCGATCGACTGACCAACGTCACCGTGGGCGCGGGTATGGTACGTGGTGCGGCCAAAGGCACCGGTACGAGTAATGGCGAGGTGGATTGGCAAGCCTTCGAGATAGAGCTCAATGCCTTGGTCCGTAAGCATTTCCCGCACTGGGAAGCGAAAGACGTCCGCTCGCTATTAGGGCACTGAGCTGCGGTTGCCCGGTGTACTGCATGCCCTTTCCCGACTGCGGGGAAGGGCATTTTTGCATTGGGTTTGGCGCTGAGTGATGTAAGTCCGCGGTATCGAGGTCGCACTCGACCATGAGGCGGCTTATCATGAGTCACTCGTATTCATTGAGGACACGGTGAGGTATGCATAACGTCGATTGGCAGCTTGAGGAAATCGTGACGCAGTTGAGAGCCACGCGCGAAACCTGGCGCGAGCGTCATGGACGCTCGCGCGAGCGTGGCTGTCGTGAACTGCCGTCACGGAGTGCCATTCGTGTCATTACCGACGACTTGATCGGAGCGTTGTTTCCGATGCGTCTCGGCCCTAGTGACCTGCGCCGCGAGAGCGAGGACTTCTACGTCGGCCATACGCTGGATGCCACCCTCAATGCGCTATGCCACGAAGTGTGCCTGGAGCTGAAGTACATCGCCCGGCAATTGGGACACGATGCCGGTGATACCCAGGCGCGTGCGGTGGAGATCGTGCAGGGTTTCGCGGCTGACCTGCCCGAGCTCCGTCGCCGCCTCGATGCCGATGTGATGGCGGCCTACCATGGCGATCCGGCGGCGCGCAGCGTCGATGAGGTGTTGTTGTGCTATCCGGGGGTGCATGCGGTCATCCATCACCGTATCGCCAGCTATTTTTACCAGGAGGATCTTTCGTTGCTGGCGCGGATGATCGCGGAAATCGCGCATTCGGATACGGGCATCGACATCCATCCGGGAGCCACTATCGGCGAGGGTTTCTTCATCGACCATGGCACTGGCGTGGTCATCGGTGAAACCGCGATCATTGGCAATAACGTGCGTCTCTATCAGGCCGTGACGCTTGGGGCCAAGCGCTTTCCATCGGATGAGCGCGGCCATCTGGAAAAAGGCCTGCCGCGCCACCCCATCGTCGAGGACGATGTGGTCGTCTACGCCGGGGCGACCATTTTGGGGCGGATCACCATCGGCAAGGGCTCGATCATTGGGGGCAACGTGTGGCTCACGCGTAGTGTGGAGCCGGGCAGCAACGTGACTCAGGCCAACCTGCAAAGCGGGCCGTGTCCGTAAGACTAAGAGAGCCAGTCTATATTGCGACGCGCGGTTTCGGCCGCGCGTCGTCGTTTGTGAAAGCGCCTCTTTTCCCGCTGATACCTCTTACCTTTTATTTCTCATTAGCCCGCTAACGTGTCGTCAGCGGCGTCCAAGGTCGGTATAGTGTGCGCGCTTATCAGGCTTGGATGACATATGTATAAAGATTCCGTGACCGTTTCGCGTTGGCAGCACTGGCGCGAAATGAACCGTCAACTGTGGCGGCTAGGGCTCATCGGGGCAGTGACCCTGACCTTGATGCGTGTCTTGCTGTGGCAACTGAACGCGCCGTCTTCCCTGGAAGTGCCGGGTGTCGAGATATTTCAGGCCTTCTGGATGGGATTACGCTTCGACGCCAAGATCATGGCGATTCTCCTGGGGCCATGGCTGGTGGTGGCGACGGCGCTGCTACCCTTGCCGCGGGTTTTTATAGCGGGCTGGCGTCGCCTATGGCCAGTCTGGGCCATTGCCATCATGGTGTTGATCAATCTCTTGGCGTTGATCAATCATTTCTTCTTCACCTTTTATCAGGGCCCGATCAACTCGCTGATATTCGGGTTGTTCGAAGACGATACCCAGGCGGTACTGGAAACGATCTGGAGTGATTATCCCTTTTTCTCCTTGCTGATTGCCTTGACCGGCATGACGGGAATCCAAGTCGCCTTGATGCGGCACGGCCACCGACAAGAACGGCGTCGGCTAGGCTGGCGTCGGGCCACCTTGTTGGTGGTCGTTTCCTGGGTGGCGTTGATTGGGTTGGGGCGTGGCACTCTGGGGACCTTTCCCTTGCGCGAGATGCACATGGCGGTGTCGTCGAGTGCCTTTGTCAACGATTTGGTGCCCAGTGGACCGCAGGCGCTTTATCTCGCCTGGAAGGAGCGTCAGGTCAATCAGATTGGCGACGATCCTCAGTCGGGCTTGGCGCGTTATGGATTCAGCTCGCCCATGGCGGCGGCAGAAGTGCTCGGTTGGTCGCAGGCCGATACTCCGCAGGCGGTTTTCGACCACATGACCGAGACGACTCCCGCGCGATCCGCTGAAAAAGATAAACCGCCGCATGTCGTGTTCAGTTTGATGGAGAGCTGGGGGCGTCACCCGCTGGATTTCGACGACGCCGAAGACAACGATCTGCTGGGCCACTTGCGTCCCTGGATGCAGGAAAAGGCAGATTATTTCCCGCATGCACTATCGGCCGAGAACGGCACGCATCCCTCCCTGGAGGGGCTACTGTTCGACACGCCGATCAGCCCGTTGACGCAAAGTCGTTATGGCTATCGTCAGTATTCGACGTCGACGGTGTTGCCTTATGAGCGCGCGGGTTATCACACTGTCTTTTTGACCTCGGGCTCGGCGCAGTGGCGTAATCTCGATGGTGCACTCAAGCGCCAAGGCTTCGACGAGGTGCTGGGAGAGAGCGCGATACGCGAGCGCTTCCCTGATGCCGAGGGTAGCACCTGGGGACTCTTCGATGAGTGGATGTTCCGTTATGGCGAAGAGCTTCTGAAAGAGGCCGAGGCCAACGACGAGAAGCTGATGCTGGTGATGCTCTCGATCACCAATCATCCGCCGTACAAGATTCCGGAAGACTACGAACCCGCACCCTTGGATGTCTCGCGGCTGGGCGATGAGCTGGCCGTCTCGCCCGAGTTTGGTACCTCGATCCTCGAGACCTATCAATATGCCAATGACAGCATGGGGCGGTTTCTCGACCGTCTCGACGCGGATGGATTGATGGATCATACGCTGTTCGCGGCGACCGGCGATCACAATACCCGCTCCCTCATGCAGTACCCCGACGCGCATGATTTGTTCGATCAATTCGGTGTGCCGGTGCTGATGTGGGTGCCTCCGGCCTATCGGGGTGATGGCGAGGCGCAGGTCGAGGACTGGACCAGCCATCGGGATATTTTCCCGACACTCTGGGCGCATTCGCTTTCCGACGTGCAGGTGCCGTGGATGGGGCGCGATCTGTATACGCCGCAAGCATCGCCGATGGCACTGACATTCAACCATCAGGATGGCGGGCAGGGTGTCATGGTCAGCGAGGCGGGTGCGGTGACGAGTCTCACCGATCCTACCTACTATCGTTGGTCGAACGACTCACCTGACTTGGAGGATCGCGCGTTGGCGGCCACGGCGTCGCCGTCACGCGCCTTGGAGGATCAGGCGCAGCGTGCCCAGGCGCGCATGGCACTGGAAGACTGGCGCATTCGGCGTGAGGCCTTGCAGGCCGACACGCCCGAGACCGATTGACGTCAAGGCGTGGCGTCCGGCGCTTTCGAGAGAGGTGTCTCCGCCGTCGGCGGGGTCACCTGAACCCTGAGTACATGGCGTACCGCCGACGTCACGTTGGTGCAGCGTGCATCAGCGTTCATCCACCACACGCGATCACAGCACGCGAGACTCGCGTCGCACTGGCTGACGACCGGTACGATGCACAGGCGGTGGCGCCGTGAGGCGGCGCCTAGATCGGCTAATAGACGCTGCTCTTCCATCGGTGCCAGAGGCTCAAGGTCTAGGAGCAGAATGCCGTTATCGCGCCGCTGCCGGAATGGGCAATGGGGCGCCGCCGCGACTTGGCACAGCGAGCGCGCGATCATCGCGCGTTGAGCATTCGCCGGGTCGAGTTCTCCCAGGCGTTGGTCGCCCAGAGCCTGTAGATCGAGCGCGGCGAGCGCCGTTTCCACTGCAAGCGGAAGGCAGGGCGGCGAACTGGCGCCGTGTTGCGTGACGCGTGAGCAACTCTCCAGCAGTCCCAGTCCGACCAGATCGCGTACGCGCCAATCGGCCAGGCTTTGCGGCGGTGCGACGACATGCGCGATGCGTTGGGCGCGGTAGGTGCTGGGCCAGCAGTGCAGAGGTTGTCCGTCGAGGCATATGCTACCGCGCGTGGGTCGGTAGAGACCGGCGAGCAAGCCGATCAGGGTACTCTTGCCGGCGCCATGCGGCCCGCAGATGCCGAGTAGTTCGCCTGGTACCAGACGATCGGTGAAGGGCAGCAGGCGCGGCGTTCCCTCGAGGGCCGTATTGAAGAGCGACAGCATGATAGGCCTCCTACGACATCGATAATGATAAACATTATCGTTCGCATGCCGAGGGAGAGCAAGCCAAATAAGCGCCAGTCGAATGCAAACGTCAACGGATACAAGTGTCAGACGAATACAAGCGTTAGTCGAATACAAGTGTTAGTCGAATACAAGTGTTAGTCGAATATAGGCATCACTCGGGCTTGCGCGCCACCAGCACGGCACGCCGTGGCGCCGGATAGCCTTCGAGAGTCAACGTCGAATCCTCGGGATCGAGAAAGTCGGCCAACGACTGGAACGTCATCCACGTGGTGCTGCGCTGTTCTTCCATCGATGTCGGGGCCTCATCGACGACTCGTACGTCCTCGAAGCCACAACGCTCGAGCCAGTGGGATAGCGCTGCCGACGAGGGCAAGAAGTATACGTTGGGCATGGCCGCATAGCGCTCGCCGGGCATGAAAACCGTATTCGCGTCACCTTCGACGACCAGGGTCTCGAGGACGAGTTCGCCGCCGGGGCACAGCGTATCGCGCAGTTGCGCTAGATGCTCGAGTGGGGAGGAGCGGTGGTAGAGCACGCCCATCGAGAAGGTGGTGTCGAACGCCTCGAGTTGCGGGGGGACGTCCTCGATACCGACCGGCAGGAAATGCGTGCGCCATGCGTCGGCATCTCCCACGAAATGGCGTATGGCCTGAAATTGGTAATAGAAGCGTGGCGACGGGTCGATGACTAGCACAAACGCCGCGCCGGCGCCGGCCATGCGCCAAGCGTGGTAGCCGTTGCCGCCGCCGACATCCAGCACGCGGCGTCCCTCGAGCGGGGATAGATGCGGTGCGACGCGCTGCCATTTCCAATCCGAACGCCATTCGGTGTCGATGTGGAGTCCGCCCAACACATAGGGCCCTTTGCGCCAGGGCATCAACTTGCGCAGCAGGTTCTCGCATTGGCGTTGGCGGCTGTCGTCGAGCGCGACATCGACCCGCACGCTGTCCTGGTCGAGGGCGACATCACGCGACTCGGGCAGCGCCGGGAGTTTGGCGACGGCCTTTTCCCAAGCGGGCAGGTCGCCGAAGCGTCGACGGTCCAGGCCGTTGGCAAGCTGGTCTGGCAAGCGAGCGACCCATTCGGTCAGGCCGTGGTCGAGGAAGGCATCGAAGAGCGCACGTTGAGTGCGGTCGAGCGGGAAGCGATCAGGCATCCTTGAAGGCCACCATCGAGGCGAAATTGAGATACTGAAACCAGGTGTTGACGCGTGTAAAGCCGGCGGTACGCAGTCGGTCGTGATGCGCTTCGAGGGTATCCGGTACCAGCACGTTTTCCAGCGCGGTGCGCTTCTGGCTGATTTCCATGTCGCTATAGCCGTTGGCGCGCTTGAAATCGTGGTAGCGTTCCACCAGCCAGGCGTTTTCCTGCTCGTCGGGCAGCACGATCTTTTCCGAGAGCACTAGCACACCGCCGGGTTCCAGAGCGTTGTACAGGTGCTCGATGACCGCTCGTCGGTCTTCCGGGGGCAAGAATTGTAACGTGAAGTTGAGCACGATCATGCCGGCGGGTCGGTAATCGATGTGCCGGATATCGCCTTCGATGATATCGATGCGATGATCGGGGCATTCTTCACTGAGTGTTTCGCGCGCTCGGGCGACCATCGTCGGTGACAGGTCGACCCCGGTCAGGGTGAAGGCCTCCGGCGGTAGGCGCCCGGCGAGTGCCAGGCTCACTGCGCCCAGTGAGCAGCCCAGGTCGTAGACATGTGCGCCGAAGCGCAGATGGCGTTCGGCGATCAAGCCCAGCATGCCCAGTATCTGGCCATAGCCGGGTACCGAGCGACGAATCATGTCGGGGAAGCAGGCGACGACCTGTTCGTCGAAGGAAAAGTTAGCCACCCGGTCGAGGGGTGTCGAAAAGATCGCGTCACGGTAAGATGCGTCACTCATGAGGCACTCATCGAGTCGAGGCGTGGCGGGGCCACAGGGAATGGCGCATTGTACGCGCCGCGCCGGGGCTGTGCATCTGCAGGGCCATTAGCGAGCTTGTCAAGGAGAGTACGAGTCATGACCCAGTCAACCATGATCCACCATTCGCCGGCCTGGCAAAAGCTCGCCGCGCATGCCGACGAGATGCGTAACGTGCATCTCAAGAGCTTGTTCACCGAGCATTCCGGTCGTCATGCGCGTTTCACGCGACGCGGGGTAGGGCTGACGCTGGATCTGTCCAAACATCGCTGGCGTGACGAGACGCTTGCGATGCTGCTCGAGCTGGCCCGCGAGGCGGATCTCGAGGGCGCCATCGCGCGTTTGCAAAACGGCGAACGGGTCAATCTCTCCGAGGATCGCCCGGCCTTGCATACCGCCTTGCGTCTGCCCCCCGAGGCTAGCCTGGTGGTCGAAGGCGAGGATGTCGTGCCCGATGTCCACGAGACGCTGGCCCGCATGCAGGCGATGGTCGAAAAATGCCACGCCGGGCAATGGCGTGGCGCCACGGGACGGCCGATCACCGACGTGGTGAACCTGGGCGTCGGCGGCTCCGATCTGGGGCCTTTGATGGTGACCCACGCCCTGGCCGATTATCGCCCGCGTGACGTGCATCAGGTCGATATTCATTTCGCCTCGACCATGGACGGCTCGCAACTCGCCGACTACCTGACCCGGTTCAATCCTGCCACCACGCTGTTCGTGCTGTCATCGAAGTCGTTTACCACCATCGATACGCTGTCCAACGCCTCGACCGCGCGTGACTGGTTGATGACGCGCTTGGCCGACGGCGGTCAAGATACCGAGATGAGCGAGTTGGTGATGCGCCAGCATTTCATCGGTGTCTCGGCCAAGCCCGAGCGCATGAGCGAGTGGGGCATCGATCCGCGCCATCAGTTGCGTTTCTGGGAATGGGTTGGCGGTCGTTATTCGCTCTGGGGGGCGATTGGCTTGCCTATCGCGTTGGCGGTGGGCATGGACAACTTCCGCGAGCTGCTGGCGGGTGCTCACGACATGGACCGCCATTTTCGTGAGACACCGCTCGAGGACAACCTGCCGGTGCTGCTGGCCTTGGCGGGCATCTGGAACGTTAACTTCCTGGATGTGCGTGCGCACTCGATCCTGCCCTATGACGGCCGCCTCGAATACTTCGCCAGCTATCTCGAGCAACTGGAGATGGAGTCCAACGGCAAATCGGTCACCAACGACGGTGAGATCACGCCGTATTCCACCTGCCCGGTGTTGTGGGGACAGCTTGGTCCCAATGCGCAACATGCCTTCTATCAGTTACTTCACCAGGGCACGCAGGCGGTGGAGTGCGATTTCATCGCTCCGGTGCGACGTTATGATCGGGTCGAAGATCCGGCCACTCGAGCGCATCTCAAGGCCCAGCACCGTTTGACGCTGGCTAACTGCATCGCCCAGTCGCGGGTCTTGATGTTGGGTGACGAAGCTCTCCCCAGTGATGTGCCGCGTCCGAGCCATAAACGTTACCGTGGCAACCAGCCTTCGACCACGTTGCTGCTCGATCGGCTGACGCCACGGTCATTGGGCGCGTTGATCGCCCTCTACGAGCACAAGGTGTTCGCGCAAGCCACTCTCTGGGACATCAATCCTTTCGACCAGTGGGGCGTGGAGCTAGGCAAGCAGATCGCCTCCGAAACCGAACAGATTCTGGCCTCACGGCGCGGTGCCGAGACGCTGGATGATTCCAGCCGGGGCCTGCTCGATGTTGTATGGCAAGCACAGGATGGGACATGATACTGGCTGTTTGTACAGGTTGTGCGGTATGCTGACGACGCCCGTGGCCAATATGGCGCCCGTGGCTAATACGACGCCCGTGGCCAATATTCTGTATCTGCACGGTTTCAACAGTGGCGCGGCATCACCCAAGGCGCGCTTGATCGCGGCGACCTGTGAGCGTCTGGCGAGCGAAGATGTGGTATCCCCTCGGTGTGTCACGCCGCAGTTGCCGCATCGCCCCGATGACGCCTTGGCATGCGCCGAGCGCGAGTTGCATGCCCTGGGCGATGACACCTTGCTGATCGGCAGTTCGATGGGTGGCTTTCTAGCCACCTGCCTGGCCGAACGCTTCGGGTTGCGCGCGGTGTTGATCAACCCTGCGGTACGGCCGGCACGATTGGTGACGCAGTGGATGGGCGCGCCGTTGGAAAACCCTTATACCCATGAGCGCTTCACCATCGATGAGCGCCATGGCGAAGCGCTCGAGGCAATGACGCCTACTGCCGTCATCGACCCGAGCCGTTATCAAGTGTTGCTGGGCAGCGCCGATGAAACCCTGGACTGTCGCGATGCACTGGCATTCTATGCCGGTGCCTCGATGATCGTGCATCCCGGCGGCGACCATGGTTTCAGTGCCCTGGCCGATTATTTGCCGGCCATCTTCGCGCATGGTGGTTGGGCGCTGCCCGCACGATCGTACGCGCGCTCTGACGAACTCACTTAATGGACAACGCATGACGCAATACAGTGCCAGTTCCATCGAGGTCCTGTCGGGACTCGACCCGGTGCGCAAGCGCCCCGGAATGTACACCGATACCAGTCGCCCCAACCATCTCGTGCAGGAGGTCATCGACAACAGCGTCGACGAGGCGCTGGCCGGCCATGCACGGCATATTCGTGTGCAGCTGCATGACGACGGCGGCATCGAGGTCTCTGATGATGGGCGTGGCATGCCCATCGACATGCACCCCGAGCACGGGGTGTCCGGCGTCGAACTCATCTTGACCCGGCTGCATGCGGGCGGGAAGTTCTCCCAATCGAGCTATCGCTTCTCGGGCGGCCTGCATGGTGTCGGGGTGTCGGTGGTCAATGCGCTGTCGCGGCGTCTGGAAATCGAGGTCTGCCGCGACGGCGACCGCCACGGTATGGCCTTCGCCCACGGCGACAAGGTAGAGGAACTCACCGTCATCGGGTCGTGTGCCAAGAAGGCCACGGGCACGGTGCTGCGTTTCTGGCCGGACGAGAGTTATTTCGATAGTCCTAAGCTGTCGCTACCGCGTCTTCAGCACCTGTTGCGCGCCAAGGCGGTCCTCTGTCCGGGGCTCGAGGTGACACTGGTGGATACCGACGGCAGCCAGAACGTCTGGCAATACGCCGACGGCTTGCGCGATTATCTGGCGCAGGCCACAGACGATGTCGAGGCGCTGCCCAGTTCGCCGTTTCTGGGTCATTTCGAGGACGACGACCAGGGCGTCGATTGGGCCATCCAGTGGCTGCCGGAAGGCGGCGAGTTGCTGCAGGAATCCTACGTCAACCTGATTCCCACGCCGCTCGGTGGGACGCACGTCAACGGCTTGCGCTCGGGGTTGCTCGAGGCGCTGCGTGAATTCTGCGAATACCGCAGCCTGCTGCCGCGCGGGGTCAAGTTGACCGGCGATGATCTGTGGGAGCGTGTCGCCTTCGTGCTCTCCGTGAAGCTTCTCGATCCGCAGTTCGCCGGGCAGACCAAGGAGCGGCTATCCTCGCGGGTGGTGGCCGGCTTCGTCTCCGGCGTGGTCAAGGACGCCTTCTCACTATGGCTCAACCATCACGTCGACCAGGCCGAGGCGTTGGCCGAACTGGTGATCAATGCTGCCCAGCGGCGCCAGAAGAGTGCCAAGAAAGTGGCCCGCAAGAAGGTGACCTCCGGTCCCGCCTTGCCGGGTAAGCTCGCCGACTGCGCGGGGCAGGACCCCGCGGCCTCCGAGCTGTTTCTGGTCGAGGGCGATAGCGCCGGCGGCAGCGCCAAGCAGGCACGTGATCGTGAGACGCAGGCGATCCTCCCGCTGCGTGGCAAGATCCTCAACACCTGGGAAGTCGAGGCGCATGATATCTACAGTTCCCAGGAGGTCCACGACATCGCCGTGGCCATCGGCATGGACCCCGGCAGCGACGATCTCACCAAGCTGCGTTATCACAAGATCTGCATCCTCGCCGACGCCGACTCCGACGGCCTACACATCGCGACCCTGCTGTGCGCGTTGTTCGTGCGTCACTTCCCCGCGCTGGTCGATGCTGGCCATGTGTTCGTGGCCATGCCGCCGCTGTATCGCATCGATCTGGGCAAGGAAGTCCACTATGCCCTCGACGAAAGCGAGAAGGCTGCCATCTTGAAACGCCTGGAAGGCAAGCGTGGCACGCCTAATGTTCAGCGCTTCAAGGGCCTGGGCGAAATGAGCCCGCTGCAGTTGCGTGAAACCACCATGGCCGCCGACACGCGTCGCCTTGTGCAACTGACCCTCGCTGCGGACGACGGCACCCGCGAGATGATGGACATGCTGCTGGCCAAGAAGCGCGCCGGCGATCGCAAGAACTGGCTCGAGGATTACGGCAACCTCGCCGATATCGAGGTGTAAGAAGGAAGATGGAAGAGATAAGGACGAAGAAATAAGAAGGCAGACGTGAGAGGGAAGGGAAACGATGCGTTTATCTTCCCTCTCAAGGCGCGAAGCGCCGTTCTTCTCTCTTCAAGCTATGTTTCGTGCGGGCACTGTCCGCGAAGTTTCCATGATGGTAGATAGGGCCCCAAACCCATGACCATGGATATCCATGTCGAGGAGGGCGACGTCGAACGTCTGTCCCTCAAGGAATATACCGAGAAGGCGTATCTCGACTACTCGATGTACGTGATTCTCGACCGGGCGCTGCCGCATATCGGCGATGGCATGAAGCCGGTGCAACGGCGCATCGTCTATGCCATGCGCGAGTTGTCGCTGACGGCGAGCGCCAAATACAAGAAGTCGGCACGCACCGTTGGCGACGTGCTGGGTAAGTTCCACCCACACGGCGACAGCGCCTGTTACGAGGCGATGGTGCTGATGGCGCAGTCGTTCAGCTATCGCTACCCACTGGTCGATGGTCAGGGCAATTGGGGCAGTCCCGACGACCCCAAGTCGTTCGCGGCGATGCGCTACACCGAGGCGCGACTGTCGAAATTCTCCGAAGTGCTGCTCTCCGAACTCGGCCAGGGCACGGTCGACTGGACGCCCAACTTCGATGGCACCCTCGACGAGCCGGCCGTGCTGCCGTCGCGTTTGCCGCACGTGTTGCTCAATGGCGCGACCGGGATCGCGGTGGGCATGGCCACCGACATTCCGCCCCATAACGTGCGCGAAGTCGTGGACGCGACCTGTCACTTGCTGCGCCATCCCGAGGCCAGCGTCAGCGATCTGATGCGTTACGTACCGGCGCCGGATTTCCCCACCGAAGCGGAAATCATCAGTTCGCCGGCCGATCTTGGCAAGCTCTACGAGAGTGGGCGCGGTTCGGTGAAACTGCGCGGGCGCTATACGCTGGAAGAGGGCAATGTGGTGGTTACCGCACTGCCGTATCAGGTCAGCGGCGCCAAGGTACTCGAGCAGATCGCCGCGCAGATGCAGGCCAAGAAGCTGCCCATGGTGGCGGACTTGCGTGATGAATCGACCCACGAGACGCCCACGCGTCTGGTGCTGGTGCCACGCTCCGGCAAGGTCGATGTCGAGGCACTGATGGCGCACCTGTTCGCCACCACCGATCTCGAGAAGAACGTGCGCGTCAACCTGAACGTGATCGGGCTGGATGGCCGGCCGCGCGTCATGGCACTCCACGCCATCCTGGGCGAATGGCTGCGGTTCCGTCGGGCGACGGTACGCCGCCGACTCGAACACCGCCTCAAGAAGGTCGAAGACCGCCTGCATATCCTTGAGGGCTTGCTGGCAGCGTATCTCGATATCGATGAGGTGATCCGCATCATCCGCGAGGAGGACGAGCCCAAACCGGGGTTGATCAACGCCTTTGGGTTGTCCGAGCGTCAAGCCGAAGCGATTCTCGAGCTGCGTTTGCGGCATCTGGCCAAGCTCGAAGAGTTCAAGATTCGCGGCGAGCAGGACGAGCTGAGCGCCGAGCGCGAACGCCTCAAGGAACTGTTGGGCAACGACGAGGCGCTGACTGATCTGATCGAGCGCGAATTGCGCCAGGACGCCGACGACTATGGTGATGCACGCCGCGCGCCGCTCGTCGAACGCGGCGAAGCCAAGGCCTTGTCCGAGGTCGAGCTGGTAGGCGCCGATCCGATTACCGTGGTGCTCTCGGAAAAAGGCTGGATTCGCAGTGCCAAGGGCCACGAGATCGACCCCGCAGGGCTTTCCTACAAGGCGGGTGACAGCTTTCATCTGGCCGCGCGTGGCAAGTCAAATCAGCCGCTGGTACTGCTCGATGACGCCGGACGCAGCTATACGCTGCCCGCGCATAATCTGCCCTCGGCCCGGAGTCAGGGCGAACCCATCACGGGACGCATCAACCCCGGCGCCGGCGCGAGTATGGTAGGGGTCATGCTTGATGTCCCCGAAGCACGTTATCTGTTGGCGTCCGATGGCGGCTACGGTTTCATCGCCAGGCTCGATGACTTGATCGGCAAGAGCAAGGCGGGCAAGGCCGCGCTCAGCGTGCCCAAGGGCTGCAATGTGCTACCCCCGGTCGCGGTACCGGAAGGCGAGGACACACGCATCGCCGTGGTGTCCAATGAAGGCCGCCTGTTGGTGTTCCCGCTCGATCAGTTGCCGGTCATGGCCAAGGGCAAGGGCAACAAGATGATCGACATTCCTGGCGCGCGCGCCGCCAATCGCGAGGAATTCGTACGTGACCTGGTCATGCTGCCAGCCAGCGCCTCACTGGTGGTTCACGCCGGCAAGCGCAAGCAGACGCTCTCGAGTCGCGATCTCGACTATTACGTTGGGGAGCGTGGCCGTAGGGGCAGCAAGTTGTCGCGAGGCTTCCAGAAAGTCGACCGTTTAGAGGTCGAAGAGAAATAGAAGAAAGAAGGCAGAAGAGGCGAGGCCGAAGATGGGATATTGTGGTTATGTCCCTCTTCCTGGCGCGTAGCGCCGCTCTTTCTTCTTGCATCTAGATCTAGAGGTAATATGACACAGCGGTTATTGATTCGTGCTGGTGGCCCCGACCACCCCGGCCAATTGGCAGCGTTAGGTGCGGCCTTGACAGCATGCCAGGCGCGGCTTGTGGACATTCACCAGCACAGCGCGTTAGGCCATGTTGCCTTCGAGATGCTGGTGAACGCCGAGGTTGGCGCCGACGCCTTCAAATCGCAACTGAACGGTCACCTCGCTGCTCAAGACATGGTCAAACAGGGCCTTGCCGTCGAGGTCGAGGCGGTGACGGCGGACACATGGCAGATCCTAGGAACTCAGGCCAATATTCCGCGCCTAATCCTGACCCTGCTGGCGCCTCGGCTACCCTCGGGAATTCTCGCCGACGTCGGTGAGTTGGCGGCGACGCATGGTTTGAGCGTCGAGCGTATTGCGCGTTTATCGGGGGGCGATTCCCTCGAGAACCCTCCCCCCAATGGCGCCTGCGTGGAGTTCATCCTGCGCGGGGAAGCGGTCGAACTACCCCGCCTGCGCGAACAGGCGCTAGCGCTGGGGGCGCGCCAGGGCGTGGATGTTGCCATTCAGGAAGACTCCTTGTGGCGCCGCCACCCGAGGCTGATCTGCTTCGACATGGACTCGACTTTGATCCAGGCCGAGGTGATCGATGAGCTGGCTCGCCGGCACGGTGTCTACGATGAAGTGGCCGCCGTCACCGAGCGTTCCATGCGCGGCGAGCTGGATTTTAAGCAGAGCTTCCGCGAGCGCATGGCCAAGCTTGAAGGGCTCGATGAGTCGGTATTGCGCGAGATTGCCGAGACCCTCCCGCTGATGGATGGCGTCGAACGCTTGATGGCGCATCTCAAGCGCCTGGGCTATCGCACTGCGATCATCTCAGGGGGCTTCACCTATTTCGCGCGTTACCTGCAGGAGCGCCTGGGTTTCGACGAAATTCACGCCAACGAGTTGGTCATCCACGCAGGCAAGATCACCGGCGAGGTACGCGAGCCGATCATCGACGCCGAGCGCAAGGCTTGGTGGTTGGGCGAAATCGCGCGGCGCGAAGGATGGGACATGGCGCAGACCATTGCCGTGGGCGACGGCGCCAATGACCTCAAGATGCTGGAAAGCGCTGGGCTGGGTATTGCCTTCCGCGCCAAGCCGCTGGTGCGGCAACAGGCGCGGCAATCGATCAGCACGCTGGGGCTGGACGCCGTTTTGTACCTGTTGGGCTATCACGAGGATGAACTGGACCGCCTGTAGTGGCCACCAGGTACCATTCAAGTCTTGAATGATATAGTCGATAATGGATTACATACCCTTACACGAGCACGCCGCGTGACGGATGTGCTCGTTTTGTTTCGTCAGCGTCGAGACCTCAATGTCGCCACCCGATTCCGCACCACCTCAAGACGTCACGCACCCCGGCGAACTTTACGGCTTTCTCGAGGCCCTTACCCTGCCCGGAGGGGCGAGTCTGTGCTTCGAGAGTGGTGACGGAACGCCGTGGCCGGTGGTGGTCATGGACATCGTCCAGGAGGACTCGCTGTGCCTGGATGTCTCGGCGGTCCGTGAGATCGTGCCTCGGCTGCGTCGCGGCGAGACGTTCCAACTGTTGGGGCAGGTCGAGGGCGCGATGCTGACCACCCAGGCACTCGCGGTGAATGAATGGCGCGAGCAGGGGGAGCGCCTGCAGGTGGTATGCGATTATCCGCAAGCGGTGTCCGTGATACATCGGCGTCAGAGCTTTCGAGCCGCGTTGCGCGCAGGCATGGAGGTCGCCGTCTTGTTGCGCGTGGCGGGGGAGGATACATCGTACGAAGGGCGGCTTTGCAATCTTTCGCTGGGTGGTTGCCTGGTCGCGTTACCACTGGCTGCGGCGGCGGCGATCAAGCCCGAGAAAGCCATCGATAGCATTCGCCTGACGTTTCCCAACCAGCGTCATTTCGAACTGCCGGCCAGCGTCCGCCACGTGCGCACCGACGAGGCATGGACACAGGCGCAGGCAGGCTGCGAGTTCAGCGGTTTATCGTCCGCGATGGAGCGCCTGGTCTGGTACTGCGTCAAGGAGATCGAGCGCGAAAGTGCGCGTACCGTGATGCACACCGGGCGTCCTCTGGAGCCTTCGACACTGTTTCAATCGCCCGACGCCGCCCGGCGTGACGTTTCGCGTCGACGGCAGACGCGATCGCAACCGGGAGGCGCAATGGCGTCCCGGTTGCAGAAGGTGGCCGATTATCTCAACGCGCAGTTGGTGCAGTTGAAAAGCGGTGAGCCGGTGGCCTCGACACAGCTCTCGCGGAGTACCGACACGCTGCTGACACTGTGGCAGCAGGATCGTGAGGCGCTGCTGTATGCGAGCGCGTGTCTCACCCAAGAGTCGCATCTGGTACAGCATAGCTTGATGGTGGCCGTGCGATTGCTGGATCTTGCCCAGTCGCGACGCATGGCACCGGAACGTCTCAAGGCGGTAGTGGCCTGTGCCCTGCTTCACGATTTGGGCAAGGGCATGCTGCCCGATGCCTTGTTGCGTGATGAAACATTACGCCTGGAAGAACAAACGCAGCTTCACTCCCATGTCGGCATGATTCTCGAGCGTCTCGAAGAGTGTCGTTGGCTGGATAAGGAAGTTGTGACCCAGGTGATCGGCATGGCCAATGAGAGACTCGATGGCAGCGGCTACCCAGCGGGCAAGCGGGGGGACGCATTGCCCGAGCTGGCGCGCATGATGGCGGTGGTCGATGTCGCCGACGTGATGACGCGCCCGCGCCCTGGACGTGCTGCCTGGACGCAGCGCGAGGTCTATCGCCATCTGCTGACACAGGACGAGGGCTTCGACAACACCTGGGTACAGCGTTATATCCGCCGTTTCGGCATGGCGCCGATAGGATCACTTGCGCTCTATGCCAACGGCGCCCTGGCATGGGTCCAGCGCCACGATGCGCATGGTACTCCAAGCCAGGTGCATGTCGTGCTCAATACCCGCAATCCCAAGCGGCGTCTCGACCAGCCGCTTAATGGTAACGATCTCGACCAATTGGGTGGGCTGAAGGAAGCCGTCAATTCTGCCCGCTATCGCCTGACGCCGGTCTAGTGCGCCTCGTTGTGCTTGATTGGGCATCCTGAGCCACACTGCCTGGGTATGCCCGATAGGTGATCGAGGAACCAAGTTCATGTCAGATCCGAAGATTTCAGCGTGCGGCTTCATGCCGCCCCACGTACTCGAGCGCGTCGCGGCGCAGGGCTCGGTACGCCTACGTCGTTGTGCCCAGCAGACGCTCGAGGCCGATCACTGGTTTCGCCAGCGCGGCGCGCCGGCACCCCAGCGGGACGCTGCACGAGCCGTTTCCGGGCGCCCTGACCGCCGGATTCATTCCGCCGAGAATGAGCAGACGCTGCCGGGGCGACTGGTGCGCGACGAAGGCCAGCCAACGAGTGGCGATCCGGCGGTGGACGAAGCTTATGAATGGCTAGGTGCGACCTATCGGTTCTACTGGGAGGTCTTCGAGCGCGATTCCATCGATGACAAGGGCATGCCGTTGATCGGTACCGTGCATTACGCTCGCGACTACGACAATGCGTTCTGGAACGGCTCGCAGATGGTCTTCGGCGACGGTGATGGCGAATTGTTTCGGCGCTTCACGGCGGCGCCGGAAGTCATCGCGCACGAATTGACTCATGGTGTGATCGAGCGCGATGTCGGCTTGATCTACGCCGATCAGGCCGGGGCGCTCAACGAGTCGCTGGCCGATGTGTTCGGGGTGCTGGTCAAGCAGTACCATGCCGGCCAATCGCCCCAGGCAGCCGATTGGCTGATCGGCGCGAATCTGTTGACCGACCAGGTGCAAGGTCAGGCCCTGCGCTCCATGAAAGCACCGGGGACGGCTTATGACGATTCCGTGCTGGGGCGTGATCCACAGCCGAGCCACATGCGCGATTTCGTCGACACGCAAGCCGACAACGGCGGTGTGCATATCAATTCAGGCATTCCCAACCGTGCGTTTTACCTTGCCGCGGTGGCACTCGAGTCACCCGCGTGGGAAAGCGTGGGGCCGGTATGGTACGCAGCGATGCGCGACGCGGCATTGAGTCGAGAAGCGGATTTCGCGGCCTTCGCTGCCCTGACGCTCGATCACGTCGAGCGCCTGCACGGACTCGAGAGTCGCGAGCGTCGCGCGGTGGATGAGGCTTGGCGCGAGGTGGGCGTCGTCTCATGAGCGACACCGACGAGCTGCCTGTACTGTCGGGCGATACGCGTCTGGCAGTCACGCGAGAGGGCGGCTTCGCTTATCTACCGGGATTGGCCGCGCCGCGCGAGATCGATTGCGACCGGCTGACGCCCTTGCAATGGGCGCGTCTCGACGCGGGGTTGCGAGCCTTGGTTGCGCTGCCCGAGGCGGAGCGTATGCCGCCCGACGGGCGTTTTTTCCGTCTCACGCTGTCCTCGCGCCGTACCGGGCAGCCACATTGGCAGCGCTGTCTCGACGAGCCGCATGCCCCGGCGTGGCTGGTGCGCCTGTGGCGAGACGGCCACGCGGCGCTCGATGAGGAGATGTCATCATCGTGAGTGGCGGTTGACAGTCATGCACGCAGCTGTTTAGTTAGCTATATGACGATCTTCGACATGCGACTACTACGTTTAGACCTACGACTTACCATCGGCCTATGAGCCGGCGGATGCCTCGTGCATCGTCACCCTCTCGGTCTAACGAAGCCCAGTCCAACGAAGAAAAATCTGCCATGTCGAATATCGCCACTCTCTCCCCGACCTCTCCGAATGCTGTTCGCCCCGTTGTCGGGCGTTCTTCAGTCCGCGCTGAGGATCGCGCGCCGATGTGTCATGTCATTGCCGACGCCCCGTGGTGCTTATCCGCTGCGGGGCGTCGTCGTGTTTCAGGGCGGGCGGGGAAATGCTTCCGATTCCCGAAATTTGAACATCGCAGAAGGAGATAACGCCATGATGCTCCAGGATCCTTCCACCAAATATCGTCCCTTCGAGGCCGTCGACCTGCCCGATCGTCAGTGGCCGGCGCAGCGGATTACGCATCCGCCCGTGTGGTGCAGCGTGGACATGCGCGACGGCAACCAGGCGCTGATCGATCCCATGGATCTCGAGCGCAAGCGGCGCTTCTTCGACTTGCTGGTCAAGGCCGGCTTCAAGCAGATCGAGGTTGGCTTTCCCTCCGCCTCGCAGATCGATTTCGATTACGTGCGTGAGCTGATCGAGGACGACGCAATCCCCGACGACGTCACCATCCAGGTGCTGACCCAGGCACGTCCGCACCTCATCGAGCGCACCTTCGAGGCACTGGAAGGCGTCAAGCGGGCCATCGTGCACGTCTACAATGCCACCGATCCGGTCTTCCGCCAGGTGGTATTCGGCGTCGATAAGACCGAGTGCATCCAGATCGCCAAGGACGCCACTGCGCAGATCAAGGACATAATGGCGGCCCGCCCGCAAACCGACTGGACCTTCCAGTATTCGCCGGAGCTCTTTACCTCGACCGAGCTGGACTTCGCCGTGGAAATCGTCGAAGCGGTTAGCGAGGTTTATGGGCCGACGCCGGCCAAACCGATGATCGTCAACCTGCCGGCAACCGTGGAAATCGCCACGCCCAATCACTATGCCGATCAGATCGAGTGGTTCTGCCGTCACGTCGCCCGGCGCGATAGCCTGGTGGTGAGCGTGCATCCGCACAATGATCGTGGCACCGGCGTGGCGGCGGCAGAGCTTGCGATGATGGCCGGCGCCGACCGCGTAGAAGGCACGCTGTTCGGCAATGGCGAGCGCACCGGCAACGTGGATATCGTCACCCTGGCGATGAATATGTACACCCAAGGCGTGCATCCGCAGCTCGACTTTTCCAATATCACGCCGCTGATGCGCGAGGTGGAGCACTGCAATCAGTTGCCGGTGCATCCCCGACACCCGTATGTCGGTGACTTGGTATTCACAGCCTTTGCTGGCTCGCACCAGGATGCTATCAAGAAGGGCATGGCCGAGCGCCGCGACAATCCCGAGAGCCCCTGGGGCGTGCCGTACCTGCCCATCGACCCACTCGACGTGGGACGCTCCTACGAGGCGGTAATCCGCGTCAACAGCCAGTCGGGCAAGGGCGGAGTGTCCTATCTGCTCGAGCAGGAGCACGGCATCGAGTTGCCGCGTCGTCTGTCCATCGAGTTCAGCCAGGTGGTGCAGACGGTGGCCGAGCGCACCGGGCGCGAGATCACATCAGAAATGATCTATCGCACCTTCGAGGACGAATACCTCACCAGCCGCGATCCTTACGCGCTGATCAATCATCGCTTGAGTTCGGATGACGATAGCCCCCGCGTGCGTCTCGACGCCCAGATCGATGAACAGGGCGAGCGTCGCCATGTCACCGGAGAGGGTAACGGCCCTCTGGCGTCCTTCATCAAGGCGCTGGCGGCGCATGGACTGGATGTCGAGATCATCGACTATCACGAGCATTCGCGCGGCCAGGGCGCCGATGCCGAAGCGGTGGCCTATGTCGAGGTGCGTGTCGAGCAGACGCCGATATTCGGGGTCGGTATCGACGAGAACATCACCAGCGCTTCCATGAAGGCGGTGCTCGGTGCGTTGAACCGCCATTGGCGTACCCAGCAGGCGCCGGCGCCCAACGTCACCGCCGAGACGCTTGGCGAGGCCTGAGGACGCCATGAGCATGCGTCGCCGTGCGATCCTCCTCGGCCTGACGTTCGCGGCGGCGGTACTCGTGTTGGCCGGGGCGTTGGCGGTCCTGGCGCCATCGGTTTCGGCACCGTCGGCTGGCGAGGGCGCGCGCTCGGGCGTCGTGACGCTGCGCGAGGCCTACCAGGAGCACCACAGTGGGCTTCAGGTCGAGGCACGCGGCGAGGTGGTGCGCGTGCTGCCGGATGACAATGAAGGTAGCCGCCATCAGCGCTTCATCCTGCGCCTGTCGAGCGGCCAGACCGTACTCATCGCGCACAACATAGATCTGGCGCCCCGGCTCGAGGGGCTGCGCGTTGGGGATACGGTGGGCTTCTTCGGTGAATACGAATGGAACCCCGAGGGCGGTGTCGTGCACTGGACGCATCGCGACCCCGGCGGCGATCATCTCGATGGCTGGTTGGAATATCGCGGGCAGCGCTATCGATGAGTCTTATTTAGATATACACATTCAGACACGCACGTTCGGGCACGAATCCTAAGGAGGTCAGCATGACCGAGAGCACGCCCTTTCAGCGCGCGCAGGCGGCTATGGATGCCGCCCATGCTGAGGATCCTAAGCGCGAGGCGACGGAGGAAGCCGGCGAGCGGCCCGCCGAGCTGCTGTACGCCCAGCGCATGAGCGAGTGGCTGGCGCGTGTCGCCCCGCATGCGTCGGAACCGCTGCAACTGGCGGTACGCGCCCAGCATCTGCGGCGCTGGGAAGTGCCGCGCGACGATTACCCGCGCGATCGTCCCGGCTATCTAGCCTGGCGGCGCGATCTCGGGCGGCGCCAGGCGGCGTTGGCCGAGACGATCGTGCGCGAGGCGGGATACGACGAGGCGGCGGTACAGCACGTGGGCGCCTTGATCCGCAAGGAGAACCTCAAGCGCGATGCGGACACCCAGGCGCTGGAGGATACCGCCTGTCTGGTCTTCATGGCCCATTACTTCAGCGATTTCGCCCGCGAGCACGATGACGACAAGCTGGTGCGCATCGTCGCCAAGACCTGGCGCAAGATGTCGCCGCGCGGACACGAGCTGGCATCAGCGCTGACGCTGCCCGAGCGGGAACGCGAGATCGTGGCGCGCGCCCTGTCGGCGTGAGACCGGTTGGTCGTCGGCCATCGTGAGCGACCTAGGCTAGCGGTGTCTTGCTGGCCTCGCCGGGTATCTCGCGTACCAGTCGCGGCATCAAAAAGCCGGCAAGGTGGGTGCGTAGCGTCTCGACCAGCGTGACCGCCTCGCTATCGGGGACGTCGAAATGCGCGGCGCCCTCGACGGGGTCGAGCACGTGCAAGTAATACGGCAGGATGCCGACCTCGAAAAGCCGCTCGGAAAGTTGGGCGAGGGTGTCGACGTCATCGTTGATGCCGCGCAGCAGCACGCTCTGGTTGAGCAGGGTGACGCCGGCGCCGCGCAATCGTGCCATTGCCTCGGCGACGTGCGTGTCGATCTCGTTGGGATGGTTGATATGCACCACCATCACCGTCTGTAGCCGCGTAGCCGACAGCCAGTCGAGCAGGGCGCCATCGACGCGGTCGGGAATCACCACTGGCAGGCGCGTATGCAGACGCAGACGCTTGAGATGTGGAATGTCCGCGAGGCGTTCGGCCAGCCAGGCCAGGCGCCGGTCCGGCGAGGCCAGCGGATCGCCACCGGAGAAAATGGCCTCGTTGATCGAAGTGTCCTGACGCAGGTAGTCGAGCGTGGATTCCCACTGCGCGCGCGAGGGTGAATTCTCGGCGTAGGGGAAGTGCCGGCGAAAGCAGTAGCGACAATTGATGGCGCAGGCCGGGCTGGCGATCAGCAACACGCGGTTGCGATACTTGTGGATCAACCCTGGACGCGGGCGATGCTCGGCTTCCTCGAGCGGGTCGCCGACGAAACCCGCGACGCTGTCGCTTTCCCGCTCGAGGGGCAGCACCTGGCGTAGCAAGGGGTCGTCCGGATCGCCATGACGAATGCGCGATAGATAGGCGTGGGGCACGCGTACCGGAAACAGGGCGTGCCCCTGTTCGGCGCCCGGCAACCATGCCGGATCGAGCCCCAGGTGCCGACACAGCGCGTACGGGTCGCGCACCGCGTCGCTCAGTTGAGCTTGCCAGTCCTGGGAGCGCTGACGCGGGGTCAACGTGGCGCCTTCGGAGGCGTCTTCACTGGGCACGGCATTCTCGCTCTGCAAAGCGATGGATGTTCGGGTTATCATTGGTGGCTATTTCCTATGGGCCTCGTGATGGCGGTGGTGTCATCCCATGACGAGGCGCATCGAGCAATCTGCGTAGCGCACGCTACGACGCATGCAACTTAGCGAGGCATCATGGCGACGTATTCTACCAATGAATTCAAGGGCGGTCTGAAAGTCATGCTTGACGGGGATCCGTGCAGCATCCTCGAGAACGAGTTCGTCAAGCCAGGCAAAGGCCAGGCATTCAGCCGCGTCAAACTGCGCAACTTGATCACCGGTCGGGTCTGGGACCGGACCTTCAAGTCCGGCGAGTCGCTGGAGGGTGCCGATGTGCTGGAGCTGGACATGGAGTACCTCTACAGCGACGGCGACATGTGGCACTTCATGCGCACTGACGGTTCCTTCGAGCAGTACGCGGTCGACAAGAAGGCCATCGGCGATGTCGAAAAATGGCTCAAGGAACAGGTCGTCTACACCGTGACATTGTGGAACGACAACGCCATCGCCGTCTCGCCGCCCAACTTCATCGAGCTGGAAGTGGTCGAAACCGACCCCGGCCTCAAGGGCGATACCGCACAGGGCGGCTCCAAGCCGGCCACGCTGTCCTCCGGCGCGGTGGTGCGTGTGCCGCTGTTCATCAACGAAGGCGAAGTGCTCAAGGTCGATACGCGTAACGGCGAATACGTCTCGCGGGCCTGACCCGGGCTTCGGGCTTAGCCGTCGTGGGAGCGAATTTATTCGCGATAGAGGTCGCTACAGGTCTATCGTGAACAAGTTCCCTCCCACAGGGCTTCGAGCAGAGATTGTTGCTGGATTTGGCCACGCTTCGGCGTGGCTTTGTCGTTTCTAAAGGAGCGTTTGATGACCACCGACTGGCGACCCTCGGCGAGTATCGAGACGCTGCGCGAGCGGGCGCGGCTATTGGCACGTGTGCGAGCGTTTTTCGCCGAGCGTGATGTGCTGGAGGTGGAAACCCCGGTGCTGGGCCATGGTGGAAGCACCGACCCGCACCTGGCGAGCCTGTCGCTGACGGCGACGACGCCACAGGGCCGCGAACGGTTGTGGCTGCAGACCTCGCCGGAATTCCATATGAAGCGCTTGCTGGCGGCGGGCAGTGGCCCGATCTTTCAACTGGCGCGCAGCTTCCGCGACGGCGAGGTGGGGCGTCGCCACAATCTCGAGTTCACCATGCTCGAATGGTATCGCCCGGGATTTTCGCTTTCTGCACTGATCGACGAGACCCAGGCATTGATTCGCCACGTGCTGGGACGCGATCCCGGGCCGTGTCGGCAACGCCGCTATCGCGAGCTATTTCGCGATGCGCTGGACCTCGACCCGTTCACGTCACCGCTGGCGGCGCTGCGCGCGCGTGCCGAGACGGTCGGAAAATTATCCATGCGTGACGCCGACCGCGACGGCTGCCTGGATCTGCTGATGAGTCTGGCGGTTGAGCCGGAACTGGGGCAGGACGGTGTCGATGTCGTGGTTGACTATCCCGCCTCGCAGGCGGCGCTGGCCCGCAAGCATCGCGATCCCGAAGATGGCGAGGTCGTCGCCGCGCGCTTCGAGGTCTACTGGCAAGGGGTGGAACTGGCCAATGGCTACGATGAGCTCACCGATGCCGAGGAGCAGGCCGCGCGCTTTGTCGAGGATAATCGAGAACGCCAGCGGCTAGGGCACTGCGAGGTGGATGCCGATGTCCGCTTGCTGGCGGCGCTCGAGGCGGGCATGCCCGCCGGTAGTGGCGTGGCGCTGGGCATGGATCGCTTGATCCAGCTGGCGTTGGGCAAGACGAGCGTGGCGGAGGTGATGGCGTTTGCTACGCCGCGTTGTTAGCGCCGTGTCCAGCCTGATGGAACAAGTCGCCGCGAGAGCGCTGTAAACCCTATCTGGGCGCTACTTTTGCCATTCATGGCAGAAAGATCCTCGCTTCGCCTTGCCCCGCCCGGCGACTCTATCCTGGTCAAGGAGCTCAGGAAGCGAGGGATTGCCCCATACTGACCACCAGGCCGTCGGTGCAGACATCGCGAAACGCGACATCGTGGCCGAAGCACATCACCACGGTGGAGCCGAGTTTGAAGCGGCCCATTTCCTGGCCCTTTTCGATCACGATGGGCTCGTCGAAGCGTGTCGTCTGCACGCGGCCGCTGAGTGGCGAGACCTGGCCGGCCCAGACCGTTTCGATGGCGGCGACGATCATCGCGCCCACCAACACCATCGCCAGCGGGCCGTGTTCGGTGTCGAACAGGCAGACCAGACGCTCGTTGCGGGCGAACAGCCCCGGCACGTGGTTGGCGGTGGCCTGATTGACCGAGAAGAGCCGCCCCGGCACATAGACCATTTCGCGCAGGGTCCCAGTGACGGGCATGTGCACGCGGTGATAGTCGCGCGGCGACAGATAGACGGTGGCGAAGCTGCCATCCCGGAACGGCGCGGCGCGGTGGGTATCGCCCCCCAGCAAGGCGGTCAGGGAATAGGTGTGCCCCTTGGCCTGGACGAGGGTGCCGTTGTCGATGGAACCGAACTGCGACAGCGTGCCATCGGCGGGGGAGACGATGCCCTCGCCAATGGGCCGGGCATCCGCACGCAACGCGCGGGTGAAGAAGTCGTTGAAACAGGCGTAAGCCTCGGGATCGCTTTCGACGGCCTGGCTCATGTCGACGTCGAAGGTACGAATGAAACGCCGAATCGCCCAGTCCTTGAGCCATGGCGTGCGGCTCTCGGCGAGCTTGCCCACCCCACGCGAGATCAGGTGGTGGGGAAGGGGGTACTGCATTCTGGCGAAGAGTTCGTCGCGATCCACGGGCGTATCCACGGCAAGGTCGAAAGGCATGCCACGATAGGGGCGTGGCGTCATGGGCGCAATAGCTTCTGGCATGCGCGCATCGCACGGGGATGCGCGCGGGGTTTACTTCTCTATCGGCGTATCGTCGCGGTTGCCCCATTCCTGCCATGAGCCGGGGTAGGCGCGCATCTTCTCGAAGCCCAGGGCCTTGCCGACCAGCCAGGTGAAGCCGCTGCGGTGGTGGCTCTGGCAGTGGGTGACGATCTCCATGTCCGGCGTCAGGCCTTTCGCCTCGAGTTCGGCGACGAGTTCGGCGTAATCGCGCAGGCGCAGGTGGCGTTCGGGGTCCATGGCATCCGTCCACTCGAAATTGACGGCGCCGGGAATATGTCCCATGTGGGCGTTCTTGCCTTTTTCGCCGCGATATTCGTCCGGCGAGCGGGCGTCCCAGACCGCGAGTTCACGCTCACCCAGGCGCTCGATGAGTTCTTCGCGGCGGATCTGAGCCTGGGGTTGATGGATGGTCGCCTGGTAATCGCTGGGCGTGGGCGCGCTGGGTTCGCGCTCGACGCGTTGCCCGTCGGCGCGCCAGGCATGAATGCCGCCGTTGAGATAGGAATAGCGGGTGTGGCCGATGAGCTCCAGCGTCCATAGCAGGCGTCCAGCCCAGCCGCCGCCTTCATCGTCATAGGCGATGACGTGCGTGTCGCGGGTCAGGCCGAGTTCGGAAAACAGCTTGGATAGCGCCTCTTCGTCAGGGATGTCGTTGGGCACCGTGCCGCTGCCGACGAGCAGGCGACGATGATCGAGAAACACCGCGCCGGGTACGTGGCCGTCGGTGTAGCTGTCGGCCTTGAGCGGTACATCGACGATCAATAGTTCGGGGGCGCCGAGATGCTCGGCGAGCTGCTCGGGCTCGACGATCAATGGCAGCAGGTTGTCTTCGGAACTCATGGTCTTCTCCCGCATGTACTTGGGGCGCGTGAATGCTTGTCAGATCATGGCACAGGCAAGCGGCCTTTTGCAGTCATGCGTGGCCGGGGATGAGCATGGGAGGCGAGATTGGCTATACTGCGCGACGTCTCATCCCAACCCAACCTGTGTGGAGAACGCGACGTGTTCGAACGACTTTTCGGCATCCGGGCCCAGGGGAGTACCCCGCGCACCGAGATCCTGGCGGGGATCGCGACCTTTCTGGCTTCGATGTACATCATCGTCGTCAATCCGACGGTGCTCAGCGATGCCGGCGTGCCCTTTTCCAGTGCCTTGACCGCTACCGTGCTGGTCAGTTTCTTCGGCAGTGTGATGATGGGGTTTTACGCCAAGAACCCGATCCTGGTAGCGCCTGGCATGGGCATCAACGCGCTGTTCGCCTACACCATGGTGCTGGGGGCGGGCATGGAATGGCAGACCGCGCTGGGCTGCGTGTTCTGGGCCGGGGTCATCTTTGCGCTGCTGGCGGCATTCAATGCGCGTCAGTTGGTGATCGATGCGATTCCGGCGCAATTGCGTTATGCCATCGCCTGCGGCATCGGTCTATTCATCACCACCATCGGTTTGGTCAACGCACAGTTCATCGTCCCCAATTCGGTCACCGTGGTGGGTATGGCCTCGCTCGACCCGGTGCTGGTGACGTTTCTCATCGGCTTCGCGGTCACCGCCTGGCTGGTGGTGCGCAATGTTCCCGGTGCGCTGATCCTGGGTATCGTCTTCACCACATTGGCTAGCGTGCCGATCGGCCGTTGGTGGGGCGATGGCAGCCGTTACTTTCCCGAGGATATGGCGTCGTCGACGCTGGTCAACTTCAATGGTGTCTTCTCGATGCCGGATCTCAGCGGTTTGATGGCGCTCGACCTGTGGGGTTCGCTGTCGGTGGCGTATTGGCCGTTCATCTTCGTTTTGCTGTTCACGACTTTTTTCGATGCGCTTTCCACCTTCATGGGGGTTTCCGAGGCGGGTAACTTGAAGGATGCCGATGGCAATCCGCGCAACATTCGTCGCTCGATGATCGTCGATGCCAGCGCCGCGCTAATCTCCGGGCCGCTGGGAACCAGCCCGGCCAACGCCTATGTGGAATCCGCTGCGGGAATTAGCCAGGGCGGTCGCACCGGGCTCGTCGCGGTGGTGGTGGCGGTGCTGTTCCTGCCGTTTCTGTTCCTCTCGCCGCTGCTGTCGTTGGTGCCGGCGATTGCCACGGCGCCGGCCTTGATTCTGGTCGGCGTGTTCATGATGGACCCCATTCGCAAGATCCATTGGCACCAATTCGACGACGCCATCCCGGCCTTCGTCGCCATGGTGTTGATTCCCTTCACCTATTCGATCACGCATGGGATCGCTTTCGGCTTTTTGACGTTCGTGATCGTCAAGCTGGCGGTGGGCAAGACACAGGAAATCAAGCCCACCATGTGGGTGTTGTTCGCGCTTTCGCTGTTGTTGCTGTTCGAAGGCTGAAGGGGGTGTTTCGGTGCTGGCGTCCGTGCCGGCACCGATGCTGTCGTCAGCGCGTTTCCGACGTCGCGTGGCGTTCTAGCCGCGCCAGGAAGACATCCATGACGCGTGCATACAGCCGTGCCCCGAGGTAAGCATCCTCGACACCCGCATCCAGATTGGGATTATCGTTGACCTCAATGACCACGACCCGCTCGCCGATCTGCTTGAGATCGACGCCGTAGAGGCCATCGCCGATCAGGCGCGTGGCCTTCAGTGCGGCCTTTAGAATCGCTTTGGGCACGTCCGAGGGAGGGTGCGTGGTAAAGCTGCCGCTTCGCACCTTAGGGCGTGAGTGATCGTAGATCTGCCAGTGCCCGCGTGCCATGTAGTAGCGGCTGGCGAAGAGTACCTCACCATCCAGAATACCGATACGCCAGTCGAAATCGGTGGGTAGCCATTCCTGCAATAACAGCAGCGCGGAGGAGGCGAACAAGCGCGAAGCCTGCTCCTTGAGCTCGTCGAGCGAGGTGATCTTGACCACGCCTTTCGAGAATGCGCCGTCGGGCACCTTGAGTACCAGGGGGAAGTCGAGGCTGGTGATCTTGTCCGACAGCTGGGTCAGGTCGTCGCGACTCAATAGTACGCCGCGAGGCGCGGGAACGCCGCGTGCACCGAGCAGCGCATGCAGGTAGATCTTGTTGGTACAGCGCAGGATCGACTGTGGGTCGTCGATGACCACCAGACCTTCGTGCTCGGCGCGTTTGGCCATGCGGTAGGTATGATGGTCGAGGCGGGTGGTCTCGCGGATGAACAGCGCATCGAACTCTGCCAGGCGGCCTTCATCCTTGCGGGTGATCAGGCTGACGTCGATGCCGCGTCGCCGTCCGGCGCGAATGAATTGCTTGAGCGCACTCTTGTTGCTGGGCGGCATGGCCTCCTGAGGATCGATGAGAATCGCCAGATCGAAACGGTAGCGACGCCGAGCCTTGGGCGTGCGCCATACCTTGCGCGAATGTCGGTTCAAGGCCGCCGCGAAACGATCCTGCGCGCCGCCCTGCAAGGAGGTGAGTGCCAGAGGCTTGAGCCGGGTCAAGCGCCATGTTCCATGACGCTTTTGAAATTTGGCGCCTAGCAAGGGGCACGGCAGGCGCTCGAAGAGGCGCCGCGCCAGCCGGCCTAGCCCCTCGTGCTCGCATTCGCCGAACATCACCGTCAGGTTGAGTTCATCGCCGCTCAGCGCGCCGCGCTTTTCGAGGTCGCGCATCATGGGCTCGAGCGATTCGAGCTGAAGGTCGATCAACGCTTTGCGCGAGAGCTGGTTGAGCGTCTCTACCGACGGCAATACGCGCTGGCCGCGCGCCTGGGCGAGCAGCGATACGTAGTAGCCCGTCTCAAGGTAGTCGAGCCCGCGGCAGAGGTTGATGACATGCGTGGCGTCGCGTGTCTTGTCGGGGGCGCTCGACTCCAGAGCCAGGAAATCGGCAGCGCTGATCAGGTCTTCGGTGGGGTAATAGGGTGACCAGTCGTCGAGGCGGTCGACGACGATACGCAAGCGGGACATAGACCTTCCTTATGAAGGAAAAACGTCAATCGACCTTGAAAAGTCGTGTCTAGAATGAGCAGCGAGCCGCATCTCGACAATAGCTCCGCCTTGAAATAATTTCTATACACGATTCGCTTCACCCTGTTCGCGTGACCCCGGAGACATTCGCATGTCCTGTTCCCTGCGCGCCGCTACCGTTACTGACCTGGATGCGCTCTGTCATCTCGAGTCGATATGTTTCGATGGCGACCGCTTTACACGCCGTCAACTGGCTTATCTATTGGCGCGTGCCAACGCGTATACGCTCGTTGCGTATGCTACGCCGGGTAACGAGGTTGTCGGTTATGCCACGCTACTTTTCCGGCGCAACAGTCGTGTGACACGGCTTTACTCGTTCTGTGTGGCCCCGCAAACGCGCGGTGGCGGAGTAGGGCGCGCGTTGCTCGAGGCGCTTGAGCGTGAGGCCAGGCGGCGAGATATGACGCGCCTGCAGTTGGAGGTTCGCGCCGACAATCGCGTGGCGTTGGGGCTGTATCGGCGCATGGGATTTTCCGTTCTGCGCTGGCTCGACGATTATTACGTCGATGGCTGCGCGGCCTGGCAGATGAGCAAGCTGCTGAGCGATTCGACGCTTGAGGAGTGTTCCACCATATCGAGTGATGCCGTGGGCAAGCGCGCGCGAGGTTCATGCTAGAATCGCGCCCGATTTTACCCGAGTGAGGAAAGTGTCATGCCATCTTTCGATATCGTCTCCGAATTCGACAAGCACGAGGCCAGCAACGCCGTCGATCAAGCCAATCGCGAGATCCAGACCCGATTCGATTTCCGGGGCGTGACCGCGAGCTTCACCCTGGAGGGCGAGACGGTGACCCTTGAAGCCGAGGTGGATTTTCAGCTCAAGCAGATGCTCGACGTGCTGCGCAACAAGCTGATCGCACGCGGGATCGACGCGCGCTGCATGGATATCAAGGAGCCTGTTACCAGCGGTGTGCGCGCCCACCAGGACGTAGTGCTGAAGCAGGGACTCGAACAGCCGGAGTGCAAGGATATCGTCAAGCGCTTGAAGGAGGCCAAGCTCAAGGTGCAGGCACAGATCCAGGGTGACAAGGTACGTGTCAACGGTAAAAAGCGCGACGAACTGCAGCAGGCAATCGCCTTGTTGAAGAGCGATGCCGGCCCCGAGCTGGCCCTCCAGTACACGAATTTTCGCGATTGAAGGGAATTCGTTCCAGTACCTTGATGCGCATCATCCTTGTGGTCGGCTAGCGTTGCCACCCACGCCTGTGCGCTCGATCCTGTCGCTAAAACAACCGCAACGACACAATAAAACGAGCGACAGGAGAACGGAGATGTTTGATCTGGGACGCGGCTTTCTTGCCACGGTCGAGCGGCGCCCGCACGCCGTTGCTATCAGTGATGGCCGGACGCACAAGACCTACGCGCAGTGGTATGCGGACATCCAGAGCGTGGCGCGCCACCTCCGGCGGCTGGGGCTCGACAAAGGGGACCGGCTGGTGATGGCCATGCACAATCGCTGGCAGATGGCCACTCTGTACTGGGCTTGCCAGTTTGCGGGGGTCATCGCCACGCCGGTGAACTGGCGCTCTACGACGCTGGATATGCGTTACTACCTGAAGAACTCGGGTGCCGGGGCCATCGCCCATGACGATGCGACCGCCGAGGCGGTGCAGGCGTGTGCCGAGGCGCATCAAATACCGCGGATCGTGGTCGGTGACGTAACGCCCCCGGGGGCGATTGCCTTCGACTCACTGCTCGGTTCGACCGGTGAGACGTTGCTGATGGCGACGCCCGACGATTACTCGATGATGCTCTATACCTCGGGAACTACCGGCAGGCCCAAGGGAGTGCCGCGTCGTCATCGTGTCGAGCGGGCCGCGACGGCCGCGTACGTGGCCCAGAACCTGTATCGCCATGATGAGACCATGTTGGGCGTGATGCCGCTTTACCATGCCACGGGCGTACGCGCGCTCCAGGCGATGGCGATGGTCGACGGACGCTTCGTGTGCATTCCCAAGTTCGAGCCGGAGGCGACGTTAGAAGCCATCGAGCGTGAGCGAGTTACTAGCCTCAACTTGGTGCCAACGCTCTATCATATGCTGCTCGAAGCGCCGGGGTTCGCCCCGCATCGGGTAGCCAGCATCGACAAGGTTGGCTTTGCCGGTGCGCCCATGAGTGCGGGGTTGATCGCACGCGTCGAAGAGGCTTTCCAACCGAGTTTGTTCGTCAACCAGTATGGTTGTTCGGAACTGTATGCCTTGACCGTCGATCAGCATGCCAACCATAAGCCTGGCTCGTCGGGACGCGCGGCGCTCAACCAGCGGCTGCGGGTGGTCAAGATCGGGGCCACGTCGCCGGAGATGTGCGTAGCACCAGGCGCAGAAGGCGAAGTCATCGCCGACATGAGCGGAGACGAGGCATTCGAGGGCTACTGGCAGTACCCCGAGGCGGATAGCAAAGCCCTCAGGGAGGGTTGGTACTTCACCGGGGACACGGGGTATTTCGATGACGATGGAGACTTGTTCGTTACCGGCCGCGTCGACGACCTGATCAACTCCGGAGGCGAGAACATCAGCCCGCTGGAAATCGAAAATGTGCTGTCGCTGCATCCGCAGGTCGAGGAAGTTGCGGTGGTGGGACTTCCCGATGACAAATGGGGACAAGTGGTGACGGCATTCATCAAAGCACGTAGCGATGTCGATGAGCGGGAACTCGGGCGTTATTGCCTGGACGCCGGGCTGACGCGCTTCAAGTGTCCGCGTGGCTACCGTTTCATCGAGGAACTGCCCAAGTCGCCGGTGGGCAAAGTCTTGCGTCGCATGCTGCGTGTAACGCCGATCGCGACGTCCGGTGTGCAGGGCGCGCCGACCCGGCAGGCCGACGCCACCATCGGATAACGCTGCATACGGGAGGAGGTGGCGCGGGCCATATGCCTGAGTGCTGAGGAGATCGCTGTCTTGGTCTTGGCCCCTTGCTTTGCGCTAGAATGAACGCACGTGTCCAGTCCTTGGCGATAATCGCCTCGATAGTAAGGGATGATTTCTCTGGATACGCGATTCGGGCTTCAATGCAAGAGGTGGCGTCGGGCTTCGCCATGCCTGCCAGCGATCTCGCGTGAAGTCCGGCGTTTCCCTCTATCACGGCAAGGTGGCGCGGCGCATGTACGATATACGCAAGCTATTGTTCATCTGCTTGGCTGGCGTCAGCTTCTCTCTGGGCGTGATCGGTTTGTTCCTGCCGATCATGCCCACGACGTGTTTCATGCTGGTGGCGGTCTGGGCGGCCTCGAAAAGCTCACCGCGTTTCGCCAACTGGATTCGTCGTCATCCACGCTTTGGCCCCTCCATTCTCGCCTGGGAGCGCGAACGCGCCATTCCCCGTCACGCTAAATGGATGGCGTGCGTCATGCTGCTTGTCTCGATGGGGGTGATCGCCTTTACGGTCGATCCTCTCGTGCTACGTGTGGCGTTGATCATTGGCTTGATGGGGATCGCGGTGTGGATTCTGACCCGCCCGACACCGTCGCTGGGACGTTGCCCGGTCTTGTCTTCTTTCGAGGAGCCTTCCTCTAGCCAACGCCAGGAATCTCGCTGAGAGCTCGATGAAGCGCGGCATTGACCGCACTTTTGAGCCGACTCCACCGGACGCCGTACAATGCTCGGCATGTGCCTCGCGTTTTGCGCGCGAGGCGATGTCTTGGGGGCCAGTGCATGCCCCGATCTCAAGGAGCGTCGATCGATGTCCGAACCGCAAGCGACCCATCTCAAGGATTACCTGCCGCCCGCCTATCGGGTGACGCATACCGAGCTGAAATTCGACCTGGCCCCTTCGGCGACCACTGTAACGGCGCGCCTGCATGTCGAGCGCCATCCTGAGCGCGAGGCGGGGCTTCCGCTACGTTTCGCCGGTGACAAACTGTCGTTGGTGCGCATTGCCGTGGATGGTCAGGAGCTGGAAGCCGACGAGTATGAGGTTGATGACGAAGGCCTGACCATCGCCAGCGTGCCGGAGCGCTTTTTGCTGGATACCGAGGTGTCGATCGACCCCGCTGCCAATACCGCCCTCGAGGGGCTCTATGTTTCCAGCGGCATGTTTTGCACTCAGTGCGAGCCACAAGGCTTTCGCCGCATCACCTTTTATCCCGACCGCCCGGATGTCATGGCGACCTTCTCCACCACGGTGGTGGGTGACAAGACCGAGGCGCCGGTGCTCCTCTCCAACGGCAATCCGGTTGAAAGCGGCGAGCTGCCAGGTGGCCGGCATTTCGTGACCTGGGAAGATCCTCATCCCAAACCGAGTTATCTGTTCGCCCTGGTGGCGGGCAATCTCGAGAAGGTCGAGGACCGCTTCACGACCATGAGCGGACGCGATGTCACGCTGCAGATTTGGGTCGAGCCGGAAAACCTCGATAAGACCGACCACGCCATGGCCTCGCTCAAGCGCGCCATGCGCTGGGATGAAGAGACCTACGGTCGTGAATACGACCTCGACCGCTTCATGATCGTCGCTGTCAACGACTTCAATATGGGCGCCATGGAGAACAAGGGGCTCAATATCTTCAACTCGGCGGCGGTGCTGACGCATCCGCAGACAGCGACCGACGCGGCCTTCCAGAGCGTGGAGGGTATCGTTGCCCATGAGTACTTCCATAACTGGTCGGGCAACCGCGTGACCTGCCGCGACTGGTTCCAGCTCTCGCTGAAGGAAGGCTTTACCGTCTTCCGCGATCAGAGCTTTTCCGCCGACGTCAATTCGGCGCCGGTCAAACGCATCGAGGACGTTTCGTTCTTCCGCACCGCGCAGTTCGCCGAAGACGCTGGCCCTACGGCACATCCCGTGCGTCCCGATCATTACATCGAGATCTCCAACTTCTATACCCTGACGATTTACGAGAAGGGTTCCGAGATCGTGCGCATGCTGCGTCATCTCCTCGGTTGGGAGACGTTCCGCCAGGGCTCGGATCTGTACTTCGCACGTTTCGACGGCCAGGCCGTGACCATTGAGGATTTCGTCGACTGCATGGCGGAAGTCTCGGGGCTCGACTTGAGCCAGTTCATGCGCTGGTACTCCCAGGCGGGCACGCCGGAGATCGACGCCCATGGCGAGTACGACTACGCCAAGTGCGAGTATCACCTGCGGCTCTCCCAGCGCACGCCGCCCACCCCCGGTCAGGCGGAGAAGCAACCGCTGCACATTCCGGTACGCATGGGGCTGGTGGGCACCAAGTCCGGGAACGACATGGCATTGACGCTGGACGGTGAGTCGCTGGGCCATGAGACGGTGCTGCATCTGCGCGACACTGAACAGACGTATGTCTTCACCGGCATCGACGAGGCGCCGACGCCGTCGCTGCTGCGCGGTTTCTCGGCGCCGGTCTACCTGCGCTATCCGTATTCGCGCGAGGAGCTGTCGTTCCTGCTCACCCATGACGCGGACGATTTCAACCGCTGGGACGCAGGGCAGCGGCTGACGATGCTGGCCCTCGACGACCTCATCGCGGCGCATCGCAACGGGGTTGAAAAGGTCATGGATAGCCGCGTCATCGACGCGTATCGGCGCCTTTTGACCACCGAGACCGATGACAAGGCGGTGCTCGCCGAGATGCTGACGTTACCCTCGGAGGCCTACATCGCCGAGCAGCAGCCGATGGTCGACGTAGATGCCATCCACGCCGCGCGCGTCTTCGTCAAGCAGTCGCTTGCCACGGCCCTGCGCGACGAATTCCTGGCCATCCATGAAGCCCACCGCAGCGATGAGCCCTACGCACCGGAGCCGGATCAGATCGCACGGCGTCGGGTGAAGAATGTGGCGCTCGAATACTTGATGAGCATCGAGGACGACGAGGGCGTGGCACTGGCCGAGGCGCAGGTCGATGCCGAGCACAACATGACCGACGTGCGTGCGGCCTTGACGATGCTGGTGCACAGCTCACGCAGTGACATCGCCGAGCCGGCGCTCAAGGCGTTCGGCGAGAAATGGGCGCATGATCCGCTGGTAATGAATCAGTGGTTCACCATCCAGGTCACGCGCCCGCAGGAGGATGTGCTGGAACGCGTCAAATACTTGATGGCGCATCCGCTGTTCTCGCTCAAGAACCCCAACAAGGTGCGTGCGTTGATCGGCGCGTTCGCGGCGCAGAACCGTATCAACTTCCACCGACTCGACGGCGAGGGCTATCGCCTACTGGCGGATGTGGTGATCGAGCTCAACAGCCTCAATCCTGAGATCGCCGCGCGCATCATCACGCCGTTGACGCGTTGGCAGCGTTTCGACGAGCAGCGTCAGGCGCTGATGAAGGCCGAGCTCGAGCGCATTCGTGCCGAGGAACTCTCGCCCAACGTCTTCGAAATGGTTGAACGGGCGCTGGCCGAGGCCTGATAACCGACTTTGCAGGAACGTGACGCTAAAACGCCGCTGCCTGGGCAGCGGCGTTTTCATGTGGGGCCGTTGCAGCAAAACGCTTCAACGAATGAGCCAGCCGAGCACCAGCAAGCCGAGGAACAGCCATACGATACCGGCGACGAAGGCGCGCCGGACAAGCGCACGAATCCCTTTGTAGAGCATCCACACGCCGATGATCAGCACCACCAGGTTGATGAGCGAGGGATTGACGCCCAGCGAGCGGGCGAGGCCGTCGAAGAAACGGTCGATCGCGACCCAGAGTCCCGCGAACAGGGTGGAGAGCGCGTCGACGACCACGCGCAAGGCGTCGCCGAGGAACTCGCCGAGCCAGTGAAAGAATCTGTCGATCTGCATGTCACATCCTTTTTGTGAGCGTGCTTAGGTGAGCGTCTCGTCCTTGTGCTGTCGAGCGCATGGCTGTGGGCCCGTCATTCTAAGCGGCAAGGCGCCAGGATGGCAGGGGCGACTTACGACGGGGTGGCCTTTATGCTTCTCTTCTTGCATGCTGAAAGTGCCATGTGTTGGCTGTTGGTCGTGGGCGATGCAAGTTTGTTGCGCCCTAGCCGATAACTAGAGGGCGTAAAGCGCATTTCATTCACTTGAAGGGAGAAGCTTCATGGACTCATCCGTGAACGCAGCCGTGGGAACTGCGATGGCGTTGCAACAGCATAACGCCGATCAACAGTCTCAGATGGGCCTGCTCAAGGAGTCGCTCAACAATCAGGCGTCACACGTGTCGCAATTGATGGAGTCGGTTTCCCCCCAGCAGTCTCTGGCGACGACCGGCACCGTGGGTACGCAAGTCAATACCTACGCCTGAGCCTAGGATAGGCTGGTCAAGAATGCCGTGGCGCCTAGCGTCGCGGCATTTTTCATTGCAGTGAGAGCCCGTCGTTGATCTCACGCAGACGCTGCATGGCGTGATCGGAAGAAAACGGTGGCTCGCGCGGGGGATCGTAGACCTCGCCGCGGGTGCCGTTGACGATTAGGTCGATGGCATAGCAGGTATCGTCGATCACGGCTCGGTAGCCCGTAGCCTGCTGAAAGTGGCTCATGCCGGCGTCGTTGAGCGTGAAGGCCTGGAAGTCATGGTCATCGATGTGCACCGTGGGCTGTGAGTGACCGTTGGGTGGCAGTTTCAGGCAGTTGGAGACCGCTTTGGCGTCTTGGCTCGTGCCCAGACGCCAGTGCGCGGCCGTGATGTCGTTGGAGCCCGGTAGTGCCAGCGTGATCAGACGCTCGCCCGGTGCATCATCCGCGATCTGCCAGCTGCCGGTATCGAAGTAGCCCGATTGTGGCGCGGTGATGCGCTCAAGCGAGGCGTAGGCGCGCAGCCTGACGGAGTAGGGCGCCAGCGTGAAGTCCGTGGTTTCTTCGTTGGCCGGGGTAGGCGGCGTTTCGCGGGGCTCGGGTGTGCAAGCCGCAAGCGATATGGCGCCTCCAAATACGGCCATAATGGCAGTCGCGATGAATATCCGTTTCATGCTTGGATTCCTTGTGTGGTAGCGAGCGTGATAGCGAGCGTTCACACCGTATCAGCCTACTTATCACCCTTGTAGCGTGCCACGGTCTCCTTGGCGGCCTGTCGCAACAGGCTGATGTCGATGCCCACAGCGATGAAATCGAATCCCCAGTCGGCATAGCGTTTGGCGTCCTCCTCGACGGGAGCCAAGATGCCGGCGGCCTTTCCGGCAGCGCGGGTTGCATCCAGGGTGTGTCGAATCATCGCCTGGACCTCGGGATGATTGGGATTGCCGATATGCCCGATGTCGGTGGATAGATCGAAGGGGCCGACGAACACGGCGTCGACGCCGGGGGTGGCGGCGATAGCGTCGGCGTTGTCGACCCCGCTGCGGGACTCCACCTGCACGATCAGGCACAACTCTTCATGGGCCGTTGTCATGTAGTCTTCCACCTCGCCCCAGCGCGTGGCACGTGTCAGACCACCGCCGACGCCACGAAATCCCTGCGGCGGGTAACGTGTGGCGGCGACCAATTGGGCTGCCTGCTCGGCGGTGTCGACCATGGGGATCATCAGCGTCTGGGTGCCGATGTCGAGCAGTTGCTTGATCAGGGCGGGGTCATGGCTGACGGCACGCACGACCGGGGCGCAGGGATAGGCGGCAACCGCCTGCAATTGGCCAAGTATCGTAGGTACCGTGTTGGGCGCATGTTCGCCGTCGATCAATAGCCAATCGAAGCCTGTGGTGGCCAGAATCTCCCCAGCGTAGCCAGTGGCGAAACCGGCCCAGCATCCATAACGGGTATCGCCTGTCAGTGATGCCTTGAAGGGGTTGTGGGGCACTTGCATGGCGCATGTCCTTTTTCGTTAGATGACTATTGCATACAAAAAATGTAACAGCCTTTCGGCGAGTCAACCATTGCACCAGCGTCTAATGCGCAGTTTCAGTATGGTGCGTCTGAATACGAGGGGACCGGACGGTGCTCGAGGACTCGGCGCAAGACGAAACTGGAGTGCGCGCCGGTGACGCCTTCGATACGCGTGATCTGATTGAGCAACAGGTTCTGGTAGTCATCCATATCGTGGACCACGACCTTGAGTTGGTAATCGGCCTCCTGGCCGGTGATCAGCAGGCATTCCTGTACCTGCGGCAGTGCCGCGACCTTGGCCTCGAAGTTGGCGAAGCGCTCCGGGGTATGCCGGTCCATGGAGATATGCAAGAGCGCCGTGAGGCTATGGCCCAGCCGTTTGGCATCTACCAGGGCACGATAGCCGGTGATCAGTCCGCTGTCTTCCAGGGCACGCACGCGTCGCAGGCAGGGTGAAGGCGACAGGCCGATGCGCTCGGCCAGTTCCTGATTATTGATACGTCCATGGCGTTGGAGGATATCGAGTATTTGGCGGTCGTAACGGTCAAGCGTCACTCCAACGACAGGCGTGCTCTCTTTTGGCATTAACGTTCTCTAAAAAGGGTTATATTGGAATTATATGCTAAAAAATAATCTCGTCGAGGATGATTTTGCAATCGCCTGCGGGGCAGAGCGGCGTAGACTGTGATCATTGCCACGAGCAATTGAATTGGCTCGTTCATCCATTTTCACAGGACTGTTGTCATGAGTTGCTTCGACCATCGCAAGTACCGCCCGGCGCCGCGTGTGCCAGCCTTCGATCGCCAGTGGCCGGATCGTGACCTGGTGGCGGCACCGACCTGGGTCAGCGAGGATCTGCGCGATGGTAACCAGGCGCTACTCGAGCCGATGAGCGTCGAACAGAAGCAGCGTCTGTGGCACCAGATCATCAAGGTGGGCATCAAGGAAGTCATGATCGGCTTTCCGTCGGCCAGCCAGCCGGATTACGACTTCGTGCGCTGGCTGATCGAGGAAGACCAGATACCCGACGACGTGACCATCGCCGTGCTGGTGCAATGCCGCGAGCATTTGATCGAGCGTACCTTCGAGTCGCTGGTCGGGACCAAGCGCGCCATCGTGCATCTCTATAATTCCACCTCGACCGTGCAGCGTGAACGTGTGTTCGAGATGGATCGCCAGGGTATCGTCGATATCGCCGTTCAGGGGGCGGGCTGGGTCAAGGCACACGCCGAGCGTTATCCTGAGGTGGAGTGGCGCTTCGAATATACCCCCGAGAGTTTCTCCAGCACCGAGATCGAGTTCTCGCTGGCGATCTGCGAAGCGGTGATGGACGTCTGGCAGCCGACGCCGGAGAAAAAGTGCATTCTCAACCTGCCGACCACGGTCGAGGTGGCCGGGCCGCATCACCACGCGGATCAAATCGAGTATTTCTGCCAACATATCAGCCGCCGTGACAGCGTGATCATCTCGGTGCATACGCATAACGATCGCGGTGGCGCGGTGGCGTCCGCCGAACTCGCCTTGCTGGCTGGCGCCGAGCGTGTCGAAGGCACGTTGCTGGGTAATGGCGAGCGGACCGGTAACATGGATATCGTCACGTTGGCGATGAATCTGTACAGCCAGGGCATCGACCCCGAGCTCGATCTGTCGCGTCCCGACGAGATCATCGAAGTGGTGCAGGAATGCACGGGCATCCCCATGCATCCACGTCATCCCTGGGTGGGGGAAATGGTCTACACCGCGTTTTCCGGCAGCCATCAGGACGCTATCCGCAAGTCGTTGAGAAAGCAGCAAGCGGACGAGCCGTGGCAGGTGGCGTACCTGCCGATCGATCCACGCGATATCGGGCGCGATTACCAGGCAGTCATTCGCGTCAACAGTCAGTCCGGCAAGGGCGGCATGACGTTCCTGCTCGAGCGCGACTACGGGATCAGTCTGCCGCGCTGGATGGCGTTGGAGCTGGCCCCGGCGGTGCAGGCGGTGAGCGAGACGGTGAGTGGCGAGTTGTCCAGCCAGCGAATTCGCGAAGTGCTGACCGAAACCTTTTCCCGACATGAGCCGCTCTCGTTGACTGGCTACCGGCTGGATCGCGACGCCGATGAAAGCTTGACGGTGTCGCTCAACGATGCCGGTCGGGCCGTGCGTTTGAGTGGCCAGGGCAACGGTGTCATTTCGTCTTTCATGACCGCTTGGCAAACCCATACAGGGCAATCGGTGAGTGTCGTCGATTACAGCGAGCACGCGCTGGGCGAGGGTAGTGACGCCGTGGCGATCGCCTTCGTGCAACTCAATGTAGGGGGGCAGCGCATCAGTGGCATGGCCGAGGACGGCGACACCGTCAGTGCGTCGCTCAAGGCCGTGTTGAGTGCGCTCAATCGCGCGGGGCACCAGGGCACGATGTCGGAGTTGGCGGCCGAGGCGCAGTCCTCAGCATAGAGCGGCAGTCAGTGATGCGCCACGACCGTATGAATACGGAGAGCGGTCGTGGCGCGTCGCGTGACGCTTACTGTTTGGCGAGGCCGATGGCTTTCATGATCTCACCGAATTCGGCGTCGCTTTTCTCCATGTAGTCGCCAAAGGCCTGTGCGTCCCTCCACTGCACGCCATAGCCCTGTTTTTCCATGAACGATTGATACGTTTCGCTCTGGTAGGCTTCGTGCAGAGCGTCTTCCAGCGTCTCGACGATGGCATTGTCCATGCCCTTGGGAGCGATCACCCCACGCCAGGCGCCGGTGGTGAAGTCGCTATCCACCTGCGAGGCGATGGTCGGTACATCGGGGAAGCTTTCCAGCGGCTCCTCGGCCATCACGCCAAGACTGCGTACGCGGTCGGAATCGATCATCGAACGCGCCTCGGGTAGCGAGGTAGCGGCCATGTCGACGCCGCCGGAAGCGAGTTCCGTCATGGCCGGTGCGGCGCCTTGACTGGGGATCCAGTTGACCTTGTCTGCGGGCATGTCGAGATCCATCAATAGCCCGCCCAGCGCGACATGCCAGATACCCCCGAGCCCAGTGCCGGAGGCATTGAAGTGACCGTCGGGCTGATCGCGGATCGCATCCATCAGTTCGCCCAGGTCCTGGTAGTCGGCATCCTCGGCGACGCTGATGCTGGCGGCATCGAAGTTGATCTGTCCGATGGGAGTGAAGTCTTCGTAGGTAAGGTCAGTCAGGCCTTGCCAATGCATCATGTTGATCTCGACCGTGCCTAGCCCGAGGGTATAGCCATCGGGGTTGGCACGCGCGATGGCGGTGTGCCCCACAACGCCGCTGCCGCCCGTGCGGTTGACCACATTGATGGTCTCGCCGAGCTCTTCCTCCAAGGCCTTGGCGATGATGCGTGCCGTGGCATCGGTCCCGCCGCCGGCGGCCCAGGGTACGATCAGCGTGATGGGTTTTTCGGGGTAATCGGCGAGCGCGGGGGAGGCAATCCCCATGACCAGTGCTGCGGCAAGCCAATATGGTGTGCGTGGTGTGGCGCGTCCCATTGTTATTGTCCCTCGTCATCGATCCGGTCAAACCGGGTGGGTGGTATAAGCCACTTAAGCTTTAACAGGCACTTGGGCGCTTCGCTAATTCCGAAACCCAGCATGGCGATAACAATTGGTTATCAATAGAGCGTGTTGGGCTCTATTCGGAGTCTCGTCCGTGAGAGCGTATAAAGCGGCATAGACGAATGGACAAGCTCGGCACGCCGATGGCGGAAGGGGCGTACCGAGCCAAGCTATTTTGTAGAGACCCGTTCAGGTGTCGCTGCGAACCTGCGCATGGCTAATGAGGGCGAAGATGAAGGTGCCGCCGATCACGTTGCCAGCCAGCGTAGGCAGAGCGAAGTGGAAGAGATACTCACTCAGGCTGGCCTGGCCGGCGAACATCAAGTACATCACTTCGGTAGACCCCACGATGATGTGCGTGAAACCGCCTAGTGCGACGAGATAAGTGACGATCAGAATCACCCAGATCTTGGCGCCGCCAGCGGCGGGGAGCAGCCAGACCATCGTGGCGATCATCCAGCCGGCAATGATGCCTTTGGCGAACATCTGGCCGCCAGTATTCTCCATGATGTGATGCCCCAGGCTGAGAAAGGCCTGATGTGTCTCGGCGTCGAAAACGGGCATGTAGAGGATCGCATACGCGGAGATCGCCACCCCCACGAGGTTGCCGATGAGTACCACGCCCCATAGCTTCAATAGCTTGAGAAACTGCATGATGCGCGGTGTGCTCATGACCGGTAGCACTGCGGTCACGGTGTTTTCGGTGAAGAGTTGCTGACGTGCGAGGATGACCACCAGAAAGCCGATGGTGTAACCGAACGACTCGACGAGATAGCCGATATCGCTGTCCGGCAGGCGCGCATGCAGTAGCCCCTTGGCGAGCATTGAGAAACTCATCGACAGACCGGCGGCGAGTGCCGACCAGAATAACGCCGAAGCGGCGCGTTTGAGCTCCTTTTCGCCTTCTTCCCGGATCGACTCATGGACGGCCGCCGCACTTGATGGCCTGGGACCGCCGTTGAGATGCAGGTCGTGTTCGTCATCTTCCACCCGACTGGGTGGCGTGAGGTTGGACGGGTGGCTCACGCAGCGATCCTTCTATCGAAAGGTGGGAATTGTCGTGGATTCTGTAGGGTACAGTGGCAGACGCTATGCTGACACGATAGACGATAACGCAGGAGAAGGAAGAGGCGCATGTCGGTGAGTTTGTGGACGATAGTGATGCACTTGGGCGCGGCTTGGTTGGCGGGTAGTCTGATCGGGCTTGAACGTACCTTTCATGGGCGCCCCGCAGGGTTTCGGACACATGCGTTGGTGTGCATTGCGTCGGCATTGTTGATGATGGTGACGGTCTACCAGTGGCAGTGGCTAGGCAGCGATGTGCCAGAAGAAACGATCAGGACCGATCCCACACGCATGGCTCAGGGCATCATGACTGGCATCGGTTTCCTGGGAGCCGGCGTGATCTTCAAGGAGGGACTGACGGTACATGGCCTGACCACGGCGGCCTCGATCTGGATTACCTCGGCGTTGGGCATACTCTTCGGCGTCGGCTTCTGGTGGCCGGGCGTGGTGGCGACGCTGGTGACCTTGCTGACGTTGTCGTTGTTTCGTTTCGTCGAGGCACGGATGCCGAGCCGTACCTTCGCGCGCTGCGTTCTACGCTTCGATAGCCAGTGGATACCCGACGAGTCGGAGATTTATGCGCTCATGAAAGCGCACCGCTTCCATATCGAGAGCCTCAGCTATCGCACGCGCGACGAGGGGCGCCAATTCGAATACCGTATGATGCTGCGGACGCACGATCGTCACTACCTGCCGTTATTGGCCACTGACCTGCGCAGCCACGAGACGCTGTTGGAATTTCAGCTGTCGCCGACCGGTGAATGATGCAGGCCCGCCAGCATCTATGTCGGGGGGCTGGCGGGCGAAGCCAACGATGGCGCCCATCACGAGGGGGCGCCACGTTTGCCAGGAAAGACGTTCACCAGTCAGAAGGCAGCAAGGCCCTGATGTCGTTGTCCATTGGCACTTCGAAGCTCGAGGCACCTAAGACCTGGCGGTCTGCGATGCGTACCAGACGGGCGTTGACGAACAGCGTGTTCTCGCCTTGCGCATAGGTGCCCAGCAACACGGCCTGGGCATCGTGGTTATCGCTCAAGCGCTGAACGTTGCGTGACAGAATCAGTTCCCCGGTATTCTGCTCGATGTACAGGCTGTCGCGCATCTTCACTTCGATGACATTCAGGCCACCCTGCACGAGGCGCGAGGTGAAGGTCTCTGACAGGGTGCGCCCGAGCGTCGATGACTGATCCAGTTGGTCGACGTCGACGAACGTGGTGGCGATGATCGGTGCTCGGTCGCCGAGCCTCTCGCTGCTGGTAGAGAGCAATTTGTCGGCGGCTTCATCGACGCGCATCAGCATGCTGGGCTCGGGGGCCGTCGCCTGATTGTTCTGAAGAAGGCTGCAACCAGAGAGAACCAGCAACAGGATGGCCAATGTCAGCAGGCGCAGTGTGACGCGCCCGGTGTGGCGTTGGGCAGATGACATGTCGAGCGGTCTCCTCACCAGTCGGATGATAGCGGCAGGCCGGCGGAATCGCCGGTGTCGGACGCACCGTAATGATTGCTATCGCCCGCGTTGATGTAATACATGTTCGAGGACGAATAGCGCAGCGTGTCGTATTGGCTGACCTGAGTCGTGATGATGGTCTCCAGCTGGCCGGTGGTGGTCCAGCTACCACTGAAGGTATCGGCCAGGGCGGCCGCGGGAATCAGCCCCAAAGCAGGCTCGGTCCAGTGATTGAACGGAATGGTCGCCACGGCGATGCCAGCGGCCAATGCGGTCAGGGCACCCTGGGGAGGCCGTACGAAGCCGCGACCCTCATGATTGATCACTTGGACATCGAAGCTGACATGGGCGGCGCCATCGTCCGGTTGGGTGCGAACGATGGCACCTTGCTCGACCAGCTCGCTGGTCAGCAGTGAACGGAATCCGCGGCTGAAGGCGGTCTCCTGTTCAGGCTCCTCGACATAGAGCGGCTTGCCCCACAAGTCGCGCTTGGCAAGGATCTCGCCTGCCTCGTGTTCGGCAAGCACTTCCCAATGCTGAGCGGCCTGCATGCGTTGCTGCTCACTGGTCGGGTACGTCGTGGCGATGGGAGCCTGCGAGGTATTGACCCCGAAGCAGCCGCCCAATAGGACGGCGCTTAGCACGACCCCCCAGGTGCGGAATGGCATGGCGTTTCCTGTGCGATGGATGATCGGCGGACATGGGGCATTGCTTGGATCACTGCCCTGAAAGGGAATATCGGCGGGGTGAATATGAGCTTTAGGCCTGGTGCTGAAAGTATCTGCGCGCGTCGGCTTTTCGAGCGACACCTAAACAGGAAAATGCACGCGTCACCCGTCCAGTTGCATCTTGGCGTGTTCGGGGTAAGGTGGCGTTCTTTTTGTCGCCTCGGAGGTTTCATGTCGGGTGCCCGTTTGCTTCCCCTGCTGGTGGGCTGTGTGATGTTGTCGCCATTGGCGATCGATATCTACCTGCCGTCTCTGACGGTCATGGCGCGCGAGTTCGACGTCCCGTTCAGCCGACTCCAGTTCACCGTGACATTACTCTTGCTGAGCGTCGGCCTGGGACAGGTGCTAGTCGGCCCGCTGACCGATCGCTTCGGTCGTCGTCCGGTGCTGCTTTGCGGCACCGTGGTTTATATGGCGGGGGCGCTGCTGGGCATGCTAGCGACCAGTCTCGGGCCGCTTTACGTATCGCGTGTGCTGCAAGGCTTGGGGGCTTGCGCGAGCATGACGGTGGCCTTCGCCGCGGTGCGCGACTGCTTCACGGCTGAGCAAGGCGCGAAACTCTACAGTTATCTCAACGGGGCGCTGTGCATCATCCCTGCACTGGCACCCGTCATCGGCGGGAGCCTGGCGGTGACCTTCGGCTGGCGCAGCAATTTTGCGTTCATGTTCGTCTTCGCGGCGGTGCTGGGCGTGGCCGCTTTATGGCGCTTCGCGGAGACGCGGCCCCAGGACACGGTTCTCGAACGCCGACTTTATCATTGGGCCCGCTACCGACCGGTGCTGACCAGTGTTCGCTTTGTCTACTTCGCGGGGCTGGCCGGGGTGATCATGTCGGCGATCCTGGTATATGTGTCGACCGCGCCGGTCATATTGGTGGAACGGCTTGGGCTTTCGGAGCTGGCATTCAGTGGCTGGTTCGGCGCCAACGCAGTGGTCAACATCATGGCGTTTTTCTTCGCACCCCGCATCATTCACCGCCTCGGGCGTGTCGGGACTGTGCGTTTAGGGCTGGGGGTGATCATTGTCTCGGGCGTCTTGCAGGCGTTGATTGTCACCGTGTTGCCGTTGTCGGCAGTCGGCTTCATGGGGCCGATAGGCGTGCTCTCCGTAGGCTTTTCATTGGCGCTGGGTGCAACCTCGAGCCTAGCGCTGGAACCGTTTCGTGAGCGCGCCGGGACGGCGGCTGCTTTGCTGGGTGCCTTGCAGTTGGGCGGTGGTGCGTTGTTGGCTACGCTATTGCTGGCGATGCCGCTGTCGCCGCAGTGGGCCCTGGCATTGATCGGCGTTGTGTTGGTTTCACCATTGCTGTGGCTTTCCTGGCGAGTGGCGCCGACGGCATGAGTTTGTAAAGATACACAAGGCAAAGCGACGCGCCAGTCGGCAGACATCAAGGAGCAGCCATGTTCATCGTATCGCTGGAGTACGTGGTCGATCCGGACACGGTCGAGCCGTACCGAATGGCTCATATGGCATGGGTGCGGGAAGGCTTCGAGCGTGGCGTATTTATCGCGTCGGGACGTAAATCGCCACCGAGTGGTGGCATCATTCTGGCCAAAGCGGCTTCGCGGGAGCGTTTGACGGCCTGGCTTAATGAAGACCCATTTATCGTCGCCAGCGTGGCGCAATATCATGTCGAGGAATTTCTGCCGACGACGGTAGGCAATGGTTTCGAGGTGCTCAAGGGAATATGAGACCCGTTGGTGCAAAGTGCATATGGCAAGACGAGAGGCCTGTGTGTCTCAAGGAACGAGGATGATAAAGCGATGAGTGAAACACTCCAGCCTACCGCAACCGATGGGGACGCATGGCTGATTCTCAATGGTAAGTCCGCCCAACTTCCGGATATCCGTGAGGCGGTGGAACGCATTCGTGAAGAGGGCCACCCCCTGGCGGTGCGGGTGACCTGGGAAGCCGGTGACGGCGTGCGCTTGGCACGGGAAGCCAGCGAAGCGGGGATTAAACGTATCATCGCCGGCGGCGGTGACGGAACGGTCAACGAGGTCGTGGGCGGCTTGATGCAACTGACCCAGGGCATGCGGTCGACCCTGGGCATCCTCCCGCTAGGCAGTGCCAACGACTTTGCGCGTGGTCTGGAACTGCCATTGGACCCTTTTGAGGCACTGCGCGTGGCGTTGGAAGCGCGTCCCCACGATGTGGACGTGGGTAGCCTGGGAGGTGATTACTTCATCAACCTTGCCTCTGGCGGTTTCGGCGCCCAGATCACCAATTCGACGCCAGCCCCCCTCAAACGACTTTTGGGCGGTGGCGCCTATTCGTTGATGGGCATGCTCAAGGCCTGGAATTACCAACCTTACCGGGGCCGTTTGCGGCTCCCCGGTGGAGAGCGCAACATCCCCTTGTTCCTGCTCGCCCTGGGCAATGGCTCTCAAGCGGGAGGCGGTCAGCAGTTGGCCCCCCTGGCCAAGGTCGATGATGGCCTACTGGAACTGCTCATCGTGCGTCACTTCACCTCGCTCAGGGAGATGAAGCAGCTTATCGATGAGTTGGAAAACCTCCCCCAAAGCGGCGAGTTCGTCGAGTACTTGCAGGTGCCCTGGGTCGAATTCGAAGGTGAAGATGCCCTGCCGCTGAACCTCGATGGCGAGCCGTGTTTTCACGAGCGTTTTCGCGCCGAGTTGCTACCCGGGGCGCTTTCCTTGGCGGCACCTTCGTCTTCCGCACTGTACTCACACCAAAGCGATGAGGGCTGAAGCACGACAGGTTGGCTTGCGTGATCGTTTGCCCAGGAGCCTTCAAGGCGCTTACGCTTGAAATGATGGCGTGAGTACCCAACGTCAACGAGTGTAACGTGGTACATCAAGGTGAATGACAAAAGGATCGCCATGGACCCCTTCATGCAGGCAGCCATCGACGAAGCGCGCAAAGGGTATGACGCGGGTGGGGTTCCCATCGGCTCGGTGCTTGTGCATAAGGGCGTTATCATCGGGCGTGGGCACAACCAACGCCAGCAACGTGGCAGTGCCATCTTGCACGGTGAAATGGATGCCCTGGAAAACGCCGGCCGTTTGGCGGCGCATGTGTATCGTGAAGCGGTGCTTTATACCACACTGTCACCTTGCGCCATGTGTAGTGGCGCCATTTTGCTCTATGGCATCCCCAAGCTCGTGATTGGCGAAAACTCGACCTTTCAAGGGGAGGAAGCATTATTACGTCAACGTGGTGTCACGCTCACGGTATACGATGACCCTCAGTGCAAGGCGCTGATGGAACGGTTCATCGCCGAGCGGCCCGAGATTTGGTATGAAGATATTGGCGAGCCCGGCATGTAGGGCTTGCTAACGCTGTACCATGGGACCTGGATGGCCTCATGGACTTTTAGGAAAGTGCCGGCCCCCGGCAGAAATGAGCGACTCAAGGAGAGAAATGATGACGTATAAGCAATGGACGATGAGTGCGTTGGCATTGGTGATGTCACTTGGCCTAACGGCTTGCGATAGCGGTGACGACCCCGCTCAGGAAGCTTCAGACAGTAGCGAACAGGCGGCCGAAGAAACCCAGCAAGCCGCTGACGAGCCCGGCGATGAAATGTCCGAGATGAGCGATGAAGCCAGCGACGACATGGAAGAAATGGGTGACGACGTCGCTGATGAATCCTCCGACGCCATGAACGAAGCCGGCGAAGAGGTCGACGAAGCGCAAGACGCAACGGCAGACGCCGCCGACGAAGCTGGCGATGAAATGAGCGAAGCCGCCGATGAAACTGGCGATGCAATGGATAATGCCGCCGACGAAACGCAAGAGGAAGCCGACGAAGCGGCAGATGAAATGGACGAGGCTACCGACGAAAACGACAACAAGTCGTAATATCGGCTGATTCTGCCAGAGGATAGACACATGGCGTGCACGTCGCGCCATGTGTCCTTTGGTATAAGGAAAGTTAGTATAAGGAGCGTACGTCATGCATCGAATCTCGCGAGGCATTGCTTGTGCTACGTTGGCGCTAGGAGTGGCCTGGCCATTGGTGACGCTGGCTGCGGAAGATGACTCACGTGGCGGTGGCACCGGTGGAGAGCCTCCGGCCGAATCTCAGGAGGAAAACCAGGAATCGGCCAATCAGCCCGGCACGGAGCAAGGGAAAACGGAAGAGAGTAGTAACCAGGAGTCACAGTCTTCCCAGACCGATTCGTCGGAAGAGGCCGATATCGAGGCGCATCGCGAGTCGTTCAGCGAACGCACCTATGACGAGCACGACACACAGCCGTCCGAAGGAGATGACGACACGCCATGACATCAATACATGGCTCATGAGATGGAGGCGGACAATGCGTGTAGCGTATTCGTTACGTAGGTGTAGGAATAAATGATCTGGAAATAAAAGAGCCCACCGTCAGGTGGGCTCATGCGTTCGGAGTCCGGTGTCGGTCTCACGACCGCTGAGGCATCGGAATTACCCGACCACCTTGATGTTGGACGCCTGCAGGCCTTTCTTGCCCTGTGTGACTTCAAAGCTCACTTTTTGGCCATCCTGCAGGCTTTTGAAGCCTTCAGCCTGAATCTCGGAGAAGTGTGCGAACAGGTCGTCACCACCATCTTCCGGAGAGATGAAGCCGTAGCCTTTAGTGTCGTTAAACCACTTGACAGTGCCAGTTGCCATTTCGAATTCCTTAACTTGCGAAGTAATGATGCGGGCCGACCCATTGGCGACCATTGTACGTGGGTAAGACAAGGAGGGAATGCGCAAGGGCGATCGAGAATTCGATTAACAGCTGACGACATTCGACTTGCAAACCTACGCAGCGGAGAATGCATGACCCTGGGACAAGCGTCAAGCTTCTTGCCGAGGGGCTTTTCCGGGTACCATGCACCGCATATGCAACATAGATCGAAAATTCGGGGTCGTCCAGAACGCCAATGTGTGCGCCGTGAGTAAAGCGTGGCGCCTTGACCGAGGGCAATCATATTGCTGCCTGACGTCTGTCTAGCGAGCGCAGTCGCCTTGCCAGGCAAAAGCGTCACGGTGCGGCAGCAACCTTCGCGTGATGTGGGCGTTTGTCATGGGATATCGCACTGTGGAGATGGGTGCGGATCGAGCGAGTTTCATTTTGGAGGAGTTGTCACGTGACCCATACCGCCGTCGCTGCGAACGATACGCATAGCAAGGTCGTGGGCTATCTGTTGTGGGTGTTTGGCTTTACCGGCGCGCACCGCTTTTACTACGGCAAGCCCATCACCGGCACGATTTGGTTTTTCACGCTAGGTTTGCTGGGCATCGGCTGGTTGATCGACTTTTTCCTGATCCCGCTGATGGATCGTCAGGCAGACCTGCGTTTTCAGGCGGGGCCCACCAGCTACACCCTTGCCTGGATATTGCTGACCTTTTTGGGCGTCTTCGGCCTGCATCGCATGTACATGGGGAAGTGGCTGACCGGGTTGTTGTATCTCGTCACCGGCGGGTTGTTCTTGTTGGGTGTCCTCTACGATTTCTGGACGCTCAATGACCAGATCTCGATGAAGCATGCCAGGCGTGGCCTGTTTGGCTGATAGTATTTGGCCTTCCATTATTCAATGGCCTCATCAACGACCGTTCCCAAGGAGAAATCGCGCATGGAGTCGCGCATCAGTTTGACCCAGTTGCTGGAAACGCTCGACGATGCCAATGATGGCAAGACTATCCGTCTGCAAGATATCGTCGAGACGTTTCGCTCGCGGGGCTTCGGCCCTCTGATTACGCTGCCTGCATTGCTGGCATTCTTGCCCACTGGCGGCGTTCCCGGTGTGCCCACGTTATGTGCCGTGTTCATCATTTTGATGGCGGTGCAACAGCTTTTCGGGCGGCAATCTCCCTGGTTGCCGAAGAAGCTGCGTGAGCGGGGTATCAGCCATGACAAGCTGCATCGCACCGTCAAACGCGTCCGGCCCTGGACGCAACGTATCGACAAGCTGCTGGCACAACGCTTGGAGATATTGTTGCAGCCGGCCGCGCGCCGCCTCATCGCCGTACTGGTCATCGCATTGGCACTGGCCATGATCCCCTTGGAGTTGCTCCCCTTCGCGGCGGCGATGCCGGCGCTGGCGATTACGGTGATCGGTCTGGGCATGACGGCCGAGGATGGTCTGTTGCTATTGATCGGCGTGTTGATGACGGTAGGGCTTGCCGTGAGCGCCTTCTGGCTCTTGTAAACGCTCATTTCATGCCGTGCGGCCTCCTTGTCGCCTGGGTGGCTCGCGTTTTGGTTATCAGGAAACACCTATGTTCTTCGATGCTCAGTTTTGGCCGTTTCTAGTAGCGATTACACTGCTGACGCTAACGCCAGGCGTGGACACGCTGCTGGTCATTCGTAACACCTCGCGCGGGGGCGTACGCGATGGCATGTTGACCAGTTTGGCGATCTGCTCCGGTCTGTTCGTGCATGCCACCGTCTCGGCGCTTGGGATCTCGCTGATCCTGCTGCAATCGGCATGGGCCTTCAACGCGCTCAAGCTGCTTGGTGCGGGGTACCTGATCTGGCTCGGTCTAAGAAGTCTGGCCAGCGCTCGTCGCGGGAGTGGCCTGCCAGTAGCCGACGTCGGCGTTGAACGCCAACGGGTACCGGCCTGGATACCGCTGCGCGAGGGCTTCCTCTCCAATGTGCTCAATCCCAAGACGGTCGTTTTTTATATGGCGTTTCTGCCGCAGTTCATTGCGCCAGGTGACCCTGCGCTTGCCAAGTCCTTGTGGCTCGCAAGCGTGCATTTCGTGATCGCCAATATTTGGCAGATGGGCGTGGTGTTGATGGTGGGAAGTGCCACCAGATGGTTGGCCAAGCGCTGGGTGTCGCGCATGATGGAAGGGGCTACCGGCACGGTGCTGGTACTCTTCGGCGTCAAGCTGGCACTGGCTCAACGTCCCTGAGGAAGTCCGAACGTCTTGGTGATGCCGACGCCCTTGAGGGGCGTCGGCGCTAGCGTTTATGGATTGCGCGCCAGCAGCGTAGTGTCGTAGATACCTTCCCGTTCGGCCTGGGTCAGCAGTGCGACGCCTTGCGAATCGCCCTGTTTGGCGAGGCTCTCGAAGATGACCCGGTACGTCAGCACGGCTTGCACGTAGGCACGGGTTTCGCGATACGGAATGCTTTCCACGAAAAGGTCGAAATTACCGGAAGCCTCGCGAAGCCAACGGTCGACACGCCCGGGGCCAGCGTTGTAGGCCGCTGCGGCGGCGAGACGGTTGCCTCGATAGCGTTCCATCATGTCGCGAATGTAGGTGCTGCCCAACTGGATATTGGTGGTAGGCTCGAAGAGCTCGCCGAGGCTTGGTGCGTCGATATCCAGCTGGCGACTGACGTGTTTGGCGGTGCCGGGCATCAGTTGCATGAGTCCGCGTGCGCCGACCGGCGAGACCGCTTGGCGATTGAATGAACTCTCCCGCCGGGAAATCGCCATCAGCAGATAGGGATCGACGCCGTTGCGTTGCCCCCATTGAGTGAAGTCCGTTTGATACGCGGGGGGAAAGCGCCAGGCCAGGGCATCCCATTGCTCGGCCATGATCGCTCCGTGCACGGCTAAGTCGTACCAGCCCCGCTCGCGTGCGTAGGCGTTGAGTGCGGCGGCATCGGATGCACTGGCCTGGCCGATGGCGTGGAACCACTCGCTGCGCGCAAGACCGGGCTCGCCGATACGACGCAAGGCCTCGCTGCGCTGGACGCTGGGTCGCATGGCCGCCATTTCGCTCTGCAGTGGCGACACCTCGGGCATATCCATGTTCAAGGCATAGGGCTGGCCGATCTTGTCGGCAGCCGCGAAGGCAAAGAACCCGCGCTCCTGGGCGGCAAGTTGCCAAGCGGCTTGCGCGGACTCGGAGTCGCCGCGCTGATTGAGTGCGCGGCCCAGCCAGTATTGCCAATGTGCCTTCTGGCGGGTGGCGTCCGGCATCGCATCGATCCAGTCAATGACCTCGCCCCAATCTCGGTCGGCCAAGGCATTGCGTACTCGCAATTCGAACAGATCGCCATCGGCGAGACGGGGCAAGGCGTCGTCGGTCCAGCCAAGATTGTTGTCGACGTCGCGTACCATCGAATAGAACGCCAGATCGTGTTCGACGGTGTTGCGCTGCGTGTCGCTCAACGAGAGGTGGGGTCCGATTTTGCGCCAAGCCTCGAGCGCGGCTTCCGTGTCGGCGCGCGTGAAATTGTGCATGGCGGCGGTAAAGAGCGCGCCGCTGCCTTGCCCTTGGGGGCCGATATCGGTGGGGATCTCGGTAATGGCTGCATAGTTGCCGCGCAGGCGCTCGAGTGCATCGATACCGGCGTCCCAGTCATCGTCGAGCTGGTCTTCCAGGTAGTCGACGAGACGACTTTCGCCGCCTTGCCAGGCCAGCGTCAGCCGTGTCCAGATATCGCCCTCGTCGATATCGCCGCGTTCGCGCAAGGTGTCGAAAAGCCGGTCGCAGGCATCGGGTTGCGAATGTCCGACCTGCCATAGTTCACGTCCGCCTTGCGCGGCTTCTTGAGGTTGGCGATCGAGCAGGGCGGTGTAGTAATAACATTGCCGGATGGTGCCCGGGGGCTCGCCATCGCTAATGGCCAACAGGTCACCGAAGCGACCGTCGCGCCCAAATGTGGTCTGTGCTTGGCCGCGCATCCAGCTCGAAAGGGGCGAGTCGGCATGCCGCGTAATATAGTTTTGTATTTCCACTACCGGCGCGCTCGACAGATGCGCCTTGAGGCGGTGGTATTCCACGTAACCGGCCAGCACATGATCGTCGATGGCAGCGTCATCGATTCGTGACCAGCGATGATCGCGGGCTGCTGCGAGCGCGTCTTGCATGGCGCGATCCGCGGCGTCGAGCGTCTGAGTGTCGGATTGTGCCTGGACGTTGGTGGCCTGTAACGCAAGTCCTAGCGAGGCCACCGATAATAGCGTCAGCCAGCGTTGGCGAAGCCGCGGTGCGAGCATCTTCCATGTCTCCTTGCTTGCCTGGCGTTATGATGATGTGATCATCCTCGCTCAGGGGACACGCCTTGGGTAGTGTTGTCGAACGGCGACACCCTGCATAATGACGCCTGCAGGAACGCAATGCCAAGGAGGCATGCCATGAAGTTTATGCGAGGACTGGCGCTGTGGTCGCGGCTCAAGCAGCGCGGCGGGGCATTGATGCGCATCGCCCGCGCGCTACGTGTGTTCGTGCCCATGCTGGGCGATGTGACTGCCGGTCGCTATCGCCCTGTGCCGTGGGCGGCCTGCGGCTGGATGACGGCGGCGGTGGCCTACTTGATCATGCCATTCGATATCATTCCCGATTTCCTGATGCTCATCGGCGTGATCGATGACGTCTTCATCGTCGGCTGGTTGCTGACCCGCGTCGACCATTCGCTTGCGCCTTACCGCCGCTGGAAAGGCATCGACCCGCCCGACACCGCACCCTGAGGTTGAAGCCCTAGGCCATGGGAACACCTGGACCGGGCCGCAAGCGCTTGAAAAGTCACGCGCGGCCCCCATATCGATGCGCATGACGACATCTATCGTCACATTTTCACCGTTCAACATGCATCCGTTATGGCCACAGGGGAATTTCGACCATGACTACCGCCGCTCAAGCCGAAACAATGGGCTTCCAGACCGAAGTCAAACAGCTCTTGCAGCTGATGATCCACTCCCTGTATTCCAACCGGGAGATCTTCCTGCGCGAGCTGATTTCCAATGCCGCGGATGCCTGCGACAAGTTGCGCTACGAGGCGTTGGACAACGACGCGCTGTACGGCAATGACAGCGAGTTGCGCGTCGAGATCGAGCACAATGCCGAGGCGGGCACCGTCACCGTGCGTGACAATGGCATCGGTATGAGCCGCGACGAGGTCATCCAGAACCTGGGCACTATCGCACGCAGCGGCACGGCGGAATTCCTCCAGCAGCTCTCCGGCGAAAAGCAGAAAGATGCCAAGCTGATTGGCCAATTCGGTGTGGGCTTCTACTCCGGCTTCATCGTCTCCAACGAAATCACCGTGCGCACGCGCCGAGTCGATCAGGAACAGGGCGTGGAATGGCATTCACGTGGTGAAGGCGAGTTCGATATTGCGGATATCGACAAGCCCGAACGTGGCACCGAAATCGTGTTGCACTTGAAGGAAGATGCCCAAGAGTTCGCCGACGCTGAACGCCTCAAGCATCTCGTACGCACCTACTCCGATCACATCGAAGTCCCGGTACGTATGCCGAAGGTCGAGAAGGCCCAGGATGAAGAAGGCAACGAGATCGAGGGCAGCGAAACCGTCACTTGGGAAACCGTCAACGAGGCGACTGCCTTGTGGGTACGGCCCAAGGAAGAAATCAGCGATGATGAATACAAGGCTTTCTACAAGCACGTTGCGCACGATTTCAGCGATCCGCTGACCTGGAGCCACAACAAGGTCGAAGGCACGCTCGAATACACCAGCTTGCTTTACGTGCCGGGTCGCGCGCCGTTCGATCTCAATCAGCGCGAGGGCGTACGTGGGCTCAAGCTCTATGCGCAGCGCGTGTTCATCATGGACGACGCCGAACAGTTTCTGCCGCTGTACCTGCGTTTCATGAAGGGCGTGGTCGACTCCAAGGATCTGTCGCTCAACATCTCGCGTGAATTGCTGCAGAAAGATCCCCAGGTCGACAAGCTCAAGTCCGCGTTGACCAAGCGCTCGCTGGACATGCTCAAGAAGCTGGCTAAGGATGAGGACGCCTACCAGACGTTCTGGAATGCCTTCGGCAACGTGCTCAAGGAAGGGCCGGCGGAAGATTTTGCCAATCGTGACAAGATCGCCGAGCTGTTGCGCTTCTCTTCCACACAGACCGACAGCGCGACTCAGGATCAGTCGCTGGCCGGCTACGTGGAACGCATGAAGGAAGGCCAGCAGAAGATTTATTACCTGGTGGCCGATGGGTTCAATGCGGCAAGCCATAGCCCGCACTTGGAGATCTTCCGTAAGAAGGGCATCGAAGTACTCTTGCTGCATGACCGTATCGACGAGTGGCTGATGAGCCATCTCACCGAATACGACGGCAAGTCATTGGTCGATGTCGCCAAGGGTGACCTTGATCTAGACGAGATGGCTGACGAGGAAGAAAAGAAAGCGCAGGAAGAGACGGCCAAGGCCAAGGCGCCGCTGCTCGAGCGCGTCAAGGCAGCGTTGGGCGACGAGGTGCAGGAAGTGCGCGTGACGCACCGTTTGACCGATTCGCCGGCGTGTGTCGTGCTTTCCGAACACGACATGGGCTATCAGATGCGCCGCCTCATGGAAGCGGCCGGACAGCCGTTGCCGGAGGTCAAGCCGATCCTCGAGCTCAATCCCGAGCATGGGCTGGTGACACGTCTGGAAAGCGCCGACGATTCCCGGTTCGATGACCTCGCGCGGATCCTGCTCGATCAGGCGATCATCGCCGAAGGTGGGCATCTTGAGGATCCCGCCACCTATGTCCAGCGTCTCAACAAGCTCTTGAGCAGCTGAGTGGCGTTGGCGTTCGCTTACCGGGCCGGCCGCATAGGCCGGCCCGTTTCATTTGGATGCCAGCAATATTGACTCAACATGGACGTTCGTTATTGCTAGACTGATGTCTTCATGTTCAAGGAGTCGTCTCATGCCGATTCGACACGACTTGTTCTTCTCTCGGCGATGGCGTGGCGTTGTCGCGGCGGTATTGTTGGGGGCGCTTGGCGTGACGGTAACGCCGCCACCTCTGGACGCCCATGCTGCGTCTCCCTCGCGAGACGTGCGGACACTCGAAAGTAACGTCGATACGCCGGCTCTCGATCCCGTCGAGGAGATGCCGGACCTGCGCGAATATGCGGCCGGGCCCGAGCGCAAAACGGAGTTTCTCGAGTTGCTGGTGCCGCTGGTCGAAGCCGAAAACGCCAAGATCCAGGCCCAACGTGATTGGTTGATCGATGCGCGTGAGCGTCAGGACTCGCTGAGTGATGCCGAACGCTCGCATCTTCAACAGTTGTGCGATAGCTACCAGATCGAATGCGGCACTTCCAACACGTTCGAGTACCTTCTCTCCCGTGTCGATACCTTGCCGTTGGAAATGGTGGTCATCCAGGCCGTTGAAGAGTCGGGATGGGGGACATCGCGCTTTGCCCGCCAGGGCAATAACCTGTTCGGCTTGCGTTGCTTCAGTGAAGGCTGCGGCTTGGCACAGCGGGGTAGTGATCGCCATTACCAGCACTTCGATAGCGTCCAGGCGAGTATCGAAGCGTACCTGCATAACTTGAACACGCACCGTGCTTATCTCGCGATGCGTCAAGCGCGGGCCGCGCAGAATGAAAAAGGCGCGGCCGTCAGTGCCGAGTCATTGATTCGCACACTGGACAGCTATTCCGTGCGCGATAATTATTTCGACGTGTTGTTGGCGCTGCTGCGCACCAATGCTGAATTGATTCGTGAGCACAGTAGTAACGAGGCCGAAGACAGCCCGGCCTGAGGCGTTGCCTCCGCCGTTTTACGACGCCGCCTTCGGGCGGCGTTTTTGGTCGTCCGGCACGCTTTTATCGGTCGTTGCCGGACGTGTAAAGTAGTTCGACATGCCCCTTCGCGAGGTCTCACCATGACGCTCGATGCGCTGCGCTTCGACAATGCTTGGGCGCGTCTGCCCGACGACTTCTTCACCCGGGTCAGCCCCGCAGCCTGGAAAAATACGCGACTGGTGGATATCAGTCCACGTGGTTGTCGCGCGCTAGGCCTCGACGCCGAGCTATTCAGTGACGATTCCCCGTCGCGGGAGACGCTGCGCCAAGTCATGGGGGGAGAAACCGTGTTACCGGGGATGGAGCCTCTGGCGCAGAAATATACCGGCCATCAGTTCGGTGTCTATAATCCTGCCTTGGGTGATGGGCGCGGACTCCTGCTGGGAGAAGTGGAGACCGACGACGGTTTCTGGGATCTGCATCTCAAGGGGGCCGGACAAACGCCGTATTCGCGTTTCGGTGATGGCCGCGCGGTGCTGCGTTCGACGATTCGTGAATATCTCGCCGGTGAGGCCATGGCGGGCCTGGGCATTCCCACGACGCTGGCGCTGGCTCTAGCGATGAACGGCGAGAAGGTTCAGCGCGAGCGGGTCGAGCCCGGCGCGACCCTATTGCGCCTGGCGCCCAGTCACGTGCGTTTCGGCCATTTCGAGTGGCTTTACCAGGCGCGCCGCAACGAAGACCTGCAGCGTCTCGTCGAGCATGTTATTACGCGTCACCGTCCGGCCCTGGCGGAATGCGAGGCACCGGCGGAGGCGCTATTCGGCGATACGGTCGCGCGCACGGCACGTCTGATTGCCGCCTGGCAAGCCTATGGCTTCGTGCATGCGGTGATGAATACCGACAACATGTCGATTCTGGGCTTAACGCTGGACTACGGGCCCTATGCCTTCATGGATCGTTACGAGCCCACGCTGGTGCCCAACCACACCGACACTGCGGGCCGTTACGCCTTTGATCAGCAACCCGGGGTGGGGTTGTGGAATCTCTCGGTGCTGGGGCAGTCGCTGACGCCGTTGGCCGATCCAGAAGCGCTGCGTACGCAGCTGGCGGAGTACGAACCGGCGCTGCAACAGGAGTACGCGCGCTTGATGCGGGCACGCCTGGGGCTCGAGAACGTGCAAGAAGGCGATGCCCAACTGGTTCAGGACTGGCTGACGCTGCTGGTCGACGCCGGCGCCGACTATCACCGCGCCTTTCGTGCCCTGGGGGAATGGGCTGTCGATGAGGGCGAGTGGCTGCATGAAGAGGTCCCGGCCGAAGGTCTGGCCGCCTGGCTGTCGCGCTATCGTCAGCGCCTCGAGGAAGAGGAACGCGATGCCGTGTCGCGCCGTGACGCCATGCAGGCGGTCAATCCCCTCTATGTGCCGCGCACGCACCTTATTCAGCAGGTCATCGAGGCGGCGGAGGCAGGCGATATGGCGCCGTTGGCTGAATTTCGGGCCTTGCTCGCCGATCCCTTCACGCCGCGTCCGGGAATGGCGCATTGGGCGGCCGCCCCGGCACCGGAAGCCTCGGTGATCTGTCTTTCCTGCTCGTCATGATATTCCACGACGTCGCATCGACAGACGCCGTATGACGGCGTCTCCCGACAGCCGTTTTTGACAATCGCCATGATGCGCCATACTCAAGACGACGCGATTCGTCGAAAGGAGGCATCATGGCACCTCGCTGTCAGGTATTACCTCTCCATCCTCACGAGGCACGTGACGCGCCGGCTGCGTTGCTCGTGGTGACCATGCTGCATACGCCTGCGCGGCCCGAGCTTGTCGCGCCGCTGACAGCGTTGCTGGATGATTGGCGCGGTGGCGAAGGCTGTATAGTGCATATCCGTCGTTTTTCGCGTGAGCCGCATTCCCCCGGCCGGAGCGGCCAACCCGGTACTGAGGCTATGCCCTGCGCCGTGCCACTTCCCGGCGAGCGTGTGGTCACGACCCATACCGATGACGCCTTCGTCGATACCGACCTTGACAGTTGGCTGCACCGTCACGGTATCTCGCACCTCGTCTTGGCAGGGGTCACCACGCTGGGCACGGTCTCTACATTGGCGCGGCATGCGCAATGCCTGGGGTTTTCGGTCACGGTGCTGGCCGATGCCTGTGCCGATGACGAACTGACGGATCGCAGTGGCGTTCATTGGCAGGCCGAGACCTTGCATGGACTGGGGCTTGCGCTTCTTGAGCGTCAGGGAGTCGAGGTGCTGAGCGTGGAGGAGTTGTGTCGTGATTGTTGAATGGCGTATCGGAAAAGCGGCGTGCACGCTTTCAATATGCGCGAGTAATAACTAAGCAAAAGTGTAAATAACGTATCGTTTATGGTGGCTATAAGGAAATAGGTAGGTCATGTTTTTAAAATAATTCCAAATTAAAACAAGGGGTTGTGAGTTGTTGTGAGGCATAAGAGCTGTGTTATGCTCGCTATAACTCAATGATTATGATAGAGATTTTTGTTTTTCCTGTTGATTTTTAAGACGTTTTTCCTTAAATAAATAAGACTCTTTTGTTCGAAATGCATCGACGTTCCTGGTGTATAACGACGTCATTTACAGAACCACGTGCCAATGTACCGATATGACACAAGATTTCATGATGGAGAGCCCTATGCGACGAGCAAGGAGTCAAGGATGAATATCACCGAATATATGACAAGCGGTGCCGGGCAAGGCGCCATCCGACACGAAACAGGAGGTGCGGCATGAGAATTGGGGCTCCCAGGGAGCGTGCCCAGGGCGAGGCGCGCGTGGCGCTGACGCCGGAAAGTGCTAAGCACATCCAGAAACTCGGCCATGACTGCGTCGTCGAGTCAGGCGCCGGGCGCGCGGCCGGCTTCGATGACGATGCATACCGCGATGCAGGTGTCGAGGTTATCGACGGCGGCGCGGCGTTGTGGTCGGCGTCCGATGTCGTCATCAAGGTGCGCGAACCCGACGAAGAGGAAGTCGGCTATCTGCGCAAGGGGCAGACGCTGATCGCGTTTTTCTGGCCGGCGCAGAACGAGGACTTGCTCGAGCGTTGCAAGGCGACTGGTGCCACGGTCATGGCCATGGACATGGTGCCGCGGATCTCGCGCGCTCAGAAGATGGATGCGCTTTCCAGCACCGCGAATATTGCCGGCTATCGGGCGGTGATCGAGGCCGGCAATCATTTCGGACGCTTTTTCACCGGCCAGGTTACGGCGGCGGGCAAGGTGCCACCGGCCAAGGTGCTGGTCGTGGGTGCGGGCGTCGCCGGGCTCTCGGCCATCGGTACCGCGACCAGCCTGGGCGCCGTGGTGCGTGCCTTCGATGTACGCCCCGAAGTGGCCGAGCAGATCGAGTCGATGGGCGCCGAGTTTCTGTTTCTCGACTTCGAGGACAGCCAGGATGGCTCGGGCTCCGGCGGTTATGCCGCACCCTCTAGCCCTGAGTTTCGCGAGAAGCAGCTGGCGCTGTTCCGCGAGCAAGCGCCCGAAGTGGATATCGTCATTACCACAGCACTGATTCCGGGCAAGCCGGCGCCCAAGCTGTGGCTCGAGGACATGGTCCATGCCATGAAGCCGGGCTCGGTGATCGTTGACCTGGCGGCCGAGAAGGGCGGCAACTGCGATCTCACCGTCCCCGACGAGCGTATCGTTACCGACAACGGCGTGGTGGTCGTCGGCTATACCGATTTCCCTTCGCGCATGGCGACGCAGGCATCGTTGCTTTACGCCACCAATATTCGTCACATGCTCACCGATCTGACGCCGGAAAAGGATGGCGTGATCGTTCACGACATGGAAGACGACGTGATTCGTGGCGTCACCGTGGCGCATCAAGGCGAGATCACCTTTCCGCCGCCGCCGCCCAAGGTCAAGGCCATTGGGCAGTCGGCGCCCAAGGAGAAACCCAAGGAGCCCACACCTGAGGAAAAGAAAGCCGCCGAGCACGCTGCCTTTCTCGACCAGACCAAGCGTCAGATAGGCATGCTCGTGGCCGGTGGCGTGGTGATGGGCCTGCTGGGGCTGGTTGCGCCGGCATCGTTCATGCAGCACTTCATCGTTTTCGTGCTGGCCTGTTTCGTCGGTTTCCAAGTGATCTGGAATGTCAGTCACTCGTTGCATACGCCGTTGATGGCGGTGACCAACGCCATCTCGGGCATCATCGTGCTCGGCGCGGTCCTGCAGATCGGGTCGGGCAGTTGGCTGGTAGGCTTGTTGGCCAGCATTTCGGTGCTGATTGCCACCATTAATATCGTGGGTGGCTTCCTGGTGACGCGCCGGATGCTCGCCATGTTCCAGAAATCCTAACGCGGCGGAGAAAAGACGATGTTGAGTCAAGGATTGGTGTCCGCCGCAGCGGTGGCGGCAAGTGTGTTGTTTATCCTCTCACTGGGGGGATTGAGTAATCAGGAAAAGGCCAAGCGTGCCGTCTGGTATGGCATTGCCGGGATGGGACTGGCGGTGGTCTTCACCATGTTCGGCCCCAATGTAGGCGGCTATTGGTGGATGATTCCGATGATGGTGATCGGCGCTGGCATCGGCGTCTATCTGGCCAAGAAGGTCGATATGACCGAGATGCCCCAGCTGGTCGCGGCGCTGCATAGCTTCGTCGGCTTGGCGGCGGTGTTCATCGGCTTCAATGCCGACCTGGAGCGTCGGCGGGTGATGGCCGCGCAGGCCAGCGAAGGTTTCTCGGCTTTCGCGGCACTGGTGGCCGAAAAGACGCCGGCAGAGCTGACCTTCCTGCAGGTCGAGGTGGTGCTGGGGGTGTTCATCGGCGCGGTGACGTTCACCGGTTCGGTGGTCGCGTTCGGTAAGCTGGCAGGCAAGGTGGACGGCAAGCCACGCCAATTGCCGGGCGGCCATCTGCTCAATGCGGGGGCGGCGATCGTCTCGCTGCTGCTGGCAATCGCCTATCTTAACGGCGCCGGCTTCTGGACGCTGCTGCTATTGGCGCTGCTGGCATTCTTCATCGGCTATCATCTGATCATGGGCATCGGCGGCGCCGACATGCCGGTGGTGGTGTCGATGCTCAATAGCTACTCCGGTTGGGCGGCGGCGGCCATCGGCTTTACGCTTTCCAACGATCTGCTGATCGTGACCGGGGCGTTGGTGGGCTCTTCAGGGGCGATTCTCTCCTACATCATGTGCAAGGCGATGAATCGCAACTTCGTCAACGTGATTCTGGGTGGCTTCGGTGGCAGCAAAGGGCCGGCCGCGGAAATCGAGGGCGAGCAGGTTGCCATCGATACCGGTGGCGTTGCGAGTGCGCTCAACGATGCCGACAGCGTGATCATCGTGCCCGGCTATGGCATGGCGGTGGCGCAGGCGCAGAATGCGGTCAGTGAGCTGACCCGCAAGTTGCGCGCTGCCGGCAAGACCGTGCGCTTCGGTATTCACCCGGTTGCCGGGCGTTTGCCGGGACATATGAACGTACTGCTGGCCGAGGCCAAGGTGCCGTATGACATCGTGCTGGAGATGGACGAGATCAACGACGATTTCGCCGAAACTGACGCGGTGATCGTCATCGGTTCCAATGACATCGTCAACCCTGCCGCCGAGGAAGACCCCAACAGCCCCATCGCCGGTATGCCGGTGCTCAAGGTATGGGACGCCAAACAGGTCTTCGTCTGCAAGCGTGGCCAGGGGACGGGCTACTCGGGCATCGAGAACCCGCTGTTCTTCAAGGAAAACACTCGTATGGTGTATGGCGACGCCAAATCGAGCATCGATGCCTTGTTGCCGATGATCGATTGATCGGCCTGCTGCTTGGCAGGAGCAGAGCGAGTAGTATGACGACACCGCCTACGGGCGGTGTCGTCGTTTGCAGGCAGACGATGATCAGGCGTGCGTGACACGTCAGGTCCGCTACAATGGCGTCATTTCGCAGGCCACCAGGAAACGTCCATGACCGACGAACGTCTTCAAGTCGCCGTGCTTGGCGGCGGCAGCTTTGGCACCGCTATCGCCAGTATTGCCGCCGACAATGGAGCCCGTGTGCGCCAGTGGTTGCGCGACCCGGCCTTGATCGAACAGATCAACAGTGAGCATCGCAATCCACGCTACTTGCCGAATTACGCCATCAATCCCTCGGTGGTCGCTTCCGACGATATGCGTGCGGTGCTACAAGATGCCGAGGTGGTCTTCATCGCGATTCCCTCGAGCGCCTTTTCCGCCGTTGTTCGTCAGGCTCGGGCGTGGCTCAAGCCTTCGCAAATTCTGGTCAGCACCACCAAGGGGATCCGTGAGGAAGGCTTCAAACTGATGAGCCAGATCCTCGAGGAGGAGACCGGTTTCCCCCATATCGGTGTGCTTTCGGGGCCCAATCTCGCTTCCGAAATTGCCGACAAGCACCTCACGGCGACGGTCATCGCCAGTGACGATCCTTATACCCGTGCCCGGGTGCAATCGGCGCTCGGTTGTGACTATTTCCGCGTCTATGCCAGCAACGACCGCTATGGCGTCGAATTGGGCGGCGCGCTGAAAAACATCTATGCCATCGCCGCGGGCATGGCGGCGGCGCTTGGCATGGGAGAAAACACGCGCAGCATGCTGATGACGCGGGCACTGGCGGAAATGAGCCGCTTCGCGGTGGCGCTGGGCGCCAATCCACTGACCTTCATCGGGCTGGCGGGCGTGGGGGATCTCATCGTGACCTGCTCGTCGAAGCTCTCGCGCAATTACCGCGTCGGATTCGCGCTGGGCGAGAACAAGACGCTCGAGGAAGCCATCGAATCACTGGGCCAGGTGGCGGAAGGCGTCAACACTGTCAGTCTGGTACGCGAGAAAGCGCGTCGTGAAGACATTTATATGCCCTTGGCCGAAGGACTTTACCAAGTGCTGTTCAACGGCGTGCCGGCGCGACAGATGGCGCAAATGCTCATGCAGCAAGAGCAGAGCAGCGACGTTGAGTTCGTCCTGCCGCGACAGGATGTATTCGAGGCACGCCGGATGGAACCCGGCGCAGAGGAGACTTGAACGTGTCGAACCTTTATATCATGCGTCATGGCGAAGCCGTGCCGGGCATGCCAGATAGTGAGCGTTCACTCACTAAGAAAGGCGAGGCGGAAGCGCGTGCCATGGGGACATGGCTGGACAGCATGCTCGCCAAAGACGTGCGTGCGGCACTGCGTATCGTTGCCAGCCCCTATCGGCGTGCTCAGCAGACCGCGCAGTGGATGGCGACGCCCTTGGAGCGTCCTGTCGAAACGCTACCGATCATCACTCCGGATGATCCGCTGGAACCACTCATCGACTGGTTGCAGCACGAAGCCGCGGACACGCCGTGCCTGCTGGTCAGCCACATGCCGTTGGTCGGCGCCCTGGTTGGGCGTCTGGTCGAGGGCGATATGCGTGCATCTCAGCCCATGCCGCCGGCCACCATTGCCATGCTGGAAGCCGATATCTGGGCGGCGGGATGCGCGACGCTCAAACACTGGCAGTCGCCTCGTGAACTGCTTGGCTAAGGAGAGAAACGGATGAGTTTTATCGTCATCAACCGCGTTTTCGTCAATTCAGGGTATGAGGCCGAATTCGAGCGTCGGTTTCAGCAACGTGCCAGCCAGGTCGATAAACAACCTGGCTTCAAAGCCATGCGGGTATTACGGCCTCAGGGCAACCAGGCGCCTTATCTCGTCGAGACGGAATGGGAAGACCAGGATGCCTTCCGCGCCTGGGTAGGCAGTGATGACTTCAAGCAAGCCCACGCCAATCCCATGCCCACCGAGGCTTTTTCCGAGGGCGGTGGCCTCGAGCAATTCGAGATCGTCGAGGGAACCGAGGCCTAGTCCCGCAATTGCTTGCCGCTACTCCCGTCCCTGGTAGCGGCGGCCTGCCCGGGTGAGATCACTGCCATCGACACCCACTGGATCTGGCAGGATGGGCAGCGCATTACCAAGGAACCGTTCAAGATCCGGGACGGCAAGCTGAAAGTACCGTCCGAGCCGGGGCTTGGCGTTGAGCTGGACGAGGACAAGTTGATGGAAGCCCACCAGCTTTATAAGCGTCTCGACGTGACGCAGCGCAATGACGCCATGGCGATGCAGTACCTGATCCCGGGATGGGAATTCGATCCCAAGAGCCCCGCTCTAGTGCGCTGATGTTTCCCGATACGCCTGACTTGAATTGTGCTGATCTTTGCATGAACGATGGTCTGGGCTCGTACGCGCGTTTGCGCGGGGATTGAGTGTGTTCTTGGAGGATGGCGCTGACGCCGATCGTTGCCAGCGCGTACAATGTCGCTTCGACGTAGGTTGGGCTCGCGCTGCCGGGTCCGCCGTCGCTTCATTCACGCCGTTTCCCGCGAGAACCTCGATTTTGCTCTCTACCGCCAACATCACCATGCAATTTGGTGCCAAGCCGCTATTCGAAAATGTCTCCGTCAAGTTTGGAGAGGGCAACCGCTATGGCCTGATCGGTGCCAATGGTTGCGGCAAGTCTACCTTCATGAAGATTCTGGGTGGCGATCTGGAACCTACCAACGGCCAGGTTATGAAGGACGCCACCACGCGGCTCGGCAAGCTGAGTCAGGATCAGTTCGCGTTCGAGAACGAGCGTGTAATCGACACCGTGATAATGGGTAACACAGAGCTCTGGGAGGTTACCGCCGAGCGCGAGCGTATCTATTCGCTGACTGAGATGTCCGAGGAAGATGGCATGAAAGTCGCCGACCTTGAGGTGCGCTACGCTGAGCTCGATGGTTACACAGCAGAGGCGCGTGCGGGGGAGTTGCTGCTTGGCCTTGGCATCCCTCTTGCGCAGCACACGCAGCCGATGAGCGTGGTGGCGCCGGGCTGGAAGCTGCGCGTACTGCTGGCTCAGGCGCTGTTCAGTGATCCCGACGTGCTGCTGCTCGACGAGCCGACCAACCACTTGGATATTAATACTATCCGGTGGCTGGAGGAGATCCTGCGTTCACGTAGCTCGACCATGATCATCATTTCTCACGATCGTCACTTCTTGAATAGCGTCTGTACCCATATGGCGGATCTCGACTACGGCGAGCTGACGCTTTTTCCGGGTAACTATGATGAGTATATGACCGCTGCTACCCAAGCGCGGGAGCGCTTGCATGCCGATAACGCCAAGAAGAAGGCAGAGATCGCGGAACTGCAGCAATTCGTTAGCCGTTTCTCGGCCAACGCCTCGAAGGCCAAGCAGGCCACGTCGCGCCAACGCAAGATCGACAAGATTCAGCTCGATGAGGTCAAACCATCGTCACGCGTCAGCCCGTTCATTCGCTTCGAGCAGACCAAAAAGATACACCGGCATGCGTTGAACGCAGAGAAGCTCTCCAAGGCTTGGGGTGACAATGTGCTGTTCGACCGCTTCGATTTGCAGGTCGAAGCCGGCGAGAGAGTCGCTATCATCGGGCCCAACGGGATTGGCAAGACGACCCTGCTGAACTGTCTGGTTGGCACTATGACGCCGGATTCGGGCGAGGTGAAATGGACCGATGCGGCGGAAGTTGGCTACTTCGCCCAGGATCACGCCGATGATTTCGAAGGCGGAGAGACGCTTTTCGAATGGATGCGGCAGTGGACCACGGAAGGCGAGCAGACCGTACGCGGTGCGCTGGGCCGGATGCTGTTCTCCAACGATGACATCGGTAAGTCGGTCAAGGTGATCTCCGGGGGCGAACAGGGGAGGATGCTGTTCGGTAAGTTGGCGCTGCAGAAACCCAACGTACTGGTGATGGATGAGCCCACCAACCACCTTGATATGGAGTCGATAGAAGCGCTCAACCTGGCGCTAGAAAACTATCCCGGCACCTTGATCTTCGTCAGTCATGACCGCGAGTTTGTCGGTTCCTTGGCGACCCGCATCATCGAGATGAAGGACGACGGTATCGTCGACTTCAGCGGCAGTTATGATGATTATCTGCGCAGCCAGGATATCTACGGTTAAGCGCAAAGGTCGCCATTCTCACCACCAACGGACACGGCAAGTCTAAAAGGTAGTTCCCGACCAACGCGTGCTGCTTGCAGCATGCGTTGGTGCGTTGTAACTGCCGGCCGGTCGTGTCAGCCAGATCCCCACGTTGCCGGCGGCGACGCATCGTTATCTGGAGCGTGTTGCCGAGGAGCATGCTGATATTCTCGCCGGTGACTCGGACGCGGCCCGCGATGCGATGCGTCATCACCTGAGTCGTGCGAGTAATACCTATGCTTCTTATCGGGCGTGACACCGGGGATGGACACATGGCGGCCCTTATCCGGTGACCTTGGAGTCTCGGATAACGCTCGGGCCGACATGTTCATTCGAACGCTTGTGGGTAGCGACGCCTGGCGCGGGCTAGCCGGTAGATGGTGATGGCGTTGGTGATAAATACCAACGCCTCGGCCAGCATGCCGCCTACCGAGCCGACCAGGGCGTGGCTGAGGAACCATGACAATGCTGCGAGCCCCAAGCAGATGCGCATGGATATGCCGTGAAATAGAAACATGCCCACCGTTCCCACCGTCATAGCCACTAGGGCAGGCAGATCCGCCCAATCTTGCCAGGTCAACAGCGCTGCCACACCGCTGGCGACAAGCACGCCAGCCATTATCTGCTTACTACCCGGATAACGTCGCGCCAGTGCTATGCGCACGATCACCAGCACCGTCAGCGCCGCCGCTGTCCAGCTTTCGAAGAGGATGAACTGCAACGCGAAGGCCACATTGGCGGAGAGCAATAGGCCCATCAGCCGCTCATCCCGCTTGCTGGCAAAGGCCAGCAGGCAGAGTATCAGCGAGATTACGCCAAAGAATTGCCCGGCGAGAGCGTTATAACTGTCAAGCATGCAGCAGCTGACTCCTTGTCATGGCCATCTCCGCTCAATTCAGTTTGCGACCATGGCCGCAAACTCTTGGCAAATACGGTGAGGTTTCGCGGTGAGTGACCGGTTTTAGATCCAGCCCACCAGTTTCAGGATGAACACTCCGGCGCTGATGGTGAACAGCGAGGCGACGGTGGTGATGACAATGATATTGGCGGCGAGCTTGGCATTGGCATGTGCGGCCTTGGCCATGACGAAACTCGCCGCGGCGCCGGGGCTGCCGAAGAAAAGGAAGAGAATGCCTAGCTCGCGCCCACGATAACCCAGCGCGAAGGCGCCCAGCACACCGAGAAGGGGAAGCCATAGGACCTTCCATAGGCTGGCATCCAGTGCCAGGCCGCTACTCTGCTTGACGGACGTGAATGACAGCGTGCCGCCGATGCAGACCAGGGCCAGAGGTAGAGACATGGCGCCGAAATAGTCGCCTGATGTGAGCAGCCATGTGGGCAGATCGATATGGAAATACGCAAAAGGAATGGCCAGCAAGACACCCAGGATGAGTGGGTTCTTGGCGATATGCTTGAGAATCGCGCCGAGGCCCGAGCGCGCGCCTTCACTGTAATAGGCCAGAATGATCGCCGACAAAACGTTGTACACGATGATGATGCCACCGACCAGGATACTTCCCAGCGAGAGTCCATAATCGCCGTATTGGTTGGCGGCAAGGGCCAAGCCGACGATCCCGCAGTTGCCGCGAAAAGCCCCTTGCGTGAAGACGCCGCGCTCGGCATGGGGGCAGCGCCAGATGGCCCAGCCCCAGGCGAGAAAGAAGCTCAGTACCGAAAAGCCCAGGAAATAGACGATCAGTCCCGGTTGCAGGGCGACGTCCAGGTCGGCGCGAACGATGCTCAGGAAAATCAGTGTCGGCATGGTGGCGCGAAACACCAAGGCCGAGGCCATGGAAATGAAATGAGCGTCGATCCAGCCGATGCGTTTGAAGACGATCCCCAGAAACACCATGGCGAAGACGGGCAGCGTGACTTGCAGCGTATGCGAGAAGACGGCCAACAGGTCCATGCGCGATCAGTTTCCTTGTTTTGCTAGTACGAAGCCCACGATGATGGCGGCGGCCACGACGAGCCAAAATAGGGTATTGCGCAGGCGAGTGGGGCGGGGCGGTCGAGATCTTGGCACGCAGGATTCCTTGTTCCTTGGTCGGCTTGGGCTACGAAAAGGTTTATGGTAAACCCGTTAGCCTGCTAGGCCCAGTGCCGCGCTTCAAACGTCCCATGACCGATGAAGCAGGCGGCGTGTCGAGCGGGCCCTCGATCGATCAACTGTGAGAGTCTTTATGCGCGAACCCGAATCTCTGAATCTGGCCCATGGGCGTCTCGCGGCCCTGGCCTGGGGCGACGCCGACGCGCCCGTGTGGTTGGCGCTGCATGGCTGGCTGGATAATGCCGAGAGCTTTTCGCGCTTGGCACCGTTGCTGGTCGAGCGTCTGGGGGTTCGCATCGTCGCGATCGACTTCCCTGGCCACGGGCGCTCGCAGCCGCGCGCCGAAGGCGGCGACTACCCGATCTGGGAATATACGTTGGATGTGTTAGACGCGCTCGATGCACTGGGGCTCGAGAGTGCGCCGCTGCTGGCGCATTCGATGGGGGCAGCTGTCTCGTGTTTGGTGGCGGCCGCGATGCCGGAGCGTGTCGCTCGGTTGGTGCTGATCGACGGCTTGGGTACCTTGACCACCGAGGTTGATGACACCGCCAAGCAACTGCGCATGGGCTTGATCCAGCGCCGTCGCTCGCGCTCCACGGTGCCGCGCTATCCCGATGAGGACACCGCCATTGCGGTGCGCGTGGCGGGTGGTGTGACGCCCATCGATGCCGATACGGCTGCCCCCCTGGTACGCCGCAACCTGGATGTGGAAGACGATGGCCACGTGCGCTTGCGCTCCGACGGTCGCTTGCTGCGTCCATCGTTGGTGCGCTTTACCACCGAGCAGATGCTGTCGCTGCTGCGCACTATCGAAGCCCCGGTACTGTTGATCGAAGGCGAGCAGGGTATTCTCGCCGAGCGTGCCTACGCCCAGCGGGCACGTGACGCCATCGCTCGGCTCACGCGCGTGATACTGCCCGGTGGACATCACCTGCATCTCGAAGCGCATGCCGTCGATGCCGTGGCCGAGGCCATCGTCGCCGACTCGAACGAGACGACGAGGCGTCATGCGTGAAGGAGAGTGTTGATATGGGCAAACGAGTTGCGCTGGTACTGGGTAGTGGTGGCGCGCGGGGCTACACGCATATCGGCGTAATCGATGAGCTAGTAGCCCGTGGGTACGAAATAGCCGCTATCTCGGGCTGCTCGATGGGGGCCTTGGTGGGCGGCGTTTATGCGGCCGGCCAGCTTGATCGATACCGCGACTGGGTATGCCAGTTGGATTACTTCGATGTGCTCAAGCTGGTCGATGTGACCTGGAGTCCGATGGGGGCGATGCGCGCCAGCAAGGTGATGAACAAGCTCGAGAGCCTGATCGGTGATATCCGCATCGAGGACTTGAGCATCCCGTTGACTACCGTGGCCACCGACCTCAATCGACAGAAGGAAATCTGGTTCCAGAGCGGTCCGCTTTTGCGTGCGATCCGTGCCTCCATTGCGGTCCCGGGCATCATCACACCGGTGCACCTGGATGGGCATGTGCTCGTCGATGGCGGTTTGCTCAACCCATTGCCGATCATTCCCACCGTGGCGGTCCACGCCGACCTGGTAGTGGCGGTCAACTCTACCGCGCAGACCTCCCGACAGGTGACGCTCGAGGAAATGCTGCCTCCCGAGGAAGCAGCACAGGAAGAAGCACGCGAACGCGAGCGCGAATCGCGCGGACAAGGGTTCGGCGGCTGGCTGGGCGGCGTACGTGAGCGTGTGCAGCAGATGTTCGGCAACGGCCAGGAAGACGTTGAGGTTAGCGATGCCTCCGAGCAAGCGGCTACCGAACGCGCCTGGGGCAAGCTCGACATGATGCTGGCGTCATTCGATATCACCCAGGCGGCGCTAGCCAAATACAAGGTGGCTGGGTACCCCCCCGATATCTTGATCGAGGTGCCCAAGAGCGTGTGCGGTGCCTATGAGTTTCACCGTGCCGAGGCGCTGATTCAATTGGGGCATCATCTGGCCGCGCAGGCCATCGACCGTTACGAGGGGGATCGCGACATGACCGTGACCGGAGGTGACGTGACTGAAGCCAAGAATCATCCGCTGATGAAGCCCGCCAGGCGCAGGCCGCGTTGAAACGTGGATTTAGTTGAAACTGGATTGTTCATGGCCGGTAGCGGTCGGTTATACGGCATCGCCGCGCCGGCGGAGCAGAATATAGACCGCCCCGGTACCACCATCCGCATCGCGTGCCGAGCAGAAGGCGAGCACGGCGGGCCATTCGCGCAGCCAAGCATTGACGTGGCTCTTGATGACCGGGTAATCGTCATCCTTACCGAGTAGCGATGCGCGGGCCTTGCCGTGTATCACGAGCACACAACGCCAGCGTTGCCCGTGGGCGTCGTGAAGGAAGGTTTCGAGTTGCTCGCGTGCCTCGCTGACGGTGTAGCCGTGGAGGTCCAGGCCGGCTTCCCATTCGATATTGCCGCGCTTGAGTTGTGTCCGCGTCCGGTAGGGCAGATCAGGGACCGCGAATTCCAGTGCCTCGCTGGGGCGCACCGGCTCGACGCGTCCATCACTGGTGCGGCTGGTGGGGGCTTGGGTATCGGCGCTGGTGGCGGCGGCGCGGCGCTCTGCCACGGCATCGTCGTCGCGGCGGCGCGGGCGCCCGGTATCGGCGCGGTTGGTATGCAGACGATGCACGCCAGCGTCTTCCAGCGCTTGACGAAACACGTTGATCTCGGCGTCGTCAGGCTGGCCACGGCGTCGGCTCATGGCGAAACTCCCCAGGCGGCACGGTCGGTTTAAAGGCTACCCAGTATAGCGACTTGTCCACGACTGTGAACCGGCGCGCGCTCCGGGTACAATCGCCGATTCCATGGAACCGCTTAACAGGATGCTTCGTGCCTGCTTCCCGACCGACCGACGTTTCCACGCTGACCCTCGACGACGCGTCACTGGCTGAAGGGCTGGTGTCGCTGCGTGATTGCCTGCGCTGGGCGACCAGTGAATTCAATGCGCACCGCCTGCACTTTGGGCACGGTACGGCCAGTGCGTGGGACGAGGCGGTGGCGCTGGTCCTGGGCGCGCTGCATCTGCCCTGGGACATCGATCCCGCCGTCCTTGATGCCCGGCTATTGCCGATCGAGCGCCGTCGGGTCGTGAACCTGGTGCGTCAGCGCATCGAGCAGCGCACGCCCCTGCCGTATTTGCTGGGTGAGGCCTTCTTCGCCGGCCATCCCTTCGAGGTCGACGAGCGGGTACTGATCCCGCGCTCGCCGATCGCGGAGCTGGTCGAGGACGGCTTTGCGGCCTGGTTCCCCCAGTGGTCGCCGACGCGAGTGCTGGACTTGTGCGCTGGTTCCGGTTGCATCGGCATCGCCACGGCGCTGTATCTGCCCACGGCCGAGGTCGATCTGGTCGATATCAGCCCCGAAGCACTGGCGGTGGCCAAGGTCAACATCGTGCATCACGATGTTGGCAAGCGCGTGCGCGCGGTGACCTCGGATCTGTTTGCCGGCGTTGTCGGTCAGCGCTATGACATCATCGTCTCCAACCCGCCCTATGTGGACGCGCGCGACCTGGCGGGCATGCCGGCTGAGTTCTGCCACGAGCCGAGCCTGGCCTTGGCGGCGGGCGACGATGGTTTGGATATCGTGCGCCGCATGCTGCGCGAGGCGCGTGAGCATTTGACCGACGATGGCGTGTTGATCGTCGAAGTGGGTAATTCCGCGCGGCATCTCGACGCGGCGTTTCCCGAAGTCCCGTTCTTGTGGCTCGAGTTCGAGCGGGGCGGCGAGGGCGTATTCGCGCTAACCGCTGCCGAGCTCGACCAATATGCGGCATCGTTCGCCTGATCGTTGAGGAGCGCGGAATGTCCGGCAATACCTTTGGCAAGTTGTTCACCGTCACGACCTTCGGCGAGAGCCACGGCGAAGCGCTAGGCGCCATCATCGATGGATGCCCGCCGGGGCTCGAGCTCGATGCCTCGGATTTGCAGCATGATCTGGATCGGCGTCGGCCGGGCACCTCGCGGCATACTACGCAGCGCCGCGAGCCCGATCAGGTACGCATCCTCTCGGGCGTTTTCGAGGGCGTTACCACCGGCACGCCGATTGGCCTGCTGATCGAGAATACTGACCAGCGTTCCAAGGACTATTCGAAGATCAAGGATCAGTTCCGACCCGCGCATGCCGACTACACCTACCATCATAAGTACGGGGTTCGTGATTATCGCGGTGGAGGGCGTTCGAGTGCCCGCGAGACGGCCATGCGCGTCGCTGCCGGGGCTATCGCGCGCAAGTACCTGGCATCGCAAGGCATCCGTGTGCGCGGTTACATGAGTCAGTTGGGCCCTATCGGTATAGACTTCAAGCAGTGGGAGGCGGTCGATAGCAACCCGTTCTTTTGCCCCGACCCGGATAAGGTCCCCGAGCTCGAAGCCTTCATGGATCAACTGCGCCGCGATCAGGACAGTGTCGGCGCACGGATCACTGTCGTCGCCGAGGGCGTGCCGGTGGGACTGGGTGAGCCGGTCTTCGACCGCCTGGATGCCGAACTGGCCCATGGCTTGATGAGCATCAATGCCGTCAAGGGCGTGGAGGTCGGTGACGGCTTCGCGTCCGTGGCTCAACGGGGCAGCGAGCATCGCGACGAAATGACACCCGAGGGTTTCCTCTCCAATCATGCCGGGGGCGTTTTGGGAGGCATCAGTTCCGGCCAGACGCTGGTGGCACACCTCGCGCTCAAGCCGACCTCGAGCATCACCCAGCCTGGGCGCTCGATCGACGTACATGGCGAGGCCGTCGAGGTGGTCACCAAGGGCCGGCACGACCCTTGCGTCGGCATCCGGGCCACACCGATCGCCGAGGCGATGATGGCGCTGACACTCATGGATCATTATCTGCGTCATCGGGCGCAGAACGCCGATGTGGAAGTGGCCACGCCGCGTCTCGCCTAGGTCAGCGCCTAAACATGACCCGCGTCATCCAAGATCAAGCCCGCCTGGTTTTCAGGCGGGCTTTGTCATGGTCATTGCTCCCGTTTTGGCCGTGGCTCGCTACACTGAAAGCAGCCAGCAATGGGAGCGTCTCATGAAAGTCCATGTCGAGTTCGATCTCACCCCGCAGGAATTTCGCCAGGCGATGGGTCTGCCGGATGTCGAAGCCTTTCAACAGGAGCTGATGGCCCACATCCGCCAGCAGATGGAGTCTGGGGTGGAGGGCTATGATCCCTGGAGCCTCATGCAGCCTTTCCTGCAGCAGGGCATGGCGCAGGGCGTCGCCAGCTTTGGCCAATACCAGCAGATGTTGATGGATATGTTGCGCCAAGCCGATACACAGAGTGACGAAGCGGCTCACAATTCGAAACGAAAAAAGCCCTAGAGTCTTGACATATGGCAATTGCAAGCTCAGAGGGGTGGGGCTATTCTTTGTGCAGTGCAGCATAACGCGCACTGGCCTTGCCTAGATCCTCCAGGAGGGATTCGTCATGCAGGACAAAATGTTTAGTGCCTTCTCCGAACAGACGCGTGGCTTTTTCGAGCCCATGCGTAAGTTCAACGGTTTGATGCTGGACAACATGGAGCGAATGACCGAATACCAGCTCGATGCCATGAAACGCTATAGCCAGCTGGGTGTGGAGCGCATGCGGGCCGCTTCTGAGGTCAAGGACGCCGAGGACGCGCGCGATTTCACCACCCAGCAGGCCGACATGCTCAATGCGCTCTCCAAGCAAATGCTCGAAGACGCACGCGCCATGGCCGACATCAGTCTCAAGTTCAAAAGCGAACTCGAGGAGATGATGTCTGAAGCGGGGCAGAACGCCGCCGATCAAGCCTCGGAAAACATGAAGTCGGCGTCTGAGTCTGCCAAGGCGTCCGAGCCCGCCAAGGCGTCGAGCGGCGGCAACCAGTCGTCTTCTTCACGCAGTAGCAGCAAACAATAGATACCCCATGCCATGCCCCGGCAGTCGCGAAGAGAAGCGGCTGCCGACGGCGCACATGTGTGTGAACCGTTTTGCTATGCGGGGAGATGACGTATGTGGCAAGGGCCCGAAGAGGGCGATGACGCCTTCGGTGACCCACACGCTTGGCAGCGCCAGGTGAGTGCGTTCGGTGAGCAATACCAAGCCCTCATGCAGGAGGCTTTCAATCGGCTGTGGCCAAGCGACGCCGGCGCTTCGGTGTATGCCGATATTCAGGAGAGCCTGCGTATCGGTGCCGAGGCCATGGTCGTCAATGCGCCAGCGGTGTATGCCGTGCAGATGCGTCTGGCGCAGGATCAGCTACGCGTCTGGCAGAATGCCCTGCGGGAACTCATGGGCCAGAGCGTACCTGCGGTGATCGAGCCGAGCCCAGAGGATCGCCGCTTTCGCGATGATGCCTGGCACTCGCATCCCTTCTATCGCTATATCCTGCAGCAGTACCTGCTTTTTGTACGTGCCGTCGACGAGTTGTTGGCGAACCTGGGCGGTCTGACTCCCGAGACGCGCCATCAATTGGAATTCTATGCTCGGCAGTACGTCAACGCACTGGCGCCGAGCAACTTCGTCTCCACCAATCCTGAAGTGGTACGCAAGACCCTCGAAACGCGAGGACAGAACCTTGTCGAGGGACTCAAGCGACTGCGCGAGGACCTGGCCAACTCCGCCGAAGGCCTCAATGTGGCGATGAGCGACCGCAGTGCCTTCCGGCTGGGTGAGAACCTCGCCGTCACGCCGGGCGAGGTGATCTTCGAAAACGAGCTGATGCAGCTGATCCAGTACCAGCCGAGTACCGAGAAGGTATTCAAGACCCCGCTTCTGGTCGTACCGCCCTGGATCAACAAGTACTACATCCTCGACTTGCGCTCGGACAATTCCTTGGTGAAATGGTTGGTGGCGCAAGGGCATACCGTCTTCATGATCTCCTGGCGCAACCCTGGGCCCGAGCAGCGGCACCTCACCTGGGCCGACTACATGCAGTCGGGGCCGATCGCCGCCATGGCGGCGATCACGCAAGCCTGCGGCGAGAAGTCCGTCAATCTGTTGAGCTATTGCATCGGTGGCACCTTGGCGGCGACCACGGTCGCGTACCTGACCAGTAGCCTGCGTGGCCGCAAGGTGCGCTCGGTCACCTACATGGCTACGTTGCAGGATTTCAGCGACCCCGGCGAAATCGGCGTGTTCCTCCGCGAGCCGGTGCTGGCGGGCATCGAGCGCCAGCTCGCGCGTGACGGCTACCTCGATGGCCGCGTCATGGCGTTTTCCTTCAACTTGCTGCGCGAGAACGATCTCTTCTGGTCGTTCTATATCAGCAATTATCTCAAGGGCGAGGCGCCGGCGGCTTTCGATCTGTTGTACTGGAACGGTGACGGTACCAATCTGCCAGCGGGCACCCATGGCTGGTATCTGCGCCACATGTATCGCGAGAATCGCCTCGTTCAGCCCGGTGGGATAGAACTCGATGGCGTCAAGATCGACTTGCGCAAGATCTCGACGCCGAGCTACTTCGTCTCCGCGCGCGACGATCATATCGCCAAGTGGCGGAGTAGCTATCTGGCCACTCGCCTGCCCAAAGGACCGACGACCTTCGTACTGGGAGGCGCGGGACACATCGCAGGGATCGTCAACCCACCGGAAAAACGCAAGTACGGTTACTGGACCAATGACGAGATTCCTGACGATCCCGACACCTGGTTCGAGGCCGCCGACTACCATGAGGGATCCTGGTGGCCGCATTGGCAGGCGTGGATGACCGACAACCGCTACGCCGATCCCGACAAGATGGTCGCGGCGCGCCTTCCTGGTGAAGGCGAGTTGACGCCCATCGAACCCGCTCCGGGCCGTTACGTGCGGCAGACCATCCCCGAGGTGCTGGGTGTTAAACCCGCTGAGGACGACAGTTCGTCGTCATGATGGTGAGTGCCCTCAGCGCTTGACGGGAAAAAGTCGCACCGGGACCACTGGTGCGTCTCGCGATTGCAGGCGGTCGTCGCTGGGAGCGCAGCCGAAGAAGCGTCGGTAGGCCCGTGAAAAGTGCTCTAGTGAACCGAATCCCGCGCAGTTGGCGACTTCCGCCACGCTTAGGTCGGTTTGCTGCAGTAACCGGTGTGCGCGATTGATACGCAGCCACAGGTAATAACGAATCGGCGTGACGCCGAGTTCGGCCTTGAAGCGTCGCTCCAGCTGGCGCGGCGAGAGCCCCACCAGGGCGGCCAGCGCCGGAGCCGAGAGCGGCGTCTCCAGGGTGCGTCGCATGGTACGTATTACCTTGCGTAACTGCGCAGAGGTTTCGACATGATGTTCGGGCGCCGCAGACAACTGTTCGCTGTCGTCGCGGCGTTGGCGTCGTTCTAGTAGATGATTGCGCAACTCCTCCATGTAGGGCGGCTCCACACGTGGCGTGAGCCAGGCGAACATCATGTCGAGCACGGCGGTGCCACCGGCGCAACTCAGCCGCTGGCCCGCGATGCGATAGAGATCGCTGGTGGCCTGGATGCGTGGATAAAGCTCGCGAAAGCCTTCCAGGTTATCCCAGTGCACGGCCACCTGATGGTCGTCGAACACGCCCGCCGCGGCCAGCACTTCGCTGCCCATCTCGATGCCGCCTAACGCTACGCCAGCCGCTGCGCACTGACGTAGCCACATGGCGATACGCTTGTCGCCGGTATACGTCTTGGTTTCGAAGCTTGCCAGGACGAAGACACTATCCAGCTCGGTGGGCGCGGGCCACTCGGTATCCACGCTTAGAGGCACGCCGTTGGAGGCTGCGACCGTGGCATCGCTGCCCAATAATTGCCACTTGAAGCGCGGCTCTTGGGCCAGCCAGTTGATGATGAACAGCGGATCCAGCATCGCCCCCAGACCGGCAAAGGAAAACTGCGGCATCAGCAGGATCGCGATGCGTTCTGGGGCTGGCGTTGTGCGCTGCGTATCAATCACGATAGTCGGGCGCATCGCGGTCGAGCAGGCGCATCAAGGCGGCAAGATGCATGTGTGCCGAGCCTTGTGCCAGATAGTCTTCCCATTGCTGCGCGGTCTTGCGTGCGACTTCGGGAGCGACGGGGCGCACGGGCAGACCGCTGGCGCGCGCTACCAGGTAGGAGCGGCAGGCGCGCTCGAAGTAATAGAGGTTGTCGAAGGCTTCGGCGACGTCCTGGCCGGTGGCGACTACGCCATGATTGCCGAGCAGGAGGATCGGCGCCGTGCCGGCCAACTGACCGAGGCGTTCCGCTTCTTCGTCGAGCCCCATGCCGTCGAACCCGGCATCGACATGCACCCGCTCGAAGAAGCGCATGGCGTTCTGTTCCACCGGGGGCAGCTCCGGCGTCTCCAGGCAGGCCAGGGCGGTGGCGTAGAGGGAGTGAGCATGCATCACGCATCCCACGTCGCGGCCCTGGCGATGCATGGCACCATGGATGGCCCAGGCGGTGGGATCGATGGACTCGGGGCGTTGTGCGGCGCTGGCATCTACCTCGATCAGATCACTGGCACGCATTTCCGCGAAATGACGCCCCTCGGGGTTGACCAAAAAGCGCATGCCGTCTGCCTGGGTGGCCAGGCTGCAATGATTGGCGACCCCTTCGTGCATGTCGAGGCGAGCCAGCCAGCGGAACGCGCAAGCCAGTTGTTCGCGCGGTGTGCCGGGAATCTCGGTAGCGGTCGTCATGTAACGCTCCTATGGCGATGGCGAAAACGAGGCCATCAATAGTGGATCCAGCGCGTCTTGAGCGCCATGTATTTGTGCATGCCGGCCAGCGCGTAGTCGCGGCCGATGCCTGATTGCTTCATACCGCCGAAGGGCGTCTGCGGGCTGACGGCATCGACGCCATTGACCGTCACGGTACCGGCCTGCAGGGCATCGCAAAGGCGATGGGCGCGTCCCAGGTCGGCGGTCCATAGGGACGCCGCCAAACCATACTGGCTGGCGTTGGCCAATGTCACGCCCTGGTGCTCGTCGCTGAAGCGCGTCACGCTGAGCACGGGGCCGAAAATCTCTTCCTGGAAGAGCCGGTGGTGCGGTTCGACATCGGTGAACACCGTGGGCGCGACGAACAATGTACCGCCGGCCGCCTGCAGCGTCTCGCCGCCGTACAGCAGCGTGGCCTCACGCTTGCCGACTGCTAGGTAGTCGCGGACCTTGTCGAACTGCGCCTGACTGACGAGCGGGCCGAGCGTCGTTGACGGATCGAGCGGGTCTCCTGGCACGAGCGCCTCGATGCGTACCTGCAAGGCCTCGAGGAAACGCTCGGCGATGCCGTCTTGCAGCAACAGGCGCGAATGCGCCGAGCAGACCTGGCCGGCGTTGGTGAAGATACCGGCCACGGCGTTGTCCACGGCGGCATCCAGGTCGGGGCAATCGTCGAACACCAGATGTGGGCTCTTGCCGCCGCATTCCAGCCATACGGGTTTCATGTTGGATTCCCCCGAGTAGACCAGAAAGCGTTTGCCGATCTCGGTGGAGCCGGTGAAGCCGAGCGCGTCGACATCCGCGTGCCGGCCCAGCGCTTCGCCGGCGATATGCCCATATCCCGGCACGACATTGAGTACACCGGGCGGGAGGCCGGCCTGGGTCGCGAGTTCCGCCAGGCGCAGCGCGGAGAGCGACGATTCCTCGGCGGGTTTGAGCACCACGCTATTGCCGGCGGCCAGCGCGGGAGCCACTTTGACCGCCGCGTTATGCAAGGGAAAGTTCCACGGTACCACGGCGGCAACGACGCCGAGAGGCTCGTGGGCCACCGTGGCCTGTACGTTATTGGGACTGGGCGCGAGCTGGTCGTAGCTTTTGTCCTGGAGCTCGCCGAACCAGTCGAAGAGCAAGGCCGCTTCCTCGACGTCGTCCAGGGCTTCGTGGATGCACTTGCCAACTTCCAGGCTGTCGAGCAGGGCCAATTCCTCGGCGTGATCGCGCACCTGAGCGGCGAGCGCCTGAAGGCACCGGCGGCGTGTCGTCGGCTCGGCACGTGACCAGGCACCGGTGTCGAATGCGCGGCGTGCCGCGGCGACCGCGACATCGATATCCGCCGGGCCGCAGGCCGCGACCGTCGTCAGCGACGTACCCGTCATGGGATTGACCGACGCGAGCGATTCACCCTGGCGTGTCGCATAGCGGTGACCGTCGATGTAGGCGGTGCCGTCCAGCGAGAGGGTGGCAGCGCGCTGTTGCCAGTCGGCGTGGGTGAGAGGCATAGAGGTGGAAGACATGACGTACCTTGGCGATTGTCGAATGGGCGTAGAAAGCGCTCGTGCCGACCTCACAGGTCAAGCACCAGTCGCTCCCCCTTGGGGCGCGAAACGCAGACGTAAATGATGTCGTTGGTGGCTTTTTCGGCATCGGACTGGAGCACGTCGCGATGCTCGACCTCGCCTGCGAGCACGGGGATACCGCAGGTGCCGCAGGCCCCTTCACAGCACAGGCTGTCCGGCGCCGCGCCGGCGCGTGCCAGGCCGTCGAGCAGGGTTTCATCCTCGGCGAGCGTGAAGTGCTTATCGCTGCGCGCGAGCTCGATCTGGCAAGGCGTGGTACGCGCTGCCGGCGCTTGCGATGCGCCCCGGAAACGTTCCATTTGCAGTGCGCCCGGGGGCCACGCCTGTGCCGCGTCGGTCAAGGCGTCCAGCAGGCTTTCGGGGCCGCAGGCATAAACGCCGGTGTCCGGCGTGTAGTCGCCCAGCAGCGCACGCGGAGCGAGCCTTCCCTGCGTGGCGGAGGCGTGCAGGTGCAGCCGCGACGCGGGCAGGAACGCGCGGAGTTCGTCGAGGAACGCCGCCTCGTCCCGGTGGCGCACCAGGTAATGCACCTCGACCGTGTCGCCCCGCTCGACGAGTCGGCGTGCCATGGCGACGAGTGGCGTGATGCCAATCCCGCCACCAATCAGCCGGTAGTGCTGCCGGGCGTCGGCGAGGGGAAAGCGATCCTGGGGCGGGGAAACGCGCAGTCGCGTGCCGAGCCCGGCCTGCTCGGCCAGAAAGGCGGATCCCCCGCGCGAGGCCGGGTCATGCAGCACGCCGATGCGATAACGGCCGTGACGCGCGTCGTCCAGCAGCGAATAGTGACGTACCAGGCCATTGGGAAGGTGTATCTCGAGATGGGCACCCGCCGGGGCCGGAGGCAGGGCAGCGCCATCGGCGGCGGCCAACTCGATCTGGTAGATAGCGCTCGATAGCCGCTGGTGGCTTTCGATCACGACGTCGAATGGCGTCGCGGTCATGGCATGTCCTCCTCAACGTTGCTGGTGTTGCCAGTCGTCATGCAGCCAGAAGGGAGCATCCGAGGGCATCGGCGGGGCATGGCCGAGGATCATGTCGCTGGCCTTTTCAGCGATCATGACGGTCGGCGCATTGGTATTGCCGCTGACCACGCGGGGCATGATCGAGGCATCGACCACGCGCAAGCCGGCGACGCCATGCACGCGAAGCTCGGGGTCGACCACGGCTTCCGGATCGTCGGCTGGGCCCATCTTGCAGGTGCCGGCGGCGTGATAGCCGGTTTCGGTGGTGGCGCGCGCCCAGGCATCCAGCGCCTCATCGCTCTGGCAGTCGGCACCGGGGGAAATTTCCTCGCCCCGCAAATCCGCGAATGCCGGCTGCTCGACCAGTTCCCTGACGCAACGCACGGCCGCGCGCATGTCGGCGCGGTCGCGCTCGCTGGCCAGGTAGTTGAAGACGATGTCCGGCGCTCGCGCGGGGGCCGCGCTCCTGAGGCGCACGCGGCCCATGCTCGTGGGGCGCATCAAATCGATGTGCACCTGGAACGCATGTTCGCGCAGGCTTTCGGTGGTGCCGGGCGCGATGGCCAGTGACATGAACGTCAACTGGAGGTCGGGATGCTCGACCCCCGCCCGCGAGCGGATGAAGGCGCCAGCATCGAACTGGTTGCTCGCCGCGAGGCCGCGCCGATCGAGGAACCAGCGCATGCCTAGCCACCACTTGCGGGGGGCATAGGTCCAGGGCGCATGTGAGACTGGCTGGCGGCAGCGGTACGCCACCACGGTATCCGGGTGGTCACTGAGGCGACGGCCCACGCCATCGAGCGTGTGGACGCGAGGAATGCCCCAGCGGGCCAATTCGTCGTCGGGGCCGATGCCGGAGAGCATCAACAACTGGGGGCTGTTGATGGCACCACCCGCCAGGATGACCTCACGGGTGGCGTGTGCTCGGTATAACGTCTCCTCGTGGCGATATTCGACACCCTCGGCACCGGCCTCGCCGACGAGCACGCGCTGGGCCAGCGCGTGGGTGACGACCGTCAGGTTGGCGCGCTTTTCGGCGCGTGCCAGGTAGCCACGCGCCGTGCTCCAGCGCCTGCCCGCGCGCGTCGTGCGGTCGACACGGCCGAAGCCTTCCTGACGGTAGCCGTTGAGATCGTCGCTGGCGGCATAGCCGGCTTCCTCCCCGGCGGCCAGGAAGGCTTTTGCCAAGGGATCCTCGGGACGACCGGCACTGACATGCAAAGGCCCTGTCTCGCCATGGTAGGCATCGGCGCCCAGTTCGTGGGTTTCGGCACGGCGAAAGTAGGGCAGGACGTGCCGGTAGCCCCAACCGTGGCAGCCGGCTTCTTCCCAGACATCGTAATCGCGGGCGTGGCCACGGATGTACACCATGCCGTTGATCGACGACGAGCCGCCCAGCGTGCGCCCGCGAGGCGTGGCGATGCGCCGTTCGTCGAGGTGGGGCTCGGGGCCCGACCAATAGTGCCAGTTGAAGCGTGGCCCATCGATGGCCGCTCCCATGGCGGCCGGCATGTCGATGGTCCACGAGCGATCACGAGGCCCGGCTTCGAGCAGCAATACGTGGGCTTCGCCATCGGCGGTGAGTCGGTCGGCCAGCACGCAACCGGCCGACCCTGCCCCGACGATGATGTAGTCGTAATCTTGATGAGTTGTCATGCAAGCATCCTGAGGCGAAGGGCGAAAGTTCAACGCGAGGCCTGGTAGGCGTCTTGTGCACTCGTATCACCATCCGCCGTGGTGACGCCTTCGAGCCAGGCGTTGACCCGCTCGGGATGCGACTGGATCCAGTTCGCGGCGACCGCTTCCAGCGGCTGATCATCGCGACTGAAGGCGTAGACCCATTGGTCCTGGACCTCGATGGGCACGACCATGCTGTCGAGAAAGGCGATGACGTTGGGGTGACGCTCGGCGAAGTTGCTGGCAACCACCGTGGACACTGAACTGGCGTCGCCCCACAGGTTCTTGGGGTCCTCGAGGTAGCGAATGTCGAAGTCGACGTTCATCCAATGCGGTTCCCAGCCAAGGAAGGCGATCCATTGGTCGTTGCGGATGTCGCTTTCGACTTGCGACATCATGCCGGTCTCGCTGGACGCGGCGACTCGCCAGTCATCCAGGCCGTAGGTGCCGTCGTCGATGGCTTTCTGCATCAATTCGTTGCCGACGTTGCCTGGCTCGATGCCATAGAAGGTGCGATCAAAGCGTTCCGCGTGCTCGGCGAGGTCGGCCATCGAATGCACGCCGGCGTCCCAAACATACTCGGGAACCGCGAGCTGAAAGCGTGCGCCGTCGATGTTCTTGACGACTTCGACCAGTTCGCCGGACTCCAGACGAGGGTCGAGCATGCCGCTTTGTGACGGCCGCCAGAGCGCCATGTTGACGTCGAGATCGCCGCTCGCCATGCCTTCCAGGATGATCGACGAGCTGGCTTCCCGCAGCGAGGTGCGATAGCCGAGCGTATCCAGAATCTGTCGTGCCACTTCCGACTTGACGGTAGCACCGGGCCATTGCGGCGTGCCGAAGCGGACCCTGTCGTCCTCGGCCTGGGCGATCCCGAAAGGTGCGAGCAGCAGCGCGCCCATGGCGCCGCCGATGAGCGTGGACGTCAAACGGCCCAGTGGGGTGCGGTGTCGGGGGGTAGCGGTCATGGGAGTCTCCTCGTGGTGTATTGTCGTTGTGTTGTCGTCAGGGGCGGTGCGCGATGCAGTGAGGGCTCAAAAGCCGCACACGCCGCCACCGTCGACGGACAGGATGGCGCCATGCGTGAAGCCCGCCTGGGGGGAGGCGAGATAGAGCACGGCATCGGCGATCTCTTGCGGTTGCCCCATGCGCTTCAGGGGCGAACGTCGATGGGCCGCGTCCAGATAAGCATGTGGATCGTCGCTGGTCTCGGCGGCGTGCTGGATCATGTCGGTCTCGACATTGCCCGGGCACACGCAGTTAAGCCGTATGCGGCCGGCCAGCTCCAGGGCCAGGGCACGGGTCAGGTTGACCACAGCGGCCTTGGCGCCGGAGTAGACGCTGCTCGGCGGAAAGCCGATCAGGCCGGCATCCGAGCCCAGGTTGACGACGTTACCGCCACTGGCCTCCAGGTGCGGTAGCGCCGCCTGGATGCAGAAGAAGGTGCCGCCCACGTTGACGCGGAAGGTGCTCTCCCAGTGTTCCTGCGTGACCGCCTCGAAGGGCACTTCCTCGAAGACGCCGGCGCAATTGACCAGGATGTCGAGTCCACCGAGACGCGCGACGGCGGTTTCCACGACCGCCTGGCATTCGTCCTGGGTGCCGATCTCGCCGACGGCGGCTTCCACCGTGGCAGCGGCCAGGTCGGTATTCGCCAGCGAATCGCGAAACGCGTCGACGGAGGCTTCTCGGCGTGCGCCGATGGCGACGCGTGCGCCCTGTTCCAGAAAGCGCCGTGCCGTGGCGGCGCCGATACCGCGGGCGCCACCGGTCACCAGCACGCGTTGACCGGTGAATGTCATGACGGCGCCTCCTGGGGTGTGGTGGCGTCGCCGTGCAGGGCCTGGAACACCAGACGGTGGAAGTGCAGCACCAGATGCTCGCTTTCATTGCTGCGCGCGGCATCTATCATGTAACGGCCTTGGTCATAGCCCAGCGAGTGCAGGCCTTTCTGCACGCTGATGTTGAGCTCGATGTCCTCGGGGCCGAGCTCTTCGTTCATCCAGCGCATGCTGGCCTTGGTCACTTCCGGCAGCGTGTCGTGCGGGGTGTAATACCCGAAGCGCAGGATCGAGCGTTCGGCATCCAGCGGGATGATCATGAACGTGCCCATGCACTGCGAGAACGGGAACTGGTAGAAGGTGTTATGCGGCCAGATGCCGATGTTGAAAAAGCCATCGCCGTTGCCGGGCGGGCGGTCCAGCGGCACGCCGTAGGCTTGCTTGGCGCTGGCATTGGGCGGCGCGCCATAGGTCCACCAGTTGTCGTGATGGGTCAGGCGGTAGCCATCGAAATCGATCAAGGCGGCCAGGTCGACGTGGTGGGGCCCCGAAAGCTGGAAGTGATAGCCTTCGATGGAGTTGTCCATGATCACTTTCCAGTTGGCCGGGATGATGACGTCGTCTTCCTGGATTAGCTGCATGGCGTCCAGGTCCGGAATCGCCTCGCGTATGGCGGTCTCGGCACCGGGGAAAAGCGTCTGCATGTCGGTCGCGTTGGGATCGAGATTGAAGTAGACGCCCCCCGCGAAGACTTCCAGGCGTACCGGCGGGATGTGGTAATCATCGACATTGAAGGCCGCGATCCGGTCGCTGCGTGGCGCGGCGCGCAGGCTGCCGTCCAGCCCGTAGCACCAGGAGTGATAGGCACAGCGGATGACGCCTTTCTGAACGCCGCGCGTCTCGTTGAGCAGACGGTTGCCACGGTGCTGGCAGACGTTATGAAAGGCGTGCAACTCACCTTGGCGGTCACGTATCACGATGACGCTCTGATCGAAGATCTCGCGCACCACGAAGGCGCCGGGCTCGGCCACCTCGTTGACATGACAGGCGAAATGCCAGGCGCCCATGAAGATGCGGTCACGCTCGGCGGCGAAGAGTTGCGGGTCGTAGAAATAACGGGCCGGAAGGGTCAATGCTGTTTCCGCGGGCTGCTCCGCCCACGCTTGGGGAGTCGTGTTGGTCATGTCCTGCCTCATGCAAGCGGTTTGTGTCGTTGGTCTGGCACAAGGCTAAGGCGGTGCTGTGCAGCTCACATGATGTTTTCTGACACGACGTATCGGCCGGGTTGATAATAAACGGCGTTTTTGTGTCGCTATAGATCAAATAAGAGTGACGAAAAAAGGCGAAGGCCCTGGCTATCTTGTGGGTGATGTTGATCTTTCACGACATGGGGTCATGACGACCAGTCTTGGGCGGTCGTGTCCTGGGCGGCATCCAGCATCTCGATCATGGCCCGTGCGGCGTTGGAGAGAGTACGGCTCTTGTGAAACAGGTAACCCAGTGGGCGTTGGATGGGGCGATGCTCAATGGGCATGAGCTTGATGTCGTCGTCGATCATGGACTCGGGCAGCACGCTCCATCCCAAGCCGATGGCCACCATCATCTTGAGGGTTTCGAGGTAATTAGTGGACAGCGAGACGTTCACTTGCAGGCCGTCGCGGGCGAAGGTTTCCACCACGATGCCCCGGGTGAAGGTCAGATGTCCCGGCAGCACGGCGTCGTAATCGGACAGCGCCGACAGGGCGAGCGTATCGTGTCCTGCGAGGGCGTGCTCGTGCCCGCAAACGAAGCGCAACTGGTCGATCCACACCGGCACCACTGTCAGCGCCGGATCGGGCACCGGCGCCAGCGTGACCACGGCGAGCTCCAGGTCGCCGTCCAGCACGCCTTGATAGGCCTGCTCCGAGTCCAGAAAGCGCATGTCCATGCGTACGTCCGGGTATGCCTGGGTATAAGCCTTGAGCAGCGGTGGCAGACGGTGCAAGCCGACATGGTGACTGGTGGCCATGGTCAGGCTGCCGCTGACGTCGCCACTGAGGTTGGAAAGCGCGCGGCGGCTGTCGTCGAACATCACCAGAATCTGGCGGGCACGCGGCAGCAGGGTGCGACCGGCTTCGGTGAGTGTCACGCGGCGGTTGAGGCGGTCGAAGAGCTGCGCGCCGACTTGTCCCTCGAGGCCCGCGATGCGCTTGCTGACGGCGGGCTGGGTCAGGTGGAGCTGCTCCGCGGCGAGCGAGAACGAGCCGTAATCGGCGACCGCGAGGAAGGCTTGCAGGCTTTGCGTATCCATGAGCGCGCTCTCTTGGGTAGGTATTCTATTTTGGAATCCAAAGCATAAATAACATGAATTGCGTTTATCCATAACCCCCCTTAGGCTTAGGGGCATCAAGGTTGCGTCGGTTATCGCGGCGCGTAGCTAGCGACATGTTGTAAGGCGACATGTTGCAAGACGGCATAGATCGTCATCGCCCAATCTTCCCGGTCGGGGAGGCACGAGTGGAGGAGATTCCATGGCAGGCCAGACTCTTTACGACAAGCTTTGGTCGCGGCACCTGGTAAAGGAACGCGACGATGGTACGGCGTTGATCTACATCGACCGTCACCTGTTGCACGAGGTGACCTCGCCCCAGGCCTTCGAGGGGCTACGTCTCGCCGGGCGCAAGCCGTGGCGGCTGGATACCAATCTCGCCACGCCGGACCATAACGTGCCGACCACACTCAAGGAGCGTGCCGAGGGTAACGCGGGCATCGTCGATCCGGTCTCACGCATTCAGGTCGAGACGCTGGACGACAATTGCACCAGTTTTGGCATCGAAGAGTTCCGCATCAACGATGCACGCCAGGGCATCGTGCACGTGGTAGGGCCGGAGCAAGGCGCCACGCAGCCCGGAATGACGGTCGTCTGTGGCGACTCGCACACTGCCACGCACGGTGCCTTCGGAGCCTTGGCGCACGGCATCGGCACCTCCGAGGTCGAGCATGTGCTGGCGACCCAGTGCCTGATTCAGCGCAAGATGAAGAACATGCAGGTGCGCGTCGAGGGCGAGCTGGGTCTCGGCGTGACGGCGAAGGATATCGTGCTGGCCGTGATCGGCAAGATCGGCACCGCCGGCGGCACAGGCTATGCCATCGAGTTCGCCGGTAGCGCGATTCGCGACCTTTCCATGGAAGGCCGCATGACCATCTGCAACATGGCCATCGAGGCTGGCGCACGTGTGGGCCTGGTGGCGGTCGACGAGACGACCATCGAGTACCTGCGTCGACGCCCCTTCGCGCCCAGCGAGGAATACTGGGACGCGGCGGTCGCCGACTGGCGCGGGTTGGTCTCTGACAGCGGTGCGGATTTCGATAAAGGCATCGAGCTCGATGCTGCCGCGATCGAGCCGCAGGTCACCTGGGGCACCAGCCCGGAGATGGTCGCCGGTGTCGGTGCGCAGGTGCCGGACCCGACGGCTTCCGGCGACGAGACCGTGCAGCAGGGCGTCTCGCGTGCGCTTGAGTACATGGGGCTTCACGCAGGGCAGCAGATCACCGATATTCAGCTCGACAAGGTCTTCATCGGCTCGTGCACCAACTCGCGCATCGAAGACTTGCGCGAAGCGGCCAAGGTCGCCAAGGGGCGCAAGGTGGCGGATTCCATCCAACTGGCGATGGTCGTACCCGGCTCCGGGCTGGTCAAACGCCAGGCCGAGGAGGAAGGGCTGGACAAAATCTTCCTCGAGGCGGGCTTCGAATGGCGCGAGCCGGGGTGCTCCATGTGCCTGGCGATGAATGCCGACAAGCTGGGTACCGGCGAGCATTGCGCTTCGACGTCCAATCGTAACTTCGAGGGACGCCAGGGCTACGGAGGCCGCACGCATCTGGTGAGCCCCGCCATGGCAGCCGCCGCCGCCATCGCCGGACACTTCGTCGACGTGCGCGATTTTGGGGCCGAGCGTGCCGCCAACGATGACAGCCAAGTACAGGAGGCGTGAGCATGCGACAGTTCGATCGTCATCAGGGCCTCGTGGCGCCCATGGATCGCGCCAACGTGGATACCGACCTGATCATTCCCAAGCAGTTTCTGAAGTCGATCAAGCGTACCGGCTTCGGCCCCAATCTGTTCGACGAGCTGCGCTACCTGGACGAGGGCTATCCGGGCCAGGACGTCGCCAACCGCCCGCTCAATCCGGATTTCGTGCTCAACCAGTCGCGTTACCAGGGCGCCAGTGTATTGCTGGCACGCCGCAACTTCGGCTGCGGCAGTTCGCGCGAGCATGCCCCCTGGGCACTGGAGGACTTCGGATTTCGCGTGATCATCGCACCGAGCTTCGCCGATATCTTCTTCAACAATGCCTTCAAGAACGGCCTGTTGCTGATCACGTTCGACGAAGCCACGGTGGATCGGCTGTTCCAGGAAGCTGAGGCCGAGGAAGGCTATCGGCTGGACGTCGACCTGGAGACGCAGCAGGTCACCACGCCCAGCGGTGAAGTGCTGGCCTTCGAGGTCGACTCGTTCCGCAAGCATTGCCTGCTCGAAGGACTGGACGATATCGGCCTGACGTTGAAGGACGCTGACGCTATCGATGACTTCGAAAAGCGTCATCGCCAGGCGCGGCCATGGTTGTTCCGCCAAGCGAGTTGACGGTAGCTGCCGGCCATTCATGAACCACACGGGCACGCCCGGGACGCCAAGTCATCCGGTGCGCGCCCGAGACGTCATCAGTGATGCATCGAGAGAGTACGCCATGAGTCGCAAGATTCTCGTTCTGCCGGGCGACGGTATCGGCCCGGAAATTACCCGTGAGGCGGTCAAGATCCTCAACGCGTGCCGTGAGGCGGGCCTGGACGTTGACGTCGAAGAAGGCTTGGTCGGCGGGGCGGGGATCGACGCCCATGGCGTGCCGCTTCCCGATGAGACGCTGGCGCGTGCCAAGGCCGCCGATGCGGTGTTGCTGGGTGCCGTGGGTGGCCCCCAGTGGGACAAGATCGAGGATCTTGCCAAGCGCCCCGAGAAAGGGCTTCTGGGGCTGCGAAAGAACCTCAATCTGTTCGGCAACCTGCGCCCGGCGCTGCTGTATCCGCAATTGGCCTCGGCTTCGAGCCTCAAGCCCGAGATTGTCGCCGGGCTGGACATCATGATCGTGCGCGAACTCACCGGCGGGATCTATTTCGGTCAGCCGCGAGGCATCGAAGAACGCGACGGCGAGAAAGTCGGCTTCAATACCTATATCTACGCCGAGCACGAGATCGAGCGTATCGGCCGCGTGGCCTTCGAGATGGCGCGCGCACGCGGTGGCAAGCTCTGCTCGGTGGACAAGGCCAACGTGCTGGAGGCCACCATCCTGTGGCGCGAGGTCATGGAGCGACTGGCGCCGGAGTATCCGGATGTCGAACTGTCGCACATGTACGTCGACAACGCCGCCATGCAGCTGGTGCGCGCGCCGAAGCAGTTCGACGTCATCGTTACCGGCAACATGTTCGGTGATATCCTCTCCGACGCTGCGGCGATGCTGACGGGCTCGATCGGCATGTTGCCCTCGGCATCGCTCAACGAACAACGTCAGGGCATGTACGAGCCCTGTCACGGCAGCGCGCCGGATATTGCCGGGCAAGGCGTCGCCAACCCGTTGGCGACGATCTTGTCCGTGGCCATGATGCTGCGCTATTCCCTCGAGGCGCCGCAGCTCGCCGAGCGCATCGAACGCGCCGTGGGCTCGGTGCTCGATCAGGGGCTGCGTACCGCCGATATCGCCTTCGAGGGCACGGCCCCCGTCTCGACCCAGGCGATGGGCGATGCCGTGTTGGCGGCATTCCAGGCGCAATGAGCGCGGCTCACGTATCATGGCCATACGCCCATTCGTAGATTTCAGGAGGACGACACATGCTTAGAGTCGGTTTTGTCGGTTGGCGGGGAATGGTGGGATCCGTCCTCATGCAACGCATGCGCGAGGATGGCGATTTTGCTGGCCTCGAACCGGTGTTCTTCACGACCTCTCAGGTCGGCCAGCCTGGCCCCGACATCGGGGTTGAAGTGCCGCCCCTCAAGGATGCCCGTGACCTGGAGGCTCTCAAGAGTCTCGACGTGGTGGTCACCGCTCAGGGCGGCGACTACACAGAAAGCGTCTATCGCCCGCTACGCGAGGCCGGCTGGCAAGGCTACTGGATCGACGCCGCCAGCACGCTGCGCATGGCGGACGAGGCAACCATCGTGCTCGATCCGGTCAACCGTCACGTCATTGAACGCAGTCTCGCCAACGGCGGCAAGACGTTCGTGGGCGGCAATTGCACCGTCAGCCTGATGCTGCTGGGCTTGGGCGGCTTGTTCGAGGCCAATATGGTGGAGTGGATGACCTCCATGACCTACCAGGCCGCTTCGGGCTCGGGCGCCAAGCACATGCGCGAGCTGCTTTCCCAGATGGGTGCCCTGCACGGTGCTGCGGCATCCTCGCTGGCGGATCCCGGCAGTGCGATCCTGGATATCGACCGCCAGGTGACGCAGGCCATGCGCGGCGGTGACTTTCCCACCGAGCAGTTCGGTGAGCCACTGGCCGGCAGCCTGTTGCCGTGGATCGACAAGGCGATGGACAACGGTCAGAGCAAGGAAGAGTGGAAAGGCGGGGTCGAGAGCAACAAGATTCTCGCCACCGGCGATTCGCCGATTCCCATCGACGGCTTGTGCGTGCGGATCGGTGCGATGCGCTCGCATAGCCAAGCCTTCACCATCAAGCTCAAGCAGGACGTGCCGCTCGACGAGATCGAAGACCGTCTGGCCAAGCACAACCAGTGGGCGAAGGTGATTCCCAACGATAAGGACGCCACCTTGCAAAGCCTGACACCGGCGGCCGCTACCGGCACGTTGGACGTGCCGGTGGGGCGCCTGCGTAAGCTGGCCATGGGCGGCGAATACCTCTCCGCCTTTTCGGTAGGCGATCAGCTGCTGTGGGGCGCGGCAGAGCCGCTCAAGCGAATGCTCGGCATCCTTCGCGAGCAAGGCTGAACCGCACGCACGCATGAAAAAGCAAGACGAAGGGCGCCCAACGGGCGCCCTTCTCATTTTAGGCGAGTGTGCGGCGTGTCAGAACTGCGCTTCCTCGGTGGAACCCTTGAGGGCGGTCACCGAGGAGACCCCACCCTGGATGATGTTGGTCATGTCGTCGAAGTAGCCGGTGCCGACTTCCTGCTGGTGGGCGACGAAGGTGTAGCCGCGCTCGGCCGCCTCGAATTCCGGCTGCTGAACCTTTTCGACATAATGCTTCATGCCTTCACCTTGGGCGTAGGCGTGGGCGAGATCGAACATGTTGTACCACATGTTGTGAATGCCGGCTAAGGTGATGAATTGGTAGGTGTAGCCCATATCGGCCAGGGCTTTCTGGAAGCCGGCGATCTCGGCGTCGTCTAGATTTTTCTTCCAGTTGAATGACGGCGAGCAGTTATAGGCCAGCAATTGATTGGGGTATTCGCGGTGGATCGCATCGGCGAAACGCTTGGCCTCGTCAAGATCCGGCTTGGCGGTTTCGCACCAGATCACATCCGCGAAGGGCGCGTAGGCCAGGCCTCGGGCGATGGCTTGATCGAGCCCGGCGTTGACCCGGTAGAAGCCTTCGGCGGTGCGCTCGCCGGTGATGAAAGGCTTGTCGTAGTCATCCACGTCGGCGGTAATCAGATCGGCGGCGTTGGCATCGGTGCGTGCGATGACCAGCGTCGATGTGCCCGCCACGTCGGCGGCCAGACGAGCAGCGACCAGTTTCTGCACGGCTTCCTGGGTGGGCACCAGCACCTTGCCCCCCATGTGGCCGCATTTCTTGACCGCGGCGAGTTGATCCTCGAAATGCACGCCGCTGGCGCCGGCGCGAATCATCGCCGTCATCAGCTCATAGGCGTTGAGCACGCCGCCGAACCCCGCCTCGGCATCGGCAACGATGGGCGCGAAGTAATCGACGAAGTCGGCATCGCCGGGATTGGCGCCTTTCTGCCACTGGATCTGGTCCGCACGGCGGAAGCTGTTGTTGATACGCTCAACGACCTTGGGCACCGAATCCACCGGGTAAAGCGACTGATCGGGGTACATCGATAGGTAGCTGTTGTTGTCGGCCGCGACCTGCCAGCCCGATAGATAGATCGCCTCGATACCCGCCTTGACCTGTTGCATGGCCTGGCCGCCGGTCAGCGCGCCGAGACAGTTGACGTAGCCCTTGCGGGCCTCGCCGTTGATCAGGCGCCAGAGCTTTTCGGCGCCTATCGTGGCGAGCGTATACGCTTCATTGACGCTACCACGGAGCCTCACCACTTCCTCGGCACTATACGGACGCGTGACGTCCTTCCAGCGCGGATTCTCTTTCCAATCCTGTTCCAATGCGGCGATTTGCTGTTCGCGTGTCTGGGACATGTCGCTTGCCTCTTGGTCATCGTGAGCGTTCAGAGCGTGCCCGAAAGGGCATTTCACGTTCAGCCGAAGTGCGATCTTTTCCGCTGTGGTACGCGTAATGACGCGGATATTGCGCTGCGGTAAAACAACCGTTTTAACTTCGGCTTTATGAAAAATATGACGCACTCAAGCGAGGCCAACAATGCCTAGTTAGGCGCAGGAAACGTTGTAGTTTGACTACATGACGCCCTAATGGCGCGGCGTCATGTAGTGTTTTTCCGAGAGGTAAGAAAGGCCCGAGGCAACTTATTGAAAATGCAGGCTCATATGGTAATGGGGGATGTTGGCATCGAGGAACTCATTACCATGCGCGGTAAAGCCCAAACGTTCGTAGAAGGGGATTGCGTAGGTCTGGGCATCCAAATGCACGGCATGGTGGCCGGCTTCTCGGGCCGCCACCAGTGTCGCTTCCATCAAATGCAGGCCTAGCCCTTGGCCGCGTGCTTCCTCGAGAATCGCCACGCGGCCGATATGACCGTCCGGCAAGAGACGCGCCGTGCCTACGGCGCGGTCATCTACATGTAGCAGGAAATGCAGGCATTGCGGGTCGCGACCATCCCATTCTTCTGCCTTGGGGACGTTTTGCTCCTCGATGAATACGACCTTGCGGATCGCGCTACATGCCGAACCCTGCGTCTCCCAATCACCGCTGGTGACATGCCGCTCACTCATCGTCGTCTTCCTGCGTCTCGTCTTGCCAGTGGAGGCTGCCATGACTGACCAGCGTGGCGAGCAGCGTCAGTGCCTGATCGTCTAGGTGAGATGCCAGCGTGGCGGCATGCAGTGGCGTGGTATCGGCCAGTAGACGCGCGAGACCAGGCGGGCAGGCATGGCCGTCGCCATCCGTGAACAGCGTGGCGCGGCCGTTCTCCTCGTGAAACGCGAAGCGCGAGCCCAGAGAACGCTCCAAGTAGTGTCCCTTCGCCAATCCTTCGGTGATGGCATCGCTGTCGGTTGGCGTCTCGAGGGGCGCGAGCTGATCGGCATACTTGGGTTGGGTCATTACGCGTCCAAACCATTGTGTCATCTGCGCCGGATCGTCGATCACCGACAGCATCAAGGTGCGCAGACGCACGATGGCGTCGTCATCGACGCGGCCGGCGTGTTCGATGGGGCGCAGATCGGGGTCGGTATAACGCGAGGTCTCGGACTGCATTTCACCGAGGTAGTCGGCGAACGAGGTGATGACTTCGTCGGTAGACGGTGCGCGGAAGCCGATCGAGTAGGTCATGCAGTCGGCGCTCTGGCTGATCCCGTGATGGGCGATACGCGGTGGCAGGTACAGCATGTCGCCGGGCTCGAGCACCCAGTCTTCGTCTGGCGTGACCTCGAAGCGTTCGAGCATGCGAAGGTCAACGCCCGAGACGATGGGGGCATCGTCGGGCTGCTCGCCGCCGAGTTGCCAGCGACGCTGACCACTGCCCTGTAGCAGGAAGACATCATAGCTGTCGACATGAGGGCCAACACTGCCCTGGGGCGGCGCGTAGCTGACCATGACGTCGTCGAGGCGCCAGCGCGGCAGGAAATCGAAGGCCTCGAGCAGGGCGGCGACCTCGGGCACGTAATGATCGACGGCCTGAACCAGCAGGGTCCATTCCCGGTCGGGCAGGCGCGCGAAGGTGGCGTCATCGAAAGGCCCATGGCTGACCTGCCACGGCTTGTCGGGGCCGTGAGCCTCGACAAGCCGGGCCTCGATACCGTCTTCGCACGCCAGGCCGGCAAGTTCCTCCGGTGCGAGCGGCGACTCGAAGTCGGCGAAGGCACCGCGAATCAGCAGCGGTTTTTTTTGCCAGTAGTCACGCAGGAAAGCCTCGGCGGTCAAGCCGCCCAGTATCGCGAGAGGAGTATCGGAAGACATAGGACGTCCCGGGGCGTTGGAAAATCGAAAACGATGAGGTGACGCGTGGGCGATGACAGGGAGTCGTATGACATAGCCTTGCTGACATCGCCCGTATCGAACGGCTTGATTATACCTGGCGCGCTTGCTCGGCGGCATTACCGATATAGGCGGCTGGCGTCAGCGCCTTGAGTTCGGTCTTGACGTCGTCGGGCAGTTCCAGAGAGTCGATGAAAGCCGCGAATCCGGCCTGGTCGACTCGTTTGCCGCGTGTCAGCGTCTTGAGTTTTTCATAGGGCTTTTCGATCCCGTAGCGGCGCATCACGGTCTGGATCGGCTCGGCGAGAACTTCCCAGTTCTGATCGAGATCCTCGTCGAGGCGTGCCGGATTGGCTTCCAGCTTGCTGACCCCCTTGAGCGTGGCCTGGTAGGCGATCAGCCCGTATGCCAGGCCTACGCCGAGGTTACGAAGCACCGTGGAGTCGGTCAGGTCACGTTGCCAGCGAGAAATCGGCAATTTCTCGGCGAGGTGGCCGAGCAACGCGTTGGAGAGCCCGAGGTTGCCCTCGGAGTTCTCGAAATCGATGGGATTGACCTTGTGGGGCATGGTCGAGGAGCCGATCTCGCCCTCGACGGTCTTCTGCTTGAAGTAACCCAGCGAGATATAGCCCCACACGTCGCGATCGAAGTCGATCAAGATGGTGTTGAAGCGGGCGATGGCATCGAACAGTTCGGCGATGTAGTCGTGCGGCTCGATCTGCGTGGTATAGGGGTTGAAGGTCAGCCCCAGGTTCTCGACGAAAACGCGTGCGTTTTCGGCCCAATCGATTTCTGGATAGGTGGTGAGGTGGGCGTTGTAGTTACCCACTGCACCGTTGATCTTGCCGAGGATCTCGGCGGCCTCGATCTGCTTGAGCTGGCGGCGCAGGCGATACGCCACATTGGCCATTTCCTTGCCCAGCGTGGTGGGGCTGGCGGTCTGGCCGTGAGTGCGCGAGAGCATGGGCTGCTCGGCGTGCTCGTGGGCCAGGCGCTCGACTGCGTTGACGACCTCGCGCAGCGTGGGCAGCAGGGTATCGAGGCCACCGCGAAGCATCACGCCATGGGAGAGGTTGTTGATGTCCTCACTGGTGCAGGCGAAATGGATGAACTCCGTGACCGCATGCAGTTCCGGGAAGTCAGCGACCTTTTCCTTCAGGAAGTACTCCACCGCCTTGACGTCATGGTTGGTGGTGCGCTCGATCTCCTTGATGCGCTCGGCGTCGGCGACCGAGAACTCACTCACCAGCTGGCCGAGAAAGGCCGTGGCCTGTGCCGACAGCGGGGGCACTTCGATAATCTGTGGATGCGCGGCGAGACGCTCCAGCCAGCGGACTTCGACGGTCACGCGGGCACGAATCAGGCCGTACTCGCTGAAATGTTCGCGCAAGGCGACGGCCTTGGCGCCATAGCGACCATCAACGGGGGACAGAGCGGTGAGAGCGGAAAGTTCCATGGATGTCGTCTTCCGGGTGGTGAATCGAATCGCGCGGCGAGGACCGTCAGCGGTCGTCGAGGGCATTGAGTGATTTCTTGATGGACTGACGCTGGAGCAGCAGCTTCCAACGGCGGCCACCTTGCTGGTGCCAGAGCAGGGCGAAGCGTACGCCCGTCAGCAAGGCGGCTCGCACGCGTTCGGGCATCATCCGGCTTTGCAGCAAGCTAGGATCGCCTTGCACGACGATGCGGTAACGGAACGTGGACAGCGTGTCCTGGTAGAGCTGGCCGAGGCTGGCGATCACGTTTTCGTGCGTTTCGCCGAAATGCTGGGCCTGGCCCTGAACGCGTCCCAGACGCTCTCCCAGCGAGGCTAGCATGGCATCGTCCTTGCGCAGCTTCTGCATCAGCAACACCAGTGAGAAACCATAGCGCATCACGGCGGGGTCGTTACGCTGGCGGTCCATCACCGCGCTGAGGGTATCGATGCCCAGGCGCAGATTGTTGTGGTGACCGCCGTAGATGGCCGCGAAGCTTTCTGGATTGGTCTCCAGCGTGGCATGAATCAGGGTATTCCAGGCGCGTTCGTCGCACTGTCCGGTACGGGCCATCTCGTCGACCACCGCGGCGGCCTGGAAAACTCCCGCCAGGGCCAGGGCCTGGCGGGCGACGGCGCTTTGTGGTGCGCTTTGGATCGGGGTGGGCGTCATGCGGCGTTGTCTCCTTGGCGCGCGTGTCGATTCCATGTCTGACGAATGACGCCACCGCCCAGGCAAATGTCATCTTCGTAAAGCACCAGCGATTGGCCTGGTGTGACCGCGCGCTGGGCGTCGTCGAAGAGTGCTTCGACGCTGCCGTCCTCGAGCACGCGAACCTGACAGGCGACGTCCTGCTGACGATAGCGGGTCTTGGCCTGTAGGCGTGCCTCCGGTGCCGGCGGCTGACCGGCGACCCACTCCACGGGCTCGGTGCTCAGGCTGTCGGTATACAAGAGCGGATGGTGCTTGCCTTGCACGGCGACCAGGACGTTGCGCTCGAGATCCTTGGCGGCCACGTACCAGGGCGCATCGGGATGATTGGGCAGTCCGCCGATGCCCAGGCCCTGGCGCTGTCCGAGGGTGTAATACATCAGCCCCATGTGCTCGCCGATGACCTCCCCCTCGGGCGTTTCGATGACGCCTGGTTGCGCGGGAAGATATTGCTTCAGGAAGTCGCCAAAGCGCCGCTCACCGATGAAACAGATGCCAGTCGAATCCTTCTTGCGCGCAGTGGCCAGGCCATGGCGCTCGGCGATGGCGCGGACCTCGCTTTTTTCCATCTCGCCGACCGGGAACAGCGTGCGCGCGATGGCGGCCTCCGGCACGGCGTGCAGGAAATAGCTCTGGTCCTTGTTGGCGTCAAGCCCCTTGAGCAACCGGCAGTGGCCGTCGCGCCAGCCCTGGCGAACGTAATGGCCCGTGGCGATCTTCTCGGCACCGAGCATTTCGGCGTACTCGAGGAAGACTTTGAACTTGATCTCGCGGTTGCAAAGAATATCGGGATTGGGTGTCCGGCCGGCCTTGTACTCGGCGAGAAAATGCTCGAAGACGTTATCCCAATACTCAGCGGCGAAGTTCGCTGTATGCAACGTGATGCCCAGGGCGTCGCATACGGCCTGGGCGTCGGCGAGGTCTTCCTTGGCGGTGCAGTACTCGGTGCCGTCGTCCTCGTCCCAGTTCTTCATGAACAGGCCTTCGACCGCATAACCCTGCTCCAGCAGGGTCAAGGCGGTCACGGACGAATCGACGCCGCCCGACATGCCGACGATGACTTTGCACGCGGTGGCGGCCCCCGCGGCCCGGGATCCCGTGGCGTGAGACATGGTCACTCTCGAATGAGTTGAGGATGAATGGGTGTCAAAGCGGCTATTATACCTGAAACCGGCTTCATGCTTCGAATTCGCGGCATCAGCGTTCGTGAATCACGTCGAGGGGAAACTGACGCCCGGCCTGGGCGTCGCGGATCCGCTTGAGTACGAGCGGACTGCGCAGGCGGTGCGAGCGCTCCAAGGTTTCGATCTCGTCGAGTGTCAGCCAATGCGCGGCGACGATGCCACTGTCCAGGTCGTTACCCAGATGGGCGAGAGGAATGCCGACGAAAGCGTGGCTATGAAATGTCAGGTCGTCGGGCGCGGTATAGACGTAAAGCCCCAGATAACCGGTCAGCGTGATATGCCAGGCGGCTTCCTCGCGGGTTTCGCGCTCGGCGGCCTGGGTCAGGCGCTCGCCGGGCTCGAGATGGCCGGCCGGCTGGTTGAATAGACTAAACGGCCCGCCTTTGTCTTCCTCGACCAGAAGGTAACGGCCCGCGCGCTCAATGACGCTGGCGACGGTAACATGCGGGGACCAGCGGCTCATCGGCGACTCCGGCGGTGCTTGTGGGGAGATGCCGGCGCGGTCTGGGCGCGCGGCGCATGCAGGGTTTCGTGACGCCATTCGCCCGGAGATAGCCCCGCGAGGCGCCACGGGCCGATGGCGACCCGTATCAAGCGCAGCGTGGGGTAGCCGACATGCGCTGTCATGCGGCGTACCTGACGGTTGCGCCCCTCGCTCAGGGTGAGCTCGAGCCAGGCGGTTGGCACAGCATCGCGATGTCGCACGGGCGGGTGGCGCGGTGCGATATCGGGCGATTCGAGGCGCCGCACCTTGGCAGGGCGCGTCGGGCCATCTTTTAGTGTAACGCCGCTGCGTAGCGCGTTTAAGGCCGTTTCCCCAGGGTGGCCTTCGACCTGCACCCAGTAGGTTTTAGGCTGCTTGTGGCGCGGGTGACTGATGCGGTGCGCCAACGCGCCGTCCCCAGTGAGCAGCAACAAGCCCTCAGAATCGTAGTCGAGGCGGCCAGCCGGGTAGATGTCGGGCACGTCGATGGCCTCGGCGAGCGTTGCCCTGCCTTGCGTGTCGGTAAACTGCGAGAGCATTTGATAAGGTTTATGAAGCAGGTAAAGCGAACTCATGGGCGGTCTCAGACCTTTCGACAAGCAGCGGCTATGGGCAAAGCCTACTCCGCACCCGGGGCGCGATGCCATACTTGCTCCTGTTCAGGAGCGTGCTTTTTCGTGGCGCCTACCTTGCATCCATGCCCAGCCGGCCGCACATTAAAGACACCGGAGATAGGCGGCGATGTTGACCTAGGGAGCGTCGTCTTGCCTATCCGGCGCGCACTTACGGACATTTCCATCTATGTTTGAATCAGAGAGCCCATTCGTACCTCGAGCGCCTGACGCGGCAGTCATCTTTGGCATGACGCGACCGCCCGGCGAGGATCCCCACGAAGACCCGGAGGGCGACGTATCGGTCCAATCGGCGGACCCGGAGCTGGCCAAGCCGCCGATGTACAAGGTCGTGCTGCACAACGATGATTTCACTCCCATGGAGTTCGTCGTCGAGGTGCTGCAAACCTTCTTTGCGTTGGAGCGGGAGAAAGCCGTGCAGATCATGCTTGTCGTGCATAGCCATGGCAAGGCGACCTGCGGCATTTTCACCCGTGATATCGCGGAAACCAAATGTCACCAAGTCAACGAGTACGCACGCGAATGCGAGCATCCGTTACTGTGCGATATCGACGAGGCGGACTGAGACGGCACTACTGCGTTAAATCGTGGTCCAAGGTAGCACTTGCATAACCTCTGTTTGTGCCCGATTGTGAAAGTGCCGACAGACGCCATAGGCGGCTAAGAGGGGATTGCCATGTTGAGCAAAGAACTTGAACTCACCCTGAACACGGCCTTCACCGTGGCGCGCTCCAAGCGCCATGAGTTCATGACCGTGGAACACCTGCTGCTGGCGTTGTTGGACAATGCCTCCGCGGCCGATGTGTTGCGAGCCTGCGGCGCCAACCTTGAAAAGCTGCGCGCCGATCTGCAGGACTTCATCAATTCCACCACCCCCCTGATCCCCGACGACCAGGAAGATCGTGAAACGCAGCCTACGCTGGGCTTCCAACGCGTACTGCAGCGTGCCGTCTTCCATGTGCAATCCTCGGGGAAATCGGAAGTCACGGGGGCCAACGTCCTGGTCGCTATCTTCTCAGAGCAGGAAAGCCAGGCCGTCTACTTCCTCAAACAGCAGAATGTTGCGCGCGTCGATGCGGTTAATTACATCGCGCATGGCATTTCCAAGGTTGCCGGACATGGCCAGTCTCCCTCCTCGCATGAAAGTGAAGAGGCCGAAGAGGGCGTGTCGGAAGGTAGCCCTCATCCGCTGACGGGCTATGCCACCAACCTCAACGAACAGGCGCGTCTGGGCAAGATCGATCCGTTGATTGGTCGCGACCAGGAACTCGAGCGCGTGATTCAGATCCTCGCACGGCGGCGTAAGAACAATCCGCTGTTAGTAGGTGAAGCGGGTGTCGGCAAGACTGCCATCGCCGAAGGTTTGGCCAAGCGGATCGTCGAGGAAGATGTCCCTGATGTGATCAGCGACGGTGTCGTCTACTCGCTGGACATGGGCACCTTGCTGGCCGGCACCAAGTATCGAGGTGACTTCGAAAAGCGGCTCAAGGGACTGCTGGCCGAGTTGCGCAAACAGCCTAACTCGATCCTGTTCATCGACGAGATTCATACCGTGATCGGTGCCGGCGCGGCATCGGGCGGCGTCATGGATGCCTCCAACCTGCTCAAGCCGTTGTTGTCCTCGGGCGAGCTGCGCTGCATCGGCTCGACCACCTTCCAGGAATATCGTGGCATCTTCGAAAAGGATCGTGCCCTGGCGCGGCGCTTCCAGAAAGTCGACGTGCCTGAGCCGACGGTGGACGACACCATTCGCATCCTCAAGGGGCTGCGTGGGCGCTTTGAGGAGCATCATGCGCTCAAGTACACCGATGGCGCGCTGGATAGCGCGGTACGTCTGGCGGATCGTTATATCAACGATCGCTTCCTGCCGGACAAAGCCATCGATGTGATCGACGAGGCGGGGGCACATCAACGGTTGTTACCGCCGGAAATGCGCGTCTCGACCATCGATGTCGACCAAGTCGAGGCGGTGGTCGCTTCCATTGCGCGGATCCCGCCGAAGAGCGTCTCCAGCTCGGACCGCACGCTGCTGTCGAATCTCGAGCGCGATCTCAAGATGCTGGTGTTCGGTCAGGATGAAGCCATTACCAGCCTCTCGGCGGCGATCAAACTCTCGCGCGCGGGCCTGAAATCGCCCGACAAGCCAGTGGGCAGCTTCCTGTTCTCGGGGCCGACCGGTGTCGGCAAAACCGAGGTGGCGCGCCAGCTGTCGCAGTTGATGGGCATCGAGCTGGTGCGCTTCGATATGTCCGAGTACATGGAGCGTCACACGGTGTCGCGTCTGATCGGCGCTCCTCCTGGCTATGTCGGATACGACCAAGGCGGCTTGCTGACCGAGGCGATCACCAAGCAGCCACATTGCGTGCTGCTGCTCGATGAGATCGAGAAGGCGCATCCCGAGGTCTTCAACCTGCTGCTGCAGGTCATGGACCATGGCCGCCTGACGGACAACAACGGTCGTGAGGCCGATTTCCGTCATGTGATCGTGATCATGACCTCGAATGCCGGGGCCGAGCAGATCGCACGGCGTTCCATCGGCTTCCAGACGCAGGATCACTCCTCGGATGCCATGGAAGTGCTGCGCAAGACCTTCTCGCCCGAGTTCCGCAACCGTCTGGACGGCATCATCCAGTTCCACGGCCTGGCACCCTCGGTGGTACGCAACGTGGTCGACAAGTTCCTGGTCGAACTGCAGGCGCAACTCGACGAAAAACGCGTTCAGTTGGATGTCGACGAATCGGCGCGAGCCTGGCTTGCCGAAGAGGGTTACGATCCGGAAATGGGGGCACGGCCGATGGCGCGTGTCATCCAGGAGAAGCTCAAGAAGCCGCTTGCCGAGATGATTCTGTTCGGCGACCTCGCCGAGCACGGTGGCGTAGTCTACGTCACCCTCGAGGAAGGCGAACTACACTTGGAGACGGAAGCGGCCGTGGCCTGAGCGGCCGCACTACTCACGCCCGTAACGCCGCACGCTTCACGCCCTGTCGACATGACGGGGCGTTTTTCGTGGGGCGCAGTGGCAAGCCAACAGAGCGAGAGCGCCGTGATGGTAGCTCAGCGGGCGCGGTAGACGATGCGACCCTTTGAAAGATCGTACGGAGTCAGCTCGACCTTGACCTTGTCGCCGGTCAGAATGCGGATGTAGTTCTTGCGCATCTTGCCGGAGATGTGGGCCGTCACGACGTGACCGTTTTCCAGTTCGACTCGGAACATGGTGTTAGGAAGGGTATCGACCACGACACCTTCCATTTCAATATGGTCTTCACGTGCCATATTAGGCGTTTCCTCGTATTGCGTTGAAAGCTTCTTCGAAAGTGCGCCACGGTTTGCGTTGCCGTTGTCAGCGCTAATTACCGCCCGTGGCCAGCATCGGTTTTGAAGATAGCCCGATATTCTGCCGCATGCCGAGGGTTAAGGCAAAAATCATGTGCATGCTGTTGCGCTGTCATCATGACAAGGGAGAGTCGGATAAGGGGATTCGACGCCGCCAATATCGGCCATCGAGGTATTCTAGAGGCTGAAAATCCTGCTTGTAGCGCATCTTGCGAGACTGGCGAATCCAGTAACCGAGGTAGACGTGGGGAAGCTCGAGTCGGCGCGCCAGCTCGATCTGGTGGAGGATCGAGTAGGTGCCAAGAGAGCGGCGCTCGAATTCCGCCCCCGGGTCGAAAAAGGTGTAAATGGCCGACACGCCATGGCTCAGCAGATCCGTCGCCGCCACGGCAAGCAGTTGGCCTTCCAGACGAAATTCGATCAAGCGTGCGTAGGGGTGATCCAGGGTCAGGAAGGTGCGGTACTGCTCGTGGCTGGGCGGGAACATGTCGCCATCGGCGTGGCGGGTGCGAATGTAGCGTGCGTAAAGCGCATAATGTTCTTCGTGAAAAGCCGCCGGCCGTATGCGTGTTTCGAGGTCGGCATTGCGTGACATCAGCTTGCGCTGTGTGCGAGAGGCCGCGAAGTCTTGCACCGGGATGCGCACCGAAATGCAAGCTCGGCATCCCTCGCAGTGTGGGCGGTAGAGATGTCGGCCACTGCGCCGAAAGCCCAGCAACGACAGCGCATCGTAGACGCCTTGACCGGGCTGTTCCTGAGGGTCCAGAAATAGCGTGGTCGCCTCGCGGTCCGGAAGATAGCTGCATCCATGCGGGACTGTGAGGAAGAAACGCAGATCGCGCGTGAGTTGGGATGGCGTATTGCTGCTCACGTTGGCTTCGGCTCTTCGACTGGTAAATGGTTGGCCGTAGAGGAAGACCACGGCATCGGTGACCCGTGACCCTCCGCGTATTGGTCAAGATAGTCGATGAATGTTGAGCGGGCGATTCTGCGTGCGCCAAGACTGGCCAGATGGGGCGTATGCACTTGGCAGTCGATCAGTTGTCCGCCGTGTGCCGACAGGTGCCGGGCAAGATGCACCAACGCCACTTTCGACGCATCGGCGACGCGGCTGAACATCGACTCGCCGAAGAACACGCCGCCCAGGCCGATGCCGTAGAGACCGCCGACCAGCTCGCCATCGCGCCATACCTCCACCGAATGGGCAACGCCCTCGGCATGCAAGCGGCAGTAGGCGTGACGCATCTCCGGGGTGATCCAGGTGCCTGCGTGTTCTTCGCGAGGGGCGGCGCAGGCGTCGATGACAGTGCTGAAAGCGTGATCGAAGGTCACCGTGAAGCCGGCGTTGCGTAGGCGCTTGGCGAGGCTGCGGTGCACATGGATCTCGTCGGGAAACAACACCAGACGCGGGTCGGGGCTCCACCACAGGATGGGTTCACCCGGTGCAAACCATGGGAAGATGCCGCGTCGGTAGGCGCAGCGCAGCCAGTCCGGAGAAAGTTCGCCGCCGGCGGCGAGCAGCCCGTCGGGCTCGCGTAACGCTTGTTCGACGGGTGGGAAACCGACCGGGTGGGGAGGTAACCAAGGCAACATGGGCATGCGTCTCTGCTGATATCGTCCAAGGAGGAGTTTCAGCGTACGCCAGGTGCGGCATCGATAACTACCCGCTTCGCCTCCCGGCCGCGTGGCGTCGCCCTTCCGCGACAACGAGAGGTATGGTTTTTCCCCTGTGACGCAGCGCATGGGGTGGGTATGATGGCAAACCAGAAAAGCCCATCGATGAGATGCGAGCCGTTTTCTCGCACGTGGACGACAGGGACGGCACGCGTCGGGCAGTGTCGGCAACATTAGGTATCGCCATACGTGGCGCAAGGGGGATGGCCACTTGAGTGTCAATGGAAAACGCAACGAGCGCGGACAAACGGCGTCCCAGGCCAAGGAGCAGGCACGCCGGGTCGTGATGCATTTGCAGGGGGTGACGCGCGAAGGCGCGGCCATCGTGTTGCTTGCTATCTGTGTCTTTCTCCTGTTGTCGCTTTTCAGTTATGTGCCTGGCGACCCCGGCTGGTCACACAGTGGTCCCAACCAAACGATCAATAACTGGATGGGCCCCGTCGGGGCGTGGCTGTCGGATGTGTTGTATTCGCTATTCGGCGCCAGCGCCCTGTGGTGGCCGAGTATGTTCGGCTTCGCGGCCTGGCGGATGCTGCGTGCGCGGGAAGTCAACATCGCCTGGGACCCGACGGCGCTTTCGGTACGTACCAGCGGCCTGGTACTGCTGTTGCTGAGCACGACCACCCTGGGGGCGCTGCATTTCTATCATCCCGACAGCGAGCTGCCTTACGCAGCGGGCGGTATTCTCGGCGAAGGGCTGGTCGGTGCCCTGCAGCCCTTGCTCAACATGCAGGGCACCACACTGGTCTCGCTGGTGGCTTTCATGTGCGGTTTTACCCTGTTCACCGGCATGACCTGGCTGGCGGTCATGGATGAACTGGGACGTGGCATGTTTCGCCTGCTGGCGTGGGGTCTTGCCAAGTGGCGCGGGAGTCGGCAGCGTCTAGCCCAGCGGCGTGATGCCTATGACGATGACGACATGGACGCCGCCGAGGCTGATTCGGCATTGGAGGAGGATGAGGCGCCGGCGGATGAGAAAAGACGCCCCTCGTGGTGGCAGCGCTGGCGGGCGTCACGACGCCCCCCGCAACTGGCGGGTGCGACTGCGGAGCCATCTTATGCGACGGCCAGTGAGCGCCGTGTGGAACCGTCTTTCGAGCCCACCGAGCCCACGCTTGAAACCTCTGCTTGGCGCAATGATGGCAAGACCGATATTCCCTGGGATGTTCCCGAGCACACGCCTTCCGCCAAGCGCCCGGAGGCTGCCTATACGGCCCGCCAACGTGCCGATGACGAGCGAGCCGGCTCCGCTACCTCGGAGGCACCACAGCGCCATGCGGCCACGGCCACAGCGCCGTATGACCGCTCTCGCAACGCGCGTAGCGAGAGCGAGGAACCTCGCCCTGCGGAGCGTGCGTCTGAGGAGCCCGATGTGGCGTCCCAAACGGATACGGAGTCTGAGGCTCCGATGCGCGCCGACGTCACGCGGCGGCGTATCCCTGAACCGATCCCGGAGCCTCTGACCGCCGACGACGATGACGACGTCCCGCTCGGCGATTGGGGCATCCAGGCCCGTCGCGACGATGATGACGCCGCAACGGCGCCCTCCGCCACGCCAGCGCGCGAGCCGGATGACGCCTCGACGACGGCGTCCGAGGATGCCGTGCCGCCGGAGCCTGCGCCCGAAACGCCATCGGAGCCGCCGCGTCCTCGTATCAGTTGGGACGATGAAGCTTCGGAAGATCGCTCCTCGGCGCCCCCCGAGCCCGAGGTGCCGGACGCGGCGCCGGCGGATGTGCCACAGCCACCGCCGCGTGGCCAGGTGGAAAGCGCACCCGGGGAAACGCCCGATACGCGCGCCGCCGAGCCATCGGTGAGCGACCCGGAGGGCGATGATGAGGTCCCCGCATTGTGGACGGTGGAGCACCTGCAGAATCAGCGTCCCGAGGCCGTGCCATCGACCGAGCCCGAAGGGGCGTTGCCCACGTTGCGGCTGTTGACGCCGACCGGTGAGCAAAAACCCAACTATACCGATGAGCAGTTGGCGGACATGGCCGAGCTGCTGGAAACGCGGCTGCGCGAATACGGCGTCAAGGCGGAGGTCGTCGACACCTGGCCGGGCCCGGTCATCACGCGCTTCGAGATCAAGCCCGCCGCCGGGGTCAAGGTCTCCAAGATCAGCAACTTGTCGAAAGACCTGGCGCGTTCGTTGATGGTCAAGAGCGTACGCGTGGTGGAGATCATTCCAGGACGTCCCACGGTGGGGATCGAAATTCCCAATCCCAACCGTGCCATGATCCGGTTGCGGGAAGTGCTCGACTCGGATGTCTATCAGCAAGCCGAGTCGCCGCTCACGATGGGGCTGGGGCAGGACATCGGCGGCAATCCGGTGGTCGCCAACCTCAACAAGATGCCGCACCTGCTGGTGGCCGGTACCACGGGGTCGGGCAAGTCGGTGGGCGTCAATGCCATGCTCATTTCGATGTTGCTCAAGGCGACGCCGGACGAGGTGCGCATGATCATGGTCGACCCCAAGATGCTGGAACTGTCGGTCTACGATGGCATTCCGCATCTGCTGGCGCCGGTGGTCACTGACATGAAGGAAGCCGCCAATGCGTTGCGCTGGTGCGTGGCCGAAATGGAGCGGCGCTACAAGCTGATGGCGGCGATGGGCGTACGCAATTTGGCGGGCTTCAATGCCAAGCTCGACGAGGCCGAGCGCCACGGCGCCCAGGTCGCCGATCCGCTATGGGAGCCGCAGCCGTGGGAGATGCATCAGCAGCCACCGGTGCTTGAGAAGTTGCCATACATTGTGGTGGTGATCGACGAATTCGCCGACATGTTCATGATCGTCGGCAAGAAGGTCGAAGAGCTGATCGCGCGTCTGGCGCAAAAGGCCCGCGCGGCGGGGATTCACTTGATCCTTGCCACTCAGCGTCCCTCGGTCGACGTGGTTACCGGTTTGATCAAGGCCAACATTCCCACGCGCATGGCGTTTCAGGTGTCCTCCAGGGTGGATTCGCGCACCATCCTCGACCAGGGCGGTGCCGAGAACTTGCTGGGGCACGGCGACATGCTTTATCTGCCGGCAGGGGCCGGTATGCCCACCCGTGTGCACGGGGCCTTCGTCGACGATGACGAAGTTCATCGCATCGTCGAGGACTGGAAGCGGCGCGGTGAACCTGAATACGTCGATGAAATTCTCTCGGGGGGAGTCTCGGCCGATGCCTTGGCGGGGCTCGAGTCGGAAGGTGCTGAAAGCAACGACCCCGAGAGGGACGCGCTCTACGATGAAGCCGTGCAGTTCGTCACCGAGTCACGTCGCGCCTCGATCTCGGCGGTCCAGCGTCGTTTCAAGATCGGCTATAACCGGGCAGCGCGCCTGGTCGAGACCATGGAGTCGGCGGGTGTCGTATCGTCGATGGGCACCAATGGGGCTCGTGAAGTGCTGGCATCGCCGCCCGCTGCCGATCATTGAGTGCGCAAGCATCCCGAGAGGCTAGTGAAAAGTGCAAAGACGGTGGACGTTACCTCGTGTGGCGCAACTTTTTCGCCCGAGGTGGCGTCACACCGTGTCATGCAGGATGAGCAAACAAGGAGTGGTAATGAGAACATTCAAGCTGGCCCTGGCCTTGGGCGCGGCACTCGCGTTGCCGAGTATGGCGCAAGCGGATGGCGTAGAGCGTTTGACGAACTTGTTGGAGCCGCTGGAAAGCTATTCGGCGGATTTCGAACAGCAGATCCTCGATGGTAGCGGCCAGCGTCTGCAGAAGGTCGAAGGCCACATGTGGTTGTCCCGCCCCGGCCAGTTTCACTGGGAAGTCGACGCGCCGTACCAGCAGGTCGTGGTTTCGGATGGCGATAAGGTGTATCTCTACGACCCCGACCTGCAACAGGTCAGTGTTCGCCCGCTCGATACACGGGTGACGCATACGCCAGCGTTGTTGCTATCGGGAAGCGCCGAGGCCCTGACCGAGAACTACGAGGTGACAAGCAGCGAGGAATCCGGCATCGAGACCTTCACGCTCATACCGAAGTCGCCCGACACGTTGTTCGAGAGTCTCGAGCTGACCTTCGAGGGTGACCGCCTGGAGGGCTTGCAGATGGAAGACAGCACGGGGCAGCGTACCGCGATCAACTTCGATGACATCGAGGTCAACGGAGACATTTCGGAATCGCGTTTCGAATTCGATATTCCCGAAGGGGCGGACGTCATCCGCGAAGGCGGTTGACCGACGTCGTCTACTGACACGCCAGGTCCGCGTGGCCTGGCGTTTTGCGTTTTATAGCACGCGTGCCGAGAGTTCTCGAGGCAGGCGAGTATCAAGACGAGGAGGAAGTGCCATGCATGTCATCGTCGATCTATGCGTCGTGCCGCTGGGCGTGGGCGTTTCGGTAGGGGAGCACGTCGCGGCTTGCCAGCGCGTTATCGAGGCCTCGGGGCTCGAGTACCGCATGCACGCCTACGGCACCAACATCGAGGGCCCGTGGGACGACGTCATGGCGGTGGTCAAGGCTTGTCATCAGCGCGTGCACGAGATGGGCGCGCCGCGCATTACCACCACGCTGAAGTTGGGCACGCGCACCGATCGTGAGCAACACATGGATGACAAGGTGGCCAGCGTCGAGCGTCACCTGCAGTCGCCTTGACTCTGGCCCATGAGACGCGTCTAGAGCAGTGGCTGAGACTCTGGCGAGGGCGGCATGAGCCAGGCGCTGCTCATGTCGAGCAGGTGGGCGGTCAAGGCGTCCAGTGTGTCGCCGCCGTGACGCCAGTGATGCCAGTACAACGGCACATCGATGTAGCTGTCCGCGTCGAGGTCGACCAGACGCCCCTCACGTAGTTCGCGCTCCACCTGCCGTTCGGGAATCAATCCGTAGCCCATGCCGGCTAGGGCCAGGTGTACGAAGCCTTCCGAGGACGGGCACAGATGGTGCGGAAAGGATTCCTTATAGGCCCGCATCTCCAGATAACGATGCTGAAGGCGGTCATCGGGCCCAAACACGATGGCCGGCGCCTTGCGCAAGGCATCGTGCGTCAGACCTTCACTGAAATGGCGTGAAACATAGCCAGGGCTGGCGATGGCGCGGTAGCGCATGCTACCCAAGGCGTGCGCACGGGCGCCCTGCACGGGGCGTGGCGTGGCACAGATGCAGCCGGCAACCTCACCATCGCGCATGCGCTTGAGCGCGACGTCCTGATCCTCGACGATCAAATCCAATAAAACGCCTTGGCGCCGACAGAAGTCGCCGGTGGTCGGCGACCACCAGGTGGCCAGGCTGTCGGCATTGATGGCGAGGCGCAGGCGTTGTTCGCGTTCACCAAGTGCCGGAATTTTATCGAGCAGGTCATGCTCGAGAAGCCGAACCTGCTGCACATGATTGAGTAGCCGTCGACCCAGAGGGGTCGGGGATAGCTTGGGCGTGCGTACCAGCACCGGTTGGCCGAGGCGCGCTTCGAGCAACTTGATGCGTTGCGAGACGGCCGACTGGGTAAGCCCCAGGTGATGTGCACCGCGTTCGAAGCCTCCTTGGTCGACCACGACGGCCAGTGCTTCGAGAAGTTTGTAATCGAGCATCAGTAAACGTTATCACCCATTCCTTGAATTAATTTAACTTATTTATGTAGTCAAGCGTATTCTGCGTCATTTATCAACGTATCCCGGTTGAAAAGGGAGGGAATCGGATATGTGGGGCTCCTGGCTCAATGGCCTGTTCGTGGGGGCGGGTTTGATCATTGCCATCGGTGCGCAGAATGCTTTCGTGCTGCAACGTGGACTGACGAATGAATATCCCTGGTGGGTGGCGACCGTCTGTGCGTTGTGTGATCTGATGCTGATAGGTGCGGGTGTGCTGGGGCTGGGGGCCTTGTTGGCGTCGCATGCGGGGCTCATGCAGATGGCACGTTGGGGCGGCGTGGCGTTCTTGAGTTGGCAGGCATGGCAAGCCTGGCAGCGTGTACGTCGTCCTGCCTCGCTCAAGGCCGGTGGTGAGACACGGCCTCGTCTGTGGGGTGTGTTGATGGCGACGCTGGCCGTGACCTTGCTCAACCCGCATGTGTATCTGGATACGGTGATCATGCTCGGTGCTATCGGTGCCCAGCAAGCCGCGCCAGAAGCCTTCGTGGTCGGTGCGGCCATGGCGTCGTTGGGGTGGTTCTTCGGGCTGGTGGGCGGCGCGAGCTGGTTGGCACCGCGTCTGGCCAATCCGCGTGCCTGGCAGGTCATCGAGGGCGGGATCTGCGCCATACTGTTATTGGTGGCATGGCAACTGGCCACGGCGCCATTGGGAGCTGCCTGAGCTTACCACCAATGGTGCTCAAGAGATTCAAACAAACGCTTGACTTGGTGATTGTCGGCGCTTAATTTCAAACGAATGTTTGATGTCCTCGGGACACCTGCCCGTACCGTTCAGGAGCTTCAATATGCCCAGTTATCAGGCGCCGCTACGCGATTTTCGTTTCGTGATGGACGAGGTTCTCGATTACCCCCGTCATTATGCCCAATTGCCTCAGGCTGAAGAGGTCACTCCAGATGTGGTAAGCGCGATTCTGGAAGAAGGCGCACGCTTCACGCGCGAGGTGTTACTGCCGCTCAACCGAACCGGTGACGAGCAAGGGTGTCGACTCGAAGGTGGCGAGGTGCTGACGCCTTCGGGATTCAAGGAAGCCTATGCCCAGTACGTGGAAGGCGGCTGGCCGAGTCTATCCGGCGATACGGCCTATCACGGGCAAGGGTTGCCGACGTCGCTTGGCATGATGCTCTCGGAGATGGTGTGTTCGAGCAATCTGGCGTGGGGCATGTACCCGGGACTTTCCCAGGGCGCCGCCGATGCGCTTCGCCATCATGGTAGCGATGGGCAGAAAGCGCAGTATCTGACCAAGCTCAATGACGGCACCTGGACGGGCTCCATGTGTCTGACCGAGCCGCAATGCGGCACCGACCTTGGCCTGATCAAGACCCGAGCGCGTCCTGACGAGGCGGGTGGTTATCTCATCACCGGGACCAAAATCTTCATCTCCGCGGGCGAGCATGATCTGGCCGAGAACATCGTGCACCTGGTCCTGGCCAAACTGCCCGATGCACCGGAGGGTACCAAGGGGATTTCCCTATTCGTGGTGCCCAAGTATCTGCCCGATGCCGAAGGCGAAGCCGGTGAACGCAATGCCGTCAGCTGCGGTGCCTTGGAGCACAAAATGGGCATTCACGGCAACGCCACTTGCGTGATGAACTTCGATGGCGCGCGAGGGTATCTCGTCGGCGAACCCCACAAGGGGCTGGCCTGTATGTTCACCATGATGAACGTGGCGCGTATCGGCGTCGGCATCCAGGGGCTGGGGCTGATGGAGGTGAGTTTTCAGAATGCCTTGGCCTACGCCCGCGATCGCCTGCAGATGCGCGCACTGTCTGGCGCACGGGAAGCTGACAAGCCAGCCGATCCAATCATCTCGCATCCCGATGTACGCCGCATGCTGCTGACTCAGAAGGCATTTGCCGAGGGCGGGCGCATGCTGGTGCTGCATGCCGCGCAACTCGCGGATCGCGTCGAATGCGTGACCTCCGACGCCGAGCGAGAAGCGGTCGAAACCGAGCTGGGATTGCTGACGCCCATCGTCAAGGCGTTCTTGACCGAGGTGGGGTTCGAGGCCACCAATGAAGGCGTGCAGGTCTTTGGGGGGCACGGCTACATCCGCGAATGGGGCATGGAGCAGTACGTGCGAGATGCCCGCATTACACGCCTCTACGAAGGCACTACGGGTATCCAGGCGCTGGATCTATTGGGCCGCAAAGTGCTGATGAGCCAGGGTGAGGCACTCAAACCCTTCACCAAGCAGATTCACAAGTTCTGCCAGGCCCACGAAGGCGATGCCGCCATGGCGGAGTTCGTCACGCCCTTGGCGAAGCTCAATGCAGAATGGGGCGAGATCACCATGGCGGTGGGCATGAAGGCCATGCAGGATCGCGAAGAAGTGGGCGCCGCGAGTGTCGATTACCTGATGTATTCCGGCTACGTCACCCTGGCGTTTTTCTGGGCCCGCGCGGCGCAGGCGGCGCATCAAGCCCTGGCCGGTAACCCCGACGACGCGGCGTTCTACCGTGCCAAGCTCGATACCGCTCGCTTCTATTATCAGCGTTTGTTGCCGCGTACCCGCGCGCATGCCGAGATGATCCGTGCCGGTGGCGAGTCGTTGATGGCCATGCAGGCTGAGGACTTCGGGCACGGTTTCGCCATTTGATCGTGGCTCTGGCCCGTATATCTGAATGATGCTTGGCGGACCGTTTCGAGGTCCGCCTTGTTTGTCTCTAGCGGTGGGGGCTGGCGTTTGTGCAAGTACCCCCTGCCAGGCAGAATAGGGCCTTGGTTTCGTCAAGGATGCGAACGCACCATGCCCCCCGGACATGACCCCGGTTCACAGAACCTCCCTCTCAACTTGATGCTGACGCTGGCGTCTTTGGTGATCATCGTTGGCGGTATGCAGGCCGGCGCCGACTTGCTGATTCCCATATTGCTGTCGCTGTTCATCGCCGTTATCTGCACATCGCCGGTGCACTGGCTGCATGAGCACGGCCTGGGAATGCGGTTGTCGGTGTTGGTCACGCTGCTGATACTCGGGGTATTGGTGACGCTGTTGGGCGCACTGCTCGGCAATAGTTTCACGACCTTCATGGACGCCTTGCCTAAGCTTCAAGAGCAGCTGCAAGAGCACTATATGACCGTGCTGCGATGGCTGGCGGGGCAGGGGATCTCCATCGACCCCCAGGGTGTCTCGCGGCTTCTCGATGCCTCCCAGGCGACCGATTGGGTCCCCGTTTTTCTGAGCAGTGTGGGTAACCTGCTCTCGCAAAGCGTTGTGATCATGCTGTTGGTGATCTTCATGTTGTTCGAGACATTGGAATTCCGCAACAAGGTCTCACAGGCTTTGCTCAATCCGGCGCCGAGCCTTCAGCGTTTCACCGAATTCAGTCGCAATCTCAAGCGCTACCTGGCCATCAAGACGGTGATCAGCTTGGTGACCGGCGTGCTGGTGTGGGGCTCGTGCATGGTGATCGGTGTCGATTTCGCGCTGCTATGGGGGACCCTGGCGTTCTGTCTCAATTACATTCCCAATATCGGCTCGGCCTTGGCGGCCGTTCCTGCCGTGCTCTTGACCTTGGCGATGCCGGAAGGTGGCCCCTTCAAGGCGATGCTGCTGGCAAGTGCCTATCTGGCGATCAATTTTCTAATGGGCAATATCATCGAGCCACGGATCATGGGGCGCACGATGGGGCTTTCCACGCTGGTGGCATTCTTGTCGCTGGTGGTATGGGGATGGATCTTCGGGCCGGTGGGTATGTTGCTATCGGTGCCGTTGACCATGACGCTCAAGATTGCTCTGGATAGTCATCCCGAGACGCGTTGGTTAGCGAAATTGCTGAGTCCTTCCGAACGCGTGCGGCACCGTCGTGCCGAGGTCACCCCGGAGCCGCCTCCCGAGTAGCCTATGTCTCCGACAGTCCTTGTAACGACAATCGCCCCACATGAGCGGGGCGATTGTCAGCGTTCTTCAAAAGCTTAACGCCGTGGTCTCAGGCGTTCTGATCGATGAACTGTGTCAGCTGTGACTTGGACTGCGCACCGACCAAGGAAGCCACCTTGGCGCCGGACTTGAACATCATCACGGTCGGAACGCCGCGGACACCTTGCTCGGCGGCGATTTCCGGTGCGTCGTCGACGTTGATGCTGACGACCTTGAGGCCACCGGCTTTCTCGTCGGCGACTTCATCGACCACGGGGGCCATCATCTTGCAAGGGCCGCACCACGGTGCCCAGAACTTGAGCAGTACGGGCTGTTCGGCGTTGACGACTTCCTGCTCGAAGTTAGCGGAGGTGACATCGACATTATTAGCCATTACGAATCTCTCCAGTATTCCATTGCGCTTTTGCGAGCGTAGATGAGGCGATGGTAGCCGCTGACCATGGCCCTGGCAAATGCCCCATCGGTATGGTGACAATAGCATCAGCCTATCATGTTGGCGCTTTTCCACGCACCACCACGGTGCGGTATTGCCAGGCTGTCGGCGCTCTTCTACTCTCGCACCATATGCTTTAAAGTAATCACAAATTTAAATTTTATGCCATAAAAGATTGCCAGGTCGGGAGGCATTACTCATGAAACTCCAGCAGCTGCGCTATATCTGGGAAGTTGCCCGGCACAACCTCAACGTCTCAGCCACCGCGCAGAGTCTGTTTACTTCTCAGCCGGGTATTTCCAAGCAGATACGTTTGTTGGAGGATGAGCTGGGGGTAGAGATCTTCGCGCGTAGCGGCAAGCATCTGACCCGTGTGACACCAGCCGGTGAGGCAATCATCGAGTTGGCCGGCAAAGTGTTACGCACCGTCGACAACATCAAGCACGTCTCGCAGGAGCACAGCGACGAGCGGCGCGGTAGCCTATCGATCGCCACGACCCATACCCAGGCGCGTTATGCCTTGCCGCCGGTCATTCATGAGTTTCGGCAGAAGTATCCCGATGTCGCCTTGCACATGCAGCAGGGCACGCCCAAGCAGATCGCCCAGATGGTCAGTGAAGGGCAGGCCGATTTCGCGATCTGCACCGAGTCGCTGGAGCTTTTTACCGACTTGGTGCTATTGCCATGCTATCGCTGGAACCGTTGCGTGCTGGTCCCTCAAGATCACCCCTTGGCGTCGGTCGAAACATTGACGCTCGAAGCCCTGGCCGAGTATCCGCTGGTGACTTACCTGTTCGGCTTTACCGGTCGCTCGCAGCTCGACGATGCCTTCAAAGCGCATGATCTGACGCCCAACGTGGTACTCACCGCCGCCGATGCCGATGTCATCAAGACCTACGTTCGCCTGGGGCTCGGCGTTGGGATTGTGGCGCATATGGCGGTCGACCCTGTCGTCGATCGCGACTTGGTGGCACTCGATGCCAGCCACCTGTTCGCCAGCTCGACAACCAAGATCGGCATTCGTCGTGGCACCTTCATGCGCGGCTTCATGTTCGACTTCGTCAATCGCTTTGCCCCCCACCTCGATCGAGACAGCATTGAAGCTGCGCTGGCGGCGGGACCACGTCACGAACAGGTTCTGTTCGAAGGAATCGAGCTGCCGGTGCGCTAAGAGCGGCCTGGCAATACGAGAATGCCGATGCCCCGTGGAGGCGGCATCGGCATGGCGCGCATTCGTGTCATCTATTCGATGGTTAGGCTCAGCGCCTAGTGCTGCCTCGTGCTGCTTAGTTTAGTGCTGAAGGTGCAGCCCGCATTCACGCTTGTCTTCCACCTTGGTCGGGTCGAAGTAATCGAAGTTGTTGGGCAGGTCATGCTTCTGCAGGTACTGATACATGTCCTTGGCGGTCCAGTGCAGCACGGGCGCGACCTTGATCAAGCCATCCTGATTGATCGATACCGGCTGCATCTGGGCACGTTCGGCGGTGTCCTCGGCGCGCAGTGCGGTGAGCCAGACACGCGGCGCGGCCTCGCGCAGCGCCCGCTGGAACGGCTCGAGCTTGACTTCCTCCGTGAACGCCGCGTGACGCGGATCGTCGATGGTCGGAAACTCGCCCTCGACGGCATCGCGATGCGCGCGTGAACGGCGGGGATGATAAATCGTCAAGTTGAGGTCCAGCTGTTGGCTGATCTCTTCGGCGAAGCGATAAGTGGCCTCGGTGTTGTAGCCGGAATCCATCCAGATCACGGGAATGTCCGGCTGGACCTGCGTGATCATATGCAGGATCACTGCCTCGAAAGGCCGAAAGTTGGTAGTGCAGATCGCCTTGCCATCGAGCGAGAGCGCCCAGCGAACCAGGGCCTCCGGGTCGTGACCAAGCTCGCGATTGATGGCATCGATATCGAGCGACATGATGAGCTCCTGTGGAAGGTGGCGTGAAGTCTGTCGACTTCAACGAATGGCCATACCCTAGCAAACCGCCGAAACGATCCCCCAATATCGATTGGTTCGAAGCTTATATGCCTTTAACGAAGGCAGTGATTGTCCTGTTAGAACCTAACTGCATGAACGTTGGCAGTCATCGCCCCAGCGAGTGAATCGCTGTGAGGGGCGTAATACGGGGCGGCTCGTCGTCCGGCCATTCGATGTGTGCCTCGATGGCATAGACATCGCGCAGACGCGCATGGGTCAGGACGTCGCCGGGAGTGCCGCTGGCGGCGACACGGCCTGCCTTGAGCATCCATACATGCTGGGCGAAACGCGCTGCCAGGCTCAGGTCATGAATGGCGATGACGATGATGATATGGCGCTGTGCAGCGAGGCGGGTCAGCCAGTCGAGCACCTGCAATTGATGATGAAGATCCAACGCGCTGGTCGGTTCGTCGAGCAGTAGCAGCGAAGGTTCGCGCGTCACGGCTTGGGCAATGGCGACGCGTTGTCGTTGCCCACCCGAGAGCTGGTTCAGTTCGCGCTCGGCCAGTGGCTCCAACTCCAGCGCCTGAAGCGTCGCCTGCACCTTGAGCAGTGCGCGTTCATGCGGTTCGTGAATGCAAGTACGGCGCGCCAGCAAGACGGCTTCGAACACACTGAGCACGGCACGTGAGCCGAGCTCTTGAGGTAAGTAATAAAGATATCGGGAACGTCGTTCGAGCGATAGCGTCATCAATTCCTGGTCATGCAACATGAGCGAGCCGTCGGCACGTTCGAGGCCGGCGATGGCCTTGAGCAGTGTCGATTTTCCCGCGCCGTTAGGGCCGACCAGAGCGGTGATCTCGCCGGGGCGTGCCTCGAGATCGGCGATGCTCTCGAGGACGGGCGTGCCACCCAATCGGCAATCGAGATGCTTGAGCGTTAGCGTCATCCCCACATCTCCTTGCGGCTGCGCAGGATCAACGAGACGAAAAACGGCAGCCCGATGAGTGCGGTGAGCAGGCCGATCGGAATCAGAATGCCGGGCACCAGGGTTTTTGAGAGGATCGAGGTGACGGACATGATCAGCGCCCCGCTGAGTGCGGACATGGGCAGAAAGACGCGCTGGTCCTCGCCTACCAGCAAGCGCGCGATATGCGGGCCCACCAGGCCGACAAAACCGATCGTCCCCACGAAGGCCACGGCGGTGGCGGCCAGCAGCGAGCAACACAGCAGAATACGCAGCCGCAAGCGCGCGACATCGATGCCCATGGCCTGGGCGTGAAGATCACCCAGACGCAGCGCGGTGAGTCGCCAGCCGGCATGGAGGAATACCGGCAGCGTCACGCAAAGCGCTAGTGTCGCCAGGCCGACTTTCCCCCAACTGGCCTTGCCGAGACTGCCCAGCGACCAGAACACCAGTTGCTGCAAGGCCTCGGCGGAGGCGACGTACTGCATCAACCCGAGCATGGCGTTGAAGAAAAACATGATGGCGATGCCCATCAACACCAAGGTCTGCACGCTGACACCGCGCAGGCGACTGACACCCCAGATGACCAGCGACGCGGCCAGGGCCAGCAAGAACGCGTTGCCGGTGACCAGTAACGTATCGGCGAAAGGCACGATGCCGACGCCGAGGGTGATGGCGAGCGCAGCGCCGACACTTGCCGCCGAGGAAATGCCCAGCGTGAACGGGTCGGCCAGGGGATTGTTGAGGATGGTCTGCATCTCGGCGCCGGCGAGCGCCAGGCTCACACCGACGACGATTGCCATCAAGGCCACCGGCAGACGAATGTCCCACACGATGACGCGCAGCGCGTCCGAGGCGCCACTCGGCGCGACGAGGGTCATGAGCACATCGCGCAACGAGTAGTGGCCCGGGCCGGTGGCGATATCGACGATAACCATGGCGAGCGTCAGCACGGCGACGCCGACGATGAGATGCCGCTGGCGCCGCCGTCGCATGTGATACCGGGTGACGCTGTCGATAGCAGAGGACTCAGGCATTGCGGTTGTCATTCGCTCAGGATACGCGATTCGTCGCGCTCATGGGCCCCATCGGCGCCGAGCGCCTCCATCAGGCGCGAGATCTTGGCGAGTGTCTCCTGGTACTCGGCCTCCTCGTCGGAGTCGGCGACCAGGCCGCCGCCGCCCCATAGGTGGAGTTGACCGGCATCCGCCACGGCGGTGCGGATAGCGATGGAGGTATCCATTCGCCCGCGCGTATCGACGTAGCCGATGCTCCCGCAATACACGCTGCGGCGGCTGGGTTCGAGGTTGTCGATGAGTTGCATGGCGCGGACCTTGGGTGCGCCGGTGATCGAGCCGCCGGGAAATGCTGCTCCCAGCAGGTCCAGCGCATGCCGTGTCTCATCGAGTTCACCGGTTACCACGCTGACCAAGTGATGGACGTTGGCGTAGCTCTCCAGGCCGCACAATTGGGGAACGCGGACGCTTCCCGGCTGACAGACGCGCCCCAGATCATTGCGTAGCAAGTCGACGATCATCACGTTTTCGGCGGTATCCTTGAGGCTGTCGCGCAGCTCGCGGGCGTAGCGTCGGTCCTGAATAGAGGTGTTGCCGCGCGGCCGGGTGCCTTTGATGGGGCGTGTTTCCACGCGTCCTTCGACGACTTCGAGGAAGCGTTCCGGCGACAACGATAGAATGCCCTTGTCGCCCCAGGCGAGATAGGCGCCATAAGGCGTCGGCGTGGCTTGGCGCAGCCGCCGATAGGCGTGCCATAAGTCGCCCTGGTAGTGAGCGCTGAAACGCTGGGCCAGATTGATCTGGTAACAATCGCCGCTGCGGATGTAATGCTGCACGGTACGGAAGCGCTCGCCGTAGGTGTCGCGGTCGAGTTCGCCTCGAAAGGGGGAAAGCAGCTGAAACGTCGAGGTCGGCGATGGTGCGGCTTGTAGCCATGCCAGCACCTGGGCGCGGCGTGCCGGCGTGGCCACGAGCCAGGCTTGGCGGGCGTAATGATCGTGGATGAGGGCCCAATCGTAGAGTCCGACACGGCTATGGGGCAGCGTGACCGCCTCGCAGGCATGGCCTGAAACAGCCTCCAGGTGTCGCCCGAAATCGTAGCTCCAATAGCCGATCAAGCCGCCCAGAAACGGCAGCTCGCTCGTTACGTCGGGGGTAGGAAGGCGCTCGAGCAAGGCACGCTGAGCGGCAAGCGGATCGCCGGGAATATCCGCGACGTCACTAGTGACCTGGCCGTCTCGGTTCACCTCCAGCCATGCGATGGGGTCGCTAGCAAGGATGTCGTAACGCCCACCGGGAGCCGTCGGGAAGCCGCTGTCCAGCAGCACGGCGCCGGGGCGTTGGCGCAGGCGCTCGAAGCGTGCCAGCGGATCGCCATGATAGGGCAGGGGCGTCAATTCGAGTGTCGGCATCGGTCCAGGCTTCCTGTCGCGGGCGGCCTATTCTAGCAGCCTGTCGGGCTTGGCCGGTCGTCTCGTGAGAAACGGATTTCGAGTCAAGTTTATCGATTTGTCCGCCCGCGAGGGTGGGCGGATAATGGCGGCCATTCAACGCCCCTGGGGTGCGGTACACAGAGGATGACGAATATGACAAGTTCGCCGGACGAGGGCGAGATGCGACAAGGCACACTGGCGCGCCCGGATCAGCAATGCCATTGGCGTCGCCTCGAGCGTCGCGCAGGCACGGGGACGGTCGTCATGCTGCACGGTGCCGGAGTGGCGGCCGAGCTGACTTGGGGGCCGATGGTGACGTATCTCGATGCCTGGCGGACGTTCCTGATGCCCGACTTGCGGGGCATGGGGGAGACGCGTGCGGCGGATGGTCATGAGCGGCCGTTCTCGCTGGATGAAGTCGTCGACGATGTCGAAGCCTTGCTCGACGCCCAGGATATCGATCGATGCGATGTCATGGGCTATTCATTTGGCGGCCTGGTGGCGATGCGGCTCAAGCAGCGTTTGGGAGCCCGTATCGGGCGCACTATGCTGCTCGAACCGGCACTTCTGGAACGCGAGGATCGCGCGACGATGGTGCGTGTGCGCGATGGCTATGCCGAAGCGGCGCGTGCCATGCGCGAGGCGCCGACGCCGGAAGCGGGTATCGTCGCCTTTCTGGATTTGATTGCACCCAATCGATCGCGCAACCCACGGGCCGAGCGCATGATGATACGCCGCCTCGCGCACCGCCCTCTGGGATTCGCCAATGCGCTGGATTGCGTGACCGATGCCGTTCGGCATCTCGACCGCGACGCCTTGCTTGAAGCGCAGCGTAACGTGACGAGTATCGTAGGCGGCAAAAGCCTCGCTGCTATGCAGGCCTACCACTCAACATTGGCGCAGCGACGGTCCGACTGGCGTTACATCGAACTGCCGGGCACTGACCATTCCCTGCCGTTTCAAAAACCCCGGCGACTCGCCTCCCTGTTGCAAGAAGCGTCTTCGCTTTACAATGATGGCGATTGATTGTCGACAATATGGCTGCCGGTGTACGCTGCCTATGCGGCGAAAGATGTAGAAGCGCCGGGCTTCAGGCGGTTGACCCTTTTGGGGTAGGTTACTAAAGTAATACTTATTCTTTATTGTCGACAATTACATGACGCTTCCTCCTTTTTCGCATAACACCGATTCTCATGACGCTTGGCAGTCGGCGACTGGGCATGACGACGCTCCCGAAGTGCGCACACTCGCCGAGCGCGTCTTTCATCAACTTCAAAGCGCCATCGTGCGGGGTGAACTGGCACCCGGTGCCAAGATCACCGAGCCAGGCCTGGCCAAGACGTATGGCATCTCGCGCGGCCCGTTGCGCGAAGCGATGCGCCGCCTGGAAGCCCATCGCTTGATCGAGCGCATCCCGCATGTCGGCGCACGCGTGGTCAAGCTCTCCATGCGTGAACTGCTTGAGTTGTTCGATCTGCGCGAGGCTCTGGAGAGCATGGCGGCACGCCTGGCGGCGCGGCACATGACGGCGTCGGAAATCGCTGGACTGCGCGAGGTGCTGGCAGTTCACGAACGTCAGGAGAACCTGCAGCGCGACGAGGCCTATTTCCAGCGAGAGGGTGATCTGGATTTCCATTACTGCATCGTGCAGGGCAGCCACAATCGCATGCTGATGACCATGCTCTGTGACGACCTTTATTACCTGGTGCGCCTTTACCGCACGCAATTCAGTGCCAGCGGCGCCCGTCCGCAGCGTGCCTTCGTCGAGCACCACCGTATCGTCGACGCCATCGAGGCGGGCGACGAGGAACTGGCCGAACTCTTGATGCGTCGCCACGTCAGCGCGTCTCGCGAAAATGTCGCCAAGCATTATGCCGAGACACTCGAGGAGCAGGCTGCCCATGTCAATTTCGAGGAGAATACGACGTCATGAGTCATCCTGCTCCCGGCGCGCGTTTCCGTGCGGCGCTCGACGCGCATCGTCCCTTGCCGATCGTCGGCACCATCAATGCCTATACGGCTCTCATGGCCGAGAAGGTGGGGCATCCGGCGATTTACCTCTCCGGGGGCGGCGTGGCCAATGCGTCCTTCGGCATGCCCGATCTAGGCATGACCACGATGAACGACGTCGCCGAGGACGCCCGGCGTATTACGGCGGCCTCGGAAACCCCGCTGCTGGTCGATATTGATACAGGCTGGGGCGGGGCGTTCAATATCGCGCGAACCATCAAGGAAATGCAGCGCGCTGGTGTGGCGGCGGTGCACCTGGAAGACCAGGTCGCACAGAAGCGCTGTGGACACCGGCCCAACAAGGCCATCGTGTCGCAGCAAGAGATGGTGGATCGCATCAAGGCGGCAGCCGATGCACGTCTGGATGACGATTTTTATTTGATTGCGCGTACCGATGCCTTCCAGAAGGAAGGCTTGGAAGCAGCCATCGAGCGCGCCAATGCCTGTCTCGAAGCCGGTGCCGATGCCATCTTCGCCGAGGCCGTGCATAGCCTCGAGGACTACCGTGCATTCTGCATGGGCGTCAATGCGCCGATTCTGGCCAATATCACCGAGTTCGGCGCCACGCCGCTGTTCACCCAGCAGGAACTGCATGACGTGGGCTGCCGCATGGTGCTGTATCCGCTGTCGGCCTTCCGTGCCATGAATGCTGCGGCACTCGAGGTGTATCGCAGCATTCACGACAATGGGCATCAGCGCGATGTCCTCGACAAGATGCAGACGCGCGATGAGCTTTACGAGTTTCTCGATTACCACGCCTTCGAGCGCAAGCTGGATGCCTTGTTCGACGAGAACCAGTGAAGCGATCGGTGTGGCTGGCGCTATCAGCGTAAGGCAAAACGATAACGATCTGGCACAAGGAGGCTCGCCATGGCGGATAACACGCCCACCAGTACCGGCTTGCGCGGCATGAGCGCCGGCAGCACTGCGTTATGCACTGTTGGCCAGTCGGGCTCCGGATTGACATACCGTGGCTATGACATTCACGACCTCGCCGAGAACGCTCGCTTCGAGGAAGTCGCCTATTTGTTGTTCAAGGGCAAGTTGCCCAACCAGAAGGAGCTGGACGCCTACGTGGCCAGGCTCAAGTCGCTGCGCGGCCTTCCCGCATCGCTGAAGGCGGTGCTCGAGCAGATTCCCGCCGATGCCCATCCGATGGATGTGATGCGTACCGGGGCCTCGATGCTGGGCAATCTCGAGACCGAGGAGAGCTTCGCCGAGCAGCAGGATAAAAGCGACCGAATGCTGGCGGCGTTCCCCTCGATCATTAACTACTGGTATCGCTTCAGCCATGACGGCGTGCGCATCGATACCGAAACCGACGATGACTCGGTGGGCGGCCATTTCCTGCATTTGCTGCACGGCAAGCCCGCTTCTGAGTTACATGCACGGGTGATGAACGTTTCGTTGATTCTTTACGCCGAGCACGAGTTCAATGCCTCGACCTTCACCGCCCGTGTGTGCGCCTCGACGCTGTCGGATATTCATTCCTGTGTGACCGGCGCTATCGGCTCGTTACGCGGCCCGTTGCATGGTGGAGCCAACGAAGCGGCGATGGCGATGATCGAGGACTGGCAAACGCCTGAAGAGGCCGAGCGCGAGCTGCTGGGCATGCTCGAGCGCAAGGAAAAGGTCATGGGCTTCGGGCACGCAATCTATCGCGAATCCGACCCGCGCAACGCCATCATCAAGCAGTGGTCAAAGCGTCTCGCCGACGATGTGGGCGACTCGCGGCTTTACCCTGTCTCCGAGCGTGTCGAGGCGGTGATGTGGCGTGAGAAGAAGCTGTTCTGCAATGCCGACTTCTTCCACGCCAGTGCCTACCACTTCATGGGCATTCCCACCAAGCTGTTCACGCCGATCTTCGTGTGTTCACGGCTGACTGGCTGGTGCGCCCATGTGTTCGAGCAGCGCGAGAACAACCGCATCATCCGACCCAGCGCGGATTATGTGGGGCCTGAAAAGCAAGGGTGGCTACCGATCGGGCAGCGTCAATAATACTGGCTTCGAGCTTCGAGCTTCGAGCTTCGAGCTTCGAGCTTCGAGCCTGACTTCAAGGAATCAACATGAGTGCCAACGTCGAACAGAACCAGCGCCCTGACTACGATCCCGAGCTGCAGGCGATCGCCGATTATGTGCTGGAATATCGTGTCACCGGTCAGGAGGCACTGGAAACCGCCCGCTACTGCTTGATGGATACACTGGGATGCGGCTTGTTGGCACTACGCTTTCCCGAGTGCACCAAGCATCTAGGGCCGTTGGTCGAGGGGACCGTTGTGCCTCACGGTGCACGGGTGCCGGGCACCCAGCTGCGTCTTGACCCGGTCAAGGCGGCCTGGGATATCGGCGCCATCATTCGCTGGCTGGATTACAACGATACCTGGCTGGCGGCGGAGTGGGGGCATCCCTCGGACAACCTGGGGGGAATCCTGGCGATTGCCGATCATCTGTCGCAAAAGCGCGTGGCCGAAGGCGAGGCGCCGCTGACCGTGCGTGATGTACTCGAGGCGATGGTCATGGCCCATGAGATTCAGGGTGTGCTGGCGCTAGAGAACTCGTTCAATCGGGTAGGGCTCGATCACGTTGCCTTGGTCAAGGTAGCCTCGACTGCGGTGGTCGCCAAGCTGATGGGGGCGGATCGCGAACAGCTGCTCGCCGCGTTGTCGCATGCCTTCGTCGACGGCCAGAGCCTGCGCACTTATCGGCATGCACCGAACGCCGGGTCACGTAAGTCCTGGGCGGCGGGCGATGCAACCTCGCGTGGCGTGCGCCTGGCGGATATCGCCATGCGTGGCGAAATGGGTATCCCCGGTGTGCTGAGTGCACCGCAATGGGGCTTCTATGATGTGCTGTTCACGAAGACCAACAAGGACCAGCAGCTCAAACCGGAAGATGATCGCCATTTCCGTATCAGTCAGGACTACGGTTCCTATGTCATGGAAAACGTGCTGTTCAAGATCAGCTTTCCGGCGGAGTTTCATGCCCAGACCGCCTGCGAAGCAGCCGTGACGCTGCATCCTCAGGTCAAGGACCGTCTGGAGGACATCGACAGGGTCGTGATCACTACCCATGAGTCGGCGATTCGCATCATTTCCAAGGAAGGGCGTCTGGCCAATCCTGCCGATCGCGATCATTGCCTTCAGTACATGACGGCCGTCCCCTTGATCTTCGGACACTTGGTTGCCGAGCACTACGAGGATGCCTTCCATGCGGCGAACACTGTCATCGATCGATTGCGTGACAAGATGGAAGTGATCGAGGACGCGCGTTACAGCCGTGAGTATCTCGAGGCCGATAAACGTTCCATCGCCAATGCGATTCAGGTGTTCTTCAAGGATGGAAGTAAGACCGATCAAGTGGCCGTCGAATACCCCATCGGGCATCGCCGCCGCCGAGCGGAAGGTATGCCACTGCTGGAAGAGAAGTTTCACGCCAACCTCGCGACACGTTTCCCGCCACGTCACTGCGATGAGATTCTGGCGCTGTGCGCAGATCAGGCGCGTCTGGAAAGCACGCCGGTACATCGTTTCGTTGATCGTTTCGTGATCTGAGAAAAACCCCTTGCGTTCGCGCCGTCAGGTCCGTAAAGTACGCATCCGCTGCCGGCGACGGACCTCGTGGCCAGCGGTGGAAAGGTAGCGCAAGTGGCTGACGTGCTTGAGAAATTCAAACCTTCGGGTGGCTTTCTCGCTTGACAGTGACGCCGGTTTCGGTAAAATGCGCCGCACCTCGAAAGGCCCCTGACAACGCCGCGGTTCAAGGCGATGTCAGCGATTGTCACCTCGGCTAACGCCTTGACAATCACGGCGCTTTCGGTAGAATACGCCTTCCTTGCGAGGCGCCCATTGGGCACACGCAAGCGCTCCGCTTCTCGTTTTGCGAGCCCGGAGCCGCTCTTTAACAATCGATCAGGTAATTCATGTGGGCGTTTGCTCAGGATAGGGGTGCCAGTCACGACCTATCAAGGCAAGCGACTCGTCAGAGACCTTCGGGTCTTTTTGAGAACGTTTTAGTCTTGAACCAAGTTTGGTCCGCTCAACGGACTATCAGACTTTCAACTGAAGAGTTTGATCATGGCTCAGATTGAACGCTGGCGGCAGGCCTAACACATGCAAGTCGAGCGGTAACAGGTCCAGCTTGCTGGACGCTGACGAGCGGCGGACGGGTGAGTAATGCATAGGAATCTACCCAGTCGTGGGGGATAACCTGGGGAAACCCAGGCTAATACCGCATACGTCCTACGGGAGAAAGCGGGGGCTCTTCGGACCTCGCGCGATTGGATGAGCCTATGTCGGATTAGCTGGTTGGTGGGGTAACGGCTCACCAAGGCGACGATCCGTAGCTGGTCTGAGAGGATGATCAGCCACACCGGGACTGAGACACGGCCCGGACTCCTACGGGAGGCAGCAGTGGGGAATATTGGACAATGGGCGAAAGCCTGATCCAGCCATGCCGCGTGTGTGAAGAAGGCTTTCGGGTTGTAAAGCACTTTCAGCGAGGAAGAAAGCGTGCCGGCCAATACCCGGTACGGACGACATCACTCGCAGAAGAAGCACCGGCTAACTCCGTGCCAGCAGCCGCGGTAATACGGAGGGTGCAAGCGTTAATCGGAATTACTGGGCGTAAAGCGCGCGTAGGCGGCGTGTCACGCCGGGTGTGAAAGCCCCGGGCTCAACCTGGGAACGGCATCCGGAACGGGCAGGCTAGAGTGCAGGAGAGGAAGGTAGAATTCCCGGTGTAGCGGTGAAATGCGTAGAGATCGGGAGGAATACCAGTGGCGAAGGCGGCCTTCTGGACTGACACTGACGCTGAGGTGCGAAAGCGTGGGTAGCAAACAGGATTAGATACCCTGGTAGTCCACGCCGTAAACGATGTCGACTAGCCGTTGGGTCCCTTGAGGACTTAGTGGCGCAGTTAACGCGATAAGTCGACCGCCTGGGGAGTACGGCCGCAAGGTTAAAACTCAAATGAATTGACGGGGGCCCGCACAAGCGGTGGAGCATGTGGTTTAATTCGATGCAACGCGAAGAACCTTACCTACCCTTGACATCCTGCGAACCCGGAAGAGATTCCGGGGTGCCTTCGGGAGCGCAGAGACAGGTGCTGCATGGCTGTCGTCAGCTCGTGTTGTGAAATGTTGGGTTAAGTCCCGTAACGAGCGCAACCCTTGTCCCTATTTGCCAGCGATTCGGTCGGGAACTCTAGGGAGACTGCCGGTGACAAACCGGAGGAAGGTGGGGACGACGTCAAGTCATCATGGCCCTTACGGGTAGGGCTACACACGTGCTACAATGGCCGGTACAAAGGGTTGCGAAAGCGCGAGCTGAAGCTAATCCCGAAAAGCCGGTCTCAGTCCGGATCGGAGTCTGCAACTCGACTCCGCGAAGTCGGAATCGCTAGTAATCGTGCATCAGAATGGCACGGTGAATACGTTCCCGGGCCTTGTACACACCGCCCGTCACACCATGGAAGTGGACTGCACCAGAAGTGGTTAGCTTAACCTTCGGGAGAGCGATCACCACGGTGTGGTTCATGACTGGGGTGAAGTCGTAACAAGGTAGCCGTAGGGGAACCTGCGGCTGGATCACCTCCTTAAACGACCGCGCATCCCCCCTGGGTAAGCGCTCACAATGAATTACCTGATCGAATAGAGCAATGCTCTTTAACAATGTGGAATAAGCTGACAAAGCAAGACGATACGTCTCAAGCGTATCCGGCAAAATCGTGTTCGTCGCCAGGCCAGACCCTTTGGGGTTATATGGTCAAGCGATGAAGCGCATACGGTGGATGCCTAGGCAGCCAGAGGCGATGAAAGACGTTGTAGCCTGCGATAAGGCTCGGTGAGGTGGCAAACAACCTACGACCCGGGCATTTCTGAATGGGGAAACCCACCCAGCATCAGCTGGGTATCCCACCCTGAATTCATAGGGGTTGGGAGGCGAACCGGGGGAACTGAAACATCTAAGTACCCCGAGGAAAAGAAATCAACCGAGATTCCCTGAGTAGCGGCGAGCGAACGGGGACTAGCCCTTAAGTCAATGCACGGTTAGGTGAACGGCCTGGAAAGGCCGGCCATAGTGGGTGATAGTCCCGTAACCGAAAACCCGCATTGGTGAAATCGAGTAGGTCGGGGCACGTGAAACCTTGACTGAAGACGGGGGGACCATCCTCCAAGGCTAAATACTCCTGGCTGACCGATAGTGAACCAGTACCGTGAGGGAAAGGCGAAAAGAACCCCGGCGAGGGGAGTGAAATAGATCCTGAAACCGTATGCGTACAAGCAGTAGGAGCAGACTCGTTCTGTGACTGCGTACCTTTTGTATAATGGGTCAGCGACTTATATTCAGTGGCGAGCTTAACCGACTAGGGGAGGCGTAGGGAAACCGAGTCTTAACAGGGCGATGAGTCGCTGGATATAGACCCGAAACCGGGCGATCTATCCATGGCCAGAGTGAAGGTCAGGTAACACTGACTGGAGGCTCGAACCCAAGTATGTTGAAAAATGCTGGGATGAGCTGTGGATCGGAGTGAAAGGCTAATCAAGCCCGGAGATAGCTGGTTCTCCTCGAAAGCTATTTAGGTAGCGCCTCACGTATCACCGTCGGGGGTAGAGCACTGTTTCGGCTAGGGGGCCATCCCGGCTTACCAACCCGAGGCAAACTCCGAATACCGATGAGTGCAGCGTGGGAGACACACAGCGGGTGCTAACGTCCGTTGTGAAAAGGGAAACAACCCAGACCGTCAGCTAAGGCCCCCAAATTCTGGTTAAGTGGGAAACGATGTGGGAAGGCTTAGACAGCTAGGAGGTTGGCTTAGAAGCAGCCATCCTTTAAAGAAAGCGTAATAGCTCACTAGTCGAGTCGGCCTGCGCGGAAGATGTAACGGGGCTCAAACCAGGTGCCGAAGCTACGGACTCATCCTCTGGATGAGTGGTAGAGGAGCGTCGTGTAAGTCTGTGAAGGGGCGTTGAGAAGCGCGCTGGAGATATCACGAGTGCGAATGCTGACATGAGTAACGATAATGCGGGTGAAAACCCCGCACGCCGGAAGACCAAGGGTTTCTGTTCGACGTCAATCGGAGCAGAGTGAGTCGGCCCCTAAGGCGAGGCCGAAAGGCGTAGTCGATGGGAAACGGGTTAATATTCCCGTACCGGATGTGATTGCGATGGGGGGACGAAGAAGGCTAGGTGAGCCAGGCGTTGGTTGTCCTGGTGAAAGCCGGTAGGCCGAGGGTTCAGGGAAATCCGGATCCTCAAGGCCGAGAGGCGAGACGAACAGACTACGGTCTGGAAGTCATCGATGCCACGCTTCCAGGAAAAGCCTCTAAGCTTCAGATCACATGCGACCGTACCCCAAACCGACACAGGTGGTCAGGGTGAGAATCCCAAGGCGCTTGAGAGAACTCGGGTGAAGGAACTAGGCAAAATGGCACCGTAACTTCGGGAGAAGGTGCGCCGGCATAGGGTGACGGACTTCGCGTTCTGAGCTCGAGCCGGTCGAAGATACCAGGTGGCTGCAACTGTTTATTAAAAACACAGCACTCTGCTAACGCGTAAGCGGACGTATAGGGTGTGACGCCTGCCCGGTGCCGGAAGGTTAATTGATGGCGTTAGCTCCGGCGAAGCGCTTGATCGAAGCCCCGGTAAACGGCGGCCGTAACTATAACGGTCCTAAGGTAGCGAAATTCCTTGTCGGGTAAGTTCCGACCTGCACGAATGGCGTAATGATGGCCACGCTGTCTCCACCCGAGACTCAGTGAAATTGAAATCGCCGTGAAGATGCGGTGTCCCCGCGGCTAGACGGAAAGACCCCGTGAACCTTTACTATAGCTTCACACTGGATGCTGATGTTGCTTGTGTAGGATAGCTGGGAGGCTTGGAACCTGGGACGCCAGTCCCAGGGGAGCCACCCTTGAAATACCAGCCTGGCATCATTGGCGTTCTAACTTGGGCCCGTTATCCGGGTCGAGGACAGTGTGTGGTGGGTAGTTTGACTGGGGCGGTCTCCTCCCAAAGCGTAACGGAGGAGCACGAAGGTACCCTCAGCACGGTTGGAAATCGTGCATCGAGTGCAAGAGCATAAGGGTGCTTGACTGCGAGACAGACACGTCGAGCAGGTGCGAAAGCAGGTTCTAGTGATCCGGTGGTTCTGTATGGAAGGGCCATCGCTCAACGGATAAAAGGTACTCCGGGGATAACAGGCTGATACCGCCCAAGAGTTCACATCGACGGCGGTGTTTGGCACCTCGATGTCGGCTCATCACATCCTGGGGCTGAAGTCGGTCCCAAGGGTATGGCTGTTCGCCATTTAAAGTGGTACGCGAGCTGGGTTTAGAACGTCGTGAGACAGTTCGGTCCCTATCTGCCGTGGGCGTTGGAGATTTGAGAAGGGCTGCTCCTAGTACGAGAGGACCGGAGTGGACGCACCTCTGGTGTTCCGGTTGTCACGCCAGTGGCATTGCCGGGTAGCTATGTGCGGACGGGATAACCGCTGAAAGCATCTAAGCGGGAAGCCCCCTTCAAGATGAGATCTCCCCGAGGCCTCGAGCCTCCTGAAGGGCCCAGCGAGACCAGCTGGTTGATAGGCACGGTGTGGAAGCGCTGCAAGGCGTTGAGCTAACGTGTACTAATGGCCCGTGAGGCTTGACCATATAACACCCAAAGGGTCTGGTGACGAGCCGATCCCGGATGCGTGTGAGACGATCGCGTCAGCTTATTCCCGATTGCGTTGTGGCCCTGAGGGCCACGACACCTGTTTCGCCTGACGACCATAGCGAGCGTGTCCCACCTGATCCCATGCCGAACTCAGCAGTGAAACCGCTTAGCGCCGATGGTAGTGTGGGGCTTCCCCATGCGAGAGTAGGTCATCGTCAGGCATTTATTCCGAACCCCGGCCTTTGGTCGGGGTTCACTCGTTTAGGGGCCTCCCCACGGCGAGTCCCGGCGCGCCGGCCGGGTCATGCGTCAGGCATTTATTCTAAAACCCCAGCTTCATGCGAAGCTGGGGTTTTGTCGTTTATGGGGCTGAAAAAACAATGCGTTTGATGCTGTCGAATGAAAAGCTACTACGTCGAGTATCGTCACAGCGCTCATAAAACTCACCCATATTGCGTATGTACGTTATATTCCTCCCCCTTTGGTCGTGTCGCCCCATGATTCGCTTGATGAGTAGGGGAGGCCATCGCATCATCGATAAAGAATCGCGACGATAACCAACAAATATCCGCAGTGCCTTCTGTCGAATTGGGAAGCAGCGGCAGGGAGCGTCTCCCACTATGACGATGAATCATACGACAGTGGCCGTCATCGATGACGACGCCGAAATTTGTGAACTGTTGCAAACTTACCTCGAGCGACATGGCTTCAAGGTCGTATTGGGGGAAGACGGCGATGCCTTACCTACCTTGATACGCGATGAAGATCCCGATTTACTGATACTCGACATCATGATGCCGGGAGAAGATGGATTGTCGCTTTGTCGCGATCTTCGCCGGCATAGCAGCTTGCCCATCATCATGCTGACCGCGAGTGTGGATGAAACCGACCGTATTCTCGGACTCGAACTAGGAGCCGACGACTATTTGGCCAAGCCGTTCAATCCGCGTGAACTACTGGCGCGCGTCAAAGCGATCTTGCGCCGCGTCAAGCCATTACCAGCCGCGGCCACACGCATCGTCCGATTCGGACCCTGGTCGCTCGATAGGATTACGCGTGAGTTGATCGACGATGCGGGTAACCGAAGTCATCTATCGGGAGCGGATTATCAACTGCTGGGTGTATTTCTGGATCATCCCGAGCAGGTGCTGTCCCGCGAGCGCTTGTTCGACCTTAGCCGGGGACGCCGAGCGCCGCCCTTGGATCGCTCCATCGATGTACACGTCTGCCGCTTGCGTCAGCGCCTGGGAGAAGATGCCCAGCATTCGCAATTGATCCGTACCGTGCGCGGAGCAGGTTATGTCCTGGCAGCCCCCGTGGAATCGGTGATGTGAAGCGGTGGTGGCGTCCGCGAACCCTCAGGGGTCGCTTCGTATTGATCATGCTGCTGGGCGTGTTAGGTGCGCAGATTGCCAGCTACGGGATCTGGAGTTGGCAGGAAAACCGTGAGCGCCTGGTGCGGCTCGATACTCTGTCGCGTCATCTAGCCGAAAGTTTGGCCGCCACCGTACGTTATTTCAGTTCGTTGCCATATGAGTATCGGCACATCGTGCTCGATCAATTGCGCGATATGGGCGGGACTCGCTTCTTCGTCAGCGTCAACGATCACCGCATCGCCTTGCCGAGTACGAGTGGGGGCAACGCACGTGAGATGGTGGCCGCTAATTTGCGAGATGGGCTCGAGCAAGAGCTTGGGCAACGCGAGATGTACATCGGGTTTTCACAGCCCGGCGACCTGCGTGTATTCAATAATGAAGTTCCCCTCGCGGAGCTTCCCGCACATTGGGCGCACCGCAGCTTGGCTATCACACCGTTGTCGACGCCAATCCTCGTTGTGCAAATGCCTCTCGAAGGGGGCAATTGGTTGTTCGTCGCGACCTCCTTGCCCATGGCGGAGTCCCTGGAAGATGCCACTTGGTTATCCGGGGATCGACTTTTCGTCTCCATGGCCGTCTTGCTGACGGTCATCATGTTGTCGTTATGGGGAATACGCAGGTCGACGCGGCCGCTCTCGATCCTGGCCAAAGCGGCAAGACGTCTGGGAGACGATCTGGAATCCCCGCCGCTTGCCGAACGCGGACCACGTGAATTGCGCGATACTGCGATGGCGTTCAATCGCATGAGTGAACGGATTCGCCATCAGGTCGAGGAGCGTGAACGCTTGTTTTCCGCCATTTCGCATGATCTCAAAACCCCCATCACACGCTTACGCCTGCGCGCCGAGATGCTCGACTCACCCGCTCAGCGTGAGGCTTTCATACACTCCTTGGATGAAATGAATCAGTTGGTGAAAGGGGCCTTGGCTTCGGTGAAAGGATTGGATCTCCATGAGACGGCCTCCGCGATCGACGTAGACGCACTGGTGAAAGATCTCATGGAGGAGCTTGCCGTGCATGAAGGTGCTTCGATCCATCTTGAAGGGCATGCGGGGTGGCTGTCGGCGAAACCCTTGGCACTCAAGCGTTGTCTGGCCAATCTCATAGAGAACGCCATTTTTTATGCGCAGCATGTGGATATCGCTCTTCACCGGGATTACGAGCATATCGTCATCGGCATCAGTGACGATGGGCCGGGTATTCCCCAGGCACAGCGGGAACGTGTCTTCGAGCCTTTCGTGCGGCTCGAGCCTTCACGGAGTCGTCACACGGGGGGCAGTGGCCTGGGGCTTGCCATTGCGCGGCATATCGTGCGCGCCCATGGTGGTGAGATCTACTTGAATGAGTCCAGCGAAGGAGGATTGAGCGTTCAGCTAAGCCTACCCTTGGCGCATTGAGTTCCCTAGATGTGGCTGAGTTGAATATTACAGAGCTGCAATATGTCGCCAAGACTTTGTAAGACTCGGTAACCCAAACGCATGTTGGCATACGCTACGCTCGAACCCAGGGATCGGGGGCGTTCGATCCGCTGGCTCATGGTCGCCAACAAGGGACTGACGTAATAACGATAACAGTCACGGATTGCGCCATTCATTCGAGCGTGAACAGTGCTGGGCATGACCGCCCTTTGGGCCTTCTTTCTCTCTTTCTTGCCCCGTCGACGCTTCGCTGGCCGCTCCCAAAACTGGTAAGACACGGGGCATCCCCTCGTGATGAGCGACCCATGTCGCGATAACAACCATAAGGAGTTACGCCATGAAAACGATCCATGCGCTCGCCGCAGGTGCTCTGCTGTCTGCTGCCGTGGGGCAGGCCAATGCCGCTGAAATCGAGGTTCTCCATTGGTGGACCTCGGGAGGCGAAGCCAAGGCCGCCAATCTGCTCAAGGAAAAGCTCGAGGCCAAGGGCCACACCTGGAAAGATTTCGCGGTGGCCGGCGGCGCGGGCGATAGCGCCATGACGGTACTCAAATCGCGTGCGATTTCGGGAAATCCACCGGCGGTGGCGCAAATCAAGGGGCCTTTGATTAAAGAGTGGGGCGACATGGGATTCCTCGGCAATATCGATAAAGCTGCCGAAGCCGATGGTTGGGACGATTTCCTCCCCGAAGAAGTCGCCGCCGCCGATAAAGTCGAAGGGCATTATGCGGCCGTTCCCGTGAATATTCACCGTATCAACTGGATCTGGGCCAACCCCGAGGTTCTAGAAGATTCGGGTGTTGATCACGTGCCGCAGACCTGGGACGAGTTCTTTGACGCGGCCGACAAGATTCGCGAGGCGGGCTACATTCCGCTCGCTCACGGTGGCCAGCCCTGGCAGGACGCGACCGTTTTCGAAGTGGTCATGATGGGGATCGGGGGTGGCGATTTCTATCGCAAGGCGTTCGTCGATCTGGACCCTGAGGCGCTGACCAGTGACACCATGATCGAGTCGCTCAAGACCTTCAAGAAGCTACGCGGCACGATGGACGACAACATCGCTGGCCGTGACTGGAACATCGCCACATCGATGGTCATCGGTGGCAAGGCGGCCATGCAGATCATGGGCGACTGGGCCAAGGGAGAGTTCACCGCTGCGGGCATGACGCCGGGCGAGGACTATGAATGTGTCGCCCCGCCGATGACCGAAAGCATGTTCTCCTACAACACCGATAGCCTGGCCATGTTCGATGTTGACGACGAAGGTCAGCAACAGGCCCAACTGGACCTGGCGAGTATCGTTCTGTCGAAGGATTTCCAGGTCCAGTTCAACCAAGCCAAAGGGTCGATCCCGGTGCGCTTGGACGTCTCCCTCGACGATTTCGATGCCTGCGCCAAGGCTTCGCGTGAAGCCTTCGATGTCGCCATGGACGAAAAGGGGCTGGTGCCTAGTCTGGCGCATGGCATGGCGGTGTCGGACAGCCAGCAAGGTGCGGTATTCGATGTCATCACCAACTTCTTCAATGATCCTGACATGAAGGCCGAGACCGCCTCAGAGCGACTGGTCAGCGCCGTACGCGCGGCCGAGTGAGGTGAGTCGTTGCTCGCTGCCGAGGCTTGAGTCGGCAGCGAGCAATCGTGTCTTGTCAAAAGGATATCGTCGATGCCATCAAATGTACCTGCGCCTGCTACCGTCGAGCGACGACACCGTCGCTCTCTGGCCGGCCATATCGAACGTGTATTGCCCCGTCTTGTCGTTGCGCCCTCGCTCGGGGTGGCGTTGTTTTTCGTCTATGGCTACATGCTCTGGACGTTTCTGCTTTCACTGACCAACTCGCGGATGTTGCCGCAATACGATTTCGTGGGTTTCGCGCAGTACGCGCGACTTTTTGCCAATGAACGCTGGCACGTGGCGGCTACTAACCTGGTGGTGTTCGGTGGCTTGTTCATCGTGAGCTGTCTGGTGATAGGGCTACTGCTCGCGATTTTTCTCGATCAGCGTATCCGACAGGAAGGCGCGCTGCGCACGATTTATCTCTACCCGATGGCGCTTTCCTTGATCGTGACCGGGGTCGTCTGGCGCTGGTTGCTCAACCCAGGGTTGGGTATCCAGGCGATGGTGCGTGGCTGGGGATTCGAAGACTTTACCTTCAACTGGCTCGTCGATAGCGACATGGCTATTTACACCTTGGTGATCGCCGCCGTATGGCAAGCATCCGGGTTCGTGATGGCCTTGTTCCTGGCCGGTCTCAGGAGTATCGACGACAGCCTCTTTCAGGCGGCGGCGCTGGATGGCGCCAGTTTGCCACGTATCTACACACGCATCGTCCTGCCGAGCCTACGCCCCGTGGTGTTCAGTGCCGTGATGATTCTCGCCCATATCGCCATCAAGAGTTTCGATCTGGTCATGGCGCTGACGGGAGGCGGACCCGGCTACGCGACCGACCTGCCCGCCACTTTCATGTACGCCCACACCTTTACACGGGGGCAGATCGGCCTGGGGTCGGCGAGCGCGATCATGATGCTGTGTGGCGTGTTGGCGATCCTGGTGCCGTATCTGTATTCCGAATTGCGAGGGCAGCGACATGGCTAACATGGTACGTCGACATACGACCTCGGCACGGCTATGGCGAGGCGGGCTATATACGCTGCTGATCGTGGCGGCGCTGGTGTATCTATTGCCGCTCGTGGTAATGCTTCTGACGTCGCTTAAACCCCTGGATGACATTCGTGCCGGTGGCCTCTTGTCGCTGCCCAGCACGATTTCCTTCGAAGCCTGGAGCAAGGCATGGGGGTCGGCCTGTACCGGTATGCGGTGCGATGGCATGTCGGGGTATTTCCTCAACTCGATAGCCATCGTCGTGCCCGCCGTGGCGATTTCCTCTTTCGTGGGCGCGCTTAATGGCTATGTGTTGACCAAATGGCGTTTTCGCGGCGCGAACCTGTGCTTTGCACTGCTGCTGTTCGGTTGTTTCGTCCCGTTCCAGGTGGTGCTCATGCCCATGGCGAGGACGTTGGGCTGGCTGGGGCTGGCTAGTTCCACCAGTGGCTTGGTGCTTGTGCATGTGGTGTATGGCATCGCGTTCACGACGCTTTTCTTCCGTAACTATTACGTGTCGATACCCGATGAAATGATCGCCGCCGCCAAGCTAGACGGCGCGGGTTTCTGGCGCATTTTCTGGCGCATTCTGCTGCCGGTATCGGGTCCCATCATCACCGTGACGGTCATCTGGCAATTCACCCAGATCTGGAATGACTTCTTGTTTGGGGTGTCGTTCGCGGGTTTCGACTCGCAGCCGGTGACGGTGGCACTCAACAATATGGTCAACACCTCCACCGGCGTTAAGGAGTACAACGTCGACATGGCAGCGGCCATGATCGCCGCCTTGCCGACATTGGTGGTGTATGTGCTGGCCGGAAAATATTTCGTGCGCGGGTTGACCGCGGGATCCGTCAAGGGTTGATTACAGAGGTCATTATGTCCGCTTTGAACATCCGTCACGTCAACAAGACGTTCGGTAGCACGCAGGTACTCAAGGATATTTCCCTGGCGATCGATTCCGGGGAGTTCCTGATCCTGGTCGGCCCCTCGGGCTGCGGGAAATCGACATTGATGAACACCATCGCAGGGCTCGAGCCCGTCACTAGTGGCGAAATACGCATCGGTGATGAAGACGTGACTTGGCATACGCCGTCCGAGCGCGATATTGCCATGGTGTTTCAGTCCTATGCACTCTATCCGAGCATGAACGTGCGGCAGAACATTTCCTTCGGATTGGAGATGCGCAAGATGCCCAAGGCCCAGCGTGAGGAGGCTGTCTCGCGTGTGGCCGAGCTGTTGCAAATCACGCCGCTGCTTGACCGCAAGCCTTCGCAACTCTCGGGTGGGCAGCGCCAGCGCGTGGCCATGGGCCGCGCCTTGGCGCGCGAGCCGCAGATCTATCTGTTCGACGAACCGCTCTCGAACCTGGATGCCAAGCTGCGCGTGGAAATGCGCACCGAGATCAAGAAATTGCACCAGCGCCTCGGGACCACCATCGTCTATGTCACGCACGATCAGATCGAGGCCATGACGCTGGCCGATCGAATCGCGGTGATGCGCGATGGAGAAATCCTGCAGCTAGGTACGCCCCATGAGGTGTATAACGATCCCGTGGACATGTTCGTGGCAGGCTTCATGGGTTCGCCATCGATGAACTTCCTTCCCGTCACGCTCGTGAGTCATGCAGGGGCAAGCGGTTATGCCTTGCAAGTCCACGATGAGGAACAAGGCGAGGTGGCGTTGACGTTGCCGTGGCCCGTGGAGCGTGACACCCAGGAATTATCGGCCCGCGTCGGCGAGCGTCTGATTCTGGGATTGCGGCCCGAGCATTTTCTCGAAGACGACGCCATACAAGAAACGTCAGGTGAGGGCACGCGGCTTGAGGTGACGGCGACGGTGGTCGAGCCGACCGGCGCGGATACCTTGCTGCAAGCGTGGCTGGGTGGCAACGAGATAACTGCCCGCCTCGGTCCGAAGAGTCGCGTAGTGGCGGGCGACAGAGTGGCATTGCGCGCCGACTTGAGTCGCGCCGTCTTGTTCGATGAAAAGACCCAGCGGCGCCTGGCGTAGAAAGGCGTCAGACGTGCGTGGTACGAACAGTACTGGAATAGGGCGCGAGGCATGATTGCTTGCCTCGCGTACTCTCCGCTCGTTAGACTGCCGGCCCGCCGATTCTGGAGTCCAACATGGCCGTCTGTCCGCACGAGTGGCTACTCTATTGCCGTCCCGGTTTCGAGAAGGACCTGAGCGCCGAACTCTCGGACAAGGTCGCCGACATGGGGCAGGTGGGATACCCCATCGCGGCGCCGGGCAGCGGCCATGTGCGTTTCGTGCTCGACCCCGTTACACCTGCCAATGACGTGCATCGTCGCCTACCGCTCGAGGCTCTGGTGTTCGCGCGACAATCGCTGGTGGCGTTTCCGCCCTTGGAAGACTTGCCACGCGACGACCGGCTGACGGCGATCATCGAGCTCGTCGTCGCCAGCGGCTGGTCGTTTGAATCGGTCTGGCAGGAAACGCCGGATACCAACGAAGAGAAGGCGCTGGCCGGTTTGATGAAAGCCTTGAGCAAGCCGTTGGAAAGCACGCTCAAAAAACGCGGTGCGTTGCGTCGTAAGGCGGGTGGCCGGCGCTTGCATCTATTCTGGACGGCGGGGGATCGTGTCCAGCTGGCGATCAGCTTCCCTGGTAACCGTGCCGAGCATCTCGGCGGCATATGGCGCCTGAAGTTCCCGCGTGAAGCGCCGAGTCGCTCGACCCTCAAGCTCGAAGAAGCCTGGCATGTCTTCGTACCGCGTGACGCCTGGCCGGCACGCCTCAACGATGCCATGCAGGCGGCCGATCTCGGCGCCGCCCCCGGAGGCTGGACCTATCAGCTCGTGCGCCAAGGCATGTATGTCTATGCCATCGACAATGGCCCCATGGACGCGACGCTGATGGCCACGGGGCAAGTCGAGCACCTGCGCGAGGATGCCTTCGTCTGGGAGCCCCCGATGCGTCTAGACTGGTTAGTGTGTGACATCGTCGACAAACCCATGCGTGTCATCGACATGGTGGAGCGCTGGTTGATCCAGAAGTGGTGCCGTGAAGCGATCTTCAACCTGAAACTGCCCATGAAGAAGCGCTGGGAAGAAGTGGCACGTTGCCTGGCACGCCTTGAGGATAGCCTGCATCGAGCCGGTGTGCGGGCACGGATACGCGCTCGACACCTTTACCACGATCGCGAGGAAGTGACCGTGCATGTGTACTTGCAGGATTGAGGTCGCCACGGCGATAGCGCATCATCGAACCTGAGCGAACACGAGGTTACGTCATTTATGTCCGATCCCGATACGTCCCTGCCCACGCCGGATGCCGTGCTGGATACTTCCGGCCTGTATTGTCCCGAACCGATCATGATGATGCACAATCAGGTGCGGGACATGAACGTTGGCCAACTTCTGGAAGTCATCGCCACGGATCCTGCCACGACGCGCGACGTCCCCAAGTTCTGCACCTTCCTGGGCCATGAACTCGTCGCCCAGTCGCAGGAAGAAGACGAGCGTTACCGCTATGTCATTCGTCTAGCGTGACGCGCCTCTCCGTCAAGACGATGAGGAAGGCGTCGTCATCACGGCGAGGGCCTCCATTGTGGTGGGGTCCTGTTGCTTGATCTGATTGGCGATATGACGCTGGAAGTAATACACCGTCGCATGGCGGCTATGGCCGGCATAGAGGCAGGCATCGCCAGCCACGATCGGCGTCTGCTCGACACGTTTTTCATCGACGAGTAGCGATTCCACATTGCCGTCGTTGTACAAGCGCCAGCCAAATACCTGCTTGAGTTGCCAGCTCTCCCCGTCGCTGGCGAGGCACAGCGCATGCGTACCCTGGGTATCGGGCAACTGCTGTATCAGGGTCGGTGCCGACGTTTCTTCGTAATCGAAATACGCGGCGGCATGTTCCAGTTCATAGACTTTATGCTCGGGCGGCGAGTGGAAGATTTCTTCCGTTTCGGGATCGCGATAGCCGAAAAAGTGCCCATGATCGGGACTGTCCATCTCATGGCAGGCGGTCAGGGCCTCCATCCAAGGCACCAAGCCAACCACCTCGCCGCTTTCGCGTAGTCCCCAAGCCAACAGCGGCATGCCATACAGTGTCTCTGGGTCCGAAGCCAGATGATACAGCATCTCGAGGCCATCCAGTTCAGGCGCCAGGCGTAGAATGCGGCGCTGGGCCTGACGTCGCTGCCTCATGGTGTCCAGGTCAATGACCCGGGCGGTGCGTGGGGACGAAACGTTACCCATGGCAACCTCCTTGCGCAGCAGTAATAGGCCAAGACCTCACTTCACTATTAGCACAGGCCAACGTGGAAAGTTAAGCACCGAGGTCGTGTTTTTTCGGTTACTACACATCACGCCCCCGAACGGCCAAGCCGAACGGGGGCATGTGGAGGTGGCACGATCCCCGCAAGTCAGTGCGGCGTGGCGGTAGACGTGCCATTCCGAGTGCGTTGCATAGCGAACAGCCCCACGCCGATCATCAGGCCGATGATATCGGTGTAGATGCCGCCATAAATCATGCACAGCGCACCTATCAGCATCACCAGGCGCTGCCATGCCTTGACCGGTCCGAAGAACCACGCTTGCACGGTGGCTGACAGCAGCACGATGCCGAGTGTCGCAGTGACACCGACACGCAGGATCTGTAGCCACGAGCCCTCCATCAGCATGGCTGGGCTGTAGAAGAACATGAACGGCACGATGAAGGCCGCCAGGCCGATCTTGAACGAGGCCACGGAGGTTCCCATGGCGTTGTCGCCCGAGATTCCCGCTGCCGCGTAGGACGCCAGCGCCACCGGCGGTGTGATGGCTGACACGACCGCGAAATAGAACACGAAGAAGTGTGCCACCAGTGGCTGAATGCCGATGTCGATCAAGCCGGGAGCCACCACGGATGCCGCGACGGCGTAAGCGGCGGTGGTCGGCATGCCCATGCCCAGCAGGATACTGATGCACATGGCGAAGATCAGCGCTAACAATTGGCTGACGCCTGCCAGGCCGAGCAGCAACGACGAGAAGCGCGCTCCAACCCCTGTCAGCGCGATCACGCCGACGATCAACCCGGCACAGGCGCACACGGCGATGATCTGAATCGACATCGTCCCGGCCAGCTGGAGTGCCTTGAGGATGGCACGTATTCCCATCTTGTTAGGCGAGACCCAACTCACCACGGCGGCGGATGCCGTCGCCAGCGTGCCCGCGCGAATCACCGAGTAACCCATGAACAGCGCCGCGATCAGAATGATGATCGGCGCGAACAGGTAGACGTGTTTGACGAGTTTCGAGAAACGCGGGATCTCGTCCTTGCGCATGCCCCGCATGCCTTTGCGAGCGGCCTCGAAATCGACCATGAAATAGACCGAGGCGAAGTACAGGATGGCCGGGATCAATGCGGCGATGGCAATCTCGGTGTAAGGAATGCCGGTGATCTCGGCCATGATGAAGGCCCCAGCGCCCATGATCGGGGGCATGATCTGCCCGCCGGTGGAAGCGGCCGCCTCGATGGCCCCGGCACTGCGTGGCGGATAGCCCACCTTCTTCATCAGCGGGATGGTCAGCGAGCCGGTGGAAACCACGTTGCCGGCGGAGGTGCCATTGATCATGCCCATCAAGCCAGAGGCGAAAATGGAAACCTTGGCGGGTCCGCCACGCGCTCGTCCCGCGGCGGCGAAGGCGAAGTTGACGAAATAGTCACCGACTTTGGACGCCTGCAGAAACGCCGCGAAGATGATGAACAAGATGATGTACGTCGAGGACACGGCAGTGGTGGGGCCGAGAATGCCGGCATCGGTGTAGACCTGGCTGAAGAATCGACCCACCGAGAGGCCCGGGTAGCCAAGAAACCCTGGAAGATGCGGGCCGACGAAGACATAAACCAGGAATATCGTGGAGATGATTACCAGTGCCAGACCGGCGACGCGACGTGTCAACTCAAGAATCAGCAGCGAACCGGCGATGGCCGCATAGGACATCCCCATGGGGGCGAAGGACGTACCGGTAGAGGCGCGTAGCTGGCTGTTGAACATCACCAGCAGATAGCCGGCCACGGCCAGCGAGCAGACCATCAACACTGCATCCGCCGGCGACAGCCCGTCACGTACCTGGCGATAGCTCCACGACAGCACGATGCCTGCCACGGTGGCCAGCAGCAACGGATAGCCGAAGTGCCAAGCCTCGATCTCGGGGGCAATGCGCATGGCGCCATCGTTCATCGTTTGATACATCATCGCCGTGCGAACCAAGGCGTAGAACGCCGGAATCAACATGGCGTAGCTCAACCAGCGCATCCAGGCGCTCGAGCGCGCTTGCGGGGTCTCGGCGAAATGTGTACCGGCGTAGAAGCCATAGCCCAGGATCAGGGCGCCGGCGATGTGCAGAATGCGAAACGACCAAGTCTCGAGAGGGTAGATGTTGAGCGAGACCAGGTGAAATAGCGAATAGACGATGGCCAGGGCGCCGAAGAGCCACCATTGCCATCCGTCGTAGAGGCGTCGGTTGGATTCGACAGCGACCTCATCGACGCCGTCGGCATTGACGGACTGGACGACGTCGTCGGCTCCCTCGTCACGGGATTGGGAACGTTGAGACATGAAAACACCCTTGGGTGTGAGTGGGAGGAGATGCATGCCGCCCCACATCTTGATGCGGGGCGGCATTTAGATACACGACCGACTTAGCGCTTCAGTTCCTCAGGGATCTCGTAGCCATTTTCCTCGTACCAGCGCACCGCACCCGGATGGAAGGGCAGTACGGTGTTGTACTTGAGGTTCTCGGGAATGCTGAATTCGGCGCTGCGGTGGATATCACGCATCTTGTCGTTGTTTTCCATGCTCAGCTTGGTGATCTCGTAGACGAGGTCCTCGGGGAGATTGCAGCCGGCGATGGTGAAGTTCCACATGGAGACCGCGCGAGCATCTTCCTCGAGGGTCTGGTAGGTATCGGCAGGAATCGAGAATGCCGAGACCGGGAATTCCTCCATCACCTTCGCCTGCTCTTCCTCGGTGAACTCGACGATATTGACGTCGGTTTGTACCTCGAGTTGGCTGACGGCGGGAATCGGAATACCGGCAGCGAAGGCGATGACGTCGATCAGGCCGTCCTGCAATTGGCCGCCCAGGTCATTCCAGCCGCCGTTACGACGGTCGAATTCGACGCCCAGGGTCTCGAGCATGGCCGGGAAATAGGTGTCCGATGTGGAGGCCGCCGGGCCAAAGCCGATGCTGGCGCCGTCGGGGATATCGGAGATCGACTCGATACCGCTGTCGGCAAGCGTGGTGATGGAAAACGGCGTCTCGTACATCGGGAACAAGGCGCAGACGTTATCCATTTTTACGCCCGGTGCCAGCGAGCTCTTGCCGGCCACGGCATCGGCAGCCGGACCCATCGTCGTCAAGCCGAGGGCGACATCACCGTTTTGCACCAGAGCCAGGTTCTGATTGGGGCCGCCGGTGACTTCGCCGCCGCCCGAAAGCCCTAGTTCATCGGCGATCATATTGGCCCAGCCGGAGCCATACACGAAGTAAGTGCCGCCTTGGCTGGCGGTGCCTACGGTAAAGTTTTCCGGCCAATCCTCACGGTCGGCTTGTGCCACAGTGGCGAAGCACATGGCCCCCGCAAGAGTGGCGGTCACGGCGTGTGTCTTGATAGACATGGCGAATTCTCCCGATATCGATTGTGGTTATGCGTATCCCTTACCGAGCTGTGCGGGGCATCAAACTCGTCAAATACGTACTATCAGGGCAACCGCCATTCCATCTTTTGATTAGACTTTAATTTTCAGTTAGTTACGATTTTTTGTTTCGACGAAGGTAGAAGAAGGGTCGGCCCTTAATGGCTGGCAATCCGCACAAAGCGGCCTAACGTTTGTGTGGATTTCCGCACAGGGGCGCTGGGGGCCTAGATTGGGACTGCATCGAGCGCCGAGGTTACTCCGTCTCGACGATGTGGCGATAATCCTCGGCCTTCAACCCATGCTTCTTGAGTTTGTCGTAAAGTGTCTTGCGGGGAACGCCGAGACGCGTGCAGATATCGGGAACGCAGCCCTGGTGGCGCACCAGCGCCTGGTTGATCACGCTCTTTTCGAACACTTCGACCTGTTGGGCAAGCGGCAGGTCGCCGTTATCTTTATGCGCGCCTTGAAGTAGAGTCTCGAGGCGATAATCACAGGTCGCCCCCAGCAACACGTAGCGCTCGGCGACATTGCGCAGCTCGCGGACATTGCCGGGCCAATCGTGCGCGAGCAGCGCGGAGATTCCCTGACTATCGAGCGGTGGTGCCTCCAGCCCGCTACGGCTGGCAGAGACGGCGATGAAGTGCTGGAAGAGCAAGGGGATATCTTCGCGCCGTTCGCGTAGCGAGGGAATCGGTAGCGTCACCACATTGAGGCGATAATAGAGGTCCTCGCGAAACTGGCCCGCCTCGGCGGCGAGCTTGAGATCCGTCTTGGTCGCGGCGATCACGCGTATGTCGAGCGTGACCAGGTCATTCGACCCGAGCCGCTCCACAGCACGTTCCTGGAGTACACGCAGCAGCTTGACCTGCAGCGATAGTGGCATCGACTCGATTTCGTCGAGAAACACGGTGCCGCCGTTGGCGTGCTCGAATTTGCCCACGCGACGTTCCACGGCGCCGGTAAAGGCGCCTTTTTCATGCCCGAATAACTCGGATTCGATGGTGCTTTCCGGCACGGCCCCGCAATTGATGGCAACAAAGGGTTTGCCTCCGCGCGAACTGCGCTCGTGAATGGCGCGTGCCACCAGATCCTTGCCCGTGCCTGTCTCTCCGAAGAGCAACACATCGGTTTCGACTTGGCTGATGCGCTGCACCATCGAGGCCAGTTGCTGAATGGCGGGCGCGCGTCCCACCAGGCGGGGCCCCGGGATCGATTGCTGTGCCTCGAGCTCAGCCTTCAGGTGACGATTCTCCAGGCTCAGGCGACGCTTCTCGATGCCACGCCGCACGACCTCCACCAGGCGTTCTCCCGCGAAGGGCTTCTCCAGAAAGTCCCAGGCGCCATCGCGCATGGCTTCCACGGCGGTGGAAATATCGCCGTGTCCGGTGATCAACACCACCGGCAAGTCGGGGTCGCGATGACGGACCTCGCGCAGCAAGGCCATGCCATCCATGCCGGGCATGCGGATGTCGCTGACCAGCACCCCGGGAAAGTCCGTGCTCAATGCCGCGAGCGCGGACTCCGCGCTTTCATGCACGTCGGGTGCATAGCCCGCCAATTCCAATGTCTGGCTGGCGGTGATACGTAGATGAGCTTCGTCGTCGACGAGCATGACGGGGATGGCGGACGTTTCATGCATGAGAGCTTTCCTCGGGTCGCGCGGGATCATCGGGGTCCGCGATGCGGGGAAGTGTGACACGGAAATGGGCACCGCCGTCGTCATGATCGCCGGCGTCGAGCTGGCCACCGAGGTCCTCGATGATACGTCGCGAGATCGAAAGCCCTAGCCCCAGTCCGCTGCCCATGGTTTTCGTGGTATAGAAAGGCTCGAAAATGCGTGTTAAATGCGCTTCGGGAATTCCTGGCCCGTTATCGATGACATCCAGATGGACGCATGTGGCCTCGGTGACGATCGCGAGCGTCAGGAGTGGCTCGGGCGTCTCGCTCATTGCTTGCAGGGCATTGCCGATGAGATTCACCAGCACCTGCTCGAGCCGCACCGGGTCGGCACGTACCCATGCTTCCTGCGTGGGCCAATGCTGCGCGATGGTGACCTGGCTTTCCTGGATGCGCGATTGGAACAAGCGCAACGCGTACGCAAAGCAGGGTGTGACGGCCACTGCCGTGAGATTGTCACCGCTCTTGCGCGAGAACTGGCGCAACTGAGCGCTGATATCCGCCATGCGCTCGGTGAGTTCGAGGACTTGTGACAGATTGGCGTCGGCGCTCTCGATACGTTGTCGAGCGATGAAAGCACGTGCATTCTCGGTATAGGCGCGAATCGCCGCCAGGGGTTGGTTGAGTTCGTGATTGATGCCGGCGGCCAATTGCCCCAGGACGGCGAGCTTGGCGGCTTGAATCAGCTCATCCCGCGTGGCGCGTAGGCTATCTTCGGCACGCTGGCGCTCCTCGATCTCCGCCGATAGCCGGCGGTTGGTGGAGACCAGGTCACGGGTCCGGCTTTCCACGTGGCGCTCGAGCTCGTCCCGTGCCTGGGCCAGGGTACGTCGCTCACGCTCGGCGAAGCGTTCCCGCTCGCGACGCAGACGTAGGCGCTGCCAACCGATGCCGCCGCCTAGCGCGATGAGTCCGTAGAGCCCACCGGCCAGCACGGCTGCCAGCCACTGGGCCTGATGGACGGGCGTCAGCGGCTTGAGGATATGAATATGCCAGTCGAAATTGGCCATGGGACGGGCCAGGCTCAAATAGCGTTGTCCGGCGAGCGGGCCCGAGTCGAACCCCACGAGGCGCGTACGGGTATCTCGGCGATGATGTTCACGCAGTCCAGAAGGCGGTAGCGCTGCGTTGCCGTAGCGTCGGGAGGCGATCACGGCCTGGCGCTGGGCGGTCGTCAGCGGTGCCATGGTCGTCAAGCGTAGTTCGGGATGGCTGGCCATGAAGATGACCCCGTCATGATCGGTGACCAGGAGTTCGGCATCCTGCTCGGCCCACCCCGTTTCCACCGTATCGAGCAGGACCTTGAGCACCATGACGCCATCGGGGCGAGCCTCGGCGGCGGTATCGTCGAGCCTGACCGGTGCCGAGAAATAGTAGCCACGATCCTGAGACTGGATACCCAGACCGAAGAAGCTGCCATTCTTCCCGGCCATGGCTTCCCGATAGTAAGGACGAAAACGATAATTCTGGCCGATGAACGTATCGGGACGATGCCAGTTGCTCGCCACGAGGGTGTCACCCGCCTGATCGAGCAAGTAAATGTCCGACACATTGGCGGTGGCCCGAAAGCGGTCCAGCATGCGGTTCAAAGGCATCGGGTCTTGAGTGTCGGGATCGTCCAGAAAGCGCTTGACCATTTCACGCGAGGCCAGCAGCTCCGGTAAGTAATCGTGCCGCGATAAATGGCCGACGAGGCTCGCGGCCGACAGACGCAACTCGTTCTCGGCATCTTGACGTAGCGCCTGAAGCGCTTGCTCGCGCGCCAGGCGTGACGTTTGCCACATGCAGAGGAGTAAACCGGCGATGACGCCCAGCACCAAGAGTGTGCGTGGGCGTAGCGGGAGTGGAAAGCGGCGCTGAAAGTGCATGGGAACGTGATGACTCGTGGCGGATGGCATAACGCAGCGGGGCCACATGGCCACGTTCCCATGATGAGCGGCGCCTAGGCTAAAGTTAAGCGCCAGCACTTAGTCTTTAGTCGCGACCCGAGCGCTGGTTACTTGGGTACTGAGCGTCGGAGCCTGGTCACGTTGCAGACCAGGCGCGTGGCAGGATGAATCTCTCAAGCGGCCGTTTTGTTAACTCTGCCGATGCTTCGTCCGCCAACTGAGCACCGCCACGGTCAGCGCGGGCAAGAAGGTCACGGTGACGATCGCCGTGCCGAGCAGCCCGAACAGCACAATCGCGCCGACACCGCGATATAGTTCGGTGCCTTCGCCAGGTAAAAATACCAGCGGCGAGAGCCCGCATAGCGTGGTGAGTGTGGTCATCGCTATGGGGCGTAAGCGGCTCTCCACCGCATGAAAGACCGCATCGCGCACGTTCATTGACGCTTCGCGCAGGTTCTCGCGGGCCTGGTGAACGACCAGAATAGGATTGTTGACCACGGTGCCCATTAGTATCAAAAAGCCCAACATGGTGATCATGTCAAATGGCTGGCTGATAGCGTTCAAGCCAATGCGTGGCAGCACCGCGCCGACGGTATTCATCAGCCATAGCCCGACGATGCCCCCGGCCGCGCCGAGGGGGATAGTTGCCAGAATCAGCAGCGGGTAGCCCCAGTGGGTGAAAATCGCCACCAGCAACAGGTACACGATCGCCAGCGCGATCAGGCCGTTGCTGGTTAACGCCTGGCGAGTGGCGTCCAACTGATCGCCCGCGCCCGTCACCGTCACATCGATATTGCCTGGCAGCTCGCCTGTGTCGCGCATTGGCTCTATCACCTCACGCTGCATCCGTTCGATGCCCGCTTCGAGCGCCACGCTGCGCGGTGGAATCACGTCCAGAGTCACGCTGCGCCGACCATCGACCCGGCGGATGGTCGCGGTGCCCACGGTTTCTTCAATATCGGCCACGTCATTGAGCGGTACATTGGAGCCGGTTGGCGTGTGCAGGGGCAGGCTGGCCAATTGGTCGAGGTCGATATCGCCTGCATTCGGGCCATAGCCGTACAGGTCGATTTTTTCATCGTCGAGATAGAAATCATCCAGGTAAGCGCCGTTGGTCAATACCGCGATGGCGGTGCCCAGAGCATCGGTGTCGAATCCTAATTCAGCGGCGCGTTCCCAGTCGGGGTAGACCTCGATCAGCGGCTGGCCGAGGTCGAGCGCAGAGGGGCGCGATTGAATGCGCGGATTGTCGAAGGCCGTTTCCGCACGCTGATAGATGCGGTTGGCCGTGGCGTAGAGCGTTTCAAGGTCATTGCCGGCTATATCCAGCGTGATGCTGCGCGTGCCGCCGTCGTTGCTGGAAATGATCGAGCCGCGAGCGGCAAAGGCACGCATATCTGGATAGGCCTCGTAGCGCTCGGTCAGCGCATCCATCAGCGCTTCAATATGATTGGGATCGATGGTCTCGGCAATGATGCGCACGCTCTGGGCTTCGGCCTCGATGCCCATGGTGCGGATCGGCGGAACATCGGTATCGCCGCGCTCAAAGGCGGCCGGTTCGGCGCCCACATGGGGCTCGAGTTCACGCTGCAGGGTGCGCGCGATCTTGTCCATGGTGGCGAGGTTATAGCTGGCGGGGGCATTCATGCTCGCAAAGGTCTTGGCTTCTTCACCCTCGGGCAGGTACTCCGCAGGGGGTGTCAACCAGACAAAAATCGCCACGCCACCGATGACGCCAAGTACGATGGCCGCCAGGCGTCGTCCGGCGCTCTGGATCATGCCGTTCACCACCCATAAGCAGGCGCTCATCCAGCGCGGGCGGGTAGTGTTGCCATTACGATTATCTCCACCCCGGCCGCGGAAATCGATATGCGCGCCCAGGGTCGGGATGACGGTAATCGCCACGACCATCGAGATCAGGATCGAGGTGGCGATGGCCACGGCAATATCGGAGTAGAGCTGCCCGGCTTCCTGCTCGATGAAGAAAATCGGCACGAACACCAGAATCGTCGTCAGCGTCGAAGCCAACACTGCCGACCAAACCTGCTTGACGCCTGCCAGTGCCGCCTGGAACCGTGCCAGCCCCCGACGACGCTGGGTTTCGATACTTTCGAGCACCACGATGGTGTTATCGATGGTCATGCCGATGGCAAAGGCGACCCCCGCCAGGGAAATCACGTTCAGGGTGCGCCCGGCCAGCAGCAGGCCGAGAAACGCGGCAATGGTACAGATGGGAATGCCGACGACACCGGCAAAGGTGGCCCGTGCCGAACGTAGAAAGGCATACATCACCAGCGTGGCGAACAGCGCCCCCAGGCCGAGGTTGAACCAGACGTTGGCAATCGATGATTCCACGTAGCGCACGTCGTCGTTGGACAGGGTGATTTGCATGCCTTGCTCTGCGAGCAGGCCGTCGTTCAATGCCTCGACTTCCTCAAGCATGTCGCGCTTGATGTCGATGACGTTGGCCCCGGGTTCGCGGCGGACCTGAACGCTGAGCACTGGCTCGCCAGCGGCGTTATACGAGCGTGACGTGAGTTCGGCGTAGGATTGCTGCACCTCGGCGACGTCACCAAGGCGAACGATTTCGTCACCCTGGCGCCTGAGGATCAGCGCTTCGAGGCTTTTTACGTCGTCAAAGCGTCCCACGGTGCGCAACAAATAACGACGCTTGCCGCTTTCCAGATTGCCACCCGACACGTCCTGGTTGCGCGCTTCCAGCGCGGCTTGAATATCGCTGATGCTGAGATCGCGAGCGGCGAGGGCGTCTGGGTCGAGCAGCAATTGCATCTGGCGTTCGGCACCGCCGGAGACGCTGACTTCCGACACCCCGCTGACGCTTTCCATGCGTGGGCGTACGTTATCTTCCAGGTAATCGCGCATGGCCGGCATATCGAGCTGGCGAGGGTTGCCCTCGCGCGGGCCGACGTTGAAATACATGAACGCGTTGGCCGAAAACGAGTTGGCGACGATGCGCGGCTGGTCCACGTTGGTGGGGTAGGAGGGCACCTGACTGAGGGCGTTATTGACCCGGATCAGGGTTTCGGTGAGATCGACGCCGAAGGGAAACTCCAGCTCGATTTCTGCACTGCCACTGCTGGCGGTGGACTCCATACGCTGCAGATTGGGCACGTTGCGTAGGTATTCTTCCTGCTCGATGAGGATATCTTTTTCGATGTCCTGCGGGTTGGCGCCGGCCCACTCGGTCTCGATGCCAATCACCCGAGTTTCCAGGTCGGGAATCATTTGCACGGGAATCCGCCAGATGGCGGCGATGCCCACAATCAGTAAAATCAGCGTGACCACGCTGACCAAAATGCCGTGGCGAATAATGGCGGCAAACATGCGTGGGCGTTACTCCTTGTCGTCGGCGAGGGTCAGTGCTTGACCCTGTTCGAGGCGTTCATTACCCACCACGATCACGCGATCGCCGACCGCAACGCCTTCATGAACGGCGACATTCCCCTCATGGCCGCTGCCGATTTCGACCCGCTGTTCAATGGCGCGCCATTGACCACTTTCCTGACGGGCAAGCCACACGCTGACGCTGCCATCCGGGCGTCGGATCAAGGCATCGCGGGGTACGCTGGGGCCGGAGTCGCCTTCAATCCGCAGGCGGCCCTCAACGGCCATGCCGGGCATCAGGGTAAGCGCCTCGCGGGGGGCGGCGCGCAGCAGGAATTGGCGATTACGGGTATCTTGCGGTACCTGCGCTTGGGGACGGGCGGAATACCATTGGTCATCGCCTTCCTGGCGCACCTCAAGCGTGGCGTCATCCATTTGCGCATAGGCGGAGTAAGGCACTGAGAAATCAACCACCAACGAGTCGATGTCGATCAGCGTCAACAAGGTGTCGCCGGGCGTGACCCATTCGCCGAGTTCGGTTTCGCGCTGGGTGACCAGCGCGTCGAATGGAGCGGTGATCTCGTGGCGGGTTATGCGTAGTGCCCAAAGTGCCTGTGCGGCTTGTTCAGCATCCAGAGTGGCTTCGGCAGCAGCCAGAGCATTTTGCCGCTGACGCTGCTCACTAGCCGCGATGTGCTGCTGTTCTGCCAATTGGTTGGCTTCGTCGAGCAAGCGTCGGGCGTCGTCACGTTCGGCGCGGGCCTGGTCGACGTTGGCCTGGGCGCGTTGGTGTTCGAGCTCGGCTTCTCGGCTGTCCAGAGCTAACAAGCGCTCACCCTGGCGGACTCGCGTACCCAGGTCGACATGTAGCGTGCTTACCTGGCCCGCCTCGGCGCTGGAGAGCTGCGACGTGCGCGGAGCACTCACGCTACCGTTCAAGCGGAGCATCTCGACACGCTGAGTTTCCTCGACTCGCTGGGTTTCCACTTGCGTTTCTTGAGCGGTAGCGGCATCCGCTGTGGCCACCAGCAAGGTCAGTGCCACTGCGCACATCCAGAACGTGCGGCCGCTAGATCGAAGTCGTCGCAAGTTAGCCCACCCTTCAACTCAAATAACGCAACAGCGTGACACATTAAAACGCTCTGTTGGCGTTGGTGAGATCAACGTTATCGCGCTTGGGAGTGTCCCACCGAGCATGATGAGCGACGCCTTGCCGAAAGGCTGGACATCAAGCGTCGGCGCTGATGCTACGCCGGACCCGGTGATGCAGGCGCCAGCCCAGCAACAGGGCAGCCACCGTCAGCCCGGCGCACAGCCCCAGCCAATAGCCATGGATGCCAAAGGGAGCGAAATGACCTTCCCAGCCGCGCCCGAGCCAATGGCCACCCGCCAGCCCGACCAACCAATACGACAATACCGTGATCAACATGATGATCCGCGTGTCCTTGTAGCCACGCAACGCGCCGGCCAGATTGACCTGGAGCGAGTCGGATATCTGATAGAACATCGCCAGGGCGACCAGCGACATGGCCAGCGTATGCACCTCCGTGTTCGACGTATACAGAGCGAGGATGGGCGATGCCGTCATCCACAGAATGGCGTCGTTTAACAACGCGACCAGCAGACACACGACGACGCCATTCCAGGCCACGAAGCGCGCCTCGTGCATGTCACCGCGCCCCAGCGTGTTGCCCACCCGCACGGTGAGCGCCATGCTCAGCGACAACGGCAACATGAACAGGATCGAGGTGTAATTGAGCGCGATCTGGTGGGCGGCGACGACGACTTCTCCCAGGCGCGCGATGAACAAGGCAATCAGGGTAAACAGCGTGACCTCGACGAAGATCGCCACACCGATGGGCACGCCGACATATAACAGCTCGAGTATGTCGCGCCGCCGGGGTGGCACTGGCGAGTGCCATAGCCTGACCTCACCGTATGCGCGTGCTCGCCGCGTATAGATCATCATCGCCAGGCACATCACCCACATGGAGATCGCCGTGGCGATGCCACAGCCCACGGCGCCCAAAGCGGGCAATGCGGCGATCCAGTCGGGGGTGAGGCCGCCGAACAGCGAGACGATGCCGGGGCCCCCATAGATCAGCGCGTAGTTGCAGGGAATGTTGAAGCCCAAGCCCAGGAGGCTGATCCACAAGGCGGGACGGGTATGGTTCATGCCATCGGAGAAGGCACGCAAGGCTTGATAAAGGCCGATGCCCGGCATGCCAAACGCCACGCCAGCCAGATAACCGGCGGAAAGCTCGGCCACGTGGCTGGGGACACCCATGAGTCGAAAAATCGGACTGACGCCGAACCACAGAGCCGCCGCCGAGAGCCCACCCAGCAGCAAGGCGATCCACAGCGCCTGATGGACGTAAGGACGAATCGCCGCCTGGCGCTGGCCTCCTAACAGCTGCGCCACGATGGGCGTGAGTCCCATCAGGGCGCCGGTCATGAAGAGCATCAACGGCAGCCACAGGCTGGAACCGACCGAGACGGCGGCCAGGTCGGTGGCGCTGGCACGCCCCGCCATGATGATATCGACCGCGCTCATGCCCGACTGCGCCAATTGCGCGCCGCAGATGGGCAATGTCAGGCGCATCAAGAGACGCGATTCACGAAGGCTATGGGCGAACAAGGCCTGTGGCGCGGTCAAATCAGTCCTCCCTTGATAGGTAAAAGCGGCATTCTAAGCTCTGTCTGAAAAATCGACGAGCGATAGCCAGACAAGGCAAAAATCGGCGAAAAAGCGGAGTTTACACGGGGTAAATGAGTATTTTGAGTCGATTTTTAACGCCGTATGGGTGAGCGCAGGCATTTTTCAGACAGAGCGTAGCAAGGGTGCGCCGAGGACGCCTTTCTTCTAGCGGCCCGAGGACGCCTTTCATCGTGCAGTGGAGTGCCTATAATGTGCCTCCGCTTTTGAAGGAGGTCGCGTGAAGCACCGTATCGACGATGTCATCGCCGTATTCGACGGCATCTTTGCCGTGCCGTATCGAACGTGTCTGGTCAGCGGTGACGACGAGCCCCTGTACTGTCCCGCCGACAGCGAACATGACATGCACCGGATCATCTTCGCGCATGGTTTCTTCGCCAGTGCTCTACATGAAGTCAGTCATTGGTGCATCGCCGGGGAGCGCCGTCGTCAGCTCGAGGATTATGGCTACTGGTATGCGCCGGACGGCCGCGATGAGGCGCGTCAACGCGAGTTCGAAAGCGTCGAGGTCGCCCCCCAAGCGCTTGAATCGCTGTTCAGCGAGGCGTGCGATCTACGTTTTAGCGTCAGTGTCGATAATTTGGATGGCATCGAGGTCGATCGGCATGCCTTCGCCGCGGATGTCGAGGCCCGCGCGGCCCGTTATAGAGAGACCGGCCTACCTCTCCGCGCGGCGGCGTTTCGCGATGCACTACATGCCTTCTACCGTCGCGGGCTATCGCGCGAAGCGGCGATCGACATAGGGCGCGAGCGATTGGCACAGGCATGACCGAAGGCATGCCCATCCCTTGCCACGATAACGGTCACGAGTGCCCGCTATTCTTCGCCGCGCAAGCGTTGATGTAGATACAGCATGACCTGTACTTCGTGGTCGGCGCGCATGGGCTCGAGCCCGAGATCGCCGAACAGTTCGCCCCGGGCGCGCGTCCATTCTCCCGGGCCGAGATCGGGGTAGAGCGTTTCCGCCGGCGCCAGTTCGACGAAGGGCGTCACCGCGAAGTCCTCGAACAGGCGCGATAGTGCAGCCTCGTCGTCGCCGATCCCCGCAGTATAGAGCGTCACGTTGAAATGATCGGCCTCCAGCTCGCGCAACACGTCCAGGGGGCTCAAGCCCAGGCTGCGCAGTTCATCCAGGCTGTAATCGCCGAGTTTGAGGAGGTCCTCGTCGAGCCAGTCGTCGTCGGGCTGAATCAGCGCATGCTTGACCTGGCCATCGGGCAGGGCCCAGGAAATGGCGACGGGAAGCGCGTCCTCGTCGCCGGTTTCGATGGTGATGAAACCGGGAAAGTCCATATTATTGCTCCTCGTCGAGTTGGAAGAATCGGCGTGCTGTGGCCGTCGTCGCGGTGGCCAGCGTCGTCTCGCTTTCACCGCGCCAATGGGCGATCTCGCGGACGATCCAGGGCAGCAGCGCCGGTTCGTGGCGGCGTCCCTTGAGCTTGGCCGGCAGGTTGCGCGGCAACAAGTACGGGCAGTCGGTTTCGACCATCAAACGTTCGACGGGAATGTCGCCGACGATCTCGCGCAAGTGATGGCCGCGGCGCTCATCGCACAGCCAGCCGGTCAGCCCGATATGCACATCGAGATCCATATAGCCATGCAGGGTCTCGCGATCGGCGGTGAAACAATGGATGACGGCGCTGCCGATATCGTCGCGCCAGTGACGCAGGATTTCTCGCATCCGCGGGCCGGCGTCGCGCTCATGCAGAAACAGCGGCAGGCCGCTTTCGGCAGCCAGGCCGAGCTGGGCTTCGAGGGCGCGTTCCTGCTCGGCAGGGGTGGAAAAGTTGCGGTTGAAATCCAGCCCGCATTCGCCCACGGCGACGACCTTGGCATCGGTATGCAACGCCCGCATGGCGCTCTCCAGCGTGGCATCCCAGTGGCTCGCCATATGCGGGTGCAGTCCCGCCGTGGCGTAGAGGCCGTCGTGGCGATGCGCCAGAGCGGCGGCTTGTTCACTGTGCGCCATGTCGGTGCCGGTGAGGATCAGTGTCGCTACCCGCGCCGCATGGGCACGCCCGAGTACGGCGTCGAGATCCTTGGCGAAGCTTTCGTGCGTCAGGTTCGCGCCGATGTCGACCAGGGGCGCGGGCGACGTCATGCGCAGCGCGTCAGGTAGCGGATTGGCGTCGTCGTGTGTCACGGAAGATCTCTCCAGCCCAATGAGTCGCGAAAACCCACCATTCTACCCCCGGACCTAGGAGGCGACCATGCGTTACACTAGTGTCTTTACTACGAATGTCTGTCAACGAGGTGGTTACGCGTGACGCTGTTACGTCTGGAACAGTTGCAATTGGCTTACGGCACCCAGGTTCTGCTGGATAACGCCGAGCTGACGCTGGAAAAAGGGGAGCGCTTGGCGCTGGTGGGGCGCAACGGCACGGGCAAATCGACGCTGCTTAAGTTGATTTCCGGTGAGACGTTGCCCGATGGCGGGCATATCTGGCGCGCACCGGGGCTGAAGGTGGGCGTGCTGGCGCAGGAACTGCCGGCTGCCAGCGGTAACACCATTTTCGATGTGGTCGCCCAAGGCCTCCCCGAGGCGGGCGCCTTGCTGAGCGCATATCACCATCTAGTGATGAGCGATTCGCCCGACATGGACGAGCTCGAGCGGCTGCAAACCCAGCTCGAATCGGTGGATGGCTGGTCGTTTCATCAACGCATCGACACCATTCTCTCGCGTCTCGGGCTGCCGGAAGATACCGAAATGGTAAGCCTCTCCGGGGGCTGGCGACGGCGTGTGGCGCTAGCGCGTGCCCTGGTGGCCGATCCTGATGTACTTCTGCTCGACGAGCCCACCAACCATCTCGATCTGGATACCATTGGCTGGCTGGAAGAACAGTTGCTCGCCTTCAATGGCTCGGTGCTGTTCATCACCCACGACAGGGCCTTTCTGTCGCGGTTGGCGACCAATATCCTCGAGCTCGACCGGGGGTTGCTGGGGCGTTATCCCGGTAACTACGCGGCGTATCAGGAGCAAAAGCAGCATGAGCTCGAGGTCGAAGCGCGAGAGCGCGCCGAATTCGACAAGAAGCTCGCCAAGGAAGAAAGCTGGATTCGTCAGGGCATCAAGGCACGCCGCACGCGCAACGAGGGCCGAGTGAGAGCGCTCGAGAAGATGCGTGGTGAGCGCGCCGAGCGCCGTGAGCGCGTGGGCCGTGCGCAGCTCAGCGTCGACAGCGGTGAGCGTACCGGCAAACGCGTCGTCGAACTCACTAATGTCAGCCAGCGTTTCGGCGACGACTGGGTGGTTCGCGATCTGTCGCTGGAAATTCAGCGTGGCGATCGTATCGGCTTCATTGGCCGTAACGGCGCCGGCAAGACCACGTTGCTGAAGATGCTGCTGGGTGAGCTCGAACCCACCGAAGGGAAAGTTCGGATGGGCACCAACCTCAGCGTGGCCTATTTTGATCAGCTGCGTGCCGGGCTCGAGCTCGAGAAGACGGTCTACGACAACGTGGCTCAGGGCAGTGACCGCGTGGAAGTGGGAGGCAAAGACAGGCATGTCATGAGCTACCTGCAAGACTTCCTGTTCTCGCCAGACCGCGTGCGTCAGCCGGTCAAGGCACTCTCGGGCGGGGAATCCAACCGCTTATTGCTGGCCAAGCTGTTCACCCAGCCGGCCAACGTCCTGGTGCTCGACGAACCGACCAACGACCTGGACGTCGAGACACTCGAGCTGCTCGAAGAGTTGCTGCTTGATTTCGACGGTACCCTGCTGCTGGTTTCGCACGACCGTGCCTTCATGGACAACGTGGTGACCAGCGTGCTGGCCTTCGAGGGTGAGGGTCGCGTTCAGGAGTATGTCGGCGGATATAGTGACTGGGTGCGTCAGGGCGGCAAGTTGCCCCCGGCGCCTGGCGAGTTCGGCAATGCGGCGAACGTACTGCCGGCCCGCGAGGCCGAGCCCTCGACGCCCGCGCCCGCTAGCCCTGATACCGGCAAGAGCAAGGACTCAACGGCGCCGGCCACGTCCAAGCGGGTCAAGCTTTCCTACAAGTTGCAGCGCGAACTGGATCAGCTGCCGGCCACCATCGAGACACTGGAAGCCGCCATCGCGGACTTCGAAGCGGAAGTGGGCGCTCCTGAGTTCTACCAGCAAGACGCCGAGACAGTTACTCAGCGCCTGGAGGCGCTGGAGGCGAAGCAAGCCGAACTGGATGAGGCGATGTCGCGCTGGATGGAACTGGAAGCCATGGCCGAGGGCGAGTAAGGGCCGAGAGAAAGACGGTGGCCGAGGAAAAGTAGATGGCGTCGCGCCGGGCACCTTGATCGTGCCCGGCGCATACGGTCATTCGTCGACTTCCCCGTCTTGCCCCACGCGGACCGCTAGTACGTCGCATTGCGCGCCGTGCAGCACGCCGGTGGAGGTCGAACCGAGCAGCAAGGCGAAACCGTGACGCCCGTGCGAGCCCACTACGATCAAGTCGACATTGTGCTCGGCGGCGAAACGATGGATCTCGGTATCCGGCATACCGACCACGACGTACTGGTTGTCCGCCGAGATCCCATGAGGATCGGCGATTTCCGCGAGCCGCTGCTTGGCATGATCGTCGAGCTGATCCTGGATGCTGGTCAGATCCATCGGGATATCGCCGCCATAGGCGAACCCCAGTGGCTCGAGCGTATGCATGATCGACAGCTTGGCATGGTTACGTTCGGCGATGGGAATCGCACGCTCGAGTACCTTACGGGAATCCTTGGTCAGGTCGACGGCGACTAAAACGTGTGTGTACTCGTTACTCATGGGGCATCTCCCACCTTGTCGATGAACACTTCCACTTTAGGCGTGCCGAATCGACGAGACAATGCTTTAGATCAATCAGCGCCTACGGAGGCAGGCTTGGAGATCTTTCTATTCTTGGGGCTGGCGGTATTTCTCATTCTTTCGCCAGCTTTGTGGCTCCGGCCGGGGCTTCATGAAAAGCGTCGCAGTGCGTTGCGGGTGGCGGCGCGTGAATCGGGCGCGGCGATCCGTGCCGACAAACCGCCGCTGCAAGCGGTGGATGGCTTGGTGGGGTATCGCTGGCGTTATCCCCAAGCCGCGCCGGGGAGTGACTTCACGCTGGTGCGCGACGCCCACGCGAGTGATCGGTTGCAGGAAGCCATGGTGGGATGGCGTTGGCGTCAGGCACCGCTGCCACCTTTAAGCGAAGATGATGATCGCCGCTTGAAAGAGGTACTGCTTGCTTTACCCGAAGACGCGCTGGTCGTGGAATCGGGGCCGCACGGCTTGACGTTGTGGTGGGAGGAATCTCGCGAGGTTAAGGCATTCGAGCCAGCACTGCGTGCACTGATCGATCTCGTCGACCAATTGGGGGGAAGCGGCCGCCATCGCAAATAGCATTGCCGACAAGGAGGCCGGTCAGCGAGTACCGCCGCACAAACGAGTACCGCACAGATACGTACCGCCTCGCATGAGCGCCGCGTGATGACTCACGCGGCACTCGGCGACACCAAGCGATCGCTCACTCCTCGCAAGACGAGCGTGATAGCAGCCGCTGCCCGTTCTGCTCGATGCGCGTCAGTATAGCGTCCAGTTGGTCGACGTCTTCATCGCTCAACCCTTCGATCATTTCGACACGCGCTTGCTCGACGACGGTCTCGATTTTCTTGAGCAGTGGCGTCGCCTTGTCGGTGAGGTAGACGCGCTTGGTGCGGCGGTCTTCATCACTCGGGCGGCGCTCGATGAGCCCCTGTTCGGTTAGTTGGTCGAGTGTCCTGACCAAGGACGGAGCTTCCACGCCGATGGAGCGAGCCAGATCGCATTGCGGCTGGCCATCACCCATTTTCGACAGGTGGTATAGCGTCACCCAACGTGTCTGCGTCAGCTCCAGTGGAGCCAGGCGTTCGTCGAGGATGGCGCGCCACAGGCGTGGTACGCGCGACAGTTTGAGTCCGATATCCTGATGCATGGGCCTTGTATTGGTTAGGAACCTAACGGGATTGTCCCGAGTGCGACGTGCTATTGCAAGTCACACTATCGTCGACCTTTCATTCATCGTCTTGGGCCGAACCGGCAACCAAGTGACGGATGTTCCAGCCAGGCAAACCCGGGGGTGAATGGATGTCGCCATCGGCATGCGTGGCCTTCGAGGCGTCTTCGTCGACACGAAAACGCAGTGTGCCGATCCGCTGGTCGGTGGCCGTCATCACATCGATCTGCCAGTTCCCTTGTGATGCCGAGGGGAAGTTCTGCTTGTGCGTCCAGGCGCGGTAGCCCTGCTCGCGTCCCCCGCGGATGACCAACGGTATGCGATCGACCACTTCGCCATTGTGCCGCCACACGTGATAGATCTTCTCGCGTAGGCCACGTGGCGCGCGAATTGCGGTGTAAGCGTACAAGCCTTGCCCCGAGAGTGTCGATGGGGTCAGCACGCTTTCGCCGCGCGGTTCGCGGGCCTCGACATCGAAGCCCGGTGAGAGGGCGTTGCCGGAGAGCCACAGCGTAGCCGGCGGAATCCACACTCGTCCCATCCAGGCCGCCGAGGCCAGCACCACGATCAGCCCGATCATCGCCAGCCAGCGCCACAGTCCTTGAGGCTGCATCAGGTTGATCAGGCTGGGCACGCTGAAGATCGCCATGGCCACGATAGCCAGTAGCAGGCTCTGACCGGTGGTCAGATGCAGCATGATCGGCAATGTCACCAACACCACCACGAACACGCACAACGCATGGAACATGAAGTACAACCAGCGATGGCGTTGCGCGAGGCCGAAATACAAGGGGTCGAGAATCGCCAGCAGGCCGCAGCTGATCAGCAGCAACGTGAACACCGCCTGTCCGCTTGCCCACACCGTGGTGGCAAGGAAAAACGGCAATGCGAAGAATAACGTCTCCTGGTGAATGAGCTGCGCGATGAAGGTCGTCACCATGCGTGGCAGACCCGGCTGGCCGTGAAAGTTGAGCAACCGGGTCAAGAGACTCTCGGCCAACAACAGGCACCAGGCGAACAGCAATCCCAAGGCCAGCACTGCGCCCAGCCATTGCTGACGATTGACCAGGAAAAACCCCAGCAAGCCGATGACGAACGCCGTCGGCGGCCACAGCCAGGCATAGCGTTTGAGCTTTTCGACAAGCGGCGTAATGCGAGCGAGCAGTGTCGCGCTAGCGGGTAAGGACATGAGGCGTGTGGATGTTCCGATGCAGCGTGTAATAAAAGGGAGTGCGTAAAAAAGCGGCGCGATGGTTGGCGGATCGCAAAGATGCCTATCCTATCAGGAGTCGGTCGTGTCCGGGAGCTGTCTTGTCGGGATGTGCCTCGTCGGGATGTTCTCGATGGGACGTGTTTCAACGCGACCATTCGCTAATGGCGGAAGACTTGACGCCACCGCTTGGCTGGCGCAAGCTGATCTACATTCAAACGACTGTATGAAAGTGTGCGAGGAGCAGCGCCACGCCCGAGCTCGGCGCATGCCTCCTTCGTGAATCGTGAGGTCCAGGCCAACAGCAGGGAGAGCCCTGAATGATTTATCAAGGTAACGCCATCACGGTGGTGCAGCGCGATGACGGCATCGCCATGCTGACCTTCGATGCGCAAGGCGAGTCCGTCAACACGCTCTCGAGCAAGGTGATCGAGGAGTTCGAAGCGGCCCTGGCGGCGCTTGGCAAGGCAACGAATGTCAAAGGCCTGGTCGTCACCAGCGCCAAGGACGCCTTCATCGTCGGGGCAGACATCACCGAGTTCCACGGCATGTTCCGCCGCGACGAAGACTTCCTGGTCGACATGAACACGCGGGTGCACCGTATCTTCAACACCCTGGAGGATCTGCCTTTTCCCAGCGTGGCGGCGATCAACGGTTTGGCGCTCGGCGGTGGCTGCGAAATCACCCTGGCGTGCGATTTCCGGGTCATGAGCGACAACGCCAAACTGGGCCTACCCGAGACCAAGCTGGGGATCGTGCCGGGCTGGGGTGGTTGCGTGCGTCTGCCGCGCTTGATCGGCGCCGACAACGCCATCGAGTGGATCTCCGGCGGGACGGAAAACCGTGCCGACGCCGCCTTGAAGGTCGGCGCGGTGGACGCCGTCGTCTCAGGGGACGCCCTGGAAGCCGCCGCGCTGGATATTCTGGGCCGCGCCAACGCCGGTGAGCTCGATCACCAGGCGCGCCGCAGCGCCAAACAGTCCCCGCTGATGCTCAACGCTATCGAGCAGATGATGGTGTTCGAGACCGCCAAGGGCTATGTGGCGGGCAAGGCGGGGCCGCATTACCCAGCCCCCATCGAGGCGATCAAGGTCATCCAGAAGGGCGCCGGTGAAGGCCGCGAACGCGCGCAGGCCATCGAAGCCAAGGCGTTTGCCAAGCTTGCCAAGACCGACGTCTGCTATCACTTGGTCGGCTTGTTTCTGAGCGATCAACTGGTCAAGAAAAAGGGCAAACAGTACGCCAACCAGGCGGCCGCCGTGAACAAGACGGCGGTGCTGGGCGCGGGCATCATGGGCGGCGGTATCGCCTATCAGAGCGCGTACAAGGGCACGCCGATCCTGATGAAGGACATCAAGGAAGAAGCGCTGCAACTGGGCCTGCAAGAAGCCCGCAAACTGCTCGGCAAGCAGCTCGAGCGTGGCCGCCTGAGTAGCGACCAAGTCGCCGAGGCGCTGTCCAACATTCGCCCCACGCTCTCCTATGGCGACTTCGGCGATGTCGATCTGGTGGTCGAAGCCGTGGTCGAAAATCCCAAGGTTAAGGAAGCCGTGCTGGCCGAGGTCGAGGGCCTGCTCGACGACAACGCCACGCTGACCTCGAACACCTCGACGATCTCCATCGACCGCCTGGCGGCCAATCTCAAGCGTCCCGCAAACTTCTGCGGCATGCACTTCTTCAACCCCGTGCATCGTATGCCGCTGGTTGAGGTCATCCGTGGCGAGAAAACCAGCGATGCCGCCGTGGCCGCGACCGTGGCGTATGCCCGGCAGATGGGCAAGACCCCGGTCGTCGTCAACGACTGCCCGGGTTTTCTGGTCAATCGCGTGCTGTTCCCCTATTTCGGCGGCTTCAGCCTGCTGGTCGAGCAGGGCGCCGACTTCGAGCGCGTCGATAAGGTCATGGAAAAGTTCGGCTGGCCCATGGGCCCCGCTTACCTTCTGGATGTGGTGGGCATGGACACCGCCGTGCACGCGCAGACGGTGATGGCGGAAGGCTTCCCCGAGCGCATGGCGCAGGAAGCCAATAATGGTGGCAAGACGGCCATTCAGCGCATGTACGACGAGGACCGCCTGGGCCAGAAGAACGGCAAGGGGTTCTATCGCTACGAGGAAGACAAGAAGGGCAAGCCCAAGAAGGTCTCCGATGAGCAGGCGCATGCGCTGGTCGAAGAAGCCGTCGACACTCGGGGCGAGTTCAGCGATGACGATATCATCGCGCGCATGATGGTGCCGCTGTGTATGGAAGCCGTACGCTGCCTGGAAGATGGCATCGTGGCGACGCCGGCCGAGGCGGACATGGCATTGATCTACGGCATCGGTTTTCCGCCGTTCCGGGGTGGGGCATTGCGTTATATCGACGCGCTGGGCGTCGATGCGTTCGTCGCCCAGGCCGAGACGCTGGCCGAGGAACTGGGACCGCTTTATCGCCCCACCGAGCGGCTGCGTGACATGGCTGCCAAGGGCGAGCGTTTCTATCCCGACACGTCCGAATCCGATCAATGAGCCACCACGCAACGAGGAGCGCGAAAATGAGTTTGAATCCTAGAGATATCGTGGTGGTCGATGCCGTCCGGACCGCCATGGCCAAGGCCAAGCACGGTGCTTTCCGCAACGTGCGCGCCGAAAATCTATCCGCCTCGGTGATGCAGGCACTGTTCGATCGCAACGCCAACCTGGTGCCTGCGGAGGTCGACGACGTGATCTGGGGCTGTGTCAATCAGACCCTCGAGCAGTCCATGAATATCGCGCGCAATGCCGCGATCATGACCGGGATTCCGCGCAGCGTGCCGGCGCAGACGGTCAATCGCCTGTGTGGCTCGTCGATGAGCGCGCTGCATATCGCCACGGCCAACATCAAGGCCGGCATGGGCGACTTCTACATCATTGGCGGTGTCGAGCACATGGAACATGTGCCGATGGATCATGGCGTCGACGTCAACCCTGCGGCCAGCAAGTACGCCGCCAAGGCCGCCATGATGATGGGCCTGACCGCCGAGCTGCTGGGCAAGATGCACAATGTCGGCCGCGAGGAGCAGGACGCGTTCGGCGTGCGCTCGCATCAACGCGCAGTGGCCGCCAACGAAAACGGCTACTTCGACAACGAGATCGTCGGTGTAGAAGGGCACGATGCCGATGGCTTTCGGCGTCTGATCGACCGCGACGAGGTGATTCGCCACGACGCCAACCTGGAAGACATGGGCAAGCTCAAGCCGGTTTTCGACCCCAAGGGCGGCACGGTTACGGCGGGCACGTCCTCGGCGCTCTCGGTCGGCGCCTCGGCGCTGGCGGTGATGAGTTACGAGCGCGCACAAGCGCTAGGGCTCGAGCCTCTGGCGCGGGTGGTTTCCACGGGCGTCGCCGGCTGCGATGCCTCGATCATGGGCTACGGCCCGGTGCCCGCGACGCAGAAGGCCCTCAAGAGCGCGGGCCTTAGCATCGACGACATCCAGACCGTCGAGCTCAACGAAGCCTTCGCCGCGCAGTCGATCCCAGTGCTCAAGGACCTCGGCCTGCGCGAGCGCATGGACGATGTCGTTAACCTGAACGGCGGCGCCATCGCGCTGGGGCACCCGCTGGGCTGCTCCGGTGCGCGTATCTGCACCACGCTGCTCAACGTCATGCGCCAGCAGGACACCACCTTGGGCCTGGCGACCATGTGCATCGGTATGGGCCAGGGCGTGGCCACGGTGTTCGAACGCCTCAAGTAACGCACTACCCGCTTTTCGCCTGAAGTACAGCGACCACAAAGCGACACTCGCCATGAGTGTCGCTTTTTAATGTGTATGCCGTTTCAATCGGTAAATCTGATATTACTGACCAAAATACTGACTACACTGATAAAAACGTCGCGGCGCATCGAATCATTACGTGGGCCGCGACGTGATACGCATATCGGCGATGGAGGAGGTGTTTTCTATGCTCACGCATGTCTGGGGACTCTTGGCGCACCCGAATCGTGAATGGAAGCAGATCCACGACGAAAGGGAGACCATCATCCACCTCTACAGTCACCATGTTCTGGTAATGGCACTGATCCCGGTGGTGTGTGCGTTCATTGGTACCACCCAGGTCGGCTGGGATTTCGGTGGTGGGCATACCATCCAACTCAACTATCTGGACGCCTTCTTCGCGGGGGTCGCCTTCTATGTGGCGATCCTGCTGGCGGTGGGCTTCATGGGCTCGGTAATCCACTGGATGGCGCAGCGTTATTCCAGTCCCCCGAGTCGTCGACGCTGCATCATCTTCGCCGGCTACGTCGCCACGCCGATGTTCGTCGGCGGCGTCGTCGCCCTCTATCCATTGGTCTGGCTGTGCATGCTGGCGACCATCATCGGGCTCTGCTATAGCGCCTATCTGCTGTATCTGGGTATTCCCAACTTCCTCGACATCGGCGCGGAAGAGGGTTTCATCGTCACCGGCTCGACGCTGGGTATCGGCGTGCTGGTACTCGAGGCGTTGCTAGCTGTGACAGTATTGCTGTGGGGCTACGGCGCCAAGTTGTTGGGCATCGACTTGTAGAAAGTCGCTGAGAAGGCGTGTCGAGTAGAGAGTGTCGAGAGGGAATGTCGAGCAGCACCCTTCGAGCACTCTGGAATATCCATGCTAGCCAAACGCCAACGGCGCCCCGCGGGGCGCCGTTGGTCTTCCAGGGCCGCCCTTCGTTACTGCTGGGCTTGGTAGGCGTCGAAGGCTTGGGAGAGGATGTCACGCGCCTCGCCGGCATCCCCGAAGCCGTTCAATTCGATATCGCCGCCTTCCGGCAGGTCCTTGTAAACGCGGAAGAAGGCATTGAGCCGCTCGGTCTGCATGGCCGGGAGATCCTCGATGCCCTCGATATCGGCGTAGCTGGGATCCACGGCGTCGGTGGGGACGGCGATGATCTTGTCGTCGGCTTCGCCGTCGTCGACCATCCGCAGCACGCCGATGGCCCGGACCTCGATCACGGCGCCGGGATAGATGCTGTCACGGGTGAGCACCATCGCGTCCAGCGGGTCGCCATCGCCACCCGCCGAGCTGGTGATGGAGCCGTAGTTGGCGGGATAGCGGACCGGCATCGAGACATAACGGTCGACGATCAACTGGCCGTGCTCGGCATTGATCTCGTACTTGGTGAAGCTCCCGGCGGGAATCTCGTTGACCACATGGAAGCTGGCCGGTGCGTCATCGGGTTGCGGATAGTCGAAGACGTTCGGCTGCGCCTGGGCGGACGCGGTGAACAGTAAGCTGGCGGCGATCAGGAAAGGGGAGATGATATTCATGAGACCTCGCGTTGTTGTGTGAGGGATGAGGTCTCAGCCTATGCAACGAACGATGACACGTGCGTGACACCGTCCTGAGTGGCTTTTCATAGTGAGCGCCGTGAGCAGAAATTGCCGTCGTCTTTGGCCCACGAGGCTCTCAAACGCCAACGGCGCCCTTCGGGGCGCCGTGTTGCGTTCAGCCTTCTGCGGCCACGTATTCCAGCGACTCCAGCGAGTCGGTCGCGGTGACGATGCTCTCCAGCTCGTCGCAGAAGGCGACGAAGGCGTCGCTGGAGTGGCCCGGCGTGCGGTGCATTTCGATCTCGACGTGCCCGAGCGGCGGCAAACCTTCTTCCTCGCCGACGATGCGACAGCCCTCGGGGACGCTGCGCGGGGTCTTGACCGTGGCGGCCAGCCCGGCCTGTACCGGCAGATTGATGCCGGTGGGGGAGCGGCTGGAATAGCGCACGTCCCAGCGCCGCTCGGTGGGCCCCAGCGCGGCGAACGCATGAGCGCGGAAAATGCAGCCCTCGGGGTTCAGCGCCAGGGGCAGAATCTCCCAGTCGTCGATGGCGCGGTCCTCGGCTACCACCCACACCATAGGCTCGCGGCCCAGCAGGCGACCGGTCTGCGTGGGGCCATGGCGCACCACCAGCGCGACATCCAGAAGCCCCTCCTGGAAGTCATGCACCAACGAGCCGCTGATGCTGCAGCTCACTTCGAGGCGCACCTCGGGAAAGTGAGCGGCGAAACGCGGCAGTAGCTCGGGCAGGTAGGTACTCGCCTGTTCCTCGGAGGTGCCCAGGCGGATCAGCTCGCCCTGGCGGTCCACCCCCATCACCCGCCGTGCCTCGTCCTGAAGCTTGAGGATATGCCGGGCGTAGGGCAGCAAGCGCCCGCCCGAAGGGGTCAGCATGACGCTGCGGCTGGTGCGCTCGAACAGCGACTCGCCCATCTGATCCTCGAGCCGCTTGATCTGCAGGCTGACCGCCGACTGCGTGCGATGCAGCACCTTGCCGGCGGCGCTAAAGCCCTCGCACTCGGCGACGGTGACGAAGGCGCGGAGCAGGTCGGTGTCCATGATCTATGAGCCTTTGCAATCTTTTTGATCTTAACCATTCATTTCTATTATTGAACCTGCCTCTCTACCCTGTCCATACGTTATTGGAAAAAGTCAGGAGCAGATCCGCATGTCAGCCAACGCCATGCAGGCAAACGACAACGCACTTCACGGTCTGATCGATCTCGAGCGCTATCCCATCGACCAGCTGGACGGCGAGCGCGGCCGCGCCCTTATCGAAGAGTGCCGTGCCCAGCTCGGTCAGGACGGCTGCGTGGTACTCAAGGGCTTCGTGCCCGACGAGGCCCTGACACGGCTGGAACGCGAAACCGAGCGACTCTCGCCGGAAGCGCATTACAACCAGACCGAGACCAATCCCTACAACAGCGACGGCGACCCCAGCCTGCCGGCCTCGCATCCCAAGAACCGCTTCGGCGACCGCACCAACGGCTTCGTCGCCGGGGACCGCATCGACGCCGACACCATCATTCGTCAGGTCTACTCCGACCCCGGCTTCCAGCGCTTCATCGCCAGCGTGGTGGGCATGGAAGAGATTCACCAGTACGCCGATCCGCTGGCCGACCTGGTCGTCAACGTGCTGCGCGAGGGCTGCCAGCATCCGTGGCACTACGACACCAACGAATTCATCGTCACCATGATGACGCGCCAGTCCCACGGCGGCGGTCGGTTCGAGTACGCGCCGGGCATCCGCAGCCCCGAGGGCGAGAACTTCGAAGGGGTGGAAAAGGTCATCGACGGCGACCGTTCGCAGATCAAGTCGCTGGATCTCCAGCCGGGCGACCTGCAGGTCTTCTTCGGCCGCTATTCGCTGCACCGCGTGACCCCGGTGGAAGGCGACCGCGAGCGCCACACCGTGATCTTCGCCTACGCCAAGGAGCCGGGTTTCATCGGCCGCCCCGAGCGCGCCAAGCGCATCTTCGGGCGCATGGCGCCGGTTCACGAGCGTCTGCTGGAAGAGGGCATGCAGCGCAGCGATAGCCTAGCCGACTAGGCGCTGTCCGAAACGTACCTGCGCTTGCCGCCCCTAACAAGACGCCTTCGCGGCCCTATAAAGATAGACATAGAGAGCTTGATCATGAGCATCGTCGACTTCGAAAACCTGACCGACAACGAACCCAACGCTATCCCGGTCGTACCTTCCGCCCCCATGGCTAACGGCGACAGCATTCCCACCGCCTTCGACCCGGTACAACTGCGCGGCGGGCGCCTCAAACGTCTACGCGCGATGATGGCCGAGCAGGGCTACGCCGCGCTGGTGCTGTTCGACCCGTACAACCAGCGCTACGCCACCGGCTCGCGCAACATGTTCGGCTACTTCCTGCGCAACTCCACGCGCTACATCTACGTGCCGCTCGAAGGGCCGGTGATCCTGTTCGAATACCCGGGCAGCGCGCACGTCTCCACCTGGCTCGAGACCATCGACGAAGCGCGCACCTCCAAGGTGGTGTGGTCCGCCGTCAATCAGCGCGACAACATGTCCTCCGACCCGTTCGGCATCGAGATCGCCGAGCTGATGGAAGAGCACGGCAAGGGCAACAAAAAGATCGGCATGGACCGCTGCACAATGAATCTGGCCCGCTCGCTGGAAGCCCAGGGGCTGGATGTCTATGACTGCATGCAGGACACCCTGCATTGCCGGCGCATCAAGACGCCCGAGGAAATCGCCTGCCTGGCCCAGTCGATGGCCGGCAGCGAGGCCGCCGTGGCCGAGGTGGAAGCCGCGATCAAGCCCGGCATCACCGAAAACGAGTTGTTCGCCATCATGTACGGCGATGTCATCCGCCAGGGCGGCGAGTTCATCGAGACGCGGCTGCTGTCCTCCGGCCCGCGCACTAACCCCTGGTTCAACGAAGCCAGCAACCGGGTGATCCGCCCCGGCGAGTTGGTCGCGCTGGATACCGACACCATCGGCTGCCACGGCTACTACTCCGATTTCTCACGCACCTTCCATGTCGGCCCCGGCAAGCCCACCGCCTATCAGCAGAGTCTCTACCGGATGGCCTATGACCAGGTGCACCACAACATGGGCATCCTCAAACCGGGCATGAGCTACCGCGAGATCGCCGAAAACGCCTGGAAGATTCCCGAGCGCTTTCTCGACCGCCGTTATCCCTCGATCATCCATGGCGTCGGCATGCACGGCGAGACCCCGCTGGTCGCCCACCACATGGATTTCGACCGCTTCTCCAAGGACGGCATCCTCGAGCCCGGCATGGTGGTCTCGGTGGAAAGCTACATCGGCGAGGTCGGCGGCGCCGACGGCGTCAAGCTCGAAGAGGAAGTGCTGGTCACCGACACCGGCATCGAAAAACTCTCGCGCTATCCGTTCAGTGAGGCCCTGCTCGGCAGAGAATTTTGAGGAAACACTGCATAAATGTCTGCGCGGGCAAATCACTTCGTTGTTCGGTGCGCGGAATCCTCACCTATACCCCATAGGCTCCGGTTCCTGTGCTCCGTACGCCTCGTGCTTTACGCCGCTCGCCGATTTATTCAGCGCTTCCTTAAGCGTACCCGTATCCCGACATGACGCCCATATTCGATAGAGCAAAGTTGTTATGACAGACGTATACCACCGGATCGCCGGCGAGCGGCTGACAAGCGAGCGCACCATCGACGTGCTCAACCCGGCCACCGCCGCGCCGGTTCGCCGCCTGGCGATGGCCGATACCGCCACCGTGCAACGCGCCATCGACGCCGCCCGTGAAGCTCAGCCCGCCTGGCGCGACATGCCGCCGGCCAAGCGTGCCCAGGTGATGTACCGCTTCAAGACCCTGCTCGAGCGTGACGCCGACGAGATCTGCGCGCTGGTCAGCGAGGAACACGGCAAGGTGCTTGAGGACGCCATGGGCGAGCTCAAGCGCGGCATCGAGAACGTCGAGTACGCCTGCGGCGTGCCGGAACTGCTCAAGGGCGAGTACTCCCACAACGCCGGGCCGGGCATCGATACCTGGTCCAACCATCAGCCGCTGGGCGTCGTCGCCGGCATCACGCCGTTCAACTTCCCGGCCATGGTGCCGCTGTGGATGTATCCCATGGCGCTGGCCTGCGGCAATGCTTTCATATTGAAGCCCTCCGAGCAGACGCCCTCGGCCGCCGTGAAGATGGCTGAACTGCTCGACGAAGCCGGATTGCCCAAGGGGCTGTTCAGCGTCGTCCACGGCGACCGCGAGGCCGTCGACGCGCTGATCGAAGCCCCCGAAGTGCGCGCGCTGTCGTTTGTCGGCTCCACCCCCGTGGCCCGCAAGATCTACGAGGGCGGCACCCAGCAGGGCAAGCGGGTGCAGGCGCTCGGCGGCGCCAAGAACCACGCCGTGGTGCTGCCGGATGCCGATCTCGACAACGCCGCGAGCACCCTGATCGGCGCCGCGTACGGCAGTGCCGGCGAGCGCTGCATGGCGATCTCCGTGGCTGTGTGCGTGGGCGACGCCACCGCCGACGCCCTGGTCGAGCGTCTCGCCGCCCAGGCCCGCGAGCTCAAGATCGGCCCGGGCACCGAGCGCGGTCTCGACATGGGCGCGCTGATCAACGAAGGCCAGCGCGACAAGGTCGCCGATTACATCGGGCAGGGCGAACGCGCCGGCGCCGACCTGGTGGTCGACGGCCGTGAGCACCCGCTGGTGGAAGGCTCGCCCGGCTACTTCCTCGGCGCCACGCTGTTCGACCGCGTCACGCCGGAGATGAGCATCTACCGCGACGAGATCTTCGGCCCGGTGCTATGCGTGGTGCGCGTCGAGACCTTCGAGGACGCCATCGCCCTGATCAACGCCCACCAGTACGGCAACGGCACCTGCGTGTTCACCCGTGACGGTGAAGCAGGGCGCCGCTTCGCTGATGCCATCGAAGTCGGCATGGTCGGCATCAACGTTCCGCTGCCGGTCCCCGTTGCCTTCCACAGCTTCGGCGGCTGGAAGGACTCGTTGTTCGGCGACCTGCACGCCTACGGTCCCGACGCCGTGCGCTTCTACACCCGCCGCAAGGCCATCTCCCAACGCTGGCCGAAGCGTAGCGACCAGGAAACCGCCCAGTTCAGCTTCCCCTCCTGAACCACCCGGATGGCTGAACCCCACGCCCGCGTCGCTCACACCGGCGCGGGCGTTTTTGTATCCACGTCTTTCGTGTAGCGCTATGTTAATCGACGTTAAACTAAGCTAGGTTCAGTATTGTTTGGTATTGCCGATACAACCTGATGAACCGGGTGGTGGAGCGTTCAGTGCTTCGCTTGGCGGTAGCGTGGGCGAAGCGGTAGCGGGGCAGGGGATCGTATTGGTTCCAGGGTGACAGAGCCGACAAAAGCAGCAGGCACGCGAATTCTGCATAACGCGCCGAACTTTTCTTAGTGTATTTAAAATCAAAAGCTTAAGAGCGACAAAGCGGGCTTGCTAAGATTTTTGAACGCGCCTGCTTGTTAAAGTGAGGAAATGAGCGCGCTGTCTAATACCTGTTATGTCTATGGAAGCATATGAGAAGATTTAGTGAGGAAGAGCAAGAAATAATACGTCGGCTTGTCGAAAGCGACGGTTATTCGAGAAATATTGTTAATCTAATTGATGGTCGTGGACTTGAAGGTGTGCGATTTTCAATGGATCGCACAACGTTATCTGCCGAGTTACTTTTCGAGGCGATAGGCCAAACTCCATCGGACGACGAGGTCCGGCTAATGGGTAGCCGTCAAGAAAGCATTGCCAAGATGATACTGAGCTATGTGGCACTGTTTCGTTACTTGGAAAAGCATGATCTGGTGATTACTTACAAGCCAGCTAATTCCAGCGGAAACATCATAGAATTCGGTTTAGGTGCAGTGAATCTTCCTGCGCATCGCTGGAAGCTAAATGATAAGAGCCTTGCCGGTTTGGTTGCTGAATATTATGACAAAGAAATTATTCCGACCCGCCCACTTAAACATCTCGTTGAGAATGATTTTATCCCTGACGAGGAGAAAAGGTTCAAATCCCAAATGCGAGCGACATGGACGGCTATCGGAACCTCGATAATCATAGGTATTCTGAGCCTTGCAGTGGGTGGTACTTTGATTTACCTGAATGTGGCAGGCAAGACATAACAATGCGCGGCACGCGGATGGCCTTGCCTTCGCTTCGCTAAGTCAAAGCCACCGGTGCGCTTAGCGTTAGAATTCTATGTGCCAACGAAAGAAGAACTTATGAAAAAAGAAGAAGTAACTCATGGCATCACGTAAAGCAATATCAACTGAAATCAAATTACGGCTATTTTCTGATTCAGCAGGTTATTGTCAAAACCCTGATTGTCTTCAACCGCTTTACCCAGCAGAAATGGGCGGTGAAAAACATATTGCAGAAATGGCTCATGTTATACCTCATGGAGAAAAAGGGCCGCGTCATGAAGAGCGACCTACTAAAGAATTTGAGGCAGATTCATTTGAAAACCTCATACTACTGTGCCCAACGTGTCACACAATCATCGATAAGGCGCCAGATGGTTTCAGTAGGAGTACATTGCTAGGTTGGAAAAGTAAACATTTAGTAGCATTGGCTCACAGTCAAGGAATACAAACTTACGAGGATCGTAATCAAGCTAGGGAGGCTGTGGCTGCAGCTATGGCTGAAAACAAGGCTATATGGAAAGAATATGCCCCTGTAGATGGGGGGAGCTTCGATTACAACCCAGAATCTGAAGCAGCCAAGACATGGGAAAATAGGATGCGAGGAGTAATTCTTCCGAACCATTTTCGCATCGAAGCAATTATTAAGAAAAACCAATGTCACATGGATCCTGATGAACAAGAAACTTTTGCTCGATATCAGGAGCATGTTAGAGGTTTAGCAGCGCGACATATTGGTGGTGTTGCCGGAGAAGCACTCCGCTACCCAGCGGCTATGGACGGAATTTTTTCATGATGTGGCAAATTAAATTCGCTCTTGAATATCTGCATGAGAACACAAGTTTAGTTTCGGCGGAACATATCCGAGATGATGCTATTAAAATAGAGCTTCATGATGGAAGCGAAGTAATTGCAATCATCTCTGCATCATACAAAATTACGCGGGAGCTAGTAGCTCAATATCATTCTTATTTTCCAAGGATGAACTTTCTTTGTGGCTATAGAAAGGAATGCATATGGGAAGGAGAGGCTATAAAGTATGCACAAGAAAACCAAATTGGATGGGGTAATGCAGGTTCGCTAAGTGATGCTGTCGAATCCGGTGATTTTATAAAAGCTGAACATAAACTATACTTTTTCTCATATAGGCTCATAAGGCAAATGGGCTCAATTGCTGAATTAAATCGAGAGTACGACCGAGTTTTTACTATGTCGTTAAAAAGTGGGAAAAACTACCGTGTTGGCATGATTATGGAGTACGAGCCTACCGCAGATTCCATACGAACTTTTTGGGATCAATTTGGCCCAATTGATATTGCCTGGAACATAAATCCCAATGGCAGTCCAACTCAGCAAGCAATAAATGCCGGCTTGGAGCTTGGGTGTGAAGTAGTGAAATGGGAAGAGTTAAAACAATTAATGCGAGGCCGTTAGCAAATGAATGCGTCTAAAGTAGCAAAACACATATTGATGTCCTGCCCAACTTTATCTGAGTTTCATGCTTACATGTTCGGGTCATCTCTAGCAGGTGTCGGTAGTGACTTCGATATACTTATAATTGGACCCTCAGGTATAGCTTTGTCACAGCTCAAGTCAGAAATAAGAGATGCGGGAAGTATGTTGCCTTTGGATGTTATATACATGCTTCCTGAAGAAGCCGAAGAAACTAACTTTGTAGCAAAGCAAAATTGCATATCATTTGAGCAGCTATGCAAGCTTAATAGTGCAACATGAAAAAATACTCTACTATCGATGATTAAAAGTAGAAATTTTGATATTAAAATAGTCAGCAATTCTAACAAGCGCATGTTGTCGGACTGGTTTTCCGCTGCGCTCCAAACCAGCCGCAAATGCGGGCGTTAGCGTATTTCTTCAACATGGAGGTTCTAATTGACACTTTGTGAGACTTTTCGGGAGTTGTCGTTCAGCACGTGGACCCATTTGGGGCGAGCCCGACGCATTGGGCATCAGCCACTAGAAGAAACCCTCACTGATATCAATATGCTGGAGCTTAAAGATAGACATGCTGATGAAGTTTTCACGAGAACTTTCACTCGGCCACAGGAAGGAGTTAATGGCGCAGATTGGGAGTGGTGGTTCACTGACGGATCAATGACAAAGTGGCTAGGGATTCGGGTTCAAGCCAAAATTCTAAAGCTTTCTTCTAACCGCTTTGAGCACCTGCATTATAGAAAAGGAAGAACATACCAAGCTGAAAAATTAAAACGTGTTGCTGCAAAAGATGGTTTGGTTCCGCTGTATTGCGTATTCACTCATTGGTCCACTGGTCACCTCCGTAATTGGTGGCCTTGCGGGAGTTTTGGCCCAGCGATGGAAAATTTCGGCTGTTCCATGCTTGCGACAAAACATGTTGATGCTTTGCGAAGAAACTCTCACGAAGATGGTTTGGCGCCAGTTATGGAGTGTGCTGTGCCGTGGCACTGCCTAGTGTGTTGTGCAGGCTACGGTGGTTCGGACTTGCCAGAGCGAGTTTGGTCATTTTTACAGCAAGGACTTGGAATCAAGCCTTCCGGGCGAAAACCAAAGGAAGCGCCGCAAATTGGTATTCGTGAACGCCCTCCGAATTATGTGTGGATGGTCATCGAGCAGGAGCGTGGACAGGATTTCGATGGACCAGATAAAGATTTGCGGGGGGTTGTCGTCTTTCGCGATCGAAAACGCTAACCAGGCCATTCACCGGATGCCAAAACCTCCGCGCTGCTACGGTTTTGTCACCGGTGATGGCGGGCGTTAAATGCCTGGTATCGTCGCTTATGGGCTTGGAGTAGTTTGCAGGCAAAACACAGCCGCCAGTCAGTCATCGGTTTTGGCGGGTAGCTCGGTGTTCAGGTCGCGGGGCAATCCGGCGTAAATTTCGTGCACCATCTGCCCATACAGTGTTCTGTTTCCTAGCGCCATGGGTCGCGTTGGTGCAAAGTATCGGGAGTGGGCATTCAGTATTGGGTGCCGCAATAAATTACCGGGGTAAACGGCATCTAACCAGGCGCATCAATTCGCGGCCCGGGGGCCGCCGGACGCCCTTTGCATTGCGGCTGCGCCTCCATTCCAAGGGCGCCGTTGTGCGCTGGCGTTAGGCTGCTAGGGAGGATTGATGACTATCAACCACAATAGCAAATGTGCTGACTGCACAGCTGGTAGGCCTTCTGATGCCTGTGTCGAGATCGGTCAGGTCGTGCATATCAATGGCGGTCCTGCAGGTGACACCGATCATACCTTCATGCAGTGTCAGAACTGCGGCTCTGTTCTAGTCCGTATTCTGGATCGTGGCGGGCTTGCCGGCAATGGCACCTTCTATCAGGTACTCACTCGTGGTCTCTACTAGGAGCAAGCCTAACAATTCATTTAAGCCGACGCCGCTTCGCGGTGCAGCTTAACTCAGGCTTTAGGTATTTGAGGGAAATCGATGAGCAGTGATCTCCAAGACAAAGCTGAAGGAATTAAGGCTTCTATAGGCAAGCTTTCTGAGGAGGAGTCGTTGGCTCACTTCGAGGCTCAAAGAAAGCGATACGGAGCTGAGTATGAGAATTTTTTAGAGCATTACGAAAAAGATGCGTGTTACCTCTGCGGCAAACCCTTCGCTACCATTAGCAAAGATCACCCTTGCCTTCATTGGCTACTCCGTAGGTGCAAGTTCAAGAAAAAGGACTTTCCGAAAGTATTCGAGAATTTCGATTTATATGCCTTATCAGCATTTCTGCGCTGGGTCGCCTATGCTGAATCAGGTAGCAAAAACATAAATAACCTGAAGGAAGAAAGCAGTGAGCGTAAGATCTTTGAGATCACCATAAAGTGGAAAAATATTGAGTGGACTCTGGATTGCTCTAACAACGATTTCGCCGGACACGTGGGGGCTAAAACTGAATTTCCTCACTGGCACTTACAAATGAGAATCGACGGGCAGCAATTCATTAACTTCAATGATTTTCACATCCCTTTTTCGGAGAACGACCAGCTCAAGATTCGTTTGGAAAATGACCCAGACTCCGGATTTTTGCATAGTTTTGGTCCTGGCGGACAAGGAATGCAAGAGCGAATGGATCAGCTCGAAAACAACTTCGATGAATTTTTAGAAGATTCTGTTTCTGCGTCGGATCCAGAAGATGGCCAAATTCATATGCAATCGGTTATCAAGGCTCCGGATGGTGGAATTCCAGGGGGAAAGATTGAAGAGGCGCTTGATATGGCTAGAACCACCGGAAAGACTTTGGCTCACTGTTTCAGTGTTGTTCTGAAAGATGAAGAAGGGGTATCGATGTCCACTATTGCTAGCCCTGCTGATTCAGTTCCTGAAATTGCCAAGCGAAGCGAGCGGAAGCGGAGATAAACCTAACCATCGGCTGCACTGTGACCGATTTTCCGCCGCTCCGCGGTTCCAAACCGGCACGTGAGCCGGGCGTTGAGCATCGAACACTGATCAAGCCAAGCGGGTAAGCTATGACTGAAGGCATCGCCGTTACGAGGCTGCTTCCGAACATTTGTACTGACAAGATGGAAGAGACCCGCGACTTTTACAAAGAGTTGCTGGGTTTTGTCGTTGGATTCGAGCATCAGGGCTGGTACATCCAGATGGCGTCGCCCGACAAGCCGGAACTGCAAATCGGTATCATGCGCCTCGACCATGAGTTTACCCCACGGTCTTTCCAGCACCCTGCACAGGGCGTCCTCATCTCGGTACAGGTTGAAGATGTTGAGGCGACATACGCTGCAGTGAAGGCCCGTGGTTTCGAATTGACACACGACCTATGCGATGAGGAGTTCGGGATGAGGCGGTTTATGGTAGCGGACCCGAACGGGCTACTTGTCAACATGTTCTCGTTTCCATGAGTGTGCGCCCGACAAGTGCATTAAATTCGTTCCGGCCCGATGGACCTCCACCGAAAGCCCCTGGCGGGCGCCGTTCATACAAAGCGTTATGTGCAAGGGAAGCCAAAATCAAAGGGGCAGCTCGATTTTGTATTGATCAATATAAATAGGGCAGGTTGATTTTTTTTAACCAAGCTGACCGATTTGAAATCTATCTGACCCTTTTTGGTTCATTGCCTCCTGTTCTCGCTCTAGTCCTAAACCTGCGCGTAGCCCCCGTCAACGAACACCTCGCTCCCCGTCATGAAGCTGCTGTCGTCGGACGCCAGGAACGCCACCGCGCCTGCGGTTTCCTTGGGATCGCCCAGACGCTCAAGCGGTACGGTCCGGTTCATCTCGCTCAGGGCTTCGGATGGGAGGAGTTCCATCAGCTTGTCTGTTTTGGTCGGGCCAGGAGACATGACGTTCACGCGGATACCGGTGCCCCTGAGATCATGGGCCCAACTGCGCACCAGGTTTCGAACGGCCGCCTTGGAGGCGCTGTAGATGCTCATCGCGGGGGTGCCCATGCTGCCGACCGTGGAACCGGTAAGGATGATGGAGCCGCCGTTCTTCATCAGGGGCAGGGCCTTCTGGACGGTGAAGAGGGTGCCTTTGACGTTGATGTCGAAGATGTAGGCGTAGTGCTCCTCGGTGATCTGTCCCAGACTGGCGAATTCGCCGACGCCTGCGTTGGCCACCAGGACGTCCAGGTGCCCCTTTGCTTTCTGGATCGTGTCGAATACGCGATCGAGATCCTCCGGCTTTGTCACATCCGCCTGGACGCCCCGGGCGTTGGATCCCAGTGCCTCAGCCGCGTTGTCGAGGACGTCCTGGCGCCGTCCGGTAATGAAGACGAAGGCGCCTTCTTCGATAAGGCGTTGGGCCGAGGCCAGGCCGATGCCGCTGGCTCCGCCTGTGATCAATGCGATTTTACCGTGTAGCCGACTCATGGTTGGGTCTCCGTATGTGTTGACTCGATTCGCTTTCACGATATATAAGCCACTTACAAATGTTTAAGTATGCACCTTTTAGTAAGTACCCGTTATGGCGAACGAAAAATCAGAAAACCCACGTTTCATTTGCGGCCTGCATGCGACGCTGCACGTGATCTCCGGGAAGTGGAAGCCGTTGATTCTGTTCTTTTTAGACAAGGGCCCGACGCGTTACGGCGAGCTCAAGCGAAGCGTCCGGGGCGTGAGCGACAAAATGTTGATCCAGCAGTTGAAGGAGCTCGAGTCCGACGGCATCGTCCAGCGAACCGACTATGGAGAGATTCCGCTGCGCGTCGACTACTCGCTGACGCCTTTCGGAGCAAGTCTGGTGCGGGCCATGGAGCCGCTTTGCGGCTGGGGCGAAGAGCACGAAGAGGACATTGCCGCGGCGATGGACCGCCGGAAAACCAGCCGGTAGGAAGCGAAGCGCAGTGACCAGGAAACCGCTCAGTTCAGCTTCCCCTCCTGCCCCCTCACGGCTGAACCCCACGCCCGCGCCGCTCACACCGGCGCGGGCGTTTTTGTGACTACGCCTTTCGTGTGGCGGTATGTTAATCGACGTTAAATTAAGCTAGGTTAAGTATTATTTGGTGCTGCCGATACAACCTAATGAACCGGGTGGTGAAGCGTTCAGTGCTTTGCATGGCGGTAGCGTGGCTCACACGGCAGCGGGGCGTGCTGGTTTCAAGGTGATAGAGCCGGTAAAGGCAGCAGGCACGCGAATTCTGCATAACGCGCCGAACTGTTCTTAGTATGTTTTAAAATCAAAAGCTTAAGAGCGAAAGGGCTGGCTCGATAAGATTATTGAACGCGCCTGCTCGTTCAAGTGGGAAAACGAGCGCGCTGTCTAGTACCTGTTAGCTGCCATTTAAGTTTCAGCATATATCATAATTTCATCAGTTAAATATTTAAAAAAGGAAGTTCGAATGTTCGAAGCTAAAGCAATTTTACCAGTAATTACTTTGCTGATTGGTGTGTATTTAGCTCCTTACATCGAAAAAAGAAAGAACAAAGCTAAAGCTAAAGAAATATATGATAATTTGAAATTGGAGCTCAATGACGAAATTGAAGAACTTCCAAATAGGCTAAAGAAATTTGCGTCATGCTTAGATAATCTAACCTATTGGGAGGAAAAAAATGAGCCGAAGACAAATCAATTTTGGTACTATATCCCCCGAGAAACAAATTGTTATTTTTTAAATAGCGCAATAGAAAACAGCTTTCAACTATTAACAAAAGAGCAACGATATGCAGCAAAATCTTTGCAAACACAGCTTGTCGCACTTGTAGATTACTGCTTAGAGATAAAAGAAAACGAAGAAGTTTCTAAAGAAAATAGGGCCTTATTGAAAAATTGTTACAAAAGGTATTTGTTTACAGGGTGCTGTGCATTGAACACTATGCGAATTCTTGTAGGCGATTCTAAAAGGATAACAGGTAAGTCTGACAAAGAAATAATTGATGAAATTTTCAGTGTAATTGGTATTAAATTCGCTGCTAAGGATTTGCACATTACTTGTAGGGTCCCGGATGATCAGATGAGCTATAGAAGTTATCCTTTGCTGGCCGCCAAGGAGCTTCTTCACCAGTTCATCCGGGAGCAAGGATATGGACATCAAGCTACATAAACAGGCGACCACCACTCCGAAGATCCGGGCCGAGATCCAGGCAGCGCCTTCCAGCATCAGCGACAGCGAGCTAGCACGCCAGTACGGCGTCGCCGTCTCGACCATCCGGCGCTGGCGGTACCGTGACGATGTCCAGGACCGACCGCACACGCGTCACAACCTGCTGGCCACGCTCACTTCCGAACAGGAAGAGGTGCTGATCGCGGCGCGCGAATTCCTGCGCCTCGGCCTGGATGATCTGCTCGTCGTGGCGCGTGAGTTCCTCAATCCTGGCTTGTCGCGTTCTGGTCTGCATCGCATGCTCAAGCGGCGCGAGGTGCCGACACTGGCAGAGCTGTCTAGACGGGACGCGGGCGACGATGAGAAACCCCGGCACAAGCCCTTCAAAGATTATGAGCCGGGCTACGTGCACATCGACATCAAGCACCTGCCCCGGATGCCCGATGAGGAGCAAAAACGCTACCTGTACGTCGCCATCGATCGCGCCACGCGCTGGGTCCATCTGGAGGTGAGACGCAGCCAGTCCGCGAAGGATGCGCGGGCGTTCATGAAGCGGGTGGAGGAGAAGGCTCCCTTCCAGGTCCAGACGGTACTGACCGACAACGGCAAGTCATTCACCGATCGCTTCACGCGGGCGGGGGAGCGCAAGCCCAGCGGGAATCACCCGTTTGACCAAGAGTGCCAGGCCCTTGGTATCGAGCACCGTCTGATCAAGCCGGGAAGACCGCAGACAAACGGCATGGTGGAGCGCTTCAACGGCCGTATCAGCGATGTGCTGGCGACTCGGCGCTATACCTCAGGCGAGGACCTGGAGCAGACGCTCAAACGCTACACCTGGCTGTACAATCACCACATCCCGCAGAAGGCGCTGCACCATCAATCACCGATTGCGATGATGAAGGAATGGCAGACCAAGCGTCCTGAGTTATTTACCAAGCGGGTAGTCAATCACACGGGACCCGACAATTACTCACAAAAGAGTGATCAGCGACTGAAACAGCTAACAAACAAATCAAGCCGATTCGCAACGCGTGGCAGTTTTGGTTTGCAGTGAGTTCTGTGTTTATGGCGTAATGCGGTAGCTTTTGTATTGCGTTGCTCACTACTTAATTGGGCGTTAAGCGTTACGTCGCAGCTCAAGTTTGGAGGGGATTATGAACAACGCTGAAATAGTGATTCTGGCAAATTCCGTGAAGCATCATCAGCACTGTGTTGCTGGAAAATGCACTGCTACTGGCCAGTGGGTGCGGCCGGTCTCGAATACAAATGGTGCGGAATTGAGTCACGCGCAAGCTCAGTGTCAGAACCCACATGGAACTTTCAATGTGAAGCCTTTGCAGAAAGTTCTTATGGGCTTTTCTGCTCATGTTCCCTTGGCGCACCAGCCAGAAAACTATGTAATAGACGGATCTATGTGGCGGCAAAATTATAGGATTTCAGACGGAGAACTAAACCAGTACCTGGATCAACCTGACGATATATGGGGTAATGCAGATCGAGTGCCACACGCACTCATTTTATCAGGACAGATTGTAGTTGGACAATCCTTGTATCTAATGGCTGTCGACAATTTGAATTTATACAGAAATCAGTATAACCGACGAAGAGCATCGTTTTTATATCGCGGCACTAACTATGATCTCGCTGTTACGGACCCTAGCTTTGACAGAATCACTCAAAACAACGAGGCAGTTAAAGGAATTCTATGTGTGAGCCTCGGCGAAGAGTACCAAGGCGACTGCTTTAAGCTCGTTGCGACTGTGTTTTAGTAGGAAGCACTATGAAAATTTATACGATTGGATTTACACAAAAGAACGCGGAAAAGTTCTTTAAATTCCTCAAGGTGTCGCAAGTCAAGACCTTGATTGATGTCCGTCTCAATAATGTGTCTCAATTGTCTGGGTTTGCAAAAAGGGATGATCTGAAGTTTTTTTTGAAAGAACTTTGTGGTGCTGATTATGCGCATTTGCCAGAATTAGCACCTACAAAAGATATTCTTAACGCATATAAAAAGGGTGATATGCCATGGGAGCGATATGAGGATAAATTCCTTAACCTGATGGCGAAAAGAAATATCGAGAAATCAATCATGCCTTCGCTCCTAGACCATGGGTGTTTGCTGTGCTCCGAACACGAACCGCATTTTTGTCACAGACGGCTAGTTGTGGAGTATTTAAACGAGTATTCTGACTTGGACCTCAAAGTTAAACATTTATACTGATGAAAAAAATCCTAGTTCTTTATCCGAAACTTTTCAAATGCTACCAAAAGTTCCATAGGAAAGTTGAAAAAATACTCTCTGCCTCAGATGCGGTTGAGTTGATTTATCCATCGGATGAAAATGATTTTATCCAACGGATTTCTGATGAGAGCCAGAAGGTTGGTTCGACTCTGCAATCTGAGAATTGGAGTGTGAGCGACATAACCCACGCAATTGTTTTCGACGACGGTGAAGAGTTTCCAAAAGAGGTTAAGCTACTCATAGAAAACTCTGTTCCTCTTCGTTTTATAAATATTGCTATTACTCGAGTAATCAATATTAAACGTGAGCCAGAATATAAGGGTCTAAAAAGTACGCCTGAGTACGAGTACATTGGGCGGGGATCGTATTGGGGAAACCCATATTCAATGTATGAAGACGGTGAAGACAGAGAAGAGGTTATAAGGAAGTATAAGTATGATTTTGTTTTTGAGAAGTTCCCAAACAAAGACAAGAATGAGGTGTACAAGTTGGCAGGGAAGCGTTTGGGGTGTTTTTGTAAGCCGGAGTCGTGTCATGGGGATGTGTTGGCAGATTTTTTGAATTCATGGGACGACGGTAAATGAACGCTTAACAATCGGCTGCACAGTGTCCGATTTTCCGCGCTTCGCGGCTCCAAACCGGCGCGTGAGCCGGGCGATAAGGTTGTAACCAATGAATAAAATTTCACTAAGTAGAGAAGACCTTGAAGAATTTGCTGCTAATGATCTTGGTTTCTATGGCTTAGATATCTCTCGGATTAGCAGCATCTTCATTGCTCAGGTAATGCAAATGCAGGCAAATAAAGTTATTAATACTCACCAGATACTAGATGAGGTTAAGTTCCTAGAAGGCCTTAAGGAGGTATCTTCTACTCAAACTGCTTCCGCCTTTAATAGAGAGCCTTTGAAAGGACTCATGAAAAAGCATTTTACTGATGCGCGATTTATAATGAAAAACCTTGGGGCTCATTTTGGCTATGAGTTTGGCGGAAATGAGAATTTAAAGGAGGTTATAAATAAAGCTTTTGCGAATAATAAATCTGGGTATATAGATGATGAGTTTATTAAATTTATGGCTCACGAAAGCACAGTTGGAGCATTTCAAAAAAGGGTTGAGAAAAAGAAGGTTAGCGGAGAATGGATTGTTTTTAAAAAGTACAACGGAGAAAACTACTATCTTACATTGGCTGCACACGATGAAGGTGATGAAAACATTTATAGTCGAGCCTGCGACGCTTATGATCTTGATTTCGAATTCTTACGTAAAAGTAATTAACAAGCTAATCAACTGCGCGCCTGCGGCGCCGGACGCGCAAAAATCCGCGCGCCGGTTATTGGAGAGTTATACATAGAAGGATCGGTGCCTTGGCATATAGTGCTGATCCTTGCCTACTGTCCGCCCGACGGGTTGAATCCTCCACTTACGCCATCACCTTATGGGGAAGAGCCGCCGTGAGGGCGTCGCTCGGTTCATTGTTTCAATGCGTTTCATGGGAGGATCGCCATGCCTTTTGCACCGTCCAGCATGCAAGTCGAAAGCACCGCCTTCACGCCGAATGGGGCGATTCCGAAGCGTCATTCGGCGGAAGGTGATGATGTATCCCCGGCCCTGAGCTGGAAGGATGCGCCGGCGGGGACCAAGGGCTTCGCGGTGATCTGCCACGATCCGGATGCGCCGCTGGTGAAGGATGGCAGCTACGGCTACGTGCATTGGCTTCTCTACAACCTGCCGGCGGATGTCACCTCGCTGGAAGAGGGCACGAAGACAGGCACTGCCGGCATCAACGATGGTGGCGCTATCGGCTATGGCGGTGCCATGCCGCCGGAGGGCCACGGGCCGCACCAGTATTATTTCTGGGTGCTGGCGCTGGATACCCTCACCGAACTGCCCGAGGGACTGACGCAGCCGGAACTGCTCAACGAGCTTGAGCCGCATATTCTTGGCATGAGCCGGTTGGTGGGGACGTATCGCCGCGACTGATTCGCCTTTGACTGTTTAGATCCCGCTTCACATGCACTCGGCGCCTTCCCTTGGGAGGCGCCGAGTGTCGTTTGGGGCCGGGTTCAGCGATAGCCGTCCATCAATTCGCGTACCAGTGGCGTATCGGCGTCGCGGTGGGTGGGGAGCTCGAAGCGGGCGCGGGCAATGGCGGTGCGCGAGAGCTGGGCTTCGATCAGCGTTTCGCCGTCCTCGGCCAGGGCGAGGGTGTCGCCGCGCGGGCCGAGAATGCGCGAGCCGCCCCAGAAGTGGCTGTCGCCTTCGGGGCCGAAGCGGTTGGCCATGATCACGGGTGTGCCGTAGGTCATGGCGTAGAACTGCAGGTTGACGGCCCAGTTCTGCTCGTTGGAGAAGTCGTCGCTGACGATGCCCGAGGCCGAGTTGATCGGTGCGCACAGTACGGTGGGGCGGGCCAGCAGGGCGGCGTGCACCAGCCCCGGATTCCACAGGTCGGCGCAGATCAGCGGGGTCACCGACCAGCCGGGGCACACCGGAAGATGCGTGAGCTCGCTGCCGTGGGTGAACAGCTTGCCTTCTTCCAGGCCACCGTAGGTGGGCAGGTTGAGCTTGCGGTGCACGGCCTGCAGCTTGCCGTGCTGGAGAATCGCCAGGGCGTTGTAGTACTCGCCGGGGCTGGCTTCCTCGACGAAGCCGACCACCACCTGCATCTCGCCGGCGGCGCGGGCGAGCTCGGCCAGGCGCGGATCATGAGCCGGGCAGGCCACGTCGATCACCCGGTTGCCCAGGCCGTAGCCGGTCAGCGAGAGCTCGGGGAAGACCAGCAATTCCAGCTCCGCGCGGCGTGCGTCGGCAATGAACGCGAGATGGCGCTCGAGATTGGCATCGACATCGCCGAGGCTGGCGTTGATCTGCGCGGCGCCGACGCGCAGTTGATCCTGATAGTGCATGGAGGCGTCTCGCTATTGTTTGGAAAACGTGGGTGCGCTGAGCAGCGCCAGCAGGTCGCTTGCCGGACGTGCCTCGAGGCTCATCACCACGTCGTGCAGCCGGGCCGCGCGCTCGCCCAGCACGGGTTCGGCCAGCGCCCAGTACTTGGCGAATATCTCGGCGTCCGAAAGCGGGCGATCGGGGTTGCCGCGCGCCTCGAAGTCGGCGCTTTCGATGACCTCGCCGCTTTCCAGATGCAGCCGGGCGCGCGCCCAGCGCTCGGCGGGAAAGCGGGCGTTGAAGGTGTCGTCCTCGTGAATCTCCACCCGGCTGGCCAGGGCCTTGAGGTCCGGGGCGTCGAGTTCGTCGCTGACGCCTGCGACATCCACGGTGCCTCGGCCCAGGGCGCAGGCGACGGACCAGGGCAGGCTGTACTGGGCTTGCTCGGTGGTGGTCGGGTGCGTCACATGCAGACGCTTGCCCTCGTGGAAGGTGACGATCTCGATGCGGGCGATGGCGGCGGGGTCGTGTTGTTCGGCGGGCAGTGACAGCACGGCTTCCACCGCGGGCTGGGCCCAGCGGCAGATCGGGTAGGCCTTGAAGTACTGCTCGTGGAGATACCAGCGCTCGCCCAGGTCCTGCCAGAGACCGGCCACGTTTGGTGCGGTCACGGTCAGCGCCGGGGCGCCGGTGAAGCCGTCCTCGGCCAGAAGGGCGGCGGAGATGCCGGTCATCGCGCCCCAGCCGGAGCCGTCCTTGAGCATCGTGGGATGGTCGATGCAGCGCATCATCTGGCTGCGCGGGCCATAGAACTCGGCGATGCCAAGGGCATGATGTAAGGTCTCGACATCGGCCACGCGCAGGCGCGCGGCCACGGCGGCCACACCCAGGGCGTTCCAGGCGCCGGAGGTGTGGTAGTCCGGGCTGGTGGCGTGCAGGGCGATCCCCGCGCGGGTGGCGATCTCGTAGCCGTAGGCGAGCAGGGTGAGGAAGTCGCGCCCGGAGAGATCGGCGACCTCGGGCAGTGCCAGCAAGCCGGGCAGCAGGGCCACGCCGGCATGTCCCTTGGTCAGCACCTGGCCATCGTGGGCGTCGAGCGCGTCGATCAGCCAGGCCCCGTGCAGGGCGACGCCGGTGGGCGAGGCCTTTCCGGCGGTGAACAGCAGTGGGCGTTCGCCGCCGTGTTGGGAGGTCACGAAGCGCGTGGCCTTGTCGGCCAGCGGCGTGCGAGTGGCGCCGGCGGCCACGCCCAGCAGGTCGAGCAGGCAGCGCTTGGCCTGATGCAGATGGGCGTCGTCCAGGGCAGAGAGAGCGAACCCGTGCATCCAGTCGAGGGGGGCGTGGTCGTGCATGGCAGTGGCCTCGGGTGCTGGCGAAGAATCAAGAAACGCGTGACGCAGAAAGAAGGCCGCATTGGAGCGGCCTTCGTCATGATCGAGCACGGTAGGGCATGGCCCCGTTCAGGTGCCGATCACAACAGGTCGTTTTCTTCGAGGAAGTTCTCGGCGACCCGTTCGATGGATGTCTTGTCGACATCGACCCGGGCGTTGAGTGTAGACATGGTGTCGTTGTCGAGCAGGCCGGAGAGCGTGTTCATCTGCTCGGCGAGCTCGGGATTGGCGTCCAGAGCCGCCTGGCGCACCACCGGTGTCAGCGCGTAGGCCGGGAAGAAGTTCTGGTCGTCCTCGAGCACCTGGAAGTCGAAGGCGGGGATGCGGCCGTCGGTGGCGAACACCAGCCCCACGTCGACTTGCTCGTCGCGCAGCGCCTGGTAGACGAGGCCGGAGTCCATGCGCTTGACGTCGCCACGGCTGGCGCGGAATTCATAAGCCTGCTGCAGCGGGCGCCAGCCGTCTTCGCGGGCATAGAACTCGGCGTTCATGGCGAAGGTCAGCCCCTGCTCATCGTTGACCGCCTGGGCCAGATCGCTGAGCGAGGTGATGCCGGTTTCCTCGACGCTTGCCTCGCGCATGGCCAGCGCATAGGTGTTGTTGGCGTCGGAGGGCTCGAGCCATACCAGGCCCTTCTCGGCGTCGAGTTCCTTGACCTTCTGGTAGGTCTCGTCGACGGTCAATCCTTCGGCGGACTCGTCGTTGTAGTTGATCAGCGAGGTGCCGGTGTATTCCCAGTAGAGGTCGACCTGGCCGTTTTCCTGGGCTTGGCGCAGGACGGCGGAGCCCAGCCCGGCGCGCTTATCGACGTCATAGCCGAGGCCTTCCAGGTACTGGGTGGTCATGCTGGAAAGGATCTGCTGCTCGGTGAAGTTCTTGCCGCCGACCACGACCTCGTTCGCCTGGGCGGTCGCCAGGCTGCTGGCGAGTGCCGCGCCGGTAAGCAGGGTCATCAAGGTTTTCATGGTGTCGCTCCTTTCGTTGCTTGTTGGATAGCCGTTGATTGTCGATTATCCGTTGACTGTTGGTATTGCGCTTGTCGGATTCGAGCCGTCGAGGGCTCCCGCTAGGCGCGGCCCGGATTGACCCCGCGCGGCACCACCACGAAGGCGGTGATGGCGATGAGCATGTCCACCACCACTGCCAGCAGGGCCGTGGGGATCGCGCCGGAGAGCATCATGACCGGGTCGTAGAGGTCGATGCCGGTGAAGATCAGCTCGCCGAGACCGCCCGCGCCGATCAAAAAGGCCAGCGGCACCGTGCCGATGTTGATCGCCAGCGCCGTGCGGATGCCGGCGAAAATCACGTACAGGGCGTTGGGCAGCTCGACCCGTAGCAGGCGCTGGGTGGGCGACATACCGATGCCCGCCGCGGCCTCCTTGAGGGCCGGATCGACGCCCTTGAGCCCGGTATAGGTGTTGCGGGCGATGGGCAGCAGCGTGGCCACGAAGAGCCCGAAGACCGCCGGGACGGTGCCGATGCCGAGAAAGCTCATCGACAGCGCCAGCACGGCGAGCGTGGGAATGGTGGTGCCCACGTTGAGGATCTGCATCATGGACTCGGCGACCTGCGCCATGCTGGGGCGTGACAGCCAGATGCCCAGCGGGATGGCGACCAGAATCGCTAGGCCAGCGGACATGACGGTCAGCCACAGGTGTTGCACGGCCAGGTAATGGACGTCGGGCAGATAGAAGATGAAGTCGTCGATCACGCCGCTGGACTGACTCCAGACACCGGCTAGAAAGATCGCCACCAGCACCAGCAGGCGTATGGCTCCGGAGAGGTTCAACGTCGGCATGGCTTACTCCTTGGTGGCTGGTGACGATGCCGCTTCGGCAGCCGAGGCGTCGCTCTCGCGCTTGGAATGAGCACGATAGCGCGAGCCCAGGTGATGGGTGATCGCCCGCTGGGTGACCTGACCGACGATGCGGCCGTCGTCGTCGACGCAGGGCACCCAGGTCATGTCGTTGGCGAACATCAGCGAGGCGACCTTGCGTAGGTCGTCGTCGAGGCTGACCACCACTGGCACGCTCTGGTAATGATCGCGACAGTGCCCTTGGGTGGTACGGGCCACGGCGGCGTTGATGATGCCCACTGGCTGACGCTTGTCGTTGACCATCACAATGCTGTTCTGGTACCCGTAGGATTCGATGCGCTGAAGGGCGGTGGCCAGCGTTTCGTCCGGACGCACCAAGCCGATCTCTTCGCTGGCCAGGTCGCGGACCTGGACCAGGTTGAGGCGTTTCAGTGCGCGGTCCTCGCCGAGGAAAGATTCGACGAAGTCGTTCTTGGGCGCGGCGAGCAGTTCATCGGGTTCCGAGTACTGGACCAGCTTGCCATCACGGAAGATGGCGATGCGGTCGCCCATCTTGATCGCCTCGTCGATGTCGTGACTGACGAACATGATGGTCTTGTTCAGTTCCTGCTGCATTTTCAGGAATTCGTCCTGAATCACCGCCCGGTTGATCGGGTCGATGGCGCCGAAGGGTTCGTCCATCAGCATCACCGGCGGATCGGCGGCCAGCGCCCGGGCCACGCCGATGCGCTGTTGCTGTCCGCCGGAAAGCTCGCTGGGGTAGCGCTTGAGGAAGGCGTCCGGCTCCATGGCGATCATGCGCATCATCTCCCGGGCACGCTCGCGGTACTTGGCCTTGTCCCAGCCCAGTAGCTTGGGCACCACGGTGATGTTTTCTTCGATGGTCATGTTGGGGAACAGGCCGATCTGCTGGATCACGTAGCCGATGTTGCGGCGCAGATCTTGGGTATCGAGGCTGGAGGTGTCCTCGCCGTTGATGAATACCTTGCCAGAGGTCGGCCGGACGATGCGGTTGATCATCTTCAGGGTGGTGGTCTTGCCGCAGCCCGAGGGGCCGAGCAGGATGCAGATCTCGCCGCTGGGCACCTCCATGCTGATATGGTCGGCGGCGGTCACCGCGCCCTTGGGCGTATCGAAGACCTTGGTCAAGTTGTCGAGTCGAATCATGAAGTTGTCCTTGTCGGGTCGGCAGCCTTTGCAGGTCGACAGAGAATGGCGCGGGTAACGGCTCAGGTGGCGGCGGCGGCGCGTTCCATCCCTTTGGGTGTCAAGCGCTTCTGCAGTGCCAGCAGCGCATAGTCGACGATGATCGCCAGGATGCTGACGGCCACGGCGCCGAGGATCAGTTGGCGCGGGTCGGACTGGGAGATGCCGCGACTAATGAAAGTACCGAGCCCGCCGGCGCCGATATAGGCGGCGATTGCCATGACGCCGATGTTGAGCACCACGGCGGTACGCACGCCGGCCATGATCACCGGCACGGCGAGCGGAATCTCGACCATGCGCAGGCGCTGGTTCTGGCTCATGCCGACGCCGCGCGCGGCTTCGCGAAGGGCCGGGTCGACGTTATTGATGGCGGTGTAGGTGTTGCGGATGATCGGTAACTGCGAGTACAGCAGCACCGCGATGACCGCCGGCATGTAGCCGATGCCCTGGCCGATGAGCGAGAGGATCGGAATCATGATCCCGAACAGCGCGATGGAGGGAATGGTCACGATGATTGAGGCGATGTAGAGCACGGTCTTGGCGATGCGCTCATTTTTCGTGATGGCGATGCCAATGGGGACGCCGGTCAGCGTGGCGATCCCCACCGCGACACCCACCAGGCTGATGTGCTCGAGAGTAAGGGTCCCCAGCAACTCGAGATTGTCGAGAAAATATTGCAGTAATTCCACGGCACGGACCTCGCACTCGCGATCGAGTAATTGTTTGAACACTTACGCTTCGTCTGAAAACTGTCTGCGCTCGGCCATACGGCGTTAAAAACCAGCTCAAAATACTCATTTACAGGCCGTAAACTCTGTTTTTTCGCTGTCTTTTGCCTTGTCTGGTCTTCGCTCGCCGACGTTTCAGGCCGAAGCTATAAATTTCTTATATGAAAGGCTTTTTATAAGTTCGTATTATGCGAAGAGCATAACACGCTCTTCGCGAGTGCCCCCCGTTTTGGGCATTAGGATGTGTCATATCATTCATTTTCAGTGGCAATGGGCGTTCAATAGGAAATTAAACGACTTCGCCGTATGCTCGTCGACGATAATCTAGTGTTTTGATTTTCCTTGCTGGAGGCCTGCATCTTGAGCACTCGCCGGACGAATTACCGACTCGCCGCCGCCCAGATTAACTGCGTCCTGGCCGATGTCGCGTGCAATATCGAGACGCATCGTCGCGTCATCGAGTCGGCGTGCCACCGGGGCATCGATGTCCTGGTGTTCCCCGAGCTCTCGCTGACCGGTTACGACCTGAGTGCGCGCGTCCCCGAGGTCGCGATGGACCGCGATGATCCGCGTCTGCTCCAGCTGGCGGATGCTACCGGCGACATACTGACCGTGGTGGGCTTCGTCGAGCGCTGCGCCCGCGGCGAGTACGCCAATGCCATGGCGTGTCTGTGCGAGGGGCGGGTCGTCGCCGTGCATCGTAAGCTCAATCTCTGCACCTACGGCGGGCACGAGGAGGGCAAGCATTTCGGCAAGGGGCAGACACTCACTGTCACCGATGCCGATGGCCTCGCCTGCGGGGTGATGATCTGCGCCGACCTCTGGAATCCGGGCCTGGCCCACGCGGCCATGCTGGAGCGGCCCGACGTGATGCTGGCGCCGGCCAACGCGGCGACGGGAATGGTCGACGGCGATTTCGACGACGAAGGCAACTGGCTGATCTGCCTGCAGTTCTACGCCATGATGTACGCCACGCCGATGGTCATGGCGCATCGCTACGGGGCCGAGGGCGACGCCTGGTTCTGGGGCGGCAGTTGCATCGTCGGCGTCGACGGCCGGGTGCTGGCACGGGCCGAGGACGGCGAGACCCTCGTCAGCGCCGACATCGACACCGACGAGATCGACGCCGCGCGCTTCGCGATGCCAACCCACCGCGACGCTGACACCCCGCTGGTGGCCTCGCTGATGGCGCAGCGGCTGGAGCGGGAGCGGCGTGGTTGAGGCGAGTCAGGCCAGAACATAGCGTCCGCTGGTTACCCGAGACGGTTCACGCTGCATGATGATTTCGCCCTGACGCACCGAGAGCAGTACGTCGCCTTGCTTGCGCAGCACGCTGTAGTCGTCTTCTCCGTCAAGCAGGATGAAACTGCCGGGCTTGCCGGTTTCGATGCCGTAGTGATCTTGAATGTTCAGGGTGCGGGCGCTGTTGTCTGTGATCAGATCCAGTGCGTTTTCGAAGTCGCGATAGCCCATCATATGGCAGATATGCAGGCCGAAATCCAGGCTGCGAAGCAGTTTTCCATTACCCAGGGAGTACCAGGGATCGAAGATCGAATCCTCGGCAAAGCAAACGTTGATACCGGCCTCACGCAGCTCTTTTACTCGCGTCAGGCCGCGCCGTTTCGGGTAGGTATCGAAACGGCCCTGCAGATGGATGCTCTCTGTGGGACAAGCGATGAAATTGATGCCGGAGTTCTTCAGAAGCCGGAATAATTTGGAGCAGTAGGCGTTGTCGTAGGAATGCATCGCTGTGGTGTGGCTGGCGGTGACATGCGAGCCCAATTCATTGAAGAGCGCCTCGCAGGCGAGGACTTCGAGAAAGCGAGAGTTGGGATCGTCGATCTCGTCACAGTGTACGTCCACCAGACGGTCGTACTTCTTCGCCAGCCCGATCACCGTCTTCATCGATTCCACGCCCAGCTCGCGGGTGTACTCGAAATGCGGAATACCGCCGACTACATCCGCACCGAATTCCAGCGCTTCTTCCATTAGCTGCATGCCGTTGGGGAAGGAGAGCAGGCCATCCTGGGGGAAGGCGACCACTTGTAGATCGATCTTTTCTTTCAGTTCGTCGCGCAGGGCGCAGAGGGTCTTCAGGCCCACCAGACTGGGGTCGGAGATGTCCGCATGGGTGCGGATATGCTGCACGCCGTTGCGTACCAGAAGCTCGATGGTGTCCAGTACGCGGCGACGGATATCGGCCTCGTGCAGCATTGGCTTGCGTTCGCTCCAGCGCTCGATGCCCTCGAACAGAGTGCCGCTCTGGTTCCAATGTGGCTCACCTGCGGTCAGCGCTGCATCCAGGTGGATATGCGGCTCCACGAACGGCGCGCACAGCAATTTGCCGCCGGCATCGATGGCGCCTTCGGGGCAAGCGATCACGCTATCTTGTTCACTGATCTGGCTGAATAGCCCAGCGCTGATCTCTAGGGTGTGGAGCTGGGATTTCTGGCGAAGGCGAGCGTTGACGATTTTCATGGACATTTCTTGAGTGGTCTCCTGCCGTAGAGAACTGGCCGTCGATATCGTGATGCTGGAATAGAATCTGCTCGATCAGCAGGGCGTTCTGCAGGTTGAGCCGCACGAATGCGTCGCCGAGGCGATGGCCGATCAACTGCTCGATGCGTTTCAAGCGGTGTCTCAACGTGTTGCGGTGAACACTCAGGCTTTCGGCGGTCTGCTGCTGGTTGCCGAACAGATTCAGGTACTGGGTCAGGGTTTCTTTCAGCTGCAACGACCGGTCATCCCGGGCGAAGCAGAGGCTACCAAGCTGCTGCTGGCAGAACTGAGCCAGCAGGTTGCGTTGTGGAATCGCCGCAAACAGACGGGCGATACCCAGTTGATCGTAGAAAAACAGCCGTTGGCCACCGTGTTGTATAGCGAACTGGACTGCCTGCCGGGCTTGCTCGACAGCCGAGCAGAGTTGGCTGAGCCCCGGCTGCAGGTCGCTGGCACCGGCGTAGAGTGTCAGATCAGGCATTCGGTTCTGTAACTGGCTAAGTGCGGATTCAAGGTCGTCGGACAAAGCGCTGGCGTTGTCTTTGTCCGCAGGCCAGATGGCGATCAGATCTTGCTCCAGCACCAGTACAGGCCAGTCGATTCCGCGTCGTTTCAGTAACTCACCAAAGTGTTGTTCCAACTGGTTACGCTGGTGAATCAATTGCCAGTGCTGATCAAGGTTCTCGCTGAGCAGTCGCTGATGAAAGATCGAAAGGCGAACGGACACCACTGCATAAGGGCGGTTATCTTTAAGCCCCAGTTCGGCGGCGCGCAGGTGGATCAGCTCAGGTGCGTCGGCAAAGCCGTTGATCAGTCGGGTCAGGAACAGCTTGATGGATTGCCCGATCAGGTTGTCCTGAACGATGGCATTACTGATTACCTCGGTCACCAGTACCATCTTCAACGAATAGGGCTGTTCAAGGATCGGAAAATTCAGCGAGTTGGCCAATTCCAGAACGCTAGCGGGTATCTCGTGGATAAACTCGGGTCCGGTGAGTATCACCAGTCCCGCGACCTGATGTTCCACAGCCTCGTTCACTAGTTGCTTCAGGTTGGCTTCGCTGCGATGCAGGTTGATACCGGTGACGAACACCAGTTCGCCGCCGCGCACCCAAGGAGCGATGGCGTCGTTTTCCGCTACATAAGGCCAGCGAACGGGGCGGTTTCCGCCCTGCAGGCCTGCCCGGAAACGGATTTCCTCCAGGCCGGGGAGGCGCGGTATCTCGGCGCAGGTTATAGCCATATCAGTCTTTGGCCGGGTCCAGCGCGGGGCTGGTGAGCGGCAGCTTCAGCAGGATGCCGTAACACAAGGCCGCGGCGATGACGCCCACCAGCGGCGGGAGTATCGGGGAGAAGTACGCTACCCCGGAAGCGATCGCATAGGAGGCCAGGCCGATCCAATTGAAGGCGGGCAGATTGACGTCGGCCAGCTTCGGATACCGGCCCTTATGATTGAGCCAAAAGTCCGCCATGATCACGCCGCCGATCGGTGGAATGAAGGTACCGAGCAGCACCAAAAAAGGAATCAGCAGGTTGTACATGCCGCCCACGGCCAGCACGGTGCCGATGGCAGCGCCGGCCACGGTAACCACCTTGCGCTTGTCGGTGCGTAGTAGGTTGCAGCCGGCCACGGCGAAGTTGTAGATGGTGTTGTCCTGGGTGGTCCAGATGTTGAGGAACAACATCAGTACGGCAAGCACCACGAAGCCCTGAGCCAGCATGACATCGACGATATCCGCCTGCTGATAGATCATCGCTCCCAGCGCGCCGGTTAGCACCATCAGGCCGTTACCGATGAAGAAGGCGGCCAACGTCGCGATCACGGCGATCTTCGGCGTGCGGGCGAAACGGCTCCAGTTGGTGGCTTGGGTGCCGCCACTGATGAAGGTGCCGATCACCACAGTGATGGCTGCGGCAAAGCTCATGCTCTCGGAGGGCGTTTGGCCCGCAAGGCCGGAAAGACCGCCGACATCCACCAGGCCAGTGTAGAGGCTGATCAGGATGAACAGCATCATCGCCGGCACGGCAACGCGGGAAAGCAGATCCAGTCCGCGAAAGCCGATCATCGCGGTGATGCAAAAGGCGAAGCCGAACAGCACCATCAGCGGAGTCTCGAGCGACTCCGGCATGCCGGTGGTCTTGACCAGCACCACGGCGATGGTGGCAGTGCCCCATGCGTACCAGCCGATCTGAGTAAAGCCGAGTACGAAGTCAGACAGTTTGCTGCCCATCTCGCCAAAACAGAAACGTCCCATCAGCACGGAGTTGAGGCCGCTTTTACAGGCAATATAAGCCAAAGCTGCCGCGTAGGTGCCCAGCAGCAGGTTGCCGATAAGAATCATCCCCAGCAGCTCGCCGAACGGGAAGGCGACGCCGAGTGATCCGCCCGCCCACATGGTGGCGGTAAAAAAGGTAAAACCGAGCAGTACAACCGAGGTGGAGAGCAGCCCTTTACGTTCGCTGTTGGGCACTTCGCTCAATGGGTAGTCTGAGGTTTCCATCGTATGCTCCGCAGAGAGTCTGCATGAATAGCTGGAGGTAGTCTTTCTACACCATGCATGAAGCAAAAGACGTTCCACTATTGGGGAGTGATGGCAATGACTGTGTGAGGTTGTCGATTTCCGCTTTTCGGTGAGTCAATAAACTGTGCAACGTGCACAATCAACTCCGCACTGCGGGGCCGTGGCTATCGTAGCGCGTAGTCCTTGCACCGCTATGGTTCATTGGAGGTCTCATTGTGGGGCTGACGCATGGCATAAAAATGCCCGAGGCAGCGTCTCGGGCATTCTGAAGCCAACGGGGACATCCCTCAGAGGCTGTCGCGCTTCGTGGTATCCCGTGGGGGCTTACACCCATCTCGATACACTGCTGCCTTGGCGATGGAAAGACACGCTACCGGCTTGAGTCAGGCTGGAACAGGTGTAGTTGGTTGCTCGCTTACTGAAACCTTGCATGGTCTGGCCGCTAAGGCGGGGCGTTTATCTAGAGACGATACGCGTTGAGTGTAACAGGATATTGTACATGTCGGCAGGTTAGGCTAGAATTGTACAGTAAACGGTACAGGAGAGAGGGCCGATGAAAATTATTTCCTTCACCGAGGCTCGCAATAGCCTCAAGGCAGTACTGGATAACGTGGTCAACGATGCCGACACCACGGTCATTACGCGTCGTGATGCCGAGAACGCGGTGGTAATGTCGCTTGACTATTACAATGGCCTGATGGAAACGGTCCATCTGCTGCGTTCCCCTGCCAATGCCGAACATCTGAATAAGTCAATTGCACAATACAAGGCTGGAAAAGTCGCCGAGCGTGAGTTGATAGATGGGGATGAATAGTCGCTTGCTCTGCTGGACGGACGAGTCATGGAAAGACTACCTCCACTGGCAAAGTCAGGATAAAAAAACCCTCAAAAGAATTAACAAGCTAATTTCTGACGTGAAGCGCTCCCCGTTTGAGGGCATTGGTAAACCAGAACCTCTCAAGGAAAACATGACGGGGTTCTGGTCACGCCGTATCGATGAGACCAACCGTCTGGTATATGCCGTGGATGATGCCGCGATAACGATCATATCCTGCAGGTATCACTATTGAGCATAAAACGCCCGAGGCAGCGCCTCGGGCGTTCTGACGCTATTAATCGTCATCCCGTTTCATGGACCGGGCATCCCCTGACATTACACCCAGCGTCGGCGGCGTCGCGTTTTCCAGTGCCGGTCGATGAAGCGCTCGTCGCCCTCGAAGGCTTGCAGGCGCGCTTCCAGGTAGAACCACTCAGCGTCGCAGCTCAACTCCGCCTAGGTCTCGGTGTGTACCTGCCAGTCGTCGCGCTGAAAGGCCTGGCGCCAGCTCTTGCTCATGGTCGCGGTGGCCGGGGCCTCGGGGTGGATGGCGTAGCGCTCGTCCGCCGAGGCGATGTTGGTCAGGCCGTGGTCGTAGGCGATCTCGCCGAAGTCGTCGAGGATGGCATGCCGGGTCCAGCCGTCGGTCAGCGAGTGGGTGACGTCCCGGGACTGTTCTCCGGCGCGTACGATCCGATGTTGCATGGGCCCTGAAAACACCGCCGGTTCGAACTGCACGGGCGGCGTATCGTGCGGGGGGCGCTGGGGCAGCGTGAGCCGCGATTCGGCCTCGTGCAGGGTCAGCGTCACCGGATAAGGGCTCGGCCAGACCAGCGGCCAGTAGGCGGTGGTCACCGAGACGCGCAGCCGATGCCCGGCAATGAAGCGATAGCAGGTCTGGTTCAGTGACACGGTCACATCGAGCGGCGTATCGCACGGCACCTCGGAAGGCGTGACGTGGCTGTCGCGGTGGCAGAGGTTGAGCACGCCGTAGGAGACGCGTTGCGAAACACCCTCGGGCGAGACGTCGCACACGCGCACGATCAGGTTGGCGCGCGGCTGATCGACGCTGACCCGCAGCGAGAGCGTGGGGCGCCCCAGAATCACGGTGTCGGCATCCAGCGGATCGGTGTCGTAGGTCAGCGAGTGGGCGTCGTCGCCACGCTGGTCGCCGGCGATCTCGGGGCCGCTGCTGTGGGGGGTGTACTCGCCGCATTGCAGGCCGTTGTCGGCGGGCGCGCGCAGTCTGACCACCCTCGGGCGGGCGGTGCCGTCTTCTGCGGCCTGTAGCTCGCCGTTGCCCAGCGCCAGGCTGCGGGCGGCGATGTGCGGGCTCGGCCACTGGGTCTCGGCGAGCCATTCGCCGGGCACTTCGAGGCGTTGCGGATCGGCCTCGGAAAAGGACGGGCAGAACACGCGGTACAGCGGCTCTTCCATGATGCCGGTGTCGCGATCCTTCAGCCAGTGATCCCACCAGCGCAGCGCTTCCTGGAGAAAGCCGATGGTCGGCCCCGGCATCGCCAGGTGCGGGTAGGCATGCGGCCAGGGGCCGACGATGCCGCGCCGGGGGCAGGGCGCGTGCTCGAGAATCTCGGCGACGAAGTTGACGTAGGCATCGGCCCAGCCGGTGACGGCCAGGGTCGGCGTCGTCAGGCGCGAATAATCTTCGCATACCGAGCCGTGGCGCCAGTAGGCATCGCGCGTCTGGTGATCGAACCAGTTTTCGGCGACGAAGGGTTGATGAGCGAGCCGGTGCTGCCAGAGTTCGCGCCAGTCGTCGCGCAAGGCGGGATCCGGCGGCCGCGACATGAAGGACAGCGACGAGGCCGCCCAGCCGAAGTTCTCGTTGAGTACGCAGCCGCCCTTGTAGTGGACGTCGTCGTGATAGCGGTCGACGGTGGCACCGACGGCGATGATCGCGCCGAGCGCCGGCGGCTGGCGCGAGGCCACCTGCAGCGAATTGAAGCCGCCCCAGGAAATGCCCAGCATGCCGACGCGGCCGCTGCACCAGGGTTGCTCGGCGAGCCAGGCGATCGCGGCGACGATGTCGTCCTGCTCGCTGGCCAAGTATTCGTCCTCGAGCACGCCGTCCGAGTCACCGCTGCCGCGCAGGTCGATGCGCAGCGCGGCGTAGCCGTGGCCGGCGAAGTAGGGGTGCATGCGCTCGTCGTCGGCACTGGTGGCATCCCGCTTGCGGTAGGGAATGCACTCGATGATCGCGGGCACAGGATGGGTCTCGGCATCAGCCGGCCGCCACATTCGTGCCGCGAGTCGGCTGCCGTCGGGCAGCGGAATGAACAGTGCCGGTTCCTCGACGATCGAGTACGGGAAGTCACGCACTTCCCGGGCATCGGGTTGGCTTCCACTCGGAAACATGGGGCGTCCTGTCGTCGGAACGGGGCGATGCATGCATCGCCCCGCAGGTGAAAGACTGAGATGAAAGACGGGAAAGACGGGAAAGACGGGAAAAGGTCAGCAGAAACGAGCGATCAAATGAGGTCGTTTTCGGTCAGGAAGTCCTTGGCGACCCTTTCGATGTTCTGATCGTCGACATCCACGCGGCGGTTGAGATCGATCAGCATCTCGTCGTTCAACGCGGCGGACATCTCGTTGAGCAGGGGCTCGAGGTCGGGATTTGCGTCGAGCGTTTCCTCGCGTACCACTGGCGCCAACTGGTAGACCGGGAAGAACTGCTTGTCGTCGTCGAGTACCTCGAAGTCGAAGGCGCCGTTGCGGCCATCGGTGGCGAACACCAGCGCCACGTCGACTTCCTCTTCGCGCAGCGCGTTGTAGGTCAGCCCCGAGTCCATGCGCTTGACGTTCGCGCGCGTAAACTCGAATCCGTAGGCTTCCTGCAGCGGCCGCAGACCGTCGTCGCGGGCATAGAATTCGGCATTGGAGGCGAGCGTCAGATCGGCGCCGTCGTTCATGGCCTCGGCGAGGTCCGAGAGGGTGTGGATGTCACGTTTCTCGGCATCGGCCTCGCGCATGGCGAGCGCGTAGGTGTTGTTGGTGTCCGAGGGATCCAGCCAGATCAGGCCTTTCTCGGCGTCCAGGCGCTTGGCGGTGGCATAGGTTTCGGCGGCATCGTCTGGCTGCGGCTGATCATTGAACAAGATCACCGAGTTGCCGGTGTATTCCCAGTAGAGATCGACCTGGCCGTTCTCCTGCGCCTGGCGCAGCACCGAGGTGCCCAGCCCGTCGCGCTTGTCGACGTTGTAGTCGTTGGCCTCGAGCAACTGGAAGGTGGCCGAGGTGAGAATCAGGTGCTCGGTGTAGTTGAGCCCGCCGACCACGATGGGATCGTCTTGCGCGTGTGCCGTCGTGGCCGCGGCGGAAAGGCTCAGTCCCAGCGTTGTCAGCAGTGCCGTAATGGGATGTTTCATGGCAGCGACATACCTCCGTTGTTATAGAGTGTTATCGGGTTGCGATTTGCGTCGTTTTCCAGAGTAACCCACACCGCTGCCGGGATTGATGAAGATCCGTGATGCCTGCGATTTCGAACGCCAACAGGTGATGGCATAGCCGACATGGGTGGCAGGGGCACCACCGGTTGGCTAGGCAGATGGCGTTCGGGTCGACACTGACGAGATCGCCGCCGTACGTTTCGCGTGTCGGTCCACCGCGACGACAGCACGCTGCTACTAGTGGTCTCGCTACTGGCGTGGAGCGAGAGCGTCGCGGCTAGGGTCTTGCCGCAAACCCAGCGAAGTTGGCTCCCCGCTGCCAGATGGACCGTTGCCCTTTGTTCGCCTACTTCAACTAGCGCCATTTTTGGAGGTGGTGTCAGTGTGCTTGCCTCGCTGATGATCTGCTTGGTCATCACATGAAGCGATGTTTCTGCCACTCGCATACTTGCTGCCTACTGAAGCAGAGGCAAGAGGAAGCCAAGGGTTACATAACAAATGATTTCGATGGCGCTTTCAGCGGGAGGCTGGGAAGCGACGCCGCTTTACAAAGTTGATTCCATGCTGACTCGATACGCTCAAGAGAGTGGAAAATACTGGCATTTACGATCATGCCATCGATTGTGATGACAAAAAGCTGGGAGAGGGAGCCTGGATGGTCTACTCCAGCATCGCTCAGAAGGTCGGTGAGCAAGCTGGCTACCCAATCTTTGTGTGCTTGCGAAACCTTCAGAAAGTTGTCAACACCATGGAATTCCCCCGTAGCCTTTATAAACATGCACCCATGAAAGTCTTGTGAGAAAAACCAGGCGACATGCCAGTTGATAAATGCGTTTAGCCTTTCTAACGGTTCGGAGTGCCTAAAAACCTCGCTTTCAAGTGAATCTTTGAACTGGCTGTGTCTCAGTTTAAGAACCTCTTCGACCAAATTGTCTTTGTTTGGAAAGTACTTATAGAGGGTCATCTTTGAAACTTGAGCTTCATCACGAATCCAATCCACTCCAACAGCATGATAGCCATGCTCGTTAAAGAGTCTAAGAGCGGCATTCAGGACGTCATCACGTTTATTCATAGTCAAAACCTATTTTATTAGATTTCCTCATAGCCTCATGAGTGTTGCCGTTTTGGCCAAAGCCGTTTAGTGTACAGACCTGTCTGTACATATTAGCACAGAGGTCTAGAATGTTTCACAAAATGAAAGGCAAAGGTATTGCTCCTGCGCGCCCTGACACGTTCCAAATACTAACTGGGCTGATCGGTGGAATCGCCGGAATCGGGGTCACGTCTCTGCTTGCCCAACTGGCGGGCGTCCCTTTGCTGATGGCGCCTTTTGGAGCGACATGTGTTCTATTGTTCGCCGCCTCCCAAGCGCCACTTGCACAGCCGCGGAATGTGATCGGTGGCCACGTGGTGGCAACTGCAGTAGGCCTGGCAATGATGGCGACATTTGGAAATGGGATGTGGCAGATGGCGGTGGGCGTAGGTGCGGCAATCGCGCTCATGCAGACGCTTAGAGTGGTACATCCTCCAGCTGGTGCTAACCCTCTGGTGGTACTGATGGCTGGCGTACATAACTGGGAATTTTTGATCACGCCGGTACTCGCAGGGTCGGTAGTCCTCGTGGTAATCGCTTTGTTCATTAACAACGTCGGCCGTGCCAAAGAGTGGCCCCACTACTGGGTATAAGGTAGTAAATGTTAGTCCAAGGTTGGAAGGGCCTGGTCAGCTTATGCTCGATGCCATAGCGCCAGTATTGCCCGCTGCGGGCGACCTGGAGTCGCGCCGCCGCGGGTCCTCGGAGAACGGTCAGTCGCGGGAGGTCGGCGTTTCCGACGAGGTGCTGTCGTCGGCGTGGGGCGGCGTTGCCTGATCGGCGTAGCAGGGCGACGAGACGGGCGTGCGGTCGTCCGCCTCGCGATCTTCGGTCTCCAATGCCTTGAGCAACATGTCGCGTAAATAGGGGAGGTGCGAGCGCTGTGGCTCCCGGGAGGCGGTCAGCAAGGTGAGCGTGCCTTCGCGCGCCCAGCGCATGAGGGGCAGCAAGACGTCGGGATCATCCTCGACTTCCCAGCGGTAGCGATGGCTGAACACGGTGTCGTTGAGTTCTCCCTGGTGCCAGGCTCGGCGCAAGGCGTTGGAGGGCGAGGCGTCGCGGTACCAGTCGGTCAGTTGCAGCGACTCGCGCCGCTTGCCTCGGGGCCATAGGCGGTCGACGAGAACGCGTGCACCATCGCTTTCCTCGGCGGCCTGATAGATACGTTTGAGTGCGATCGTATACGACATTCCAGCTCTCCTTCGCCAGACCTGTGCCTTCGTCAGATGCAATGTAAGCCTATCTCGATCTAGGCGATGCGATAGGAATACGCCATCTCGGCCAGAGGGCCGCGCCCACCGGCCAGAGTGAGCGACAGGTCGTGAAGCCCTTCCCAGACGGGCAATGCCGCAGCGCCCTTGATGGATAGGTCCAGGCGCTGTGCAAACAATAATAGCTTGTGTAGCCGCTTGAGGGGCATCCGCTTCAAGGCCTGCTGGTAAAGCGGACGACGCTTGTCGGGAATCGGCGGACGCTGAGCCTTGCAGGCGTGATCGAGGCTTTGCCCCTGATCGAGATGCTGCGCCAGCGATAAGAAGATGCGCAGCTCACGCGTCAATGCCCACAGCACCACCGGAGCCTCGATGCCTTCGCCGCGCAAGCCGCTGACGATGCGCGAGACGCGCACGCGATCGCCACGTAGGCAGGCGTCGATCAGTGTGAAGACATCGTAGCGTGCGTTGTCCTCCACGCCGCCGGCAATGGCTTGGGTATCGAGCCGGGCATTGGGTGGATTGAGCAGCGCCAGCTTCTGCAGTTCCTGGTCGGCGGCCAGCAGGTTGCCCTCGGTGCGCTCACCGAGCAGGCGGGCCGCGTCCATGTCCATGGACAACCCATGGCGCGACGCGCGATCCCGCACCCAGAAGTGCAGGCGCTGGTGATCCACCGGCCAGACCGGGACGAACACGCCAATCTTATCCAGCGCTTTGAACCAGGCGCTGGATTGCGCGCGTCGGTCGAGACGCGCGCTGCTGATCAGCAGGATGTCGTCGCTGTCTTTGGCCTGGCGGGCGTAGGCATCGAGTGCCTTGGCGCCTTCTTGGCCTGGTGATTGGCCGCCCAGGCGCAGCTCGATGAGCTTGCTCGAGGCGAACAGCGACATGCTGGCTGCCGATTCCGTGAGTCGTCCCCACTGAAAGCCATTTTCCACGTGGAGTACATCGCGTTCCTCGACGCCTCGCTGGCGTGCCGCGGCGCGGATGGCGTCGCAAGCCTCCATATGGATCAACGGCTCGTCGCCGGCGACGATGTAGACTGGCTGGAGGCGCTTGCCGAGCGCCTCGTCGAGCTTGTCGGGAAAAACCTTCATGGCGTCTCGAGCGCGCGCAAGCGGTCGACGAGTTGACGTGCCGCCTCCTGACGCAATGAATCTAGGGCTTCATCGCGCAGTTCGTCCTGCGCCAGCAGGTTGTTGTTATCGACGCTTAACGTGGTGCTGGCCTCGAGGGTCTGCTGGTCGAGCAGGTAGGCATTGTCTTCGCTGCGCTGCACTGAGAACGGCACACCGAGGGTCAGGCGACGTTCCTGGTTCCCGCTGCCCCCTTGGGTCAGGCGTGTCTCACGGACCTGCTCTTCGCTCAGGTTGACGCGTAGCGGAGCGCCTTCCTCGAGCGTGGTGCCGGTGCCTTCCAGCGCCTGTTCCACGGCATCTTCGAAGCGTCCATCGGGGGATGACAGTGTCAGCGAGGGAATGTCGAGCGCGGTGGCGTCGAGCCCACGCAGTTGAAAGCCGCACCCGGCGAGCATCGTCGTCAGGGTCAGCAGGAGCAGAGATCGGATGATGAGCGAACGGCGCTTCACGCAGGCCTCCTTGCGGGCTTGGGCCCGCTCCTCGGGGAGCGGGCGTATGGGCCGAGTCAGTTGGCGACGATATTGACCAGCTTGCCGGGCACGACGATGACCTTGCGCACGGTCTTGCCCTCGGTATGGCGACGTACGTTCTCCGCCTCGAGTGCCTGGGCCTCGACAGCGGCTTTGTCGGCCGCTGCAGGGACCTCGAGGCGTGCCCGCAACTTGCCGTTGACCTGCACGGCGAGTTCGACGCTGTCCTTGACCATGGCTGCTTCGTCGGCGACTGGCCACTCGGCATCGATGACCGGCGCCTCATGCCCCAGGGCTCCCCATAGCGCATGGCAGGCGTGCGGCACGATCGGTGCCAGGATCAGCACGCTGGCTTCCAGCGCCTCGCGCGTGACCGCCAAGCCTTGTGGCGTATCGGCGTCGTCCTCGTTCTGGAAACGACCCAGGGCGTTGACCAGTTCCATGACCGCGGCGATGGCGGTATTGAAGGTGGTACGGCGCCCGATGTCGTCGCTGGCCTTGGCGATGGTTTCATGGGTCTTGCGACGCAGCGTTTTCTGCTCGTCGTTGAGCGCGTCGACATCCAGCGTGGCGGGCGCGCCGGCGTTGACGTGATCGGCGACGAGCTTCCAGAGCCGCTTCAAGAAGCGGTGCGCGCCCTCGACGCCGGAGTCCGACCATTCCAGCGACTGCTCCGGCGGCGCGGCGAACATCATGAACAGGCGCACGGTGTCGGCACCGAAGCGGTCGATCATCGCCTGCGGGTCGACGCCGTTGTTCTTGGACTTGGACATCTTCTCGATGCCGCCCATTTCCACCGGTTGGCCATCCTCACGCAGCACGGCGCTGACGGGGCGGCTCTTGTCGTCACGCTTGACGTCGACATCGGCAGGATTGAACCAGTCCTTGCTGCCGTCGGCGTTATGGCGATAGAAGGTTTCGGCGATGACCATGCCCTGGGTGAGCAGGCGCTGGAAGGGCTCGTCGCTCTCGACCAGGCCGAAGTCACGCATCAATTTGTGGAAGAAGCGCGCGTAGAGCAGGTGCAGAATCGCATGCTCGATCCCGCCGATGTAGAGATCCACCGGCAGCCAGTAGTTGGCACGTTCGTCGAGCATCGCCTCCATGTTGTCGGCACTGGCGAAACGCGCGTAGTACCAGGAGGATTCCATGAAGGTGTCGAAGGTGTCGGTCTCGCGTGTCCAGCCCTCGCCGAGGTCATAGAAGTCCGGCATCTTCTTGAGTGGCGAGCCGGAGGCATCGACCTCGACTTCCATCGGCAAGGCGACGGGGAGTTCATCGTCGGTCAGCGGCACGGTCTGGCCTTCAGGCCCGTATTTGACCGGGATCGGTGCGCCCCAATAACGCTGACGTGCCACGCCCCAATCACGCAGACGGAAGTTGGTCTTCCGCGTTCCTTGACCGTTGGCTTCTAGCTTGGCAGCGATCGCATCGAAGGCCGCTTCGAAGTCGAGCCCGTCGTACTCGCCGGAGTTGATCAGCGGACCATGCTCGGCATGTGCGCCCTGGGACAAATCCGGGGCGTTACCCTCGGCATCGGCGATCACCGGTTCGATGGCGATGTCGTACTTGGTGGCGAACTCCCAGTCGCGCTGATCATGGGCGGGCACGGCCATGACCGCGCCGGTGCCGTATTCCATGAGCACGAAGTTGGCCACGAAGATCGGCACTTCACGGCCGGTCAGCGGATGAAGCGCCTTGTAGCCGGTGTCCATGCCTTTCTTTTCCATGGTCGCCAGCTCAGCTTCGGAATTGCCGCCGTGTTGGCACTCCACCAGGAAGTCGGCCAGCGCCGGATTGTCGGCGGCCGCCTGCTTGGCCAGCGGATGGCCGGCGGCCAGCGCCATGTAGGTGGCGCCATAAAGCGTATCGGGACGCGTGGTGTATACCACGAGCGGGTCGGCCTGGCCGGCGACCTCGAAGGTCAGCTCGACGCCAGAGGACTTGCCGATCCAGTTGCGCTGCATGGTCTTGACCTGTTCGGGCCAGTCGACCTCGTCCAGATCGGCGAGCAGTTCCTCGGCGTAGTCGGTGATCTTGAGGAACCACAGCGGGATTTCCTTGCGCTCGACTGGCGCGCCGCTACGCCAGCCGCAGCCTTCGATGACTTGCTCGTTGGCGAGCACCGTCTGGTCCACCGGGTCCCAATTGACGGTCGACATTTTCTTGTACACCAAGCCTTTTTCGACCAGCTTGGTGAAGAACCATTGTTCCCAGCGGTAGTAGTCGACGTCGCAGGTGGCGAATTCACGGTTCCAGTCATAGGCGAAGCCCAACGCCTTGAGCTGACGGCGCATGGCGTCGATGTTGTCGTAGGTCCAGGCGCCGGGCGGGACCCGGTTCTTGATCGCGGCGTTTTCGGCGGGCATGCCGAAGGCGTCCCAGCCCATGGGCTGAAGGACGTTCTTGCCCTGCATACGTTGAAAACGCGAGACCACATCACCGATGGTGTAGTTGCGCACGTGCCCCATGTGCAATTTGCCGCTGGGATAGGGGAACATCGACAGGCAGTAGAATTTCTCCCGGGTCGCGTCCTCGACGGCCTTGAAGCACTGGTTGGTTTCCCAGAAGGTCTGGGCGGCGGATTCGGTTGCGTGCGGCGTGTACTGTGCGTCCATCGGTTTGATCTGGCACCTTGCGTTAGGCTTGGCTTGAAGCGGATAACGCCCGGCCTCGCGATGTGATAGAACGGAGCTGGGCGGACGTTGTCCGTGTTTTATGACAGGCCGTCAGGATACCCCAGTCATGCGCCTACAGGTAGGGGCATGGCGACGACGACAGATCAGGAGAAGCGTTATGAGCGAACGTCACGATCAAGAGCATCGCCTGAGCCGCGCCTATGAGCGGGTTCTCGAGCGTCTCGAAAAAGGCGCTGGCGATCTGTCCTGGGAGTCGTTGCAGCGTGAAATGGACGACGCCATCGAGTTCGAAGCGGAGTTCGAGAATTACACCAAGGATGAATTGTCCTTGCTGCGTGCCTGGATCGAGCGTGACATGCGCGACTTGCGGGGGTTCCTGGCGCGGGGCGGCGAGGGCATCGCCACTTGGTTGGGAATCGATCTGGGGATCATTTCGCGGCGAGTCACCGAGGCGCTGTTCTCCATCGCCGATCGCACCACCGTCGATCAGGTCCGCTTCGAGGACGATCTCGAAGCGGCGCGCGCTGACTATGTCGAAGGCGAGATGGCCGTGCCCGGTCGCATGCACTGCGTGCACTGCGACACGGAAATCGTGCTCGAGTCGATCACCCGGCTCGAACCCTGCCACCACTGCGGGCATCGTTACTTCGCGCGGACCAGTGGGTAAGGCCGAAAAGGGCATAACAGGCGCAAGAGAAAGGCGACGCCTTTTTACACTTCATCAGGGTGGCTGGCACGAGGCTTCATGGCCAGCCCTCTTGGAGACCAATGTGAGTTGGGGCTAAGGGGGCAAATAAGTCTCTGGTCTGCTGACTCTTGGCACGTCACTGTAAGGAGTTCGAGGCCAGCCTTTTAGGCTGCTTCGACGCTAACAATACTCGCCAGGGAGGTTTCCCCATGACGCAACCCAACGTATTGGTCCTGATGGCCGACCAGCTCAATGGCACGCTGTTCGAGAACGGTCCCGCCGATTTTCTGCATGCGCCCAACCTCAAGAAATTGGCCAAGCGCTCGGTCAACTTCAACAATGCTTATACGCCGAGCTATCTGTGTGCGCCGGGGCGGGCTGCCTTCATGTCGAGCCAGTTGCCGAGCCGCACCGGAGTATATGACAACGCTGCAGAATTCCGCTCAAGCGTGCCGACCTGGGCGCATCATCTACGGCGTGCCGGCTATTCCACCTGCCTGTCAGGCAAGATGCACTTCGTCGGCCCCGACCAACTCCACGGTTTCGAGACGCGCTTGACTACCGACGTCTATCCGGCCGATTTCGGCTGGACGCCGGATTACACCAAGCCGGGTGAGCGTATCGATTGGTGGTACCACAACCTGGGCTCGGTGACGGGGGCCGGCGTCGCCGAGATCTCCAACCAGATGGAGTACGATGACGAGGTCGCTTTCCACGCAGAGCAGAAGCTATATGACCTTTCGCGCGGTCACGACAAACGCCCCTGGGCGTTGTGTGTCAGCTTCACCCACCCGCACGATCCTTATGTGGCACGTCGCCAGTATTGGGACCTGTATAACGACTGCGAGTATCTCGAGCCACAGCAAGGGCCCGTGCCCTTCGATGATCTGGACCCGCATTCCCAACGGATCTTCGAGGCCAACGACTACACCAAGTTCGACATCCAGCCCCAGGACGTGCGCAACGCGCGTCAAGGCTATTTCGCCAACATCTCCTATATCGACGACAAGATCGGCGGCGTTCTAGACGTGCTCGAACGCACGCGTATGCTCGACAATACAATCATCGTGGTTTGCGCCGACCACGGTGACATGCTTGGCGAGAAGGGCCTGTGGTTCAAGATGAGTCCCTATGAAGGCTCGTCGCGTGTGCCGCTGATGCTTTCCGCACCGGGGATCGAGCCGCGCAATGTCGAGGACCCGGTATCGATCATCGATATCAATACCACCATCGCTGATCTCGTGGGGATCGACCTGTCCTCGATCGCGCCCTATACCGATGGCCAGTCGCTGCTGCCCCTGACCCGGGGCGAGAAGCGCGATGCACCGGTGTACATGGAATACACCGCCGAGGCGAGCTATTCGCCGGTCGTGACCATCCGCGAGGGCAAGTGGAAATTCAACTATTGCGAGATCGATCCGCCACAGCTGTTCGACCTGGAAGCCGATCCGCTGGAACAGCACAACCTGGCGGAGAATCCCGACTACGCCGATGTGCTGGCCGAATATCGAGCCAAGGTGCACGAGCGCTGGGACATGCAAGCCTTCTATGCTGACGTGTGCGCCTCCCAGGCTCAGCGCCTGATCGTCTACGAAGCGCTGCGCAATGGCCATTACTATCCGTGGGACTACCAGCCGCTGCAGGATGCTTCCGAGCGTTACATGCGTAACCATATGGACTTGAACGAGGTCGAGGAAGCCCAGCGCTACCCCCGCGGTGAGTAAGACGAGGCGAAGTGCATCGTCTGAACCCCGTCGGCAATCAACACGAACGCTCGTGCCAACTTGGTACGGGCGTTTTTCCTTTACGCGGGATGGTATCTCCCCGTGCCGGTGGGGGCCTGGCAATGGCTCGGCAGTTCGATTGGTCGTTCGCCCCCCTTTGGCGCGGGAAAAAGTTTGATATCGTTTCACCTCGAAGCAGCGATCACGATGAGGAGGTAGGTATGCGGAGCGAGGCGCTACCCGATGCGATGGCGGCGATGCTGCTGACCGGGCATGGGGATATCGACAAACTGGAGTATCGACAGGACGTGTCTGTCCCCAGGCCTGCCAAAGGCGAGGTTTTGGTGCAGGTGACCGCGACAGCGAAGAACAATACCGACCGCAAGGCGCGAGAGGGGCTTTATCCGACCAAGGACAAAGGGGATACAACCTCGTTCCAGATCGGCGGATCACCGACGCTGACCTTCCCCCGCATTCAAGGCGCCGACGTGGCCGGACGCGTGGTTGCTGTCGGTGAGGATGTGAGCGCTGAGCGCATTGGCCAGCGTGGGCTTCTGGACTTCAATATCTATGCCGATGACCGCCCCGACATCAACCTGACGCCCGACTATTACGGTCATGGGGCTGATGGCGGCTTCGCCGAGTACATTGCCGTGCCCTCGGCGCAGTTCCACACGGTGGACAATTCCGAGTTGGCCGATGCCGAGCTTGCCGCCATGGGCATGTGTTCTTATCAAACCGCGCTTCACATGTTGAATGCGGCCAATGTCAAAGCCGGGGAGCGCGTGCTGGTGACAGGCGCGAGTGGTGGCGTGGGCACAGCACTGATTCGGCTCTGTCGTATCATGGGGGCGATTCCTTACGCGCTGAGCCAGCCGGACAAGGCCGCTTCGTTGATGGCGCTGGGTGCGGAAGCCGTGCTGGACCGCTCGGACATGCAGGATTTCACCGAGAAGGTGAAGGCGCTAACGCAGGGCGCGCCCATCGACGCGGTCATGGACCTGGTCGGTGGCGAGATGACCGACCGCTTCATCGACACCATGATTTTCGACATGACGCGTCGAACCACCTATCCACGCTTGAGCATCGCCGGCGCGAGCGGCGGTAATCTCAGCGAGATCATGTGGACGCGGATCTATCTGTATCAGGTTCACATATCCGGTGTCTCCCACGGCACGCGCGACGAGGCCGAGCAACTGGTGGCCTGGATCCGCTCGGGGCAGCTGACGCCGGTATTGCACGCGGCATTCAAACTCTCCGAGCTGCATGACGCCGAACGCTACTTCGTCAATCGCAACAGCAATTACTTAGGCAAAATCGTGATCGTCCCGGACTCGCAGTGGCAAGAACATGGCGCACCCTACGCGTTGAAGGAAGGCAAATGAGCGACAAACTGACGCTGCAACTGATCGACCTGCATGCTGGCGGTGATGTCAGCCGTATCGTGACCGGCGGCATCGATCCGCTGCCGGGGAACACGGTGCGCGAAAAGATGGAATATCTGCGCGAGGACGCCGATGGCCTGCGCCAACTACTGCTCAGCGAGCCTTATGGCATCCCCGAGATGTCGGTGGACCTGCTCGTGCCCGCCAGCGATCCGGAAGCCGAGGTGGGCTACATCATCATGGAGGTGATGGGCTATCCCATCTATTCCGGGTCCAACACCATCTGCACCGCCACGGCCGTGCTGGAAAGCGGTCTCGTGCCCAAGCGCGAGGGATACCAGCGTTTCATCCTGGAATCTGCGGCCGGCCTGGTCCATATCGAGGCGCGAGTGGAAAACGGCGTCGTGGAGGGCATCACCTGTGAAGGGCTGCCCAGCTACATCGATACGTACCGGGCCAGCATCCATGTACCCTCGATCGGGGACGTGACCTACAGCGTCGCCTATAGCGGGGGCTTCTACGCGATGGTGGAATCCGCCGAGTTGGGCTTCTCGCTGAACCGGGATGAGGAGACGCGACTGGCGGAATGCGCCCACGCCATCGTCGAAGCGATCCAGGCTGAACGGGGCTTCTCTCACTATACTCTGGGCGATGTGGGGCCGCTGCCGTTCTTGCATTTCATGGGCCCGGTCGAGCAAGTCGCGGATGGTTTCTTTCGCTCGCGCTCGACGACCTATGTGCACCCGGGTGTGATCTGCCGCAGCACGACCGGCACGGGCACCTCGGCGCGTCTGGCCCTGATGCATCACGAAGGCACTCTCCAGCCGGGGGACAAGCTGGAGACCGTGTCCCTGCGTGGCACGGGCTTCATCGGCGAGTTCACCGGCTCACGGCAGGAAGGCACGCACCAGGTGGCCGAGAACACCATCACCGGCAAGGCCCATGTCCTGGCCAGTTCGGACGTCGTCATCAACTGCAACGACCCGCTAGTGGAATGCGGCAGCCTGCACCATATCGTCACCAGCGGTCATCGCAAGGCTGAGGAGGCGTTGCCCGTCGAGGAAGAGGCGTCTCTACCAGACTAGGCCCACCCCGGCACGACGCGCGGGTTTCGCTGCGCGTCGTGCCGTGACCGGGCGTCAGGCTCGGCGCATGCTAGGTGCGGCGGCGCCAACGCAGTCCGGGGACGAGCAGTAGCAGGGCGAGTCCCCATGCCGGCCAACTGCCGGTACGAGTGAAGAGCGTCAGTCCCTGCATGGGCTGAACCTCGCCGCTGATGCTGGCAGTCTCGAAGCGCGGGGCGCGTTCGGTGATATGGCCCTGAGCGTCGATGATGGCGGTGACGCCGTTACTGGTGGCGCGGAGTACGTAGCGGCCATTCTCCAGGGCACGTAGCTGGGCCATCTGCAAGTGCTGCAATGGGCCAATGGAGTCCCCGAACCAAGTGTCGTTGGAGACGGTGAGCAGCACGTCGGCGCCGCGCGCACGTTGGGCGACCAGGTCTGGATAGATGATTTCGTAGCAGATCGCGACGCCCAGGCGCATACCCGCGGCCTGGATCGGTGCCTGATCGGAGGCCCCGGCGGTGAAGCTCGACATGGGCAGGTTGAAGAAGGCGATGATGCCGCGCAGCAATCCTTCCAACGGTAAATACTCACCGAATGGCACCAGATGCTCCTTGCGATAGCTGCCTTGGCTGTTGCCCATCCCGATGACCGCATTGTAGTAATCGCCTTGATCGTCGCGCTGGACGATACCGGTCAGCAGGGCGGTATCGGTGGGCAGCGTCGTTTGTACACGTTCCAGAACGGGACGTGCCTTGGACGCGAACATCGGCAAGGCGGTCTCCGGCCATATGATCAGGTCGGTGTCGTCGTCCTGGTCGCGGGTCATCTCGGTATAGGTGTTGGCGGCCTTGCGTTGTCCCTCGGGGCTCCACTTCGAGAGCTGGGGAAGATTGCCTTGCAGCAGGGCAACTTGCTTGGGGTCGCCTTGTGGAGATGTCCACTGCGTGGGCAGCACCAGCGGTAGGCACCACATCGCGATGAGCGGCACCAGTGCCCACAGGCGGCGCTTCACGAGCGCCACCAGCAAGGTGCCGCTGAGGGCGACGATCAACGACAGCAGGTAGACGCCGCCGATGGGCGCCCACGGCGCTAGCGGCGATTCGACATGGGCACTGCCGAGCAGCAGCCAAGGAAAGCCCGAGAAGGCCCAGGTACGTAATGCCTCGCCGAGGACCCAGACGCCCGCGAAGGTGATAACGGACCATCGTGCGCTCGTGAAACGCCGATAAACACCGAACACCACGCCATAAAACAGCGCCAGGGTGACCACGAATAGCGCGGTGAGGAAGATCGCCAGTGGGACACCGGTGTAGCCGTAGTCATGGATCGAGACATAGATCCATGAGGTGCCGGCACCGAAGAGCCCGACGCCATAACTCCAGCCGCGTAGTGCTGCCTGGCCGGGCGTGAGGTCGTGGAGGCCATAGAAGACCAGAGCGACGGCGAGGGGGCCGATCCACCACCATTCGAAGGGGGAGAAGGTAAGCGTCGTGAGCGCGCCAGCGAGCAGCGCGACGAGATATCCCATCCAGGGGCGATAGGTGCGGGAAGACAGCATGAGGCACTCCTTGTCGAAGGTGCCTCTTATAACAGAGCGAGGCGCTGTGGGCCATGCCGCACATACGCCTGCCCGATTTAATGCGTGTCGTCGTTCCCGGATTCTTCGGCATCATCCTCAGGGCAGGGCGAGACCTGCAACAGACGAATGCGACGATTGTCGGCATTGAGCACGGTGAAGCGCCAGGTGCCCAGGTCGGCGTGTTCGTTGCGTCGCGGCAGATGCCCAAAGCGCTGCATGACCAGGCCACCGACGGTATCGAATTCTTCATCGGGAAAGGACGTCTCGAAGCGTTCGTTGAAGTCCTCGATGGGCGTCAGGGCACGAATTGCATAGGTGCCATCGCCCAGGTCGCGAATGTCGTCTTCATCATCGATGTCGTGTTCGTCCTCGATGTCGCCGACGATCTGCTCGAGGATGTCCTCGATGGTCACGATGCCTGCAGTGCCACCGTATTCATCGACCACCACTGCCATGTGGTTATGGGTGTCGCGAAATTCCTTGAGGAGGCTGTTGAGGCGTTTCGATTCGGGAATGAACATCGCCGGACGCAGGATATCGCGTAGTTGGAAGCGTTGGCGCTCGGCGTCGCTTAGCTTGAGCAACGGCAGGAGATCCTTGACCAGTACGATGCCCAGTACCTCGTCGAGGTTTTCGTCGATGATCGGGTAGCGAGAGTGTGCGGTCTCGAGGATGATCGGCAGGCAGTCCTCGGGGCGCTGGTCGACATGCAGGGCGGTTACCTGGGAGCGCGGGATCATCACCTCGCGCGTTTGCTGATCGCTGATCTGGAACGCGCCTTCGATGATGGTCAGCGCGTCTTGGTCGAGGCGCAGTCGTGTACCGGCCTCGCGCAGGAAGGTGAGCAACTCGTCACGCGAACTCGGTTCATCGGAGTCGTTGGAAAAAGCGTTCAGCAGTTTATCCAGCCAGGTTTTGCCACCCTGGCTGCTCGATCGGTCTTCGCTCATGCGATAGGTCTCTCGTTCCTCATGGACGATAACGCGGGGATGATAAAAGGGCGTGCACGGCCACGGGCCGAGCATCGCGGGGCGTCGAGATGTGTGCCAGGCGGAGGTTCACTCGGCATAGGGATCACCGATCTTGAAACCAGCCAGTAGCTCGCGCTCCAACGCTTCCATCTCTTCGGCTTCACGCTCATCTATATGATCGTAGCCGAGTAAATGCAAGGTGCCGTGGATCACCATATGGGTGTAGTGATGGGCTAGAGGCTTATCCTGTGCGGTGGCCTCGGTGACGACGACATCGTGGCAGATCGCCAGGTCGCCAAGCAGTGGCAAGGTCACCCCGGGAGGCGTTTCGAAAGGGAAGGAAAGCACGTTGGTGGGCTTGTCCTTGCCGCGATAGTCGCGATTGAGCGTCTGGCTCTCTTCAGGGGAGACGAATCGCACGGTCATTTCCGTGCGCTTTTCATCGGGATGACGAGCGAACACGGCGCTTACCCAGGCCTCGAGGTCGGCCTGGGTGGGGAGCGCGGTTGTCGTGTCAATGGCGACCTGACGGTCGATGTCGAGGGTCATGCGTCTGCCGGCTCGTCGTTGTCGCGGCGCGTATCGTCTTTATCGCGCTTGGCCTGTGCACGCCGTTCTTGGCGGGCGCGCTCCTGCTCTTCCTCGGCGCTTTCGAAGGCATCGTAGGCTTCGATGATACGCTGGACCAATGGGTGGCGGACCACGTCCTTGGCCACGAAATGCGTCACGCCGATCCCGGCGGTGCCCTTGAGCACATCGAGAACTTGAATCAGCCCCGATTGATTGCCGCGTGGCAGGTCGACCTGGGTGATATCGCCGGTGATCACGGCGGTGGAGCCGAAGCCAATACGCGTCAGGAACATCTTCATCTGTTCGCGTGTGGTGTTCTGGCTCTCATCGAGAATGATGAAGGCATTGTTGAGCGTGCGTCCGCGCATGTAGGCCAGCGGGGCGACCTCGATCACTTGCCGCTCGATCAGCTTGTTGACCTGTTCGAAACCTAGCATCTCGTAGAGCGCGTCGTAGAGCGGGCGCAGGTAAGGGTCGATCTTCTGAGCCAGATCGCCGGGGAGGAAGCCCAGGCGCTCGCCGGCTTCCACCGCCGGGCGCACCAGGAGGATCCGCCGCACCTGTTGCTGGTTGAGCGCCTCGACTGCTGCTGCGACTGCCAGATAGGTCTTGCCGGTGCCCGCCGGGCCGACCCCGAAATTGATGTCGTGATCGTGAATACTGGTGACGTAGGTCTGCTGATTGTGACCGCGTGGCTTGATCAAGGCGCGCGGCGTGCGGATGAGCACGCCGCCCTCGTCGAGCGTTTCCTCGTCTTCTTCCAGTGACTCGAGGCCGGATTCCTGCAGGAAAAGGTGCACGGTGTCCGGTGTCAGCTCATTGGCTTCCGTCTCGCGGTAGAGATGCTCGACGACATTGGCGGCCGCTTTGACGTGAGGGCCGGGGCCTGCAAGCTGAAAGGTGTTGCCGCGATTTCGCAACGTCACGCCCAGACGCGACTCGACGAGCTTGAGATGTTCGTCCTGCTGCCCGCATAGGCTTGCCAGGCGCATGGGGTCGTTGGGTTCGAGTGTCAGCGTGAGGATGCGATGTGCCTGCGAAGTGTTCTGGCTCAACTCGAGGAGATCCATGGGTTGGAAGTGTGAATTCAGCTTAGCGCCCCGGACAACGCCGGGGCAATGATCTTGCGCAAGGATTCGTCACGATAGCAGACAAAGACCGCCGGCAGCGCCTTAGTAGCGAGCCGGAGAGGCCAAATCGCCACGCAGCGAGTTGGGAAGCGCCTCGGTGATCTCGACATCGACGAAGTAACCGATGAGCTCGGTCGGGTTGGGCGCACGGAAGTTGACGACTCGGTTGTTCTCGGTGCGACCGGAGAGCTGGCCGGGATCCTTGGGCGAGAAGCCGGTGACCAGGATGCGCTCGGTATGGCCGACCATGCGCCGCGAGATCTGCATGGTTTGCTGGTTGAGGCGTTCCTGCAGGATCGCCAGACGCTGTTTCTTGGTCGCTTCCGGCGTTTCGTCTTCCAGATTCGCGGCCGGGGTGCCCGGGCGCGGGGAATAGACGAAACTGAACGAAGCGTCGTAACCGATGCGCTGGATCAGGTCCATGGTGTTCATGAAGTCTTCTTCGGTCTCGCCGGGGAAGCCGATGATGAAGTCCGAGGAGAAACTGATGTCCGGACGCAGCGCGCGAATGCGCTCCAGCTTGTCGACGTATTCCTCGACGGTATGACCGCGCTTCATGGCCGCCAGGATACGATCCGAGCCGGCCTGCACGGGCAGGTGAAGATGGCTGACCAGCTCCGGAATCTCGCCGTAGGCCTCGATCAGGCTGTCGGAGAACTCCACCGGGTGCGAGGTGGTGAAGCGGATACGGTCGATGCCTTCCACGGCGGCGACACAGCTGATCAGCTCAGCGAGGTCGATTTCATCGCCCAACTGGTTCTCGCCGCGATAGGCGTTGACGTTCTGGCCCAGCAAGTTGATCTCGCGCACGCCTTGATCGGCGAGGTGAATGACTTCCTCCATCACCGGCTCGAAGGGCCGCGAAACCTCTTCACCACGGGTGTAGGGCACCACGCAGAAGGTGCAGTACTTCGAGCAGCCTTCCATGATCGAGACGAACGCGGTGGCGCCATCTGCCGTGGGCTTGGGCAGGTGGTCGAATTTCTCGATCTCAGGGAAGGTGACATCGACCATGGAGATGGTCTCCGCCCCTTGGCTCGAGTCGAGCATGGTCGGCAGCCGGTGCATGGTCTGCGGCCCGAAGACCATGTCCACATGCGGCGCACGCTTCTGGATATTGCCGCCTTCCTGACTGGCCACGCAGCCCCCGACGCCGATCACGAGATCGGGGTTGGCGGCCTTGAGCTTCTTCCAGCGCCCGAGCTGGTGGAAGACCTTCTCCTGGGCCTTCTCACGGATCGAGCAGGTGTTGAGCAGGATGACATCGGCCTCCCGCTCGTCGTCGGTCAGCTCGAGTGCATGCGATTCGCCGAGTAGATCCGCCATGCGCGCGGAGTCATACTCGTTCATCTGGCAGCCGTGGGTCTTGATGAAGAGTTTCTTCGCCATACCGATCCGGTCGGTGCGTCGAGCGCCCGACATATGTCCGTGATTGGGAGTAAGTAAAAGCGTGGCCTTGAAGCGTGGCCCAGCCGCTTGTTCAGGATAAGAAAGCACATTATACGGATTGACGGCATCGTGGGCCAGCCTTGCGCCTGAGTCGAATCGTCCGCGATGATGCCGAGGCTGTGATACGCTACGTTTCTCGCGTGAGGCGCCTCGTGAAGGTACGCTGCGGACAGTCAAGACCGACTCAGGATTGCGAAATTTTCGTGTCCGATGAATCGGTTATCGCGCGATGGTAGTGGTTAAAAATTGCACGATTTGTCGCTATGACAGACATTGCGGTGGTCTCGCCGCCGTCAAGGTCAGGTTTTCCCAAGACTTATCCACAGAATGTGTGGATGGTCGCCCGCCCGCCGAGTCGCGACAGGATGTCCTCTCGGCTGGGTGATGCAACGCGTGGAAGCAGTACGTACTCGTGAGCCGTTCGTCATTCATGAAGAAGCCACGTTATGTCTAGAATCAAACCTCTGATGCTGAGCTTGGTCCTCGGGGCCTGCGCTTTTAACGCTCATGCGCAAGACGATGGGCAGTACTGGGTCTCAGACAAGTTACCGACCTATGTGCGTAGCGGCCCCACCGAGGGCTACCGTATCGTCGGCACACTCGAGAGCGGCGATCCCGTGACGCTACTCGAGCGCCAGGGTGACTACAGCCGCGTCCGTGGTGACGATGGCGATGCCGTCTGGATTCCCAGCCGTTACCTGCAGGACTCGCCGAGTGCGAGCTCGCGCTTGCCCGAGTTGCAAGCGCGTGTGGATGAATTGACCTCGCAGCTCGACGGTATCAATGAAGAATGGGAGCAGCGCGTGGAGGGCATGACCACGAAGCTGGACAATAGAGCCGAGCGTATCGAAGAGTTGGAATCGCGTAACGCCGAATTGGATAGGGCTTACAGTGATGCCGAAGAAACCACGCGCGAGCTCAAGGCGCGGCTCGATACGCAGGAACAAGATCTTTTGATGCGTTATTTCACCTACGGTGCCGCCGTGGCCGGGGCCGGCTTGCTGGTGGGCTTGATCGTGCCGCACCTCCCGCGTCGGCGTAAGCGCCGTAGTGGATGGTTTTAATGGCGTGTCGAGGGCGTGTGAACGATGGAGAGGCGTTAACGACGTATGGCGACGGATGAGTGGCTGGAGCGCTGGGAAGAGGGTCGGATCGGGTTCCATCGATCCGTGCCGCATGACGCCTTGATACGCCACTGGCCGTCACTCGGGGCTCAGCCCGGCGGCAAGGTGCTGGTGCCCCTGTGTGGCAAGAGCCTGGATATGCGTTGGCTGGCCGAGCAGGGGCATCCCGTGCTTGGCCTGGAACTCTCGTCGCTGGCCATCGAGCAATTCATGGCCGAAAGTGAGGCGCCGATCTCACGCTACACGCAAGATGCGTTTTCGTGCTGTCGTCAGGGCAGCATCGAGCTCTGGTGTGGCGATTTCTTTCATTTCCATACCGCGCAGGCCGAGGAGTTGGCGGCGTTCTACGATCGCGCGTCGCTGATCGCCTTGCCCGAGGCCACGCGGCAACGCTATGCCTTTCACTTGGCGCAATTAATGTTGCCTGGTGCGAGAGGCTTGTTGATCAGCTTGATGGATACGCACTCGCCCGAGAGCGGCCCCCCGTATTCGGTGGCCGATGACGAAGTGGAGCGTTTGTTCGCGGCGAATTTCGAGCTGACGCACCTGGAAACGCGGCCACCGGATGACACCGGCAAGCAGGAAAGCGTGTGGTCGCTGATACGGCGTGGGCCGCGACTGGCATGATCACCGTCGCGGCGCCGGCGTGCGTCAGTCCTTGAGCTGGCGGGAAAGTTCGGGGTCGCTGAAGGTGCGTCTCAAGGCGTTGCTCAACAGGTCGCTGACCATGCGGTTGTTGGAGTCCCAGTCGGGCTTGATGGCGAAGCTCTGCTTGCGCTTGGCCGTATAGGTGCCGGTATAGGTACCGCCGTCGTTGGCGACCTGGGCACGCAGCACTGCCTGTAGCTGCGCGGCGTCGAGTAGCGGTGCATCGGCCTCGACGGGGCCGTAACTGAGATCGGCGAGTGTCAACGTCAACGTCGCATTGGTGCTACCGTCTTCGACGGGCGAGAAGCCCATGCGACGCAATGCCTGTTCCGCCTGCGTCTGTAGCTTGGGGATGACGTCATGCGCGGGGACACGAATCGTCGATGTCGACGCCGGTGAGCCGGAGCGCGTGCCCAGCACGTCGCTGCGACGTCCATCGACCACGCTGAGGGCAATTTCCTGCCCGTTTCCCGTTTGAGGAAGCGCCGTCCCGATATCGGGCTTGACCTGAAGAATCTGAGGGCTCTGGGCGCAGCCGGTCATGAGTAGTGGCGTCATGAGTAGCGCGACAAGGGCGAACGCGGGCCGTGTTCTAACGGGGATGAGTCGGCGCATACGCATCGTGTGTCCTGAAATGAAAGAGAAAAGATAGTTGAAGCTTGGCTGCGAGTATAGCGGCACCTCAGGAGCGCGCGAAGTCCTTTCGGGGCAACGCCAATGCCCACAGGCCTAGCAGCGGACCGGGCAGCATCAACCAGGCGACCCACGGGCCGAGCGATGACCAGGCGGGCAGCAGCCACGCCAGGGAGCCCGCCGATATCGCAAAGCCGATGGCGTTTTGCAGGGTCAAGGCGCTACCGACCAGCGACGCCGGACAGGCACGTGCCGACAGCGCCGAGAAATGCGGGGAATCGATGACCGCGAGTAGGCTCCAGAGCGCCAGAAACAGGGCGACCCAGAGCCCCGACATGCCGCCAAGCCAAGGGTACAATAGACAGCAGACGGCTGAACCGCTCAACCCCAGTTGAGCAATGCGACGACTGCCCAGGCGCAGGCTCAACCAGCCGCCCAGCCAGCAGCCGGGCCCCCCGATGGCGATCAACGCGAAGCTGCCGAAGGCCAGTTGTGTCTGTGTCAGGGCGGGGAGCGCCGTGGCCAGCAATAGCGGTATCAAGGCCCACAGGGTATACAGCTCCCACATGTGACCGAAGTAAGCACTTGCCGCGCGCCGGAAACCGGCGATGCGAAAGGCGCTGGGTCCCGCCCAGCGGGGTGTCTCCCGAGAGGTCTTGCTCACGCTTGGTGCCTCGCCGAGACGCCAGATCATGGCTCCTGCGACAAGCGCCAGCAGTGAGGCGCTCCATAGCGCACCGCGCCAACTGCCGCCGAACGAGAGGCCGGCCAGCAAATGCGGCAGTGCCGTACCGACGACCAGCATGCCGACCAGCCACGCCAGCCCGAGTCCTGCACGTTGCGGTTCCCAGCCGACCATGAGCTTCATGCCCACCGGGTAGATGCCGGCCAGCGCCATGCCGGTGATCAGACGTAGCGCCACTGCCGGCCACAGACCGCCGGCCCAGGGCAGCGCGGCATTGCTGAGGGCGCCGAGCAGACAGCAGGTGGCGAACAGGCGGCTTGCGTCGCGGCGGTCGGCAATGCCGCTCAGGCCGATCGTCAATGTGCCCAGGAGAAAGCCGACCTGGACGGCACCGGTCAGCCATCCCAGGTCATGGGCGGCGAGCATCCATTCACGTTCCAGGTCACCAATCACCGCATTGGGGGTGAACCACAATGCAGTGCCGAACAGTTCGGCCAGGGCGATCCAGACGATGGGCATGGCGGCTCGCCTCCACCTAGCTCTACCTAGCACTCAAAGCCCTAGTGCGGAAGACGTCGAGCGACGCGGGTCGGCACCGCCGTAAAAGCGACCGTCCTCGATCAGAACGGACTGCGCGGCCCCCATGGCGTCTTGTTGTGACACCGTGTGCCCCATGGATTCGAGCAGGCCGATGGTGTCTGGGCTGATGCCTTCCTCGATGCGGATCTCGTCGGGCAGCCACTGGTGATGAATGCGCGGCACGCTCACGGCACTTTGCACGTTCATGTCATGATCGATGACATTCATGACCACCTGCAGCGTCGTGGTGATGATCCGAGACCCTCCGGGACTGCCGGTGATCAGGAAGTTCTTGCCATCCTTCTTGACGATGGTCGGCGTCATCGATGACAGCATGCGCTTGTGGGGTTCTATCTTATTGGCCTCGCCACCGATCAACCCGTAGGCATTGGGTGTGCCCGGCTTGGCGGAGAAGTCGTCCATTTCATTGTTGAGCAAAAAGCCTGCGCCGTCGACGACGATGCCCGAGCCGTAGCTGAAGTTGAGGGTATAGGTGTTGGAGACGGCGAGGCCGTTATCGTCGGCGATCGAGAAATGCGTGGTTTCATTGGATTCATAAGGCAGAGGGTCGCCTGCTTCGATACTGTCGCTTGGCGTGGCGCGACCCAGGTCGATTTGCTCGCGCAGCTCATCGGCGTAAGCCTTGGAGGTGATGCCCTCGAGCGGGACATCGACGAAATCGGTATCGCCTAGATACTCGGCGCGGTCGGCATAGGCGCGCTGCATGGCCTCGCTCATCACGTGCAGCGTACGAGCCGAATTGAATCCCATCTCGCCGATCTCGTAACCCTCTAGAATGTTCAGCATCTGCACGATATGCGCGCCGCCGCTGGAAGGCGGGCTCATGGCATAGACGTCGTAGCCGCGATAGGTGCCATGCACGGGATCGCGAAGCGTAGGTTGGTAGGCTGCCAGATCCTCGGCGGTCATGAGCCCGTCGTGTTTTTCCATTTCGGCGGCGATGAGCTCGGCGGTCTTGCCTTCATAGAACTCGCGCGGGCCATGGGCAGCGATGCGCTTGAGCGTCGCCGCGAGATCCGGCTGGCGGAACGTTTCGCCGGCGGTATAAAGGCTGCCATCTTCTTTATAGAAGACCGCGCGCGAGGCATCCCATTGGCTCAGGCGTTCGCGTGCGTCGCGCAAGCCATTGGCGAAACGCGGCGGTATCTCGAAGCCTTCTTCGGCGAGTCGAATGGCGGGTGCCAAGGCATCGGCGAGGCTCAGAGTGCCGTATTTCTCTAGTGCCATGGCCAGGCCGGCGACGGTTCCCGGGACGCCGGAGGCGTTGTGGGTAAAACGGGACAGCTCGGTTACCGCCTCGCCTTGATCGTTCTGGAACATCGTTTCATAGGCCGCGCCTGGCGCCTTTTCGCGATAATCGATGGCGATGACCTCGTCGTTTCTCTCATCGGAAATCAGCATGAAACCGCCACCGCCGATATTGCCGGAGCGCGGCTGCGTGACGGCCAGCGCAAAGCCTGCAGTCACCGCCGCGTCGACCGCATTGCCGCCGTCTTGCATGACGTCGCGCGCGATCTTCGAGGCCAGGTAATGACTGGTAGCCGCCATGCCGTGTTGGCCTTCCTGAGGGTGGAAGCGCTCGCCTTCGAGGATCGCCTGCTGAGCGCTGGCGGCAAGCGGCAGGGTGGCGAGTAATGCGCCCAGTGCCAGACGTCGTCCATGGCGCAAGGTAAGTCGAATCATGCCGGGCCTCTCGAGAGTGGGGCGGCAATGCGGCGCCGCGTTTTTATGAGGGATTGCTTTTACTATCGAAGGCGTCGCCTGAATATGCAAGGAGGGCGCGGCCTCTCTCAAGATGACGGGCAGCATGCCATGCTGTATGGCGTCGGTTCACAGTGAGCGCACCAGTGACGCCATGCGCTCGCGTTGGCCAGCATCCGGGAGTGGGCCATGGGCAGCACCGATATTGTCCGTTGCGTGCTCCGGATCGCTCGTCGCCGGGATGGCGCAGGTCACCGCCGGGTGACTGACGATGAACTTGAGGAACAGTTGCGCCCAGCTCTCGATGCCGAGTTCCTTGGTCCATTCGGGCAGTGACTTGCCTTTGACCCGACCGAATAGCGATCCTCTCTCGAACGGCTCATTGATCAGAGTCGCTACACCGTTATTGGCGGCGGCCGGCAGCAGACGCTTCTCCGCATGGCGGGTCATGATGTTGTAGTTGAACTGGACGAAATCGATCGGCTCGCGTTCGACGATTCGGGTCAGGCGTTCGTGACTCGACGCGGTGTAATGGGTGACGCCGATGTAGCGGATCCGGCCTTCGTCCCGCCAGGCCTTGAGGGTATCGAGCTGGGTCTGGAGATCAAGAAGGTTATGAACCTGGACCAGATCGAGGCGACCGCCACCCATGTGCTCACGCGAGGCCTCCAACTCCTCGATTCCGGCCTCCCTGCCGTGTGTCCACACCTTGGTCGCCATGAACAGGTCGTCGGCGATATCGAGCCGCTCCGCGAGCCGGCCGACAACGGTTTCAGCCCGACCGTACATCGGTGAGCTGTCGACGAGCCGACCACCGCCGTCATAGAAATTTTGCAGGACCTGTTCCAGCGGCCGCATCGCAGCGGCGTTATCGGGATCGACATTGAAGGTGCGTGCGGTGCCAAGACCAATGACCGGAATGCGCTGTCCGGAAGCCGGGATTTCACGGACGTTCAGCGTGTCCGGTGCGGCGCGCAGTGCTGTCGGTCCAAGCGCGGCCAATAGGCCCGCGCCCGCGGACAACTGGAGGAATGTGCGGCGCGATATGGGACCGCGCCTGCCGGGAAAATTATTGTCGTCGATCATCGGATTCCCCTGCCGCCGTCAAGGCGGACGTTGCAGTGTCGTTAGCCTGCGCCTGACGCGATACGCCAAGGCGATAGCCGATAACCGCCCAAACCACCGCCAGTGGAACGGCTACGACCGAGATGCCGCTGATACCCAATCCAAGGCCCGTCAATCCGGTATAGACCCAACCCGCGATGGCGTCACCCCCGCGATAGACCACGGTATCGATGAAGTTCTTCGACTTGTACTTCTTGAACCGGGGCACGACCGTGAACAGCATCTCCCGGCCCGGTTTCGCCAGTGCATAGTTACCGGCGCGCCGGAGTACCTGGACCGCAGCGATACTGAGTAGCACGGGGGTCGCGACCAACACCAAAAAGCCCGCAGCGACGAGCAGCGGCACGAATGCCAGCGCACGGCCGAGGCCAAAGTACTGAACGACCCGTGCGGTGAGAAACAGCTGGATACCGACGGTGAGCGTGTTGGTGAGCAGGTCGATGGCTGCGAACACCGAGGTCCGATCGCCACTGTCATCGATGGCATTGCTGATGATATCGGCCTGGATGAAGTACAGGAACGTGGCCAGCGTCGTGTATAGCCAGATGAACAGGCAGATTCCGAGCAGATAACGCGACTGCAGGACCGCCTGTACTCCCTCAAACAGCGTACCGCCGAGCGGCTGGTTCGTGGTGCTGTGCTCGTTACTGCGGCTGGACCAACGTTCGAGCACCCACATGCACGGCAGGGTGCAGGCGAGGATCACGGCGGCGATGGGCAACAGGCTTGCCGGCTCGAGTTGCTGGGCCAGCACGCCGGTGATCGCCGGGCCGCCGATCGCACCGGCGCTCCCGCCGGCGGCGATGGCACCGAACAGGCGCGTCGCCTGGCGATCCGTAAACACATCGGTCAGGAAGCTCCAGAAGACCGATACGACGAACAGGTTGAACACCGACAGCCAGACGAAAAAGCCGCGTGCTGCCCAGACCATCTGTATGTCGACGCGCAACCACAGCCAGAACAGTGCGATGCAGGCGATGAAAATGCCATAGACGGCGGGGATCAGGCGCGTACGACGGAAGCGCGTGGCCAGCGTGGCGAACACCGGTACGGCTAGAAGCATGGCAAAAAACGTGGCGGTAAATAGCCACTGCATGTTCTCCACGCCGCCGCGCACGCCCATCTCGTCGCGTACTGGTCGCAGGATGTAGTAGCTGGATAACAGGCAGAAGAAATAGGCCGCGGCGCTTAGCAGGCCGGGTAATTCGCTGCGCCTGACGTTGACGGCACGCGAAAGGAACGGCACTTGGTCATCGCCACTCGGCGGATTCGACACCATGGAACCTCCGGGACCGTCACGGCCCAAGGCGGATCCCGCGCGACGGCGGGCCATTTGGAGAACGAACCAATATTTCTACGCTACCCTCAGGGGGTAGTCGCTGCAACTATGCTGGACAGGCGCATTCCGTTGTCCGAATGCATACCGGGTACCGTGCCTGAATATGCAAGACGGCTTTGATCGAGCTCACTCCTGAGCCTGTTTTTCCGCCTGGCATTCGCTAGAATGAAGCCCTCATTTCCAGCCGAACGCACCTTATATTGCTTATGCCCGACTTCAAGATTGCGCCTTCGATTCTGTCCGCCGATTTCGCTCGTCTGGGTCAGGAGACGGAGGATGTGTTGGCATCCGGCGCGGATATCGTGCATTTCGATGTCATGGACAATCATTACGTTCCCAACCTCACCATCGGTCCGATGGTGTGCAAGGCTCTGCGTGACCATGGCATTACCGCGCCCATCGATGCGCATTTGATGGTCAAGCCGGTGGATCGCCTGATCGGAGATTTCATCGAGGCAGGCGCGAGTTACATCACCTTTCACCCCGAGGCCAGCGAACACATCGACCGCTCCTTGCAGTTGATCCGCGATGGTGGCTGCAAGGCTGGCCTGGTCTTCAATCCCGCCACGCCGCTGCATTACCTCGACTACGTCATGGACAAGCTCGACATGGTGCTGCTGATGAGCGTCAATCCCGGCTTCGGCGGCCAATCTTTCATTCCTGGCACGCTCGATAAGCTGCGCGAGGTGCGCCAGCGTATCGATGCCAGCGGTCGCGATATCCGCCTGGAGGTCGATGGTGGCGTCAAGGCCGAGAATATCGCTGAAATCGCGCGGGCTGGTGCGGACACCTTCGTCGCCGGGTCGGCGATTTTCAAGGCACGTGACGAGGCGGACCCGCACCGTTATGACAGCGTCATGCGGACCTTCCGTGACGCCTTGGCGCAGCGTTGAGTCAGGTGATTCATGGCCGATAACGAGCGTACCGCACGATCGCAGGCCTGGTATCTCTACCTGGTCGAAACGTCGGCAGGGGCGCTTTATACCGGGGTGACGACCGATGTGGCGCGGCGTTTCCGCGAGCATCGCGACGGCAAGCGCGGCGCACGAGCCTTGCGCGGCAAAGGCCCGTTGATCTTGCGTCATTCGGAATACGTGGGCAGCCATGGCGAGGCATTGCGCCAAGAAGCCGCCCTCAAGAAGCTCAGTCCCGCCGCCAAGCGTGCCTGGTTGGCGGCACGTGGGGGCGGGGCGTCGTCGTCATAGGTCGTCGTTATAGGCAGCGGGCCAGTGTTTCGAAGACCCGCGCGACTGCTTCTGCGCCAGGGTCGACGACGCCTTCCAATGCACTGTCGGGTACATAGGCGGCACGTCCGGCTCGGGCGTGGGAGAGGGTGGCCGTATGCGTGGCACCCTGGCGTGCTGCTTGGGCCGCTTCGGTGAGCGTGGCGTCTTTTTGTAGCGTTTGAAGAGCGGGGATCAAGGCGTCAAGCAGGGTGCGGTCGCCGAGCCGGGCGCCGCCATAAGTCTGCATGCGCTCGACCCCTTGCCAAAGACTGTCGACCAGGCCGCGTTGCTCGAGGGCAGTCGCCGTGGCAGTAAACAGGATTGACAGCAGTACCCCGCTCGAGCCGCCCATCCCGGTGGCCAGGCATTGCCCCAAGCCTGCGAATAACCGCTCGGGGTGTGCGGTATCCAGGCGGCCGGCCGTCAACGCCTGCTCGATGGCATCGGCGCCCTCCACCAAGCTGCTGCCGGCATCGCCGTCGCCGCTCTGGGCATCGAGCCCATCGAGATCGTCACGTGCATCGCGTAAAACACTGAGCACCTGAGTGAGCGCCGCCGCAATGTGCGTCGCTTGGGGTGCGTTGTCTTGCAGTGCGCCGTTGCGGGCGGCGAGGTTGGGTGTGAAGGTGTCCGGCTGGCGCACGTTCCTGACGCCGGGCCAGGCGGGTGCATCGGTAGGCGCCTGCAAGGCTTTACGCATGGTGGCGTCGGCGGCCATCAGCGTTACCGAGAAACCGTGCATATCCAGCGAGGTCATCAAAGGCGCGGGGCCGATGAGCTGAGTCATGCGCGCCGCACCCAGGTGGTCGATCAAGCTGCCGGTAAGCACGCCCATCTCCTGGGTCGAACAGCCGCCGAGGTTGTTAAGCAGGGCGATCCAGCTGTCGGTGTGGCCGCGTTCATCTAGGGCGGCTGTGAGGGGCGTGACGACGTGGCTCATGGCGTCGCGTGCGCTATCCGGCACGATATGCTGGGCGCCCGGCTCGTTGTGGATACCTAGCCCTAGTTCCGGGCTTCGGTCGGGACGCGCTTGGCCCGGCAGGGTGGCTGGCGTGAGCGCCATGCCCATCGAGGCCATACGCTCGCATGCGTGTTGAGCAAGGGCTTGAATATCGTCCAGTGAGTCTTGCTGTTGCGCGTGATAGCCAGCGATCTTGTGGATCAGCACGGTACCGGCTAGGCCACGTGGCTGTGGCGTATCGGGCAGGGAGATATCGTCGGCGACGATGACCATGGCGACCTTGAGGCCTTCACGACGCGCCTGCTCGGCGGCCAATCCGAAGTTGAGCCGGTCCCCGGTATAGTTCTTGACGACCAGTAAGCAGCCGGCCGACCCGCAGACTTCGCGAATGGCAGCGAGTACGGCGTCCATGCTGGGGGAGGCGAACAGGCTGCCGGAAATCACCCCGGTCAGCATGCCCTCGCCGATGAAGCCGGCATGCGCGGGCTCGTGTCCTGCGCCGCCACCGGATAGCACTGCGACTTGTTGCTGGCCGCGCGTGTCGCGGTCCCAGTCGCGACGAATCAGGATGCGTACGCCGCTTTGGGGTTCGGCGATACGCAAGGGAGCAAGGTGGCCGGTGGCGTAGAGAACGTCGGCGACGACGCGTGAGGCGTCATTGAAAAAATGTTGCATGAACGGGCTCCATGATCGAGCGGTGCGGTGTCTCGATCATGGTGGCCCGGCTAGATTAGTGCAACTTCATGCGTGGACGCAGGTAGCGATTGAGGCCATCGACGACGATGGTCATGCTGGTTTTGACCACGCCATGAATGGCCATCTGATGCATGCGATAGAGCGAGGCATAGAACAGCTTGGCCAGGCGCCCCTCGATGAACAGGCTGCGTGCCGAAGTGCCTCGCATCAGGCTGCCCACGGCTTCGAAGTGGGCCAGCGAGATAAGCGAGCCACGGTCGCGAAACACGAAGGGTTTGAGGGGCTTGTCGTCCATGGCGGCGCGCAGGTTGTGATACAGCAGGGTGGCCTGCTGGTGGGCCGCTTGAGCGCGCGGCGGTACGCGGGTGTCGTCGGGCTGGGGACAGGAGGCGCAATCACCGAAGGCGAAGATGCGCTCGTCGTCGAGGCTCTGCAGGGTCTGGTTTACCTTGAGCTGATGGTTGCGCTCGGTGGCAAGGCCCAGTTCGGATAGAAATGCCGGTGCGCGAATCCCCGCCGCCCAGACGTTCAGGTCGGTGGCGATGCGCGTCTCGTCGGCGGTAATGAAGCCGTGTTCATCGGCGCAGGTCACGCGGGTGTCGACGTGGATCTGCACGCCGAGCTTTTCCAGTTCCTTATGCACGGCCTGGCTGATGCGTTCGGGTAGCGCTGGCAGAATGCGTGGCGCCGCCTCGATCAGATGGATCTCCAGCTTGCCGCTGTCCATGGCGGTGAAGCCGTAGCTGTGCAGCATCTTGGAAGCACCGATCAACTCCGCTGCGAGTTCGACCCCGGTGGCGCCAGCCCCTACGAGTCCCACACTCAACTTGGGGTGGGTTCGGCGTTCAGGGTCGCTGTAACGCAGGAAGGTGTTGAGCATGTGCTGGCGGAAGTTTTCGGCCTGCTCGGGGCTGTCGATGAAGTGGCTATGCTTGGCGACGCCGGGGGTGCCGAAGTCGTTGGAGACACTGCCCAGCGCCATGACCAGATAATCGTATTCGATCGTGCGGGCAGGGAGGATCACGACGCCGTCGTCGTCGATGATCGGCGCCAGGGTAATGGTGCGGTTGTCACGGTCGAGATTGCTCAGTGTGCCGCGCTGGAAGCGGTAGCCATGCGCCTTGGAATGGCCTTGATAGGAGACTTCGTCGAGGCTGGAGTCGAGCACGCCCGTGGCTACTTCGTGCAGCAGGGGCTTCCAGATATGGGTCGAGTTGCGGTCGACGAGCACGATCTCGGCGCGTTGGCGCTTGCCGAGCTTGCGTCCCAGGCGGGTAACCAGTTCGAGGCCGCCGGCGCCGCCACCGACCACCACGATGCGGGGTGTGGACATACTGACTCCTGGAGAAAACATGGAAAAGGTTCGAAAAAAGGGTCGCCAGGGTCGGGCATCGCAGCGGAATGACAAGGGCACGAGACGCACGATAGTGAGCTGTGCGTCGTGACGAATGGGCGCTGGCGCCTGGTGTCGGCGACGTCTGCGTATAGAATAACGCCGTTCGCGTACCAAGAACACCGTGAGGCAGGCGCACCACTGCGTTTTTGCGTAATATTACATGCATCATGGCAGGCGCTTTCTGGTTCAAGGAGACAATCATGCCGTCCCGCGCGATACATCCCGCCCTTGAGGGTATTCAGCTCGTGGTCTTCGATCTCGACGGCACCCTGATCGATTCCGTGCCGGATCTAGCGGCGGCGGTCGATAGTGCGCTTCGCGACATGGCGCTGCCCGAGGTTGGCGAGGCGGCGGCGCGTGACTGGGTGGGTAACGGCTCGCGCAAGCTGGTCGAGCGTGCCTTGCAGGCCGTTGGTGCGCAGGATAGGAATCTCGATGGGGCGCATGACATCTTTTTGCATCATTACCGCCTGGCGCCGTGTCGTGCCACCCGGGTGTATCCTGGCGTTCGCGATGCGCTCGAAGCGCTTGCTGCGCGCGGTGTGGCATTGGGGTTAATCACCAACAAGCCGACAGCGTTCATCGCTCCTATTCTGGCATGTCTGGACCTTGAGCATTACTTTGCGCTGACCCTGGGCGGCGATGCTTTGTCCACCAGGAAACCCGATCCGGCCCCGCTGCTGCATCTGGCGGAGCGCCTTGAGGTCGCGCCGAGCGCGTGTTTGATGGTGGGAGATTCGCGGCACGACGTGGAAGCCGGTCGGCGAGCGGGTTTTCGTACATTGGCGGTGCCATATGGGTATAATCACGGCGAGCCGGTGTCCGCGAGCGAGCCGGATGTCATGGTTGAATCGCTGGGGGAACTCGTTTAGTGTTTTTCGATGCTAGCGTCTATTACGCTAAGCCTTTGATAATCATCTGCTATAACGGATAGCGTTTCATGGATCTGGATGCCTCCTCATTCCGTAGCGCCCACGCGTTGATGCGCGCAGTCAAACGCTGGCGATGGTGATGCTCGCCGACGCGTCCGAGTGTCGGCCCCATGCGGAAGTGCGAATTCGTCACGACGTAGACTCTCACCAAAGGAATGCAGGGCATGATGACCCCCGAACGCTTCACCGAGCTGGCGCAGGCCGGCTATAACCGTATTCCCGTGACCCGCGAAGTGCTTGCGGATCTCGACACGCCGCTCTCCACCTATCTCAAGCTGGCCGATGCGCCCTGGACCTTCCTGCTCGAATCAGTGCAGGGCGGCGAGAAATGGGGTCGCTATTCGATCATCGGCTTGCCGAGTCGCGAGCGCATCGAAGTGCGCGGCCAGGTGGTACGTCATATTGCTGACGGCGAAGTGCTCGGCGCCACCGAGGTCGAAGACCCGCTGGCATGGATCGAGCAGTTCCAGGCGCGCTTCAAGGTGCCGCAGGTCGACGACCAGCCCCGTTTCGATGGCGGTTTGGTCGGGTATTTCGGTCATGACACTATCCGTTATATCGAACCGCGCCTGCGGGGCGTGGAAAAGCCCGATCCCATCGGGGTGCCGGACATCCTGCTGATGGTCTGCGACGAGCTGGTGGTTTTCGATAACCTTTCCGGACGTCTGACGCTGTGGACGCATGCCGACCCCGACATGACGGATGCCTATCCGCGGGCCTTGGAGCGTCTCGAAGCGCTGGAAATGAAGCTGCGCAGCGCCACGCTCAACACCGTTAGCCCCGGCACCGGCGGGCCGGCGGTGGAGGAGGGGCACTTTACCTCCGGGTTTACCGAGGCCGGCTTCAAGGACGCGGTCGAGCAGATCAAGGAGTACGTGTTGGCCGGCGACGTCATGCAGTGCGTGCCGTCGCAACGCATGACGATCCCGTATCGCGCAGCGCCGTTGGACCTGTATCGCGCGCTACGTAGCCTCAATCCGTCGCCCTACATGTTCTTCTTCAACCTGGACGATCATCATGTGGTCGGGTCGTCTCCGGAAATCCTCACGCGTCTGGAAGACGGCGAGGTCACGGTGCGTCCCATTGCGGGCACGCGGGTGCGTGGCCAAAGCGAGGCAGAAGACAAGGCGCTCGAGGCCGAACTGCTTGCCGACCCCAAGGAGATCGCCGAGCATTTGATGCTGATCGATCTGGGCCGCAACGACATCGGGCGCATCAGTGAAACTGGGTCGGTCGAGGTCACCGATAACATGGCCATCGAGCGTTACTCACACGTCATGCATATCGTCTCCCACGTGACCGGTAAGCTGAAGCCCGGGATGTCGGCACTCGACGTGCTGCGCGCCACCTTCCCCGCCGGCACGCTCTCCGGGGCGCCCAAGTTCCGCGCTTTACAGATTCTCGACGAGCTCGAGCCGGTCAAGCGCGGCGTCTACGGCGGCGCGGTCGGCTATCTTTCCTGGCACGGCAACATGGATACCGCCATTGCCATTCGCACGGCGGTCATCAAGGATGGCCAGCTGCATGTGCAGGCGGGCGCGGGCATCGTCGCCGACTCGGTACCCGAGCAGGAATGGCAGGAAACGCTCAATAAAGGCCGCGCTTTGTTTCGCGCGGTGGCGATGGCCGAGCGGGGCCTCGACAATCTCGGTTGATGTGGCTCTAGGGCCACACGTATGCGGGGAGGACGGCGCTGCGTGATGACGTAGCGCCGTGCAAGACACGCCTAGCGAGACGACGAGTCGTTGGACGATTTCTTGCGGCGGTTCTGATACTTTTCGGCCATCTGCTTGGCCGTTTGCTTTGCCTTTTCGCGGTTCTCGGGCTTACGGAACCAGTTGGCAATGGCTGCGCCTATCATGCGTTTCATCGGTGCCTCCTGCGGATACGGTATGCCTCTAAGCATAGACATGGCGTCGTCGCGCGGCGAGATCAAGTGCCAGTCGTGACCGTGCCGTCAATGCTCGGCACGGCACGTTTTACGCGCAGTGGCATCAATAGTAGGGCCGTTTGGGGGCGTTAGCCTCCAACAAAAGACGTGGCCTGATCGGCAACCATCCCGCAGGCTTTCTCGCCGACCTTGTCGCCGAGGGATGTCAGATTGAATTCCTGATCCTCGCCCTGAAGGATACCGCTCAAGCCTTGCTGGTAGTCGCTGTCATCGGTGGGTTCGGAATTTACACCCAACTGCTCCATGACCTGGTCCTTCGCGATATCGGCAGTACTGCCGAGATAGCCGTTATCTTGGCAATAGCTGATTACGCCCGTGAGATTGGTAAGGCTTCCGGGATTGAAGGAGCCGCTGGATAGCGTGCTCAACAGGCTGGCGCTTCCATTGCCTCCCCCTCCATCGCCGGACATCATGTCTGCTGCCTCATCTTTCATGCTGTCGAGAGAAAAAGCCTGCGCCTGCCCAATAGATATGAGGCCGAGCAAACCGGCGAGGGCAAAGCTTTTAAAACGTGTATCCATACAATCGTATCCATGTCAGTAAAGAGCGGTCTCCTACATATGAAGCACGTAGGGACGGTCTTGTGACCAGCTGTCTACAGCGATGTTCCTGCTGGAAGATCATTCCGCGCACGGGAATGTGCGTGCCGGCGGGTGAGTAGGTGTGATAGACAGAGGTTCGTGTGGTAGTGGAAAGGACGTGGCTTCGATCTGGCGTTTTCAGACGTCGAGCGTGGCTGCGAGCGCTTGACATGGCCCGTGACGCGCGAGCAGTATTAAGGCTATGAATATACTAGATCTGACATTCGGTCCCATGAAGTGGTGGCGCTCCTGAGCGAGGGGCGGCACGCTTGCGACTGAACAAAATGCCGCCGTCAGGGCGGCATTTTTGTGTCTATCGCTCCCTGCACGGCTGGCATACCTAGAGAGGCCGACTCGGGTAAGATTGTGAGTAACAATCTGCGTTATCAAGAGCTCATGCCAAAGAACTTAATGAGAAACAGGACTTTATCACCATGTCCGTGCTGATGATCGACAATTACGACAGCTTTACCTACAACGTCGTGCAGTATCTGGCGGAGCTGGGGGCCGAGGTCGTTACCTACCGCAACGACGCTATCACCCTGGAGGAGATCGAACGCCTTGCGCCGAGTCACCTGGTGATCTCGCCGGGGCCGTGCACGCCCAATGAGGCGGGTATTTCGCTCGAGGCCGTGCGCCATTTCGCCGGCAAGTTGCCGATCCTGGGCATCTGTCTGGGACATCAGGCCATTGGCCAGGTCTTCGGCGGCGAGGTGGTGCGGGCACCGCAGGTCATGCATGGCAAGACCTCGCGGGTGGAGCACGATGGTCGTGGCGTGTTCGACGGCTTGGCCAACCCGCTCGAGGTGACGCGCTATCACTCGTTGGTGGTGGCCGAACAGGGGCTGCCGGAGTGTCTCGAGGTCTCGGCACGCGTCGTGGCCGATGATGTCACGCCCGGTCTGATCATGGGCATGCGCCACAAGACGCTGGATATCGAGGGCGTGCAGTTCCATCCCGAATCGATCATGACCCGTCAGGGCCACGAGCTTCTGGCCAACTTTCTGAAACGCCGCGCGTAACGAGGAGCGAAACATGCAGATGCGAGAAGCCATCGGCGCGGTGATGCGTCGCCGCCACCTGAGCTTCGACGACACCCACGCGGTGATGAAAGCGATCATGACCGGTGAGGCCAGCGATGCCCAGATCGGCGGCTTTCTGATCGGCCTGTCGATGAAGGGCGAGACGGCGGACGAGATCACGGCGGCCGCGCAGGTGATGCGTGAATTGATGCTGCCCGTCGAGGTGGACCGCACGCACCTGGTGGACATCGTCGGCACGGGCGGCGATGGGGCCAACCTGTTCAACGTCTCGACTGCTTCCAGCTTCGTGGTTGCCGCTGCCGGCGGGCGTGTCGCCAAGCACGGCAATCGTAGCGTGTCGTCGTCTTCCGGAAGCGCCGACTTGTTCGACGTGGCGGGTATTTCGCTGGAGCTGCCGCCAAATGAAGTGGCGCGCTGCATTCAGGAAGTCGGGGTCGGCTTTATGTTTGCGCCCCGGCATCACCAGGCCATGCGTCATGCCATCGGCCCGCGTCGCGAAATGGGCGTGCGCACCGTGTTCAACATCCTCGGGCCGCTGACCAATCCTGCCAATACGCCGAATCAGTTATTGGGGGTCTACGATCCCGCGTTGCTGACGATCATGGCGGAAGCCTTGAAGCGACTCGGCAGCGACCATGTGCTGGTCGTCAATGCCGAGGACGGGCTCGACGAGATATCCCTGGCCGCTCCGACGCGCGTGGCCGAGTTGCAGGACGGCGAGATTCGCGAATACACCATCGCGCCGGAGGACTTCGGCATCGAACGCCAGTCGCTGGCGCCGCTGAAAGTAGTGACCGCCGAGGATAGTCTCAAGCTGGTCAAGGCCGCGCTGGTGGGAGACGGCCCGGCGGCGGATATCGTGGCGCTGAATGCGGGGGCCGCGCTTTACGCTGCCGGCGTGGCGGACACGTTGAAAGAGGGCGTGATCCTGGCGCAGGATGCTCAAGGGTCCAAACTGCCGCTGGAGAAGATGAAAGAGCTCGCGGATTTCACGCGTATTCTGGCCCATAAGGACGACCGCTGATGAGCCATGAACACGACACCGGCCTGCCGACGATTCTGGCCAAGATTCTGGCGCGCAAGGACGACGAGATTCGTGAGCGTCGCGCCCGCGTCAGCGAAGCACAGCTTTTGGAACAGGCGCGCCAGCAAGACGCGCCGCGAGGCTTCGTCGCTGCGCTCGAGCGGCGCATTGTGGAGGGCGATCCGGCGGTTATCGCCGAGGTCAAGAAGGCCTCGCCCTCCAGGGGTGTGATTCGCGAGGACTTCCAGCCGGCCCAGGTCGCCAAGGCATATGCCGAGGGCGGTGCCAGTTGCCTCTCGGTGTTGACCGATGGCGATTTCTTTCAGGGCCACGAGCGTGACTTGCAGGCGGCGCGCGAGGCCTGCGCACTGCCGGTGATCCGCAAGGACTTCATCGTTGATGCCTATCAGGTCAGCGAGGCACGTGCCATCGGCGCGGACTGCATCCTGCTGATCGTCGCGGCACTCGACGACGCCCGCCTGAAAGCATTGCACCAACAAGCCCATGAGCTGGGGATGGACGTGCTAGTGGAGATCCACGATGCCCATGAGCTGGAGCGTGCGCTGGCGTTGGATTTGACGCTGGTAGGAATCAACAACCGCGATTTGCGCACCTTCGAGACCTCATTGGCGACGACCTTCGAGCTGCTGCCGCGCATTCCACAGCATGTCACGGTCGTCACCGAGTCGGGAATCCACACGCGCGATGATGTCGAGCACATGCGCGAGCATGACGTGAATGCCTTCCTGGTCGGCGAGGCCTTCATGCGCGAGGCGGACCCGGGCAGTGCCTTACGTCGCCTGTTTTTCTAGACGCGCATTCGCCAGTTTCTTATGCCGTCTCCTATCGGGCCGCCTTGTGCGGCCCGATGGCGTTGGGGGTATTCAGAATTGTGGGGCGTTCAGAATTCGGGGGAGTCAGGATAGATCAAGCTGATCAGGGTATCCCCGGCACGAGGGGTGAGCGGCGCCCGGTCGTTGGCGACCCGTATGCGGCCGTTGGGGCCGATACAGAACAGGGGCAACATGCGATTCTGGTGCGCCAGGCGATAGTCCTCGATGCTGAAGTTGGCGCTCAGCTTGGCCTTGCGTACTTCGCCGCCACGGTAGACCACGCTCGAGAGCTGGGCATATGTCACGTCTTCGCCGAAGACCATGGGCAGGTGATCCAGCGCCTGTTCCTGATGGCGGTGGGCGTGCTTGCTGGTGCCCGCCGCAAGGCGAAAGACTTTGCCGTGCCCCAGTACATGCTCGAAATGCAGGATCGCCAGATTGTTCAATTCACGGTAGGGCGACAGCGGCAGCAGGTGGCCGATACCGGTCAGTTCGAGATGCTGGGTGGCATGCTCGGAGAGCGGGTTGCCGTAGTAGACGGGTAGCCCGGCCATGCGCGCTTCCTGCACGGCGTCCCAACTGTTGTCGGTCAGGCGTACGGTAAAACCGGATTCTTCCAACGCCTTGGCGATGGTGCGGGCCACCGGGTTGGCGCCGATGATCAAAAAGCCGGTGGGCGGCGGTTCGCTGACCTTCAATGCTAGCGCAATGGGGCGCGACAGCAGGCTTTGCACCACGACGGTACTAATGATGACCAGAAAGGTCACCGGTACCAGCATTTCTGCGCCCGGCATGTTCAGGTTGTCGAGCTTGAGGGCGAACAGCGAGGCCACGGCGGCGGCGACGATGCCGCGCGGCGAGAGCCATGCCAGCAGCGCTTTCTCTCGCCAGTTGAGCCGCGTCCCCAGGGTGCAGACCCATACCGCCAGAGGGCGGGCCACGCCCACCAGGACGAGCAGAAACGCCCAGGCCGGCCAGGAGAGTTGCGCGAGCTGATCGACGGTCAAGCGTGCGGCGAGCAGGATGAAAAGCCCCGAGATCAACAGCAGCGAGAGCGTTTCCTTGAACTCGATGATCTGCTGCGTGGGTACGCCGCGCATGTTGGCTAGCCACACGCCCATCACCGTCACGGTCAACAGCCCGGATTCGTGAAAGAGCATGTTGGAGAGCGTGAACAGCGACAGCATGGCCATCAGTGTGCCGAAGCTGTGCAGGCGTTGCGGCAACCAGTGGTGGCGCAGTATACAGCCCCATAGATAGCCGCCGAGACCGCCGAGACCGAAGCCGATCAGGGCCGTCTTGGCGAATAGTACCAGGGTGTAGGTGGCGGCGCCGTTGGAAGCGCCAAGCGCGACGAACTCATACACCAGAACCGCGCCGATGGCCCCCACCGGGTCGATCAGAATGCCTTCCCACCGCAGGATTTGCGAGAGATGCTCGCGGGCGCGCAACGTCTGCAACATGGGCAGTACCACCGTGGGCCCGGTGACCACCAGCACGGCCCCCAGTACGCTAGCCATCTCCCACGATAGCCCTAAGATGAAGCGCGCCGCCACGATGGCGATGATCCCCGTGACCAGCGCGCCCCAGGTCACCAGTCGGCGCACGATGTGGCCATGGCCGCGCAGATCGCCAAAGTCGAGCGTCAGGCTGCCTTCGAACAAGATCACCGCCACTGCCAGCGAGACGAGCGGAAACAGCAGATCGCCGAGCAGCGCATCGGGCTGGAGCAGACCCGTCACGGGGCCCATGACGATACCCACGAGCAAAAGCGGTAGGATCGCCGGCAATTTGAGGCGCCAGGCAAGCCATTGGCAGATCAGCGCGAGCAGGCCGATCAATGTCAGGTCGACGGCAGCGTGCTCCATGGTCGCGCTCCTTGGGGGTGAACGAAAGCGCGAAGCCTAGCGTTGCCTCACGCTAGTTGCAATGCACGGCAAGCGTTAATGATAAATGTGTCGACATCGCGATGCGATGCGCCGTTATGGCGTGTCTCGCTGCACCGTATTGGTGTGCTCGGTTCAGCGATTGAATAGCCACAACAGGGCCGATACGACCACGCTGACCAAGATCATGGTGGTGATCGGAAAATAGAAGGCAAAGCCCTCGCGCTTGATGGCGATATCACCGGGCAGATGCCCGAGCGGCAGCTTGGAAAGCCAAGGCCACAACAAGCCGATGACTACGATGGCCAGGCCAATGAAAATGATCGATCGGGACATCGTCGACACCTTCAAAGTCGGGTGCGTTTGAGTGCTGTCAGCAAGCCCTGTAACGGATGTGGCAGCACGGCATCGGAGAGGCGCTTGGCCTGGCTGCGGCACGAGTAGCCGGTGGCCAGCAGGCGCCCGGTATTGGCGTCGTCCTCGACCGGCGCTCGCCACGAGAGATCGTAGATTTTCTCGGAGGTCTCGCGGTTACGGGCTTCGTGTCCGTAGGTGCCGGACATGCCGCAGCATCCGGTGGCGACACTTTCCAGGTCCAGCCCGAAAGTCGCGAAAACCTGTTGCCAGGCCTTGGTAGCGCCCGGCGCGTTGGTCTTTTCTGTGCAGTGTGTCAGCAACTTGTAGCCAGGATCCTCGATCGCCGGCAGGCCGGTGGGCGGCAGGGCGCGCCCCAGGGACAGCAACCACTCCTGGAGCAGTAGCACCTCGGGGACGGCCTCGGGCCCCAGCGCTTTGACGTACTCCTGACGGTAGGCGAGCGTCATGGCCGGGTCGATGCCCACCAACGGCACGCCGAAGTCGGCGAGCGTCTTGAGACGCTTCGCCTGGGCGCTGGCGGTCTTTTCGAACGCGCCCAGAAAGCCTTGCACGTGTAGCGGTTTGCCGTTGGCGCGGAAGGGCGCCACGAAGACGCGTATATCCAGCCGCGAGAGCAGCTCGACGATATCCATCACCAGCTTGGCCTCGAAGTGGCTGGTGAAAGCATCTTGAACGATGACCACGCTGCGCGTCTTCTGGCGTTCGGTCAACAGGCCCAGCGCAGTGGGCGTGGCCTCGGCGATGCCCCATGCCTGGAGCTGCTTGGCGAGACTCGCCCGAGACAGGCGCGGGGTGTCGACCATGCCTAGCGGCCCGGCGAGCAGGCGTTCTGCCAGGCGTGTGTTCAGCAACGCGTTATACGCCGGCGCCACCGGCTTGAGGTAGGGCACGAAGAATTCCAGCGAGCCGATCAGGTAGTCGCGTGGCGGGCGCAAATAGCGGTTGTGATAGAGCTCCAGGAACTGCGATCGAAACTCGGGGACATTCACCTTGATCGGGCACTGGCCAGCGCAGGACTTGCATGCCAGGCAGCCGGCCATGGCGTCATACACTTCGTGGGAGACATCCTCCTGGCCACGTCGCTTGCGCAGGGTGTTGCGCAGCCGGCGCGGGAAGGCCTTGGTGGCGCCCCAGAGGCCTTCAGTTTGCTTCTGGCGTGATTCTTCGATGACGTCAATGCCGGCTTGGTCCTGCAGGCGCAGCCATTCGCGCATCAAACTGGCGCGCCCCTTGGGCGAGTGGACGCGCTCGCGGGTGGCTTTCCACGAGGGGCACATGGCGTCATTGGGGTCGTAGTTGTAGCAGGCGCCGTTGCCGTTGCAATAGACCGCGCTGGCATGGTGTTGCCAGACGCGCTCGTCGATCTGGCGATCCAACTGGCCGCGCGTGGTGACGCCGTCGATGGTCAAAAGCCCTGGGTCGACCCATGTGACCGGCTCCGCCTCGGCGGCTTCGGGCGAGCCTGAACTAGTGGTGCTATCGGGAGCGGACCGGTGGGCAAGCGGCGTGGCGATCTTGCCGGGATTGAGCTGATTGTGCGGGTCGAATGCCGCCTTGAGGCGCTGCAGGCTGGGATAGAGCTCGCCGAAGAAGCGCGGCGCGTATTCCGAACGCACGCCCTTGCCGTGCTCGCCCCACAACAGGCCGTGATAGCGTTGGGTCAGGGCGGTGACCTGATCGGAAATCTCGCGGATCAGGGCTTCTTGCGCCGGGTCTTTCATGTCGATGGCTGGGCGCACGTGCAATACCCCGGCATCGACGTGGCCGAACATGCCGTATTCCAGTCCGTGGGCGTCGAGCAGGGCGCGGAACTCGGCGATGTAGTCGGCCAGATGCTCAGGCGGTACGGCGGTATCCTCGACGAAAGGAATCGGGCGCTTTTCGCCCTTGGCGTTGCCGAGCAGGCCCACTGCGCGCTTGCGCATGGCGTAGACGCGGCCGATCGCCTCGCGGCCTTCGGCTAGGGTATAGCCCAGGCGTTTGACTTGGGTGTCGGTGCCGAGGTGCGTGCAGAAGGCCTCGACGCGTGCCGCCAGGCGTTCTGGGTCGTCGTCGTTGAACTCGATCAGGTTGATACCGTGGATATCCTCGCCCTCGTCGGGGAAGAACTCGGCTACGCCGTCCCAGACGAAGTCCTCCATGGCCAGCGTCAGCACCTTGTCGTCGACCGTCTCGATGGAGGTGGGAAGCGCCTCCGGCTGATCCGATGAAGAGTCACCGCCCATCAACGCCTTGGCATCGCGCAGGGCGTCCATGAAGCCTCGGTAGCGGACGTTGACCAGCGTCGAGTGCTTGGGGATGGGCAGCACGTTGAGCGTCGCCTCGGCAAGGAAGCCCAGTGTCCCTTCCGCGCCGCACAGTACGCTGTTGAGATCGAAGTCGCCGTTGTCACGATAAAGGTGCGCCAGGTCGTAGCCTGTCAGGCAGCGGTTGAGCGGCGGAAACGTGGCCTCGATCAACGCGCCCTGGGTCTCGGCGATCTCGCGCGCGGTGCGGTGCGCGTCGCCGATGCGGTCGTCGCGTGTGCAGGCCTGGTCGAGGGCGTCGGCGTCGAGGGGCTGGCAGTGCAGACGCTCGCCGCCGAGCAGCAGCATGTCCAGCGCCAGTACGTGATCGCGGGTCTTGCCGTATTCGCAGCTGCCCTGGCCGCTGGCATCGGTGGAGATCATGCCACCAATGGTCGCGCGGTTGGAGGTCGACAGGTCCGGGGCGAAGAACAGACCATGCGGCTTGAGGGCAGCGTTGAGCTGATCCTTGACCACGCCGGCCTGGACACGTACACGGCGGTTCTCCACGTCGATTTCGAGGATGTGGTTCATGTGCCGTGACACGTCGACCACCAGGCCATCGGTGAGTGACTGCCCGTTGGTGCCGGTGCCCCCGCCGCGTGGTGCGAGCACGATGGCTTGAAATTCTTCGCGCCCGGCGAGGCGTGCCAGACAGGCGAGATCCTCGGCGTCGCGCGGATACAGCACGGCCTGCGGCAAGCGCTGATAGATGGAATTGTCGGTGGCCAGTACCGTGCGGTTAGCGTAGTCCGGGGCGATCTCGCCACTGAAACCGGCCTGGTCGAGCGCATCGAGAAAGCGCAGATAGGGTGTGGCGGTGCGTTCCGGAGTGTCCAGGGGTGCGATCATGAAGTCTCAAGCCATCGGTCAGCGTCGGGAGGCGGTGTCTATGGCCGTCTGTGCCAGGGCGTCGTCGGGACGACGGTGTCTGGGGCCACTTTACTTCAGCGCGCTGCGTGACGCATCCCGCCAGCAGGGTCGAGAAGGCGGCGAGCGTGGTGAACGGCGTGGCTTTTCCCTACAATGTGGATCTATTCACGTGGCTTCATTATTTCTTTTCGACGGATAAGATCCATGCTCGATCCTAAATTGTTGCGCAGCGACCCGGCATTGGTCGCCGAACGACTGGCCCGTCGCGGCTTTACTCTCGACACGGCGCACCTCGAGACGCTGGAATCGCAGCGCCGCGAGCTGCAGACCGAGACCGAACGACTTCAGAACGAGCGCAACACGCGCTCCAAGGCGATCGGCCAGGCCAAGGCATCGGGCGAAGACATCCAGCCACTGCTCGACGAGGTCAGTGACCTGGGCGAACGCCTCGATGCGGCGAAATCGCGCCTTGCCGACGTGCAGGCGCAGTGGGACGAGTTCGCGGCGGCGCTGCCCAATCTGCCCCACGACAGCGTGCCCCAGGGGCTCGATGAAGCTGATAACGTCGAGCTGCATCGTTGGGGAACACCGGGCACCTTCGACTTCGAAGTGCGCGATCATGTCGATCTGGGCGCAAAGTTCGGCTACCTCGACTTCGAGATGGCGGCCAAGCTGACCGGGTCGCGGTTTGCCGTGATGCGTGGCCCCATCGCGCGGCTGCATCGCGCGCTGGCGCAGTTCATGCTCGACAAGCAGACGCGTGAGCACGGTTACGAGGAATGCTACGTCCCCTATATCGTCAATGACGACTCGCTCACCGGTACGGGGCAGTTGCCCAAGTTCGGCGAGGACCTGTTCAAGCTGGAGGGGGATCATGACTTCTACTTGATTCCCACCGCCGAGGTGCCGTTGACCAACATCGCGCGGGAACAGATCTTCACGCCTGCCGAGCTGCCCCTGAAACTGACCGCCCACACGCCGTGCTTCCGCAGTGAGGCGGGGGCCTATGGGCGTGACACGCGCGGCATGATTCGCCAGCATCAGTTCGACAAGGTCGAGATGGTGCAGATCGTCGATCCGGCGACCAGCTATGACGCCCTGGAGTCTATGCGTGGACACGCCGAGGCGATCCTGCAGGCGCTCGAGCTGCCTTACCGCGTCGTCACGCTGTGTGCCGGCGATATGGGCTTCGGTGCGGCCAAGACCTACGATCTCGAGGTCTGGCTGCCGAGTCAGGAGACGTATCGCGAGATTTCCTCGATTTCCAACTGCGAGGACTTCCAGGCACGGCGGATGCAGGCGCGCATGCGGCATCCCGAGCAGAAGAAGCCGCAGCTGGTGCATACGCTCAACGGCTCCGGCCTGGCGGTGGGGCGTTGCCTGCTGGCGGTGCTCGAGAATTGTCAGCAAGCTGATGGCAGCATCGTGATTCCCGAGGCCCTGCGCGGCCACATGGACGGCGTCGAGCGGATCAACGCTTGATGCGACGCCCGCCATGCCATTGCGCGCCATGGGCAATGGCATGGTCCGCCACTTGGTTATAACCTTCCAACCAGACGTTCCTTCCCCGCAATGCCGGGGAACCGTATCGTTTTGGCTATAAAACCTCGATTTTTGAGTCGAACCGGGAATAACGATGCCTGCTTCTTCGCATGATGTGACATCGCGTTCGTCGCGTCCCCGACGTCTCCATGGCCACGTGGCACTGGTGGGCGCGGGCCCCGGCGATCCGGAGCTGTTGACGCTCAAGGCGCTGCGCTTGCTGCAGGAAGCCGACATGGTGCTGCATGATCGTCTGGTCAGCGACGAGATCATGGCGTTGGCCAATCCCGAGGCGCGGCGACTGTATGTCGGCAAGGCGCGGTCGTCGCACAGCGTGCCTCAGGAAGGCATCAACCAGGCGCTGGTCGACTGGGCGCGTGCCGGACATCGCGTGGTGCGGCTCAAGGGTGGCGACCCATTCATTTTCGGGCGTGGCGGCGAGGAACTGGAAACCCTGGCCCAGGCGGGCATCGCCTTCGAAGTGGTACCGGGCATCACGGCGGCCAGCGGTTGTGCTGCCTATGCGGGCATTCCCTTGACCCACCGCGATCACGCCCAGTCGGTGCGCTTCGTCACCGGGCATCTCAAGAACGGTGGCTGCGATCTTGAATGGCCGACGCTGGCGCGTCCCGGGCAGACGTTGGTGTTCTACATGGGGCTGGGGTCTCTGGCCACCATTCGTCATGAACTGCAAGCGCATGGCATGTCGGGCGACACGCCATTGGCCTTGATCGAACAGGGCACCACGTCGCGGCAGCGGGTGCACGTGGGCACCTTGGAGGCGCTTCCCGAGGGCCTCCTGAAAGCCATCGACACGGGCGATATTCGTCCGCCGACGCTGATCGTGGTCGGCGATGTGGTCTCCCTACACGGCCGACTTGACTGGTTCGAGCCGAGCTCCTCTTCTACCCAGGGCTGGCAAGACGGCAAGCATCCCACGCCGCTGAACAACGCCTCGAGCGCCTGATACCAGGCGCTCGCTAGCCGCTTTGCTTGTGTCCACCCGAGACGCGGGCGCCTTGCCGCCTGTGTTCCCTCTCCCTGTTTTTGCGTGTGTGCACTTTTTTGGTGCTAATGGCGCTATTTCTCCTCCCTTTTGGTGCGTTCGCGGGTCTGTCGTGCGCCATTTAGGTGCGTTCGGTTCGTCTTTGCACCTTTTGTATACGCTGTAAATGATTGTTTTTAATGTGCTTATGGGTGCGTTGCACGAAGTTGGCACATGCCTTGCGAGGTGTCGTGTAGACGCCATCGAGCGTCGTCGCTGGATAACACGACAACAGCGTGTATCGCGCTGAATAACAATCAGATCCGCAAGGAGTCATTCGTGAACAAGATCTCCACTACCACTGCATTGTTGCTGTCAATGGGTATCGCGTTGCCGGCTGCTGCTCAGGAAGACGACACCATCAGGGTCGGCATCCTGCATTCGCTCTCCGGCACCATGGCCATCAGCGAGTCGACGCTGAAAGACGAAATGCTGATGCTCATCGAAGAGCAGAACGAAAAAGGCGGACTGCTGGGCAAGAAGCTCGAGCCCGTGGTGATGGACCCGGCGTCGGATTGGTCCCTTTACGCCGAGCAGGCACGCGACATGCTGACCGGTGACGATCAGGTCGACGTGATTTTCGGCAATTGGACGTCGGCGTCGCGCAAGGCGGTGTTACCGGTAGTCGAGGAAGAAAACGGCCTGCTGTTCTATCCGGTTCAGTATGAGGGCGAGGAATCTTCCGAGAACATCTTCTACACCGGCGCGGCACCCAATCAGCAGGCGATTCCCGCCGTTGACTATCTGAGAAGCCAGGGCGTGGAACGCTGGGCGTTGCTGGGCACGGACTATGTCTACCCGCGTACCACTAACAAGATTCTCGAGGCGTATCTCAAGGACCATGGCGTCGCTGACGAAGATATCATGGTCAATTACACGCCGTTCGGGTTCAGCAACTGGCAGTCGATCGTCTCCGACGTGGCCGACTTCGGCAGCCAGGGCAAGAAGACCGCCGTGGTTTCGACCATCAATGGCGATGCCAACGTGCCGTTCTACACCGAGCTTTCCAATCAGGGTGTCAGCGCTTCCGACATCCCGGTCGTCGCCTTCTCGGTGGGCGAGCAGGAGCTCAGCGGGATCGATACTGGGCCGTTGGTGGGGCACATGGCGGCCTGGAACTACTTCATGAGCGTCGATAGCGATGCCAACTACGACTTCATCGACAATTGGGTCGAGTACACCGATGACGAGACCGCCGTTACCAACGATCCCATGGAAGCGCATTACATTGGCTTCAACATGTGGCTGGAAGCGGTGCGTGAAGCCGGCACGGCGGACGTGGACGCAGTGAAGGATTCCATCATCGGGGTCACGGTGCCCAACCTCTCCGGCGGTTCCTCGGCGATGATGCCCAACCACCACATCACCAAGCCGGTGATGATCGGCGAGATCCAGGATGACGGCCAGTTCAGCGTGGTCTGGGAAACCTCGGGCAATGTCGCGGGCGATGCCTGGTCCGACTATCTCCCCGAATCGAAGAACCTGATCAGCGATTGGCGCGCGCCGCTGCGCTGCGGAAAGCTGAACGTCGAGTCGATGACCTGTGAAGACGGCGCCGGCGACGAATAAGAACGTTCGCGGTGGGCGCGCGGCGCTCACCGCTTCCTTCCTGTCAAGGCGCCCGTTGCGGCGGGCGCTCTCGAACCGTGCGCCGCGACTGTAGCGGCGCGAGAAGGACCCCTTCGATGACGCCAACTCACGTGACGAATGTCCGTCCGGAAATCGTGACCGGATCGCAAGCCGGCACCGCTCTCCGACGTTGCCTGGCGGTCATGGCTGCACTGCTGGTGTGGTTTGCCATCGTGTCGCCGGTGCAGGCCGAGGTGACGCCACAGCGCGCCCAGGCCTTGCTGCAGGCGCTGGATACCGACGACTTCGATGCCAAGGCCGAGGCCGCACAGGCAATCGCCGCCAGCGACGCTGCACAGAAAACACGCTGGCTTGAAGCCTTTCTCGACGGTCGCCTGGGGCGCGAGCGCGATGGCGAACGCTTTTATATCATCACCGATGACAGCGGCCGCGAATGGCCGATCATCGATGCCATCACCTTCGAGGATGCCGGGACCGGCTCCCGGCGCAGTGTCGATGCCTTCCGCATCAACAATTCGCTGCGCACGCAGCTGCAGGGCTTGATTGCCTCGCTGTCGCTTGGCGAGGGCGACGAAGCAACGCGACTCGACGCCGCGAAACGCCTGATCGGTGAGGTCGATGAGCAAAGCGTTGATGCGGTCGCCACGCAGCTCGATAACGAGGAGAGCCCCGCGGTACGCGCCGAGATTGAAACCGCGCTGGCGTTGTATCGCGTAGAGCAGGGAGAAGGCGAGGCTCTGTCGGCCTTGCAAGGCAACCTCGATACCCGCGTGCGCAATTCCCTGACGACAATCGCCAATAGCGATTCCCCGATTGCCGCCGAGGCCGGCGAGACGCTGGCTAGCATCGAGAGCAAACGCGCCTGGTACGAGCGGGGACAGACGCTGTTTTTCGGTTTGAGCGCCGGCTCAGTGCTGGTGCTGGCGGCGATCGGCCTGGCGATCACCTTCGGGGTGATGGGCGTGATCAACATGGCGCACGGCGAGTTGATCATGTTGGGGGCCTACACCACCTGGATGATCCAGCAGCTGTTGCCCGGGCAGCCGGGGCTGGCCTTGTTGCTGGCGATCCCTGGCGGCTTTTTGGTCGCGGGGGCGTTCGGCATTCTCATCGAGCGCAGCGTGATCCGCTTTCTCAAGGGGCGTCCGCTCGAGACGCTGCTGGCGACCTTCGGTATCAGTCTGATTCTGCAGCAACTGGTGCGCACGGTGTTCTCACCGCTCAACCGGCGTGTGAACTCGCCGGATTGGCTGCAGGGCGCATGGCAGATCAACGAGGCCTTGTCATTGACCCTCAATCGCCTGGGTGTGCTGATTTTCTGCCTGGTGGTGTTCGCCGCGCTGTGGGCGCTGATGCGTTATACCCGCTTGGGGCTCGAGGTGCGCGCGGTGACCCAGAATCGTGTCATGGCACGTTCGATGGGCGTGCGCGCCGCTCGGGTGGACATGCTGACCTTCGGCCTGGGCGCCGGCGTCGCCGGGCTGGCGGGCGTCGCCCTGTCCCAGATCACCAACGTCGGCCCCAACCTGGGGCAGAGTTACATCGTCGACTCCTTCCTGGTGGTGGTCTTCGGCGGCGTTGGCAACCTGTGGGGCACGTTGGTTGCCGGCATGTCGCTGGGCGTGATCAATCAGGTCTTGCAGCCCTGGGTCGGGGCCGTGCTGGCCAAGGTGATCGTGCTGATCGGCGTCATCCTGTTCATTCAGAAACGTCCGCAGGGGCTCTTCGCGCCCAAGGGGCGGACGTCATGAGTCTCGCCACGATGTTCAAACGCAATTCCTTGCTCGATGAACGCTCGACCTGGATCACCAGTGTCGTACTGATCGTCGGCATGCTGGCGGTGGTCGTCCTCCATGCCTTGCCGCCGGATCACGCCTTGCATCTGAACGGTTCCATCGTCTCGTTGCTGGGCAAGTACCTGACCTACATGCTGCTGGCACTGGCGGTGGATCTGATCTGGGGTTATCTGGGCATCCTGAGCCTGGGACACGGCGCCTTCTTCGCTCTGGGCGGCTACGCCATGGGCCTCTACCTGACGGCCCAGGAGTCCCCATTGGCGTCATGGCAGGGTGTCATGGCCCACTTTCCCGTGGCGGCGCTTGCCGTGGTCCTGGCGCCTGGGTTGCTGGCCCTGGTCTTCGGTTGGCTGGCGTTTCGCTCGCGGGTCACCGGCGTGTACTTCTCGATCATCACTCAGGCTTTGACCTTTGCGCTGATGCTGGCCTTCAACCGTAACGAGATGGGCATGGGCGGCAGCACCGGGCTGACGCGGTTCGATGAATTACTGGGTTTCTCGCTGAGTAGCGAAGGCATGACCGTGGCGCTGTTCGTGGCCTCGGGCGTGGCCGTGTTGCTGGCGTTCTGGGGCTGCAAGGCGATCACGCGCTCACGGCTCGGGCGGGTGTGCATGGCCACCCGCGACGCCGAGGCGCGAGTGCGCTTCATCGGCTATCGCGTCGAGCACGTCAAGCTGGCGGTGTTCGTGCTGTCGGCGATGATCGCGGGCATTGCCGGGGCGCTCTACGTGCCACAGGTCGGCATCATCAACCCGAGCACCTTCGCGCCGCTGTTCTCCATCGAGGTCGTGGTCTGGGTCGCATTGGGCGGCCGCGCCACGCTGTACGGGGCGCTGCTCGGCGCTCTGGTCGTCAATTATCTCAAGACGGTGCTGACCGGGGTGATGCCCGATGCCTGGCTATTTCTCCTGGGTGGCTTGTTCGTGGTGGTCACCATGTTCCTGCCGCAGGGCGTGGCGGGCCTGATGGCTCACCTGCGTCGGCGTCGGGAGGTGGCCACATGAGCATGATGGATTCGCAACGCATGCAACGCCTGCGCGAGTTCGCGCGTCCCGATCGGGTTTTCGACTTCATGGCGCCGGCGGATTCCCCCGTCGACGTGCGTCATGGGCCGATTCTCTACCTCGAAGATGTCAGCGTGAGCTTCGACGGCTTCAAGGCCATCGACGATCTCAACCTGACCATCGACGACGGCGAGCTGCGCTGCATCATCGGCCCCAACGGGGCCGGCAAGACCACCATGATGGACATCATCACCGGTAAGACGCGTCCCGATCGCGGACAGGCCTGGTTCGGCAGTCGCCATAACCTGCTACAGATGGATGAACCGCAAATCGCCAATCTGGGGATCGGGCGCAAGTTCCAGAAACCCACCGTGTTTGAGGCGTTGTCGGTGAGCGCCAACCTCGAGCTGGCGATGTCCGGCGACCGGCGCGTGTGGAAGACCTTGCTGGCCCGCCTCGATCACGAGGGGCGCGAGCGTATCGACGAGGTCATGGAGACCATCGGCCTGAGCGGCGAACGTGACCGGCTGGCCGGCGTACTCTCGCATGGCCAGAAGCAATGGCTGGAGATCGGCATGTTGCTGATGCAGCGTCCGCGCCTGTTGTTGGTCGATGAGCCCGTGGCGGGCATGACCGAGCCGGAAATGCATCGCACGGCGGATTTGATGACGCGCCTGGCTGGCCAGCAGTCGGTGGTGGTGGTCGAGCACGACATGGGATTCGTGCGCTCCATCGCCCGTACCGTCACCGTGCTGCACCAAGGCAGCGTGCTCGCCGAGGGCAGCATGGACGAGGTCGCCAACGACCCGCGGGTAATCGAAGTCTACCTGGGCGGTGATGAATCGTCTGACGTGCGGGAGGGAACGTGATGCTCAGCGTCGACAAGCTCAACCAGTATTACGGTGAAAGTCATATCCTCCGCGATCTCTCGCTGGAAGTGCCGACGGGGCGCTGCACCTGCGTCATGGGCCGCAACGGGGTGGGCAAGACTACACTGCTCAAGGCCATCATGGGGGAAGTGGCGGTGCGCGATGGTCAAGTGCGTTTCGCCGACGAGAACCTGCTCAAGAGGCGGCCGGAGAGCCGTGCCGATCTGGGTATCGGCTACGTCCCCCAGGGGCGTCAGATCTTTGCCACGCTGAGTGTGGAGGAAAACCTGCGCATCGGCCTGCCGGCACGGCGCAAGCGTGTACAAGACGGAACGGAGCGGGGCATTCCCGAGCGTATCTACGAGCTCTTTCCGGTGCTCAGGGAAATGCGCCACCGGCGTGGCGGCGATCTGTCCGGCGGTCAGCAGCAACAATTGGCCATCGGCCGGGCGCTGGTGATCGAGCCGCGTCTGCTGATCCTCGACGAACCCGGCGAGGGCATCCAGCCCAATATCGTCGCGCAAATCGGCGAAGTGATTCGCCGGCTCAACCAGGAGGATGGACTCACCGTGTTGCTGGTCGAGCAAAAACTGCCGTTCGCGCGCAAGTACGCTGACCGTTTCACGATCATGGACCGGGGGCAGACGGTTGCCGGCGGCGAGATCGGCGAACTCGACGACGACCTGATCAAACGGCACCTGACGGTATGACGGACTTATCTTTTCCAAGCCACGCGCCACCTCCCGACGAATCACCGGGCAAGACGTTGTCCGGCGGTTCGGGGCACCGCTTCGACACCCAGCGCCACTGGGCGGCTTCCTTGTCGCTGGGCTTTCGCGCGCGCGATGGACGCACGCGCATGACACGGGCGCGTCACCACGGCCCCTTGCGTGTGCAACGGCCGTTCTATCCCGAGTCGGGGCGGATCGACGAGCCATCCTATTCCAAGCCCCCGTATGCCGAGCCTTGCCATGTGTATCTGTTGCATCCGCCGGGCGGACTGGTCAGCGGCGATGAGCTGCGCATCGACATCGAGGCCGAGAGCGGCGCGCATGCCCTGCTGACCACGCCGGCGGCGACCAAGTTGTACCGCGCCGATAGCCATGGCGTGAGCTGGGGGCAGCACACGCACCTGGCCGTGCGGCCCGGCGCGCTGCTCGAATGGTTACCGCAGGAAACCCTGTGTTTCGACGGCGCGCGCGGCGTACAGAGCACGACCTTGGACGTGCAGGGCGATGGACGCTGCGTGGGCTGGGAAGTCCTGGCGCTCGGGCGTCCCGCCAGCCAGTTGCCGTTCGTCAGCGGGCGGGTCGAGCAACGCTTCGCGTTGACGCGCGACGGACGTCCGCTATGGATCGAGCGCCAACCGCTCGACCCCATGCACTCGCGATTCCACGGCTATTGGGGACAGGGCCGCAGTACGGTGCAGGCGACGCTCTGGGCAGTGGGGTTCGACGACCCTGCGGCGGCAGTAGAGGCCCTGCGTCAGTGGTTGCCGGCGTCGCGGAACTGGGCGGTTACCCAGCGTCTCGACGTGCTCCTGCTCCGCTACCTGGGCGATGAGCGCAACGCCGCCTGGGAGATTTGTCAGCAGGCATGGGAGTTGCTGAGGCCTTGGCTGTCGTCACGGCAGGCCAGTGTGCCGCGGATCTGGATGACCTGACAGCAGCCCGAAGCCCGAATTCACGAAGAGAGAGTTGCCGATATGGAATTGACGCCGAGAGATAAAGACAAGCTGCTGCTGTTTTCTGCCGCGCAACTTGCCGAACGACGCCGTGACCGTGGCCTCAAGCTCAATTACCCCGAGGCGGTGGCCTTGATCAGTTTCGAGATCCTGGAAGGTGCGCGCGATGGCAAGAGCGTCGCCGAGTTGATGGGCTACGGCCGCGAGATTCTGACCCGCGGCGACGTCATGGAAGGCGTGGCCGAGATGGTCGATGAGGTGCAGGTGGAGGCGACGTTTCCTGATGGGACAAAACTCGTGACCGTTCACTCACCGATTGTGTAAGGAGATCTCGATGATTCCCGGTGAATACCAATTACAGGACGGCGAGATCGAGCTGTGCGCGGGGCGCGAGCGAATCAGTGTCGAAGTCGCCAATACCGGTGACCGGCCGGTGCAGGTCGGTTCTCATTATCATTTTGCCGAGGCCAACCCGGCCTTGATCTTCGACCGCGACAAGACGCGTGGGTATCGCCTCGATGTGGCGGCGGGCACGGCGATTCGTTTCGAGCCTGGCCAGACACGGGAGGTGAGGCTGATTCCCTATGCTGGGCGCCGACACATCTACGGCTTTCACGGTGATGTGATGGGCAGCCTCGACCAATCCAGTGCGGGAGGAACGTCATGAAGATCAGTCGCAAAGCCTATGCCGACATGTACGGCCCGACCGTGGGCGATAAAGTCCGGCTGGGTGATACCGAGCTATGGATCGAGGTCGAAAAGGACTTCACCCATTACGGTGACGAGGTCAAGTTTGGCGGCGGCAAGGTTGTCCGCGACGGCATGGGCCAGAGCCAGCGCAGCGATGCTGCCGTCATGGATACGGTGATTACCAACGCCTTGATTCTCGACTGGTGGGGTATCGTCAAGGCCGATGTCGGCCTCAAGCATGGCCGTATTGCGGCCATCGGCAAGGCCGGCAATCCCGACACCCAGCCGGATGTCGACATCGTCATCGGTCCGGGCACCGAGATCATTGCCGGCGAGGGCAAGATCCTGACGGCGGGTGGTCTGGACGCGCATATCCACTTCGTATGCCCGCAACTGGTGGAAGAAGCGCTGATGAGCGGGATCACCACCATGCTGGGTGGCGGTACCGGCCCGGCCACCGGCACCAACGCCACCACCTGCACCCCGGGCGAGTGGCACCTCGGCAAGATGCTGCAGGCCGTCGATGACATGCCGATGAACATCGGCTTGCTGGGCAAGGGCAACGCCAGCCTGCCCGAGGCGCTTGAGGCGCAGCTCGAGGCCGGTGCCATGGGTCTCAAGCTGCACGAGGACTGGGGGACCACGCCGGCCTCCATCGATAACTGCCTGAGCGTGGCCGAGAAGTACGACGTGCAGATCGCCATCCACACCGATACCCTGAACGAGTCGGGCTTCGTCGAGGACACGTTGGCGGCGTTCAAGGAGCGCTGCATCCATACCTACCACACGGAAGGCGCCGGGGGCGGTCATGCGCCGGACATCATCACCGCCTGTTCCAGGGACTACGTGCTGCCCTCGTCGACCAATCCCACGCGGCCCTACACGGTGAACACCATCGACGAGCACCTCGACATGCTGATGGTGTGCCATCACCTCGACCCCAATATTCCCGAGGACGTGGCCTTCGCCGACTCGCGGATTCGCCGCGAGACCATCGCCGCCGAGGACATCCTCCATGACCTGGGCGTGATCTCGATGATCGCGTCCGACTCCCAGGCCATGGGCCGAGTCGGCGAGGTGGTCTGCCGTACCTGGCAGACGGCGCACAAGATGAAGGTGCAGCGTGGCCTGCTGCCTGAGGACCGCGACCTCGGCGCCGACAACCATCGCGCCAAGCGCTACATCGCCAAGTACACGATCAATCCGGCGATCACGCACGGTATTGCCCATGAGGTGGGCTCGGTAGAGGAGGGCAAGATGGCGGATCTAGTGCTGTGGGATCCGGCATTCTTCGGCGCCAAGCCGGCATTGATCCTCAAGGGCGGAATGATCGCCGCCGCGCCGATGGGCGACCCCAATGCGTCGATCCCCACCCCGCAACCGGTGCATTACCGCTACATGTTCGGCGCGCTGGGAAAGGCGGCGAGTCAGACACGCCTGAGCTTCGTCAGCCAGGCCGCGCTCGACGCAGGTATCAAGACGCGTCTGGGGCTGCATAGCGAACTGGCAGCGTGCAAAGGCGTGCGGCAGGTGCGCAAGTCGGACATGAAGCTCAACGATGCCTGTCCCAAGCTCGAGGTCGATCCGCAGACGTATGAAGTTCATGCCGACGGTGAACTACTGACCTGCGAGCCGGCGACAGAATTGCCGCTCGCCCAGCGATATCACCTTTTCTGAGCTACGAGCTACGAGCTACGAGCTACGGGCCATGGACTCATTGCCGAGAGGGAAATTTAACGATGTTGAAACTGATCGAACGTCTGGGACCGGTGGCCGCCGAGGAGGCGAGCGACACGCTGACGCTGCCTTTCGAGCAGCGCTGTCGTGGGCGTCTCAAGGCGGTCAGCGATACCGGCCGTGAACTGGGGCTGTTTCTCGACCGGGGGCCGGTGCTGCGCGATGGCGATGGATTACGGGCGGAAAATGGCGAGGTCGTGCGTTTGTGTGCCGCCGAAGAACCCGTGGTGACTGCGCGCATCGCCTCGGGGCTACCCTTGGCGCGATTGGCCTATCATCTGGGCAATCGTCATGTTCAGTTAGCTATCGGGGACGATATCAACGGTGGCTGGGTACGCTTTCCCCCGGACCATGTGCTCGAGGCGTTGGCCGAGCGGTTAGGGGCGACATTGGAGCACCACACCGCGCCGTTCGATCCCGAGTCCGGCGCCTATGCCGCTGGGGAGGCCCATCACCACACGCATGACCATGCCCACGAGCACACACATGTCCACTGAACGGCAAGCGTGCAACGACCCGTTGGCGCTGGCGGGGTTGCTGCAACTCGTCAGTCCGGCGTTACCGATCGGCGCCTTTGCCTGGTCGCAGGGGCTCGAGAGTGCGCTGGAGCTTGGCTGGGTAGAGGATGAAGCGAGCCTCGGTGAATGGATCGCCGGGGTGCTGGACGACGGCCTGACCCGCTGCGAGCTGCCGGTTTTGGCACGCGCTTACCGCGCCTGGGCGCAAGGCGACGGCGATACGCTGGCCCACTGGAACGCTTGGCTCCAGGCCAATCGTGAAACCCATGAACTGCTCGAGGAAGAGCAACGCCTGGGGGGTACCTTGCTGCGCTTGCTGAGAAGCCTCGATCAGGTGCCCGAGTCGCCGACTCTGCCCGACACGCCGGGTTACGTAGTGGCCTTTGCCCTGGCGGCACGCGTACGTGGTGTGAGTTGTGAAGACGCCATGCTGGGGTTTGCCTGGGCGTGGCTGGAGAACCAATTGACGGTGGCCTGCAAGGCGTTGCCGTTGGGGCAGACGAGCGCACAGCGTCTTATCGAGAAGCTGCGCCCCCATCTGGCCGACGCGGTGGCGACGGCCGTGGCATTGGACGACGACGAGCTGGGGCCGGCATTGCCCGGCCTGGCGTTGGCCAGCGCTTTGCATGAAACCCAGTATTCACGGTTGTTCAGGAGTTGAGGAGAAAGAACATGACACATTGTCTACGCGTCGGGGTCGGTGGCCCGGTGGGGTCCGGCAAGACAGCCTTGCTCAAGCAGCTCTGCTTGGCACTGCGTGAGCATTACGATATCGCCGTGGTCACCAATGACATCTATACCCGCGAGGATGCCGATTTCCTGCTCAAGCACGACGCCTTGGAGTCCGATCGCATTTTGGGGGTGGAAACCGGAGGGTGCCCGCATACGGCGATCCGCGAGGACGCTTCTATGAACCTGGCGGCCATTGACGAGCTGCAGTCGCGTCATCCGGGGCTCGAGCTGGTGATGGTCGAATCCGGTGGCGACAACCTGTCGGCGACGTTCAGCCCCGAGCTTTCTGATCTGACGATCTACGTCATCGATGTTTCCGCTGGCGACAAGATTCCGCGTAAGGGCGGGCCGGGGATCACCAAGTCGGATCTATTGATCATCAACAAGATCGATATCGCCGAGCAAGTGCATGCCTCATTGGAGGTCATGGAGCGCGATGCGCGCAAGATGCGCGGTGAGCGTCCCTTCGTGTTCGCCAATCTGTACGACGGGGTGGGGCTCGAGACGATCGTCGACTTCATGCTCGAGCGCGGCATGCTGCCCGAGCGTCGTCCGCAGCATGTAGGCCAGGCGGCGGGCGCGGATGCGGCGCCGAGCGCCTAAGACACGCTGGTTATCACTGACTGTAAAGGAGAATATTCATGTCCCTGTCTCGTCTTCACATGCGCCATCTGATCCTGGCGTTGTCCCCCTTGGTCTTGTTGTTCGCCGGTCCCGCATTGGCGCACCCGGGGCATCTGCCGCATTCGCATGCCGGCAGTTTCATGGCCGGCTTGATGCATCCCTTGACCGGGCTCGACCACCTGCTGGCGATGGCGGCCATCGGGCTGTGGAGCTGCCGCCAGGCGGGCGCGCTACGTCGTACCATGCCGCTGTTGATTGCGCTGGGCATGCTGGCGGGCGCCAGCCTGGCCTGGATGGGCGTGCCGCTGATGGGGGTCGAATTCGGTATCGCCTCGAGCGTGCTGCTGGCCGGGGTATTGCTGGCCACTCTGGTGCGTTTGCCGAGTGCGCTGGGGGGCCTGCTGGTCTTCGCGTTCATCCTGCTGCATGGCCATGCGCATGGCAGCGAATTGGCGCCGGGCGCCTCCGCGCTGCTTTACGCGTTGGGCTTCGTGGCGACCAGCGTGGCCATCACGCTGACGGGACGTGTGCTGGGCGAGTGGCTGTCGCGTCGTGACAACCGTTGGCTACGCGGAATCGGCGCCGCCATCGCGGCTACCGGCGGTGCGCTGTTGATGGGCTAAGCCCTTTCTCGGTCACAGGCGCGGGGTGCGCGTGCGTCGGTATCCCGCGTTGATGAAGCAATACAGGCCGTAGGCCACGAGGCCCAGCGAGACACCCCCGAGCAGCCAGCGACCATAGGGTTGCTCGGCGAGTGTTTGGAGCACGCCTCCCAGCCCCTCGGCGTTGTCGGGGTCGACCTCGATGGCGGCCACGCACAGAAACACGCCAATGATCACGAAGATTAGGCCCCGCGATGCCAGGCCCAGGCGGGCGATGCCCTCGAGCAGCGGCATCGGTCCCTTGGGCATTTCCTCGATATGCCAGTTGCGTCGATAGTGCCGCTTCCACGCGCGGTAAAACTGATGCAGCCCCACGCAGATGAACACGATTCCGATGCCCAGCAAGACGTATAGCCCGCCAGGGTAAGTGAGCAGCTCGGCGGTACGCTGCGAGGTGCTGCTGCTTTCGCCACTGGCCAGGGAGAGGATCAGTAGCGTGGCGCATTGCCAGGCCAGGGCGATGTACAACAGCCCGCTGATGGCGAAGCCGAGGCGCTGCAGGATACCCTTCCAGCCGTTTCCCTTGTGCTCGAGGTCCCACCAAGCCTGGGCGAGCCGCCAGAGCACATAGGCGAGCAGGCCGATACCGAGCAAGCCGATCAACAGTGTGCCGAACGGCCATAGCGCGATGGCGCGAATGACCTCGCTGGTACCGGCTTGCTGGCCACCGAGTCCAATCGTGGTCAGCAGCGACAGCCAACCGACCGTGAAGTAGACCATACCCTTGGCGATATAGCCGGCACTGGCCGTGCCACTGAGCGCATTACGCAATCCGGCCAGGGAAAATTTCATGAAGACATCCTTGTCGCCGAGGAAAAACAGAGGAAGCGGTAGGCGTCATGCCATGCCAAGTTTACTGACGATGCCCACGGGGCGTGAAGAACATGCGAGCACTCGCCGATCCCCTAGAGTGAATGAATGCGCTACCATGAGCGCTTTTCGCGTATCGCCATTGTAAGGCATACGCCTTGGCAACGTAGACAATCTTTCCTGAGCGGAACGTTTCATGAAGCATTATATCGTGCGGCCGACCACGGGCCGTGGCTGGGGTTTGACTCTGGCATTTGTCGTGCTCATCGCTGCGGGTATCTGGCCGGTGATCGGCTGGTTCAACCGCGCCTGTGTGGTGCTCGGCTTGCCACTGATCGCGGTATGGGCGTACGTCATCGTGTTTGCCTGTTGCGGCGTCATGGCCATCGGCAATCGGCTAGTGGAGCGTTCTTGCGATGACGAGTAGTGTGCCGATTATCATGACGCTCGCTTATCTGGGCGTGGCGATCTTTCTTGGCTTGCGTGCCCGGACAGGACGCTCGATGAACTCGCTGGAAGAGTGGGGCGTCGCCGGTCGCAGCATGGGGCCGGTCACGCTCTATTTGCTGATCGCCGCAGGCAGCGTGAGCGCTTACACCTTCATGGGCGCTCCAGGCTGGGCCTACACCAAGGGTGTTGCGGTGTTCTACGTGGTGATTTATTTATCCTACCTGGCGCTGGTGGCTTGGTATTTCGGTCCCAAGGTGTGGGCCTTCGGTCGGCGCTTTGGCCATGTCACACAAGGGGCGGCCATTGCCGACCGCTATGAAAGTTCGCTGTTGGGGGCCCTGGCCGCAGGGGTGATGTCGATTGCTTCATTGGCCTATGCGGTACTACAGACCATCGGGGCGGCGTATATTCTGCATGTCATGAGCGCTGGACGTTTGCCGATCTGGGTGGGGGTGCTGGTGGTCTTGAGCTGTATTGCCCTCTATCTGTATGCCAGCGGCCAACGCGCGATCGGCATTACCAACGCCTTCCAGGGCGTGCTGATGCTGGCGGTGGCATGGGCGATTGGGCTCTGGGCGTCACAGCGTTTCGGCGGCGGCCTCTGGTTCGGCGATGTTTTTACCACTCTGCGTGAGCGTGATCCGGCCTTTCTGACCTTGCCGGGCGCGCAGGGAGACATGAGTTTCGCCTTCTGGACGACGTCGATCATCGTCTCGATGCTGTCGTTCATGCCGCCGGTCTGGACGCAGTGGATGAGTGCATCATCGGCGCGCACCATTCGCCGCAGTGCGACCTGGCTGCCCAGTTACTATGTGGTCATCTTGCCCATGGTGGTGGTGGGCTTCATCGGCATCTATAGCCTGCCTGAGCTGGCGCGTGCCGATACCGTGGCCCTGGAGCTTGCCATGCAACAGATGCCGGTCTGGCTGGTGGGCTTGTTGGGCGCGGGCACATTGGCTGCGTCGATGTCATCCTGCGAACCCTTCTTGCATTCGGTGGCGCTGTCCTACGCCAAGGACATCGCCCAGCCGGCCTTCAAGCTTTCCGACGCCGTCGCCGGCAAGCTGGCGCGACGCTTGCTCTTACCGATCATGGCGCTGATCGTTGCACCGGTGGCTATCGCCGAACCCAGCAACCTGGTGATGATATTGCTCGTGGGGCTTGGCTTTGCCACCCAAGTGTTGCCTGCCTTCATCGGCATGTTCTTCTGGACCCGCGCCTCTAAACTGGGCGTGTTGAGCGGCATCGTGGTGGGATTTATCGTCACACTGCTGTTTACGCTGGTGTGGCGCAATCCGCTGGGGATCCACGCTGGGTTCTGGGGACTTGTCGTCAACCTGCCGGTATTCGTGATGGTGTCCTGTCTTACGCGGCCGGCCTCGACGGCTGTGATTACGCGCTTTTTCGCCATTGCGGCACCCACGAGAAGTCGTCTCAATGCAGAAAGCAAAGACTTGGCATCGCGAGGCTGAGTAAGTGCTTACGCTGAGTATTGTACAGCGCTTTTCCAAGCCCGGCCTGACGTCTAAGATGTAGGTGATTCAAGCGATCACCGGCCACTGGGACGCTGCCAAGGGAACTGCGCGATTGCGCTGGCTGGTGGCCGGCAGCCAAGGAAGGAGGCGGATTTCGCCTCGCAGGCTCATGTGATCCGAATCGCCAAGGAAGACGCAGGTCTCATGTGTCTCCAGAGGTGGAAGATCATCCGCCTCCAACCGGTCTGTAAAGGCCGGCGTATATCTCTCGCCATGTTGCGCGTGGCGGCTCGCCGGTTGCTTGTCAGCCGGCGTTTTTTTGCCCTTGTTTCGACGTTTGGTGAATGCAGGACGCTGGAAGCTCGCCGATAACGCTCTATAGGCGTCGTCGTGAGCGAAGCCCATCGTTTTTTCGCGTCCATGGAGTCGAAGCATGCCAGCCAGTGCGAAGCGCGTATCGCTGCAAAATCTGGGCTTACAGCCCCGTATCCTCATGGCTACCTTGTTGCCCCTGGTGCTTATCAGCGCGGTCATCTTGTGCGCCACGGTCTATCAGATGAAGCAACAGGCCGAGGATAATCTTGAGGAACGTCGTGCCTCCTTGATCGAAGATCGGCGCGATGCCCTGCGTGATTTGATCGATACGGCGGTATCGTCGATTGCGCCGCTTCGTGACAGCGATAATGCCAATACACAAGAACTCAAGGCCGAGGCGGCAGACCTGCTGCGTAGCATTCGCTATGGCAACAATGGCTATGTCTTCGTCTACGATTACGACGGCAATAATGTGGTGCTACCGTTTTCGCCTGACAAGCAGGGCACGGATATGTCGGACCTGACGGCGCCCAACGGTGATTACCTGGTGCGCGAATTCGTGGAACGGGCCCGCGACGGTGGCGGCTTTTACGAATATCCGTGGCTCAATCCCGAGAGCGGCGAGGAAGAAGCCAAGTTGTCGTATATCGCTGCTATCGACGAGTGGCAGTGGGCGGTCGGTACCGGTGTTTACATCGCCGATATCGATGCCGAAATAGCGGCCACGCGCGAGGACCTCAACGCCGCCATATGGCGGAATGCGCTGGTAACGGTGGGGCTTGGCATGATCGCGTTCGTGATCGTGGCGCTACTGGCGGTCATCATGACGCGGCGTATCGTGGGGCCGATTCGTCGCACGTCCCAGGCGATGAGTGATATCGCTTCCGGGGAGGCTGACCTGACGCGGCGGTTGCCGGTAGAGCGTCACGATGAAGTCGGGGAACTGGCCGAACGCTTCAATGCCTTCGTCGAGCGTATCCAGCATACGCTGGTCAAGGTACGCGGTGCCTCGCACGCGGTTGACTCCGCGTCGGGCGAGATCACCCAGGTCAGCCAGGACCTGTCCAGCCGTACCGAGCAGACCGCGGCCAACCTGCAGCAAACCTCATCCTCGATGGAAGAGATCACCGGCACCGTCTCGCATTCCGCTGACTCGGCAGGACAAGCCAACCAGTTGGCGCAGGATTCGGCCGGCGTTGCGCGCCGGGGTGGCGAGGTGATGAGCGAAGTCGAACAGACCATGGTGGATATCGACACTGCCTCGCGTCAGGTAGGGGAAATCATCACCTTGATGGATAGCATTGCTTTCCAGACCAACATTCTGGCGCTGAATGCTTCCGTCGAAGCGGCACGCGCCGGTGAGCACGGGCGCGGATTCGCCGTGGTGGCCAGTGAGGTGCGCACCCTTGCCAGCCGCAGTGCCGAAGCCGCCAAAGAAATTCGCGCCTTGATCGAAACGTCCACACAACGCACGCAACGCGGCACGGAGCTCGTTAAAAGTGCGGGCGCGACGATGCATGAGATCGTCGAGAGCGTGATGCGCGTCAGCGATGTCATCAACGAGATCAGTGCTGCCAGCAAGGAACAGAGCGACGGCATCAACCAGGTCAACACGGCGGTTGCCGAACTCGATCGCATGACCCAACAAAATGCTTCCATGGTGGAAGAGACCAGCACAGCGTCTGAAGAACTGAGCGCCCAGGCGCAGTCGCTGGCGCATATCCTGGAAGCGTTCAAGTTGGGTGATGATGAGCGTGCCTCCTTGACGCCACCCCGCCAAGCATCCCGGCCCGTGGCTGGGAAAGACGACAGCTCCGACCAAGCGCCGGTGGCAACTCGACAATCGCAGTCTCAAGACGAATGGACGGAGTTCTAGGCAGCGGTTGACGTCTTATCGATATCGCGGCTTACTCATTCTCATGGCGACCGTCGCGACGGTCGCCATGTCGTGCCTCAATGGAATAAGCAAGGAGTCAGGGTGAGTCACAAGAGACAAGCCACCAAACGGGTATTGAGCGTGATGTTGGTAGCCGGTTTGGGCATTACGGGAATCGGCAACGCGTGGGGCTATTTCTACAATGGTGCCGACCTGCTCGATTTTCAGCGCCATTACCAGCAATTTCGTGCCGATGAATCCTACGATACCAGTAAGTTTTTCACGTATACCGGATACGTGTTAGGTATTTTTGACCGCTTAGAATCCCGAGAAAAAATTTGTGCACCCAGTGATGTTCGCGGTCGCGATATCTTGGATGGCGTGTCGCAATATCTGGCAAATACTTCCGGAAGCTGGGACGAACCGGCCAGCGATGTGGTCACCGAAGCCTTGAAAAAGGCGTACGCCTGTCAATGACATGATGGCGTTTATAGGGTGAAACGCTGCCTTTTACCTCGAAAAAGTGGGGCTAGGCGGCCAGCATGAACATGTTGGCCTGCTCACGAGCTTTTTGTTGATGTAGGTTAAGTTTATTGCATTCGAAATTTGTCAGAATAGCTACATCCAGGAAGGATACTCAGCTGCCAAGGACGTGTTGAATTCATTCAGGCACATGGGCTTATGCTGATTGAGAGCCTCCGGTCGTCCTCGGAGGCTCTCTCTTTCAAGGCATCACCGGCCGGTTCATTTCATGTCATGCAATTACCCAGCTCGCAAGCTGGGACGTTTGTACCAACGAACTTTAAGACACACGTGGGTGTACACCGCGCAACGTGCTATTGCGTGTCGTCGGGATCATGTCAGGTTTCAGGTTAAGAAAGACCCGTGCGTGATTGCTGGGCTTTTAGGACTTCGAAGATAGGTCAGATGATGCTGGGTTAAGCTTGATGGTGCGGATAGGGAGACTCGCCCCCTCGTCTTTTATTCATGAAAACGCTTTTCTATCAATTGGATGCGGTAGGGTGAGTGCAGATTCTGTACCCATGGGGACCAAGGTGGGGACTCAGCTATAGCCCGAGCAGCTTCTCGACTGCCTTGTGGATGTCCGGGCCGTCGGCGTGGATCCACTGCCGTAGCGCTTCTGGATCATCTGGATGCTGCTGTGGCCGACGTGATCGGCGATCCAGTGGATAGGGACTAGGTTTTGTCCGAAAAGTCGGGTTTGCTAATGTGCACCATGCCGCAACTGCATAGGTGATGCATGGCAGGACGTTACGAGCTCTCCGATCAAAGCTGGGAGATGATCGAGGATATCGTCTCGCCCTCTCAGCCAATAGGCCGCCCACGTAGGGATGACCGCCAAGTGCTAAACGGGATCTTCTGGATCCTGTGCTCTGGCGCCAAATGGCGCGATCTTCCGGAACGGTATGGTCCTTGGAAGACGGTCCATGACCGATTCCGGCAGTGGCGCGACGATGGCACTTTCGAGGCTGTCCTGGATCGGCTCCATCTCAAGCTGCGTGAAGACGGGCTGATGGATCTGGATACCTGGATGATCGATTCCACGTCGATCCGAGCCACTCGCGCTGCCTCAGGAGGCGGCAAAAAAGGGGGTCGAGAGAACCCGTAGACCATGCACTGGGGCGGAGCCGAGGCGGCCTGACCACCAAGATCCACATGGTCTGTGATCGACATGGTTGGCCGCTGACTTTCACGCTATCACCGGGTCAGGATGCTGACACTCGGCATTTTATCCCCACGATGGAAGCGATTCACTTGCCAGGAAAGGTGGGCCGGCCCAGAAAGCGCTGTCGCTACGTCGTGGCAGACAAGGGCTACGATAGCGATGCGTTACGCCACTACTGTGACCGTTACCATATGAAGCCGATCATTGCTCAGCGCAAGATGAAGCGGCGGCCGCGTCCAGGGCTGCCCCGAGGGTTCGACAAGCCCAAGTACCGGGAGCGAAACGTGATCGAACGTGGCTTCGGCTGGGTTAAGGAACTACGGCGCATCGCCACCCGATACGACAAGCTCGCCAGTAGCTTTAGCGCCATGGTATGTCTGGCTTGCATAGACCGTTGCCTACGTGCTGACTTTTCGGACAAAACCTAGACCAGTTGAGAGCATCTGGCTGATGCTGATGCGCTCGACGTTACCGGTAGTGGCATCGTGCAGTTCCCCGAGCTGCTGGGGCTTACGCACAAGCAGGCAAGGGACATCGTCTCAGATCATGCGCCCATCTACATAACTGTCGGTGATGACGATCCCGAGTTCGTGGCCTTGGATGGAGTTTCTGTCGCCGAGAGTGCGGACAGCAAAAGTGCGGGCGGCGAATGCGTCAACATTAATAAGGCGATGCCCAATCGACTGGATGAGCTGCCTCACATTGGTCCAGCTAGGGCAGAAGCCGTCATCGATGCCCGCCCGTACCAAGGTGTCGATGGGCTGACTCGGGTGAGTGGTATCGGCCCCACGAGCCGAGGACATCGAGGCCAGCGGCATAGTGTGCAGCTTGTAATCTGGAGCAGGGCCACTTGGAGCCGTAATTTAGGCCGCTTTATTGCGGCCTTTCTGTTTGCATGTCCGTTTCAATATCCATGGGACTGCCGATTTCGGCTTGCTGTGATTGCTTGTCGTAGACGCATAACAGCTGTAATCGATTTTTAGCGCCGTGCTCATGCCCGGTCATGCGGGCAAGTCCGAAATGCTTGGAGCCAAAGGGGTCCACCGCAATCGTCTCGACATTTAAGCTGTCATCGACAGCGCCGCGACATTTTTTTCAACGTCTGCACGGAAATCTCTCCAGGCGTTTTCACTGGAGGCTGCAGCTATGGTCGACATAAGTGCAGTGCTTATAGCCATGATTGCTAAAGATATGCGGCCATATTTTGCGTAATGCATGGTGTTCTCCACTGATGGTGACTCTTATGTTTTCACAGCCCCCGTTGTCAGGCGAATGTGGCATTGTCGAGGTGTCGAGTGGTAGGAAGTGAGCTCTATCGTATCCTCGCCACCGGTAACTCATCCCAACTCGTCGTGTACCGCCCCGTCAAATACTCCCGCCGCAATTGCCGCGCCGCGCTTGCGCTGGCCCAGTAGCTCATAGTAAGAGGGTGACGTTGGGGGTGAGGAGCGTTTGCGGGCCATAACCATGCTCCATGCGAATGCTGTTTATAGATACAGCATCTACACGGGAAGGTGAATAAGACAAGTGCTAATATAAATTGGCCAGGATTGCAAACCACGAAACCAAACAGCATAGCCTCGGGAGCAGTGTTGGTAATTAGCCTTCAAAGGTGATAACAATAAGTGATGTATAAAATCATTAAGGTGGGTGTGTTTGATGAAAGCAAATCTTTTTGTGAATTGGAGAACTTATAAAAAAATCAGGGCGCAAGCTATCGACGGCATGAGGTTTAACGATAGGAGAGGGCAGTTAATATGTGGGCTGTTTGTTAGGGTTGATGTGTTGTCCCAAGATATAATAAGAATTTTGAAAGCGGACGCTTCTGCAGGTTGTGCACCGTTGTTGCGTTGTGCTTTTGAGTCTTATATAGACCTGAAGTGCCTTAAGGAGGATGAGGAGTATATTTATGAGTTTGAGGCATTGCACGTAGATAGCGAGATAAAATATTATAAGTTCTACGATGAAGATAATAAGTATTTTCCTCAGATAGGAGCTAATGAAGCTAAAAAGAAGGTGGCTGCGCTGAAGGACAAAAAAGAAGAACTTCTCGCAGGGCGAAAGAAGGTTATGAGTATAAAAGATAGGTTTGAGAAAGCAGGTGAGCTTGGTGCATATTTTACTATTTATCATACTCTTAGTAATTTTACTCACCCTTCTATTACAGCTTTGTCGAGCCAAGTGGAAGGTAGTAATTATGTGCTTAATAAGAAGCCGCATGATTCTGCCTATAATTTTTTATTTTCTTCTGCTATTAATGTTGCTTGTGCTGCGCTCGTTGAAACCCTTGAGGCTATGGAGCATAACAGACACTTCGAAAAGGAGTTGCTTAATAATGTAGAGAGGGTGAATAAAAAATGCCCTAAAGGGGATAAAGTTTCCGCTGACGAGTTGGGTGGGTAGCAGTGTGAGCACTTTAGCATTTACCTGTAGGGTCCCGGATGATCAGATGAGCTATAGAAGTTATCCTTTGCTGGCCGCCAAGGAGCTTCTTCACCAGTTCATCCGGGAGCAAGGATATGGACATCAAGCTACATAAACAGGCGACCACCACTCCGAAGATCCGGGCCGAGATCCAGGCAGCGCCTTCCAGCATCAGCGACAGCGAGCTAGCACGCCAGTACGGCGTCGCCGTCTCGACCATCCGGCGCTGGCGGTACCGTGACGATGTCCAGGACCGACCGCACACGCGTCACAACCTGCTGGCCACGCTCACTTCCGAACAGGAAGAGGTGCTGATCGCGGCGCGCGAATTCCTGCGCCTCGGCCTGGATGATCTGCTCGTCGTGGCGCGTGAGTTCCTCAATCCTGGCTTGTCGCGTTCTGGTCTGCATCGCATGCTCAAGCGGCGCGAGGTGCCGACACTGGCAGAGCTGTCTAGACGGGACGCGGGCGACGATGAGAAACCCCGGCACAAGCCCTTCAAAGATTATGAGCCGGGCTACGTGCACATCGACATCAAGCACCTGCCCCGGATGCCCGATGAGGAGCAAAAACGCTACCTGTACGTCGCCATCGATCGCGCCACGCGCTGGGTCCATCTGGAGGTGAGACGCAGCCAGTCCGCGAAGGATGCGCGGGCGTTCATGAAGCGGGTGGAGGAGAAGGCTCCCTTCCAGGTCCAGACGGTACTGACCGACAACGGCAAGTCATTCACCGATCGCTTCACGCGGGCGGGGGAGCGCAAGCCCAGCGGGAATCACCCGTTTGACCAAGAGTGCCAGGCCCTTGGTATCGAGCACCGTCTGATCAAGCCGGGAAGACCGCAGACAAACGGCATGGTGGAGCGCTTCAACGGCCGTATCAGCGATGTGCTGGCGACTCGGCGCTATACCTCAGGCGAGGACCTGGAGCAGACGCTCAAACGCTACACCTGGCTGTACAATCACCACATCCCGCAGAAGGCGCTGCACCATCAATCACCGATTGCGATGATGAAGGAATGGCAGACCAAGCGTCCTGAGTTATTTACCAAGCGGGTAGTCAATCACACGGGACCCGACATTTACCAAGCATGCATTGGTGGCGGAAAATGAACTTGAGCCAATGATCTCGGCAACACCGTTACAGCCACGGCACCGGTATCGAAACAACGCCCGTTTTGCCAGCGGCATAGATCTTTCTCCCTACTCGCAGGGGTCAGCTCATATCAACCCTTGTCGGCATAGCGTTTTGCCGCAGCCATTTTACGTGTCCGCCTTCGCGAAAGCGCCGATGTTGTTAAAGGTGGGGAGGTCGGGATCCGGTCAGCATATAAAACCTAAGAGAGCAGAATTTTCTCGGTTTATAGAGAATTCAGTAATGCCCCGGCATGGCCGGGGGCTTCGATTTAGTTCTTAAGTTTTGGGTGTTCGAGGTTATCCCAAGATGTGGATAAATGAGCCGTAAGAGGCGATAAGGGTTCCAAGTACAGTAAGTGTAATGCCCTTGAACTCTGTGCTCAGCTGTTTCTCTAGCTCTCTGCGTTTTCTCTCTTGGGCTGCCTCTTGTGTTCCTGAATTCAACCAATAAGCGCAGCACCTGCGGTATCCAGGGCGCCTGAGTATTCCCCCAGAAACACCTGTGCCGGTGTCCGATAACCGAGCCGCTTTCGGGGGCGATCATTGAGCTTATTGACGGTCTTTCTCAGTTCGGCATCCGTCACCTGTCGAAAATCGGTTCCCTTGGGATAGTACTGCCGTATCAAGCCATTCGTATTTTCATTGGTCCCGCGTTGGCCGGAGCAATAGGGATCGCAGAAATAGATCGCCGCTGACACTGCCGTGGCTACTGCCTCGTGATTGGCGAACTCCGAGCCGTTGTCCAGCGTCACGGTCTGAACAGCCCCACGCCGGGGCTTCAGCAGACGAATCATAGCTTTTTGTGTCAGATCGGCGGTGATTTGAGGGAGTCGAGTGGCCAGCAGATAGCCACTGCGGCGCTCAACCAGCGTGACCAATCCGGACTGCTTATGTCCCTTGAGCACCGTATCGCCTTCCCAGTGGCCAATCGTGAGCCGATCATCCACCTCAGCGGCGCGGTACTCGATACCCACTCGGTTCGGAATCTTGCCGAGTCCGGCGCTCTTGGCCTGTGCACGGTGCTTACTCCGCCGCTTGGGTTGCCGGAGATATCGCCACAGCCCGCCACCACGTACCTTGTCATCCCAGATCAACGAATAGATCCACTGATGGCTCACGTAAGCACCGTTGGCCTTGGCCATAAAGCCACTGATTTGCTGAGGGCTCCATTCGTCAGCCAGTTGATCAGTCACCCAGCGCATGAGGCTGGGGAGTCGCTTTGTCATTTTCCAGGCAGTTCGCCTCCGCTGATCACTGCGCGCCTGAGCCTGGCAGGGATCGTAGCCATCAGGAGAGATGTTACGGCGCAATTCGCGACTGACGGTGCTGCTGTGGATGCCAAGCACTCTGGCGATCTGCCGCTGGGTCATCCGGACACCCCGTTGGGCGTGAATCTGGTATCGTTGGGTCTGGGTCAGCTGTCGGTATCCCATGCTCTGCTTCACTTTGGTCGGTAAAGTCGAGAGGGTATCGGCGCTGGCCCTCCTTCCTCTACCTGGCGGTCCAAAGTGCTGCGGTTATTCTATGAATCCAGGGTTTTCTTTTCCTCTCCGGGCCCCGTTGGTGGACCTGTCATGCCTGTAACAGATTGAATTGTTTTCTCCATCCTTAAATACTGCTCCAAGGTGGAGAATTTGATCATTGTAAAAAGGCCAAAGACAGTCATGACGCCACCAGAGGCAGAGAATAGGGCCATGTTTTCGTTCTCTTGGCCGAGGTAGAAGCTAAAAAAGATAGCAGCATTATAAATGCGTCTGCTAGCCCAGAATTTAGGGTTGATAACAGTGCTTTGGCTATTTATTTTTTAAACTTAGGTATTGAATATAATTATCTGTTTGGATCTAGTTTGCCAGCCCCTCGCATACTAATCGAGGGGGCAAGCAAAAGATGTGCTATTTTTTCAGGTAGGCTTCGATGTCTTTAACCAAGACGCCGACAGCATCTACAGCCTCACGAAGCTTTGCCTCCGAGACCCCAAATCGCTGCGTCCAGTACTGAACCTCATGGGCCTGCCCGAGATTGACTTTCTCGGTATCGGGTGAGCCGCGATGATAAAGGTTATCGCTCATGATGTGGATCCTTCTTGCAGCTAGTTGCAGATGAGAATAGTCGTAGCCCCGCTACCACAAGCTAACCGTGGACCACTAGCCATAAGACATCAAGGGAGCATAACTGCCGTCAGGGCTTAGAGAAGCAAAAGTTTTTCCATGTTTTACCATCAACAAAAAACCGCCGCTTATGGGTCAACCATAGCGACGGTTTTTCTTAACAATCTTGGTCGGAGCGACTGGATTCGAACCAGCGACCTCCGCAACCCAATTGCAGCGGGGTTGCTTGAGAGGTGGGCCTTGTTACCAGTAACAGATCTTCCAGGCAACGGGATTGCCTTCGATCCCACCTAATCCCGGGGTTTCGTGAGACCGGTGATAGACTTGGCCATCCAGCTCAAGCGTAGCGCGGTACATCGCGTTTGCTTCAAGGATAGGGTGAACGCGCTCGGGCATGCCCTCTAGCTGCGCCAAACAGATGATGGGCGTGCCGACGGGAGGTAGTTGATCGGAAAAACGATAGTATTTCGACATTGGTGAGCCTCTTGCAACGCCTCACGGCGTGGAATGTGCTCACTCAGCTTAAGCCCTTCTGCGTTTACATGGCAAGCGAGAGCAAGGCATGCATCGATATAAGAGGGGTAAGAAATGCTGACCAAAAAGCTGACCGCACTATGCCAAAAACTGACCATATGTAGACCAGTAGAAGCACAGGAGCGTTTATAACTGATTGAAAACAAAGATATTGATGGTGCGGATGGGGAGACTCGAACTCCCACGCCTTTCGGCACTAGAACCTAAATCTAGCGTGTCTACCAATTCCACCACATCCGCAGTCTGGCAGGTCGAGCGACATTTTACGTATGCCGAGAGGGAAGTCAATCGCCACGGGTACCGAGGCGATATAGAACGCCTTGGCGGGTGTCGGTCATGCTGATACTGGTCTGCATCGAGCGCGGCGTGCGGGAGGCGGCAGGCATGCTAGTCTGTAGCTGTGAAGTCAGGGCTGGGCGGTCCTGTTAACTTAAAAAAAGAATCAGTTAACCATGATGATAGCGAGAAGCGCCTGGGAACTATCAACCAAGATAAAGCTATTGGTTGACCAGTCAGTGCGCGTGGGGCTGCCGGGCCATTGTGCCTTTTGCATGGGCCTGACGCCGCTGGCGTCGCCGTGGTGCGAGGCGTGTTACGAGGCGCTGCCCTGGAATCGTGTGGCCTGTCGGCGTTGCGCCGAGCCGTTGGCGCGCCCCGCCGATCTTTGCGGTCATTGTCTGCGTCACGCGCCGTCCTTCAATGTCGCGAGGGCACCGCTGCGTTACGAAGATGCCACGCAGGCATTGCTTCAGCGCTTCAAATTCGGCGCGCAACCGCGCGCGGGTATCCTGCTGGCGACCCTTTTCGCTCATAGCCGCGAAGGCGTGTTACCCGAGGTACTCGTCGCGGTGCCGACGCACCCGCAGCGGCGGCGTGAGCGCGGCTTCGATCATAGCGTTTGGCTGACGCGTGAGCTCTCGCGTCAATTGGGCGTGCCATATCGGCGTGCCTGGCGTGAGCGTGACACGCCAACTCAGCGTGGGCTGACACGCCGTGCACGTCGCGGCAACGTACGCGGGGCTTTTCGTGTCGCATCCGATTTGCCGGCTCACGTGGCGCTTGTCGACGACGTGATGACCACCGGCAGTACGCTCTCGGCACTAGCCGATGCCTGCCGAGAGGCGGGCGCAAAGCATGTCGAGGCCTGGGCGATGACGCGAACGCCACGAGGAATCTGATAGCATAAGAAGGGAGCATCTCCAATAGGACACGCCATGACCGCCCCGAAGCACCCGTTCGAAAGTCTGTCGCCCGCACACGTGGTCGATGCCGTCGAGTCGCTGGGTTTTTGGTTGCCGGGCGAGCCGTTTGCGCTCAACAGCTATGAGAATCGCGTGTTCCTGTTGAGCGACGACGATCGCCGTCGTTGGGTGGCCAAGTTCTATCGTCCCGAGCGCTGGAGCGAGGCGCAGATTCGCGAGGAGCATACCTTTCTCGATGAACTCGAGGCTGCGGGCGTGCCCGGCGCGCCGCCTTGGCGCGACGCTGATGGTGAGACGCTCCACCATGCCTATGGATTCGCGTTCGCGTTGTTTCCGCACGTCGCGGGGCAGGCGCCAGAGCTCGAGAACCCTGCGCACCTCTTTGCCCTCGGTGACTTGATTGGTCAGGTGCATGCCGTGGCGCGCCGCGGTTCCTTCCAGGCACGTCCTGTTCAGGAACCCATGGCGATCAGCCAAGCCAGTTGTGAGCGTGTGCTGGCGAGCGATTGGCTGAGTCGCCGTCAACGCCAGGCGTATGCCCGTATCGCCGAGCGTCTACAGACACTACTCGCCGAGCAGCGATGGCCGGAGACGGCCTTGCAACGCGTACACGGCGATTGTCATCTGGGCAACATTCTGGGGCGCGATGAAGATTTTGCACTGGTCGACTTCGATGATTGCTGCATGGCGCCGGCGATCCAGGATTTGTGGATGTTATTGACGGCGCCCGAGGCCGATGAATGGCAGATGCAGCTATCCGAAGTGATCGAGGGCTACGAACAGCATGTCGAGTTCGACCGGCGCCAGTTGCGCTGGATCGAGCCGCTGCGCACGTTGCGCTTGATGCGCCATAGCGCCTGGTTGGTCGATCGCTGGGAAGATCCGGCGTTTCCCCGGGCCTTCCCGTGGGTGGCCAGTGAGGGGTACTGGGATCAGCACATCCGGATTCTTGAGCAACAGCGCCTGGCGTTGGAAAATCCGCGCTGGTTGGCATGACGTTGCCACTTTGACGGCTCAGGCGTGGCGTCGTGAAACGCAGTGTTGCCGAGGTCGGCGCGAATCGAGCGTGCGTCGTGCTTTGTCCATGTGGCAAACTTCCGGTGTTGTATTCATTTTGTAACGTATGCCCGGTCGGGCGTCATGACGAAGGCACTTAAAGGCATTTAAATGACAGAAGAACTCGCAACGCATTACCGCGACATCATCGCCGGCTTGGGCGAGGATCCCGACCGGGAAGGGCTGCGTGATACGCCCATGCGAGCCGCCAAGGCCATGCAGTTTCTCAACCAGGGCTATGGGCAGACGCTCGAGTCGCTGGTCAACGGCGCGGTGTTCGAATCGAAGACCGACGAAATGGTGCTGATCAAGGACATCGAACTCTACTCGATGTGTGAACATCATTTGTTGCCATTCATCGGCAAGTGCCATATCGCGTACCTGCCCAAGGGCAAGGTACTGGGGCTCTCCAAGTTCGCGCGTATCGTCGACATGTATGCGCGACGCATGCAGATCCAGGAAAACCTGACACGTCAAATCGCCGAGGCCGTGCAGGAGGTGACCGAGGCGCGCGGTGTGGGAGTGATCGTCGAAGCACAACACATGTGCATGATGATGCGTGGGGTCGAGAAACAGAATTCGTGCATGAAGACCTCCGTGATGCTGGGCGCCTTCCGCAATAACCTGAACACGCGTCAGGAGTTCTTGACGTTAGTGCATGGCTGAGCGAGGCGTCGGTCATCGCCGCGCGTGACGCGCGTTACGCACTTTAGGAGAAATGCCGCATGGCCTTACATGCCCTGAACGATCAGCACCTCGATCATGATCTGGCGACGATTAACATCAAGAATCTGCGCCTGCGTACCCATATCGGAATCAAGGATGAGGAAATCCAGAACCGGCAGGATGTGGTGATCAATGCCACCATTCGTTATAGGGCCGATCGTGCGGTCAAGTTCGATCATATCGAGCAGGCGCTCAATTACCGTACGATCACCAAGCATATCATCGGCTATGTCGAGGATAACCGCTTCCTCTTGCTGGAACGCATGACCCGCGAAGTCTTGGATATCATCATGAGTTACGAGCAGGTCCTCACGGCGCAGGTGGAAATCGATAAACCTTTCGCGCTGCGTTTTTCCGACTCCGTGTCGGTGACGCTATCGGACTCGCGCCTGGATTGAGGTGATATGACCATGCCATCGGTATTTGGTCGGGAGTCGCGTCGTGAACGGTAAGCTGGAAACCTTCGATGATGCTGGCCAGCGCGGCGTGATCGTCGGCGATGATGGGTATCGTTATACATTCACATTGACCGAGTGGCGTGGCCGGGGTCTGCCGAGGGAAGGCAGTCGGCTACGCTTCGACGGGGATGCCGGACGTGCCGAGCAGGTCTTCGACGCGCCCGTGCCTCAGCGCACCGCGCGGCAAACGCGTGACGCTCAAGGGCAGGTCAAATCTTCTTTATTGTCTCCTTGGGCGGTGCTGGCGCTGGTGCTCGTCGCCACGGCGCCGTTGTTGGCGTCTTATATGCTGCTCGTCGACGCGCTGGCGGTGCTACTGGCAGTGCTCGGGATTCGGCAGGTACGGCGCTCGCCGTCGCGTTACAGAGGCCAGGCGCTGTGTGGGGCCGCCATCGCCATTGCGGTGCTGAGTCTCTTTATCTGGGGTGTGGGGTGAACGTCATGTCATTGCGCGCTGCGTTTGGTGGCATCCAGAGACTCGGCATAAGATGAATTCATGGCGACGGCCAGCGTCGCCCTCATTGTCAGGAAGGAGAACGCCATGGAGTCCCTTCAGGAGAACTCGCTGTTTCGCCCCTTTGCCTATATCGACGGCAACTGGGTGGCAGCGGACAGCGGCGAACAGATCGAGGTCGACGACCCGGCCACTGGTGAGATCGTGGGACGCATGCCCAAGCTGGGGCGTGCCGAGACAGAGCGTGCCATCGAAGCTGCCGAGTCGGCCTGGCCGGCTTGGCGTGCCCTGACGGCGCAAGAGCGCGCGGACACCTTGATGAAATGGTATGACCTGATGCTCGAGCATCAGGACGAACTGGCGGCGATCATGACCGCCGAGCAGGGCAAACCGCTCAAGGAAGCGGCCGGCGAGATCGCCTATGCGGCGAGCTTCCTGCGCTGGTTCGCCGAAGAAGCGCGGCGCGTGTATGGCGATACCATCCCTGCCGCCAAGTCCAACCAGCGCATCGTGGTGCTCAAGCAGCCGGTCGGCGTCGTCGGGGCAATCACGCCATGGAATTTCCCGTCGTCGATGATCACTCGCAAGGCGGCCGCTGCATTGGCCGCGGGGTGCCCGATCGTCATCAAGCCGGCCAGTCAGACGCCGTTTTCCGCTACCGCGCTGGCGGCGTTGGCCGAGCAGGCTGGGGTGCCGCGCGGTGTGTTCAACGTGGTGCCGGGGCGTGCCAGCGAGATCGCCAAGGCGATGACCGAGTCGCCCGTGGTACGCAAGATCACTTTCACCGGTTCCACCGAGGTGGGCAGCCAACTGATGGCCGGCGCTGCCGAGCATATCCAGAAGATTTCGCTGGAACTGGGGGGGAACGCACCATTTTTGGTCTTCGAAGACGCCGATCTCGATGCCGCCGTCGAGGGGGCAATGGCCAGCAAGTTCCGCAATGCCGGTCAGACCTGCGTGTGCACCAACCGCTTCCTGGTGCAGTCCAGCGTGATCAATGCGTTCAGTGAAAAGCTGGCGGCGGCCATGAACAGCGAATTGCACGTCGGCCCGGGCACCGAAGAAGGCGTGAACATCGGGCCGTTGATCGACGATGATGCCGTCGCCAAGGTCTCCGAACATATCCAAGATGCCGTCGACAAGGGCGCCGAACTGCTGTTAGGCGGCCATACGCATCCACTGGGTGGACGCTTTTTCACGCCGACACTGGTGAGCCACGCGAATGCCGATATGAAGGTCGCGCACGAGGAAACCTTCGGGCCTTTGGCGGCGGTACTGCCGTTCGATGACGAGGAAGACGCTGTGCAGATGGCTAACGACACGCGCTTTGGGCTGGCATCGTACTTCTATGCCAACGACCTGAGCCGTGTATGGCGTGTGGCCGAAGCGCTGGAGTACGGCATGGTCGGTATCAATACGGGCCTGATCTCCAACGCCAGTGCACCTTTCGGAGGCGTCAAGGCCTCGGGACTGGGGCGTGAAGGCTCCAAGTACGGTATCGACGAATACATGGAAACCAAGTATCTGTGCATGGATCTAGGCTAAGCGGCTTCGCAGAGGTAAGAGTGAAGAAGTAAGAGGTAAGAACAAAGCCCCTGTATATTATACGGGGGCTTTTGCTTTGCGTCGCAGAAGTCATCCTGACCTTCCGTCTTCCGTCTTCCGTCTTCCGTCTTCCGTCTTCCGTCTTCCGTCTTCAGTGCCTGAAGTGACGCATATCGGTGAAGACCATGGCGATGCCCGCTTCGTTGGCGGCGTCGATCACTTCCTGGTCACGCATTGAGCCACCAGGTTGGATGACGGCAGTGATGCCGGCGGCGGCGGCGGCGTCGATACCATCGCGGAAGGGGAAGAAGGCATCCGACGCCATCACCGAGCCGGGTACTTCCAGGCCTTCATCGGCGGCCTTGATGCCGGCGATCTTGGCCGAGTAGACGCGGCTCATTTGCCCGGCTCCCACGCCGATGGTCTGACCGTGCTTGGCATAGACGATGGCGTTGGACTTGACGAACTTGGCGACCTTCCAGGCAAAGCTGAGATCGCGTAGCTCCTGGTCGCTGGGGGCGCGCTCGGTGACGGTGCGCAGGTGTTCGGATTCGACCATACCTTGGTCACGGTCCTGGACCAGGAGCCCGCCGGTGACGCGCTTGAAGTCATGAGCGGGACGCGGCTGGCTGGGCCAGTGCTTGCTGACATCGAGCAGGCGCACGTTTTTCTTCCCAGCGACGATCTCGGCGGCATCGTCGTCTATGCCTGGTGCGATGATGACTTCCACGAACTGGCGGTCGACGATGGCACGTGCCGTATCGGCGTCCAGCGGGCGGTTGAAGGCGATGATACCGCCGAAAGCGCTGGTGGGGTCGGTAGCGAACGCACTCTGATAGGCGGCGAGCGGCGTGTCGGCGACGGCGACGCCGCAAGGGTTGGCATGTTTGACGATGACGCAGGCTGTTTCGTTGAAGACCTTGACGCACTCGAAAGCAGCGTCGGTGTCGGCGACGTTATTGAACGACAATGCCTTGCCCTGGAGCTGTTCTGCCGTGGTCACGCTGGCTTCGGTAGCACCGGCCTCGGCATAGAAGGCCGCTTGCTGATGCGGGTTCTCACCGTAGCGCATCGCCTGTTTTTTCTGGAACTGCACGTTATAGGTACGCGGGAAGTCGCTCTCGCCGCCTTCCACCAGGGTACCCAGATAGTTGGCGATGGCACCGTCGTAGCCTGCGGTATGCTCGAAGGCCTTGACCGCCAGATCGAAGCGCAACGTTGCGCCAACGCCGCCATGTGCGCGTATGTCGCCGAGCACGCGGCCGTAGTCGGACGCATTGACTACGATGCTGGTGTGCGCGTGGTTCTTGGCACAGGCGCGGACCATGGTAGGGCCACCGATGTCGATGTTCTCGATGGCCTCTTCCAGGGTGCAATCCTCGCGCGCCACGGTATCGGTGAAGGGGTAGAGGTTGACCACAACCATGTCGATGGCGTCGATGCCGTGCTCGGCCATTACCTCGTCATCCTGCCCACGGCGCCCGAGGATGCCGCCGTGAATCTTGGGGTGCAGCGTCTTGACGCGGCCATCCATGATTTCCGGGAAACCCGTATGCTGCGAAACCTCCGTGACCGGGATGCCGTGTTCGTTGAGCAGGCGAAAGGTGCCGCCGGTGGAGAGCAGGGCGACGCCGTGCGTGCTGAGTTCGCGAGCAAAATCGACGATGCCGGTCTTGTCGGACACGCTGATCAATGCGCGACGCACGGGCTGGGGAGACGAGGTTGCAGTGTGATCGGCCATGAAGCTCTACTCTTGAAAGATGAGGGACGATTGACGCCAGCCAATAGCGTGAAACGTGAAGAGCGCCCAGTGGGGGCGCCCCTATCAGATCGATTTGGACTCAGATCAGGTCGTACTGCTTGAGCTTCTTGCGCAAGGTGCCGCGATTGAGGCCCAGCATGTCGGCGGCGCGTGTCTGATTGCCGTCGGCATAGCGCATCACAGCTTCTAGCAAGGGCACTTCGACCTCGGTCAGCACCATGCCATAAAGGTCACTGACCGTTTCGCCATCCAGGTGGCCGAAGTAGCGTTGCATGGCGAGCTCGACCGACTCACGCAAAGTTTGCTGATGCGCTGGCGATGCCGTGGCGCTGGCATCGAGCGTATTCTGATCGATGGGAAATGCTTGCCTGCTGGTCATGCTGCATTGCTTCCATTTGAGGCCAACGCCGGTGCATCGTGAGCGAGCGTATCCACGAAGCGGTGTTGAGCCGAGGGCTGTTCCAGAACGTTGAAGCGTGCGCGCAATGCTGCCGCTTGTGGGCGAGTGGCGAGATACCAGCCCACATGCTTGCGTGCGATGCGCACCCCCATGTGCTCACCGTAAAAGGCATGCAGTGCCTCGAGATGACGATGCATCACGGCGGCGATTTCTGCGGGCGTCGGGCGTGCCAGGGGGGCACCGGTACGTAAGTAGTGTTCGATCTCGCGAAAGATCCACGGATTGCCTTGGGCGCCGCGTCCGATCATGACCGCATCGGCCTTAGTGTAGTCGAGGACGCGGGCGGCTTTCTCGGCGCTGTCGATATCGCCATTGGCGAATATCGGCAGCGATACCGCTTGCTTGATAGCAGCGATGGTGTCGTATTCGGCATCGCCGCGATAGCGCTGCTCGCGAGTACGACCATGCACTGCGAGTGCTTGGATGCCAGCGGCCTCGGCTAATTTTGCCACGCGTATGCCGTTGCGCGACTCTGAGCACCATCCGGTACGAATCTTCAATGTCACCGGGACATCCACAGCCGCCACGACACTCTCGAGAATTGCTGCGACCAGGCGTTCGTCGCGCAACAATGCCGAGCCGGCAGCCTTGTTGCAGACCTTCTTGGCCGGGCAGCCCATGTTGATGTCGACGATCTCAGCACCTTGCGCGACATTGAGGCGTGCGGCTTCGGCCAGCATTTCCGGGTCGCCGCCAGCGATCTGTACATCGCGCGGGCCGGGTTCGCCGGCATGGTCGAGCCTTTGCCGCGACTTACGGGTATGCCATAGGCGCGCGTCGGCGGTGACCATTTCCGAGACGACCAAGCCCGCGCCGAGCTCTCGGCACAATTGCCTGAACGGACGATCGGTCACGCCCGCCATGGGCGCCAGAATCGCCCGGTTGGGCAATGCGTAAGGGCCGATGCGCGGCAACGGCGTCACCGGAGATGAGACGTGGGTCGGCATCACGAGACGGGTCTAGATAGTGAAAGGGGCTTATGATAGCCGCCAGAACGATGTTCTTGAAGGGGCAGTGCGCCGCTCCTCGCGTCAAGCGCGCTCATGCCGGCGCCACGCCGGTAATGCGCACCCAACCTTCGCGCTCGTCGGGCGCATCGAGCAGCATGCCTTGCTCGCGATACGCGTCCATGACCTCATCGGCCTGGCCGGCGAGAATGCCTGACAAAGCCAGGCGTCCTCCTGGTGCCAGATGCGCGCAGAGCGTGGGCGCGAGTTCCACCAAAGGGCCGGAGAGAATGTTGGCGACCACGACATCATAACGCTCGACCGCAAGCCGCTCCGGATAGCAAAGCGACAAACGCTCATCGGCGATGGCGTTACGCTGGGCGTTTTCACGGCTCGCGTGCAGGGCCTGTGGATCGATATCGGTGCCTGTGGCGTGGTCAGCTCCCAGCTTGAGCGCAGCGATGGCCAGGATGCCGGAGCCGCAGCCGAAGTCGAGCACTCGGGCGGCGTCGAGGTCGAGGCCGTCGAGCCAGCCCAGGCACAGTGCCGTAGTCGGATGGGTGCCAGTACCGAAGGCCAGGCCGGGATCGAGCAGCAGATTGACGGCATCGGGCTCGGGGGCGGCATGCCAACTGGGTACCACCCACAGCCGTTCGCCCATCTTGAGCGGGGTGAAATCGTCCATCCACTCGCGCTCCCAATCGCGATCGGCGAGCAGCTCGTAGCCGATCTCAGGGCACGGTTCGTCGGCCATCTCGGCGGCCCACTGCTGGCGGACGCGGTCGAGCATTGGCTCGATGTCTTCCAGGTCGTCGTAGAGGCCGGTCAGCACGGTTTCATCCCACAGCGGCGTGGTGCCGCTTTCGGGTTCGAAGACGGGGTCGTCGTAAGCGTCCTGCAGGGTGATGGCCTGAGCACCCTCGGCCAGCAGCAGCTCTTCCAACGTTTCGGCATGCTGCGGGGCGATGTGTGCCTTGAGTTGCAGCCAGGGCATGAAGTCTCCTTGAGCATCAACGCAAACGGGACGGCCAAGGCCGCCCCGTATCGAGTCGCGTGGGCTGATCAGGTCAGGCCAAGCTTCTTCTCGAGGTAGTGAATATTTACCCCGCCTTGCTGGAACGCGCTATCGCGGACCAGATCCTTTTGTAGATCAATATTGGTCTTGATGCCTTCGACCAGTAGCTCGTCGAGGGCATTGCGCATGCGCGTCAATGCTGTCTCGCGACTGGCGCCCCAAGTGATCAACTTGCCGATCAATGAGTCGTAGTGCGGCGGCACGCTATAGCCGGTGTAGATATGCGAATCCATGCGCACGCCCAGGCCGCCCGGCGCGTGGTAGAGGTCGATCTTGCCGGGTGAGGGCATGAAGGTGCGTGAATCCTCGGCGTTGATGCGGCACTCGAAGGCGTGCCCGTTGAGCTGGACATCCTCCTGGGTGATCGACAACGGCAAGCCGGAAGCGATGCGCAGCTGTTCCTTGACGATGTCTACGCCGGTGACCATTTCGGAGACCGGGTGTTCGACCTGAACGCGGGTGTTCATCTCGATGAAGAAGAACTGACCATTTTCATACAGAAACTCGAAGGTCCCGGCACCACGGTAGTTGATCTCGATGCAGGCATCGATGCAGGCCTTGAAAACGTTCTCGCGGGCCTGGGGATCGAGATGAGGTGCTGGGGCTTCTTCAAGCACCTTCTGATGGCGGCGCTGCAGGGAGCAATCGCGATCGTAGAGGTGAATGGCATTGCCCTGGCCGTCGGCCAGCACTTGGACCTCGACGTGACGCGGGTTCTCGAGGAACTTCTCCATGTACAGCGTGCCGTCGCCGAACGACGTATTAGCCTCGTTGCGCGTCACGCTGACTGAGGAGAGCAGGCTATCCTCGCTGTGCACCACGCGCATGCCGCGCCCCCCACCGCCGGCGGCTGCCTTGATGATGACTGGATAGCCGATGCGTTGCGCGGTAGCCAGTATGGCTTCGTCGTTATCTTCGGGGAGCGGGCCATCGGAGCCGGGCACGGTGGGCACGCCGGCTGCCTTCATCGCCGAAATGGCGCTGACCTTGTCACCCATCATACGGATGGTTTCGGCACGCGGGCCGACAAATACGAAACCTGAACGCTCTACCTGCTCGGCGAAGTTGGCATTCTCGGAGAGAAAACCATAGCCGGGATGGATGGCGCTGGAATCGGTGACCTCGGCGGCGCTGATCAGCGCTGGGATATTCAGATACGATTGCGCTGAGGAGGCCGGCCCGATGCACACGGCTTCGTCGGCTAGGCGTACGTGCATGAGTTCACGGTCCGCCTTGGAATGGACCGCCACGGTCTTGATGCCCAGCTCCTTGCAGGCGCGCAGTACGCGAAGGGCGATCTCGCCACGATTGGCGATGAGTACCTTGTCCAACATAGTGTCGTCCGTCTCTATGTAAGCTCGGAAGCGGTTTGCGATCAACAGTCAAGCGTGATCGCAAACGGCTTCAAGAGATGATGACCATCGGCTGGTCGAATTCGACCGGTTCGCCGTCCTCGACCATGATGGCTTCGATTACGCCATCATGGTCGGCCTCGATCTGGTTCATCATCTTCATGGCTTCGACGATGCACACGGTCTCGCCTTTCTTGACGCTCTGGCCAACTTCCACGAACGCTTTGGCGCCCGGTGCCGGCGAGCGGTAAAAAGTGCCTACCATGGGTGAGGTCACCGGGTGGCCGCTGGGCTGCGCGGGTGCTGCCTCGGCCTCCGGAGCGGCCGCTACGCTAGGTGCGGCGGGGGCGGGCGCTGCGGCCGGAGCGGGGGCCTGGGCCGCGGGCGGTGCGCTGAAACCACCAGTGTGGCGGCTGATACGGACGGATTCCTCGCCTTCCTGGATTTCGATCTCGCTGATATTGGACTCTTCCAGGAGTTCGATGAGTTTCTTGACCTTGCGAATATCCATAAGCCTGTCTCGATCAATGTGAATGTGAGGTGGCGTGATTTGCCATCGGAGCGTGGGTGCTGTCAGCCGAGCTGGCGTAGCGCGGCCTCCAGGGCAAGCTCGTAACTGTCGGCGCCGAATCCAGCTATGACGCCGCGAGCGACATCCGAAAAATACGAATGCGCGCGAAACGGCTCGCGCGCATGCACGTTGGAAAGATGCAACTCAATAAAAGGGATGGCGACACCCGTGAGCGCGTCGCGCAAGGCAACGCTGGTATGCGTAAAGGCGGCCGGATTGATCAGGATGAAGTCGGTGCCGTCGTCACGCGCCGCATGCACACGCTCGACCAGTAAGTGCTCGGCATTGGACTGTAGCCAATCGAGTCGATGGCCGGCATCAGAGGCGCGCTGGGTCAGGCGCAGACGAATGTCCTCGAGGGTGGTGGTGCCGTAAACACCTGGCTCGCGGGTGCCGAGCAGGTTGAGGTTAGGGCCGTTGAGTACGAGAAGCTTCGCCATGTCATGGGTCCTGATCGACGCTGTTAACCTGTTCAGGATTGGCTTAGATCACGGCACGATCACGCAAGATGCCGCCGCTGGTGCCATATATCGTTAGTGTGGGCGGAGTTTGCCCAAAAACGGACGAGCTGTCTAGTTTGCGTTGGCACAAGCAAAAACGCCACTGCATGATAGGATGGAAGTCATTGCACTCAACTTCATCACAAGGACGTCTTATGGCTCTTTTTCGCAAGCGTGAGCGTCACCAGCGCAATGTTCTGGAATCGCCCCAGTATGGCTGGATCTGGAAGCCCTTGGTCGCCTTGCTGGCTATCTATCTCGTGGTCTGCGTGGGGCTGGGCGTTTGGTGGAGCCAGCGACCCGATGATTTCAACGTCGATGACGCGGTGGGCGTGCAGCGCGGCGCCGCGCAGTCGTCCAGTGCCGAGGCCGCGTCGGATGCCCCGCGGCCTGGCGAGACGGTGACTGCCACCACCTTGACGCTGCTCGGCAGCTTGCTCGACAAGCCTGGTGGCTATTTGCGTAACGATATCGCGCCGCCAGGGTTGTGGCTGGATAACATGCCGAGCTGGGAGCAGGGCGTGCTCGGGCAAGTGCGGGCCATGAGCGCGACCCTCACTGATCCCATCGCTAGTGACGACGATGACGTGCAACAAGCCGTCGATGCCTTGGCAACGCGCAGCGACGCTTGGCGCTTTCCGTCAGCCGAAGGGCGTTACCAAGAGGCGCGCGAGGCGCTGCGCGCTTACTTGGGGCGCCTGAGTGGACAGCAGGCGGATTTCTCGCAGGACGCGCCAGCGCTGGCGGCGTGGCTTGAGCGCGTGCAGACCCGACTCGACCAGCAGACACAGCGCCTGGCGGCGAGTGTGGGAAGCTCAGAGCGTCGCAGTGCCGATATCGAGACCGGCGAGGATGGCGAGAGCACTCCATGGTGGCGCATCGACAACGTCTTCTTCGAAGCGCGCGGCAACACCTGGGCCTTGGTGCACCTGCTCAAGGCGGCCAAGCGTGACTTTGCACCGGCCATCGAGGAGGCCGGCGTCGGCAAGGCATTTGATCGGTTGATCGACGAGCTTGAAGCCTCGCAGGCGCGCGTGTGGAGTCCAGTGGTGCTCAATGGCAGCGGCTTTGGCATCTTTGCCAATCATTCGCTGATGATGGCCAACTACACGTTGCGGGCATCGCAACTGACCCAAGAGATACGCAGCGATCTCGGGTCGCAATAAGCCCTTAACAAAACACCCCGCGGCGGAATGTCCGGCGCGGGGTGTTGGGCGGGCAGCGAGCGCGTCAGGCTTTGGTATAAGCGTCGGCAGCTTTCTCGATCGCCTTGCGAGCCGCTTCGGCGCCGTCCCAAGAATCGATCTTCACCCATTTGCCTTTCTCGAGATCCTTGTAGTTCTCGAAGAAATGCGCGATCTGTTGGCGCAGCAGCTCGGGCAAGTCGGTGACTTCCTGCACATCGTCATACAGTGCGCTCAGCTTGGAGTGCGGAACGCAGACCAGCTTGGCATCTTCGCCGGCTTCATCGGACATGTTGAGCACACCGACCGGGCGCGCACGAATGACGCTCCCCGGCTGAACCGGATACGGGGTGACCACCAGGGCGTCGAGCGGGTCGCCGTCGTCGGCCAGGGTGTTGTTGATGAAACCGTAGTTAGCCGGATAGAACATCGGCGTGGCCATGAAGCGGTCGACGACCAGCGCATCCATGTCCTTGTCGATCTCGTACTTGATCGGTGCGTGATTGGCGGGGATCTCGATCGCCACGTAGACGTCGTTGGGAAGATCCTTGCCTGCGGGAATGTTTTTGAAACTCATCGTCGAGTCCTTGCTGTTTGCAGGTTGAACACCAGCGGGGGAAAATCCGAGAAATTATACGAGTAGCGTCCAGCGTTTACCAACCGGCGTGAGGTATACATGGCATCATGCAATCGTCGTCTTGCGTTGTCATGCTCATCGCTTGCGGGAATTATCCGTCTCATCATCATCGACAAGGAGACGATCGTTGACGGAAAGCAGCCTTTCTATCAGCTTCGGCCAGGCATTCGTGGCACCGGATCGGCGTCGCCATCGCAGTTCGATGTCGGTGCAGATACCCGGTGGCTCGCAGTTGTCCGCCAAGGGCGCCTGCGCCCTGATCAGTGATTCCACCTGGCGCAATGCCATCGCCAAACAAGCCGGAGACCTGAGCGTACGGGGCTTTCTCGCCGATTACTATTCGACGCCGGAGCATTGGGACGTCAAGACATCGGCGCATCGCGTGCTGCGCGCCCTGAATGGCTGGAGCTATAGCCAAAGCGCCTACATCGAAGGCGGTAGTTATATCTGCTCGCTATCGGCAATGGTGTTTCGTCGTCGTGAGATGCACCTGTTCCATATGGGCGACACACTGGTGTTTCGTCTACGGGGCGCCGAATTCGAGCAATTGTCCCGAGATCATGTCACCGATCTGGGCGGCTATCGCTATCCGTCGCGCGCGTTGGGCATGGACGGCAGCCTCGACATCGATTACGTAACGGATTCGCTCAAGCAGGGTGATCTTTTCCTGTTCACCACCCAGGCCGTACGCGGCACCCTGTTGCCCTCGGACTTCGTACAACTGATCCGTGCCGATGTCAGCGATCTCGATGCGACCTGCGAACGCTTGGCCGAATCGGCGCTTTCCCGCGCGCAGGAGCGCGGGTACGGCGGCGACCAATTCTGTTTCCAATTGGTGCGTATCGACCGGCTGCCCGAGGAAATCGAGCCCGAGCATCCCGTACCGTTGTATGGCGACTTGCCGGTGCCCCCTGAATTGACGCCTGGAGAGCGTCTCGATGGGTTTGAGGTGCAGGAGGTGTTATCGCGTACGGCCAAGTCGCGTGTCTATCGCGTGCATGATGCGCGCAACGAGCGCGAGATGGTGATGAAGGCCCCGAGCCCAGAGCTGTCGCTGCGCAATGCCTACCAAGAGCATTTCGCGCTTCAGCAGTGGATCGTGCAGCGGGTCAACTCCCCGTTCGTCGCCAAGGTCGTGGACCCGGCCCGCCCGCGTCGCTATCAGTATTACTTGCTCGAGTACATCAAGGGCGAATCGCTCAGTGACTGGGCGCTGCGTCACCCTCAGGCGAGTCTCGAGGCACGCCTGGATTTGGCGCGGCAGTTGGTCAAGGCAGTGCAGGCCCTGCACCGCCGCGATGTGCTGCATCAGAACATCCACCCCGATAACCTGATGGTCGATTCACATGGGCAACTGGTGCTGACGGATTTCGGCGCTTGCCATTTGCGTGAAAGCGACAGCCAGCAAGCCGCGCGCGAACTGGCGCGTCAGGTGGGGTTAAATGAGCACAGCGCACCGGAATACGCGCTGGACACCGAAGTAGGGCGGCGCAGCGATCAATACGAGCTAGCCTCGACCATCTACTGGTTGCTGACCGGACATCAGCCCTATGCGCTGGCGCCCAACGAATTGCGCAGCCATACCGACCTCGAGCGTATGAGCTACACCAGTGCGCGTCGCTACAACCCCGCCATCGACGCCGCACTCGATGGTGCCCTGCGGCGCGCGCTCGATCCCCAGCGTGCACTGCGGTTTCGCCGCCTGGGCGAGTTCGCCTACCACCTGCGTACACCCAGGCGGAGCGAAGACGGCGTCGCACGTCAGTCTTGGCAGACGCCGGCCACGCTGTGGAAAGCCGTGGCCGGTGTACTGTTGCTGCTGTTATTGCTGTCGTGGTGGCTGAGGTGAGGCCATAGGGTTTGTTAGGGCGCCGTCAGGCCTGATCCAGCTTCTGCTTGAGAAGGCTGTTGACCTGTTGCGGGTTGGCGGTACCGCGCGAGGCTTTCATTACCTGGCCCACGAAGTAGCCGATCATCTTGCCGCGCTTGGACTCGTCGGCTTCACGGTATTGGGCGACCTGAACCGGGCTGTCGGCGATGACCTGGTCGATCATGCCTTCGATGGCGCCGGTATCGGTGACCTGCTTGAGTCCGCGTGCCTCGATGATGGCGTCGGCGCTGTCCGCTTCACCGTCCCAGAGCGCCTGGAAGACCTGCTTGGCGGCCTTGCCGCTGATGGTGTCGTCCATGACGCGCTGGATGAGGCCGCCGAGCTGCTCGGCCGTGACTGGGCTGTCGCCGATTTCCAGGTTTTCGCGGTTGAGGTTGGCCGAGAGTTCACCCTGTACCCAGTTGGCGGCTTGCTTGGCGTCGCCGCAGACATCCTTGACGGCTTCGAAGTACTCGGCCATGGCACGGCTCGAGGCCAGCACGCCGGCATCGTAGGCAGACAGGCCTAGCTGATTTTCGAAGCGGTGGCGCTTTTCGCTGGGCAGTTCGGGCATGAGCGCGCGCTGGTGATCGACATAGGCACTGTCGAGAGTCACCGGGAGCAGGTCGGGGCAGGGGAAGTAACGGTAGTCGTTGGCTTCCTCTTTGGTGCGCATGCCGCGCGTCTCGTCGCGTTCTGGGTCGAACAGGCGGGTTTCCTGAATGACGCCGCCGCCGTCCTCGATGAGTTCGATCTGGCGCTCGACCTCGAAGGCGATGGCTTTCTCGACGAAACGGAATGAGTTGACGTTCTTGATCTCGGCGCGGGTGCCGAAAGCGGCCTGCCCCTTGGGACGCACCGAGACGTTGACGTCGCAGCGCATCGAGCCTTCGGCCATGTTGCCGTCGGAGATGCCAAGATAAGTGACGATGGCGTGCAGCGCCTTGATGTAGGCGACTGCCTCCTTGGCCGAGCGCATGTCGGGCTCGGAAACGATCTCCAGCAGAGGCGTGCCGGCACGGTTGAGGTCGATGCCGGTCATGCCGTGATAGTCCTCATGAAGCGACTTGCCGGCATCTTCCTCAAGGTGGGCGTGATGAATGCGGACGCTGCGCGTCGAACCGTCGTCGAGGGTGATCTCGACCTGGCCGGGGCCGACGATGGGTTGCGCCATCTGGCTCGTCTGATATCCCTTGGGCAGGTCTGGGTAGAAGTAGTTCTTGCGCTCGAACAGCGAGGTCTCGGGGATCTCGGCGTCGACGGCGAGACCGAATTTCACCGCCATGGCCACGGCGTTTTCATTGAGTACCGGCAGCACGCCGGGCATGCCGAGGTCGACGGCGCACGCCTGGGTATTGGGCTCGGCGCCGAAGGCGGTGGACGCGCCGGAGAAGATCTTGGACTGGGTGGCGAGCTGAACGTGGACCTCGAGCCCGATCACGGTTTCCCACTGCATCATGCCATCTCCTTGCCGAATGCCGGACGCTTGAGGTGCCAGTCGGTGGCCTGCTGGAATTGATGCGCCACGCCGAGCAGCTGGGCCTCGGCGAAGTGCGGAGCCAGCACCTGGAGGCCTACGGGGCGGTTACCGGCAAAGCCGGCCGGAACGCTGATGCCCGGAATGCCGGCCAGGTTGACGGCGATGGTGTAGATATCCTGCAGGTACATCGAGACCGGATCTTTCTGCGCGCCGAGGTCGAAGGCCGGCGTGGGGGCGGTCGGCCCCATGAGCACGTCGACTTCGTCGAAGGCGTCGAGAAAGTCCTGGCGGATCAGGCGGCGCACTTGCTGTGCCTTGAGGTAGTAGGCGTCGAAGAAACCTTCGGAAAGCGTGTGCGTTCCGATCAGGATGCGCCGCTTGACCTCTTCGCCGAAGCCTTCGGCCCGCGTGCGCTTGTACAGGTCTTCGAGATCCGTCGGGTCGTCGCAGCGATGGCCGAAGCGCACGCCGTCATAGCGCGAGAGGTTGGAAGAGGCTTCCGCCGGGGCGATGACGTAGTAGGCGGGGATCGCCAGATGCGTGTGCGGCAGGCTGACTTCGCAGACCTTGGCGCCCAGCGACTCGTAGACCTTGATGGCCTCACGCACTGCAGTTTCGACCTCGGGGTCGAGGCCGTCGCCGAAATATTCCTTGGGCAAGCCGATTTTGAGACCGGAAAGCGAGGTCTCGAGTTCGGCGGTGTAGTCGGGTACGACGCGCGCCACGCTGGTGGAGTCGCGAACGTCGTGGCCGGCAATGGTTTCGAGCAGCAGGGCGCAGTCGGCGGCGGTGCGTGCTAGCGGGCCACCCTGGTCGAGGCTCGAGGCATAAGCCACCATGCCATAGCGCGAGACGCGGCCGTAGGTGGGCTTCAGGCCCGTGATACCGCAGAAGGCCGCCGGTTGACGGATCGAGCCGCCGGTATCGGTCCCCAGCGCTGCTGGCACCAGGCCTGCGGCGACGGCAGCTGCGCTACCGCCCGAGGAACCGCCGGGCACGGCACTCAGATCCCACGGGTTCTTGACCGGGCCATAGAAGCTGTTCTCATTGGACGAGCCCATGGCGAACTCGTCCATGTTGGTCTTGCCGATGTTGACGGCGCCGGCTTGGCGCAGCTTTTCGACGACCGTGGCATCGTAGGGGGAGGCGAAGTCGTCGAGCATCTTCGAGCCGCAGCTGGTGCGCACGCCCTGAGTGCAGAAGATATCCTTGAGGGCTAGCGGCAAACCAGCGAGAGGGCCGGCATTGCCGGCATCGCGTGCACGATCGGCAGCATCGGCATTGGCCAATGCCTGCTCGGCGATCACGGTAATAAAGCTGTTGAGCTCGCCATCGAGGTGCTCGATGCGTTCGAGTGCCGCCTGGCACAGCTCACGGCTGGAGAACTCGCCTGCTTGAAGGCCGGCGGCAAGCTCCGTGAGGGTCTTGTCATGCATGGAAAATATGACTCCTGGTTCGAATCCTGACGAGGATGCTTCACTCGACGACGCGCGGAACGAGATAAAGGCCGTCGGTAACGGCCGGTGCACAGGCTTGGAAGCGTTCTCGCTGGCTATGTTCGGTCACCTCGTCGGGGCGTAGGCGCTGGGTGGCATCCAGCGGATGCGCCAGTGGGGTGATGTCTTGAGTGTCGACGGCCTGAAGTTGATCGACCATCTTCAGGATGCGGCTCAAGTCGTCGACATAACCGGTTGCTTCGTCCTCACTCAGGCCGACGCGGGCCAAATGGGCGGCACGGAGCACGTCTGCATGTTCGATCGCCATATCGTTTGCCTTTTATGGATACTGCGCGGCGCGTGTCATCGCCGCGCCAATGAAGCTCTGACGCCGGGGATAACCCTAGAATTTACCATATCTGGCGAGCGCTGACAGGCCTTTGCTTGCCGCGCCACCCCCGCGATGGTACCGTTTGCATCCGCACAGGGTTCCGGTCTGGACTAGGTGAAAGACTTCCATGTTTAAACGTTTACGGGGGCTTTTCTCGAGCGATCTTTCGATCGACTTGGGAACCGCCAACACACTGATTTACGTGCGCGGTCGCGGTATCGTGCTCGACGAGCCGTCGGTCGTGGCGATCCGCCAGTCTGGCAATATGCGCACCGTCGCGTCCGTGGGGATCGATGCCAAGCGCATGCTAGGTCGTACCCCTGGCAACATTACCGCGATCCGTCCCATGAAGGATGGTGTCATTGCTGATTTTACCGTCACTGAGCAGATGCTTCAGCACTTCATTCGCAAGGTGCATCAAAGTACGTTCTTGACGCCGAGCCCACGTGTCTTGGTATGCGTGCCGTGCATGTCGACGCAGGTCGAGCGGCGCGCCATCAAGGAGTCGGCGGAAGGCGCCGGCGCACGTGAGGTTTTCCTCATCGAGGAGCCTATGGCGGCGGCCATTGGTGCCGGCCTGCCGGTCGAAGAGGCCACGGGGTCGATGGTCGTCGATATCGGCGGCGGGACCTCCGAGATCGCGATCATCTCGCTCAACGGCGTGGTGTATTCCGAATCGATCCGTGTCGGGGGCGACCGCTTCGATGAGGCGATTACGGCGTATGTACGTCGTCATTACGGCAGCCTTATCGGCGAGGCAACCGCCGAGCGCATCAAGGAAGAAATCGGCTGTGCCTATCCCGGCGGCGAGCTGCGTGAAATCGATGTGCGCGGCCGCAATCTGGCGGAAGGCATTCCGCGCAGCTTTACGCTCAATTCGCACGAGATTCTCGACGCCTTGCAGGATCCGCTTTCGTCCATCGTCGCTGCGGTCAAGAGCGCCCTGGAGCAATCACCTCCCGAGCTGGCGTCGGATATCGCCGAACGCGGCGTGGTATTGACCGGCGGTGGCGCGTTGTTGCGTGACATTGACAAGTTGATTGCCGAAGAGACGGGTTTGCCGGTGATCGTTGCCGAGGACTCGCTGACGTGTGTTGCCCGTGGCGGCGGCAAGGCGTTGGAGATGATCGACCAGCGGACCTTCGAGTTGCTGTCCAGCGATTGACGCACTCGGGCGCTTGCCATGTTAGCGCCGATACGCTTGTCTGGAAGCCACACGCGTCGCGAGTGGCTTCCAGCGTGTGTCCGGTCGATATGAGTCTTGCGCCCTGTCTGCGGAGGAAGGCTTATTAAACCTCTGTTTTCGCACGGCCCGGTGCCCAGCTATCGCATGTTGCTATGTGCGGTGGTCGCCTTCTCATTGATGTTCGCGGAGCATCGCCTGCCCTTCATGGACGATGTGCGCTCGCAATTGACCACCGTGGTGGCACCCGTGCAATGGGCGGTGAGTTTGCCTAGCGAGGGGTTGTCCTGGGCGGCGCTGGTTTTTTCGGATCAGCGTGCTCTGGTGAATGAGAACCAGCGCTTGCGCCAGCAGCTGCTGACGCTATCGCATCGCGTGCAACGCATGGCGAACTTGACGGCGGAAAACGTGCGTCTGCGCGAGTTGCTGGACGCCGCGCCGCGCGATGAGGTGCCCTATATCACGGCGGAGTTGTTGTCGTTGGATTCCGACCCTTTCACTCAGCAGATGGTGATCGGGCGCGGGCGCCGTGATGGTGTCTATGTTGGACAACCTGTCATGGATGCTTCCGGCTTGATCGGGCAGGTCATTGCCGTATCCGCGTATACGAGCCGTGTACTGATGGTGAGCGACGCCAATAATGCCGTGCCGGTGCAGGTCAATCGCAGCGGGCAGCGTTTCATCGTCCAGGGCTCCGGTAACCTCGGTACTCTGAATGTGCTCAATGTGCCGGCGACCGCCGACATCCAGCAAGGTGACCTGCTCACGACGTCGGGCTTGGGCGGACGTTTCCCCGAGGGCTATCCTGTCGCGGAGATCACGAAGGTAGACAGGGATGGCCAGCATTCTTTCGCGAGCGTCGAGGCGCGTCCGCTTTCACAACCCGAGCGCTCACGGCATTTCTTGCTACTGTTTCCCTCGCCTGCGGCAGCAGCCGTTACCAGCGACGTCAATATCGAGGCCGCATTGCACTTGATGGATGGCGGGGCGGGTAAAATACCCAACGAGCTTGAGGAGGCGCGTCCATGATGCGCTTACCAGGACTACTCATGGTCTGGTCCACCCTGTTGGTGAGCTTGTGCTTGCAGGTCATGCCACTGCCCGATGCATGGCTGATGTGGCGTCCTAATTGGCTCGGCCTGGCGTTGGCTTATTGGTGCATTGCCGCCCCCCAGCGCGTCGGTGTCCTCCATGGTTTCGTGCTCGGCTTGCTGCTGGATCTGATCGAGGGCACGCCCTTGGGGCAGAACGCCTTGACGCTGTCGTTGCTCACCTATTTGTGTCTCTTGCTCTATCAACGCCTGCGTGCCTATTCCATCTGGCAGCAGGCCGTCCTTATGTTCGTGCTGCTGGGCTTGATCCAACTGGTCGAGCAATGGCTGCGCACGATCTTCGGGCCGGTGTCTATCCATCTGGCATTCTTACTGCCCGCTCTCATGGGCGCTGCCTTGTGGCCGTGGTTGTTCACCATGATGCAAGTACTGCGGCGCCGCTTTAAAATCGTTTGATCCTACTGCCCCGATCCGCGTGGCCTCTGCCACCCAAGCCGTGAGGAAAAGCATATGTCCGCACCCCTGGGGGCGCCGTTGCGCCTGGCATCGGCTTCGCCGCGTCGCCGTGAGCTGTTGGCTTCGATCGGCGTCGAGGTCGAAGTAGCGCCGGCCGATATTGATGAGACACCGCAGCCAGGGGAGTTGCCCGCCGCTTATGTGGAACGCCTGGCGAGAGACAAGGCGCAGGCCGGTGCGGCGGGAACGTCGTTGCCCACATTGGGATCCGACACAGCGGTGGTGTTGGGGCAGCGCATTCTGGGTAAACCGCGTGATCGTGAAGATGCCGTCGCCATGCTCACGGCGCTGTCGGGCACCACGCATGAAGTGATGACAGGCGTCGCGGTGACAGGGCCGCACGGCATGTTGTCGACCTACGTGACGACCCGGGTGACATTGCGTCCTCTCGAAGCGCACGAGATCGATGCGTACTGGCGTAGTCGTGAACCCGTCGACAAGGCCGGTGCCTATGCGATTCAAGGACTAGCGGCGATCTTTGTCGAGCGCATCGAAGGTAGTCACTCCGCGGTAGTCGGGTTACCGCTTTTCGAGACCGCCAAGTTATTGACTCGTCAAGGTGTCTCGCTGTGGGGCGAGCGCTTGGCTGTGCCATAATGCCGACAGATTATCTGGTTAGGGGCAACGCATGAGCGGCGAGGTACTGATCAATTTGACGCCCATGGAGACACGCGTCGCCGTGGTCGAGAACGGTGTCTTGCAAGAAGCCTTCATCGAACGCAGCCGTCGGCGTGGCATTGTGGGTAATATCTACAAGGGTAAGGTGGTACGTGTACTGCCGGGCATGCAGGCTGCCTTCGTGGATATTGGGCTCGAACGGGCGGCCTTCATCCATGTCAACGAAGTCGTGGCGCCCAACGCGAACATCGATGAACACACCACGATCTCGCACTTGCTCCAGGAAGGGCAGCCATTGGTCGTGCAGGTCACCAAGGATCCCATCGCATCGAAAGGGGCGCGTTTGACCACGCACCTGTCGGTGCCGTCGCGCTATCTGGTGTATATGCCCGACTCGCCGCATACGGGTGTCTCTCAGCGTATCGAGGATGAGGGCGAACGCGAACGACTCAAGACATTGATCGACGCCTCTCAGGCAGCCATGCACGAGGAAGTGCCAGGGGGCGTGATCATCCGCACTGCTGCCGAGGGTGTGGGGCAGGAAGAGCTGGCGACCGACATGCATTTTTTGTTGCGGCTCTGGCGCAAGGTCGATGAACGCCGGCTCAACGCCACACCGCCAGCCCTTCTTTACGACGACCTGCCGTTATTCATCCGTACGTTACGCGACGTGTTACGCGCTGACATTGAGCGCGTACGAATCGACTCGCGCGAAAATTATGCCAAGCTCAAGGAGTTCGCCAAGGAGTTCATGCCCGATGTCGAGTCGTGCATCGAGTACTATCCCGGCGAGCGCCCGCTGTTCGATCTCTACAGCGTCGAGGACGAGATCCAGAAGGCTCTGGGTCGCAAGGTGCAGCTCAAGTCGGGCGGGTATCTGGTGATTGACCAGACCGAGGCGATGACCACCATCGATGTCAATACAGGCGGTTATGTTGGGCATCGTAACCTCGAGGAGACCATCTTCAAGACCAACCTCGAGGCGGCCACGGCGATCGCGCGTCAGCTGCGGCTACGCAATCTGGGTGGCATCATCATCATCGATTTCATCGACATGGAAGAGCTCGAGCACCAGCGCCAGGTTCTGCGTGTTCTCGAGAAGGCGCTGGAACGCGACCACGCCAAGAACAAGTTGACTGGCGTGACCGAACTCGGCTTGGTGCAGGTGACGCGCAAGCGCACTCGCGAAAGCCTCGAGCAGACCTTGTGCGAGCCTTGCTTGACCTGCCAGGGACGCGGAACACTCAAGACACCGGAGACCGTGTGCTACGAGATATTTCGGGAAATCCTGCGCGAAGAGCGTGCTTACAGCCCGGAAACCTACATGGTGCTGGCTTCTCAGGGAGTGGTCGATCGCCTGCTCGACGAAGAATCGACAGCGGTGGCGGACCTGGAAGCTTTCATTGGCAAGACGATTCGCTTTCAGGTCGAAGCCCACTATTCCCAGGAGCAGTACGACATCGTGCTGATGTGAGCCCATGAATGCGTTGCGAGGAGCGTGGCGCTGGGCGCTCACAGTCGTGGCGGTGGTACTGAGCATCATCGTACTGGTGTTGCTGGCAGCGCGCGGTCTGGCGACACAGGTCGATGCGTTTCGCGACGATATCGAAGCCCAGCTCTCCGAGCGTTTCAGCGCCGATGCCGAGCTTGAGAATCTCGGCGCCGATTGGCATGGTTGGGACCCGTCTGCGACGCTTTCGGGCATGACCTTGCGTGCCAAGGTGCCTCAGGCGCCGCCTTTGCTGAGCCTTGAAAGCGCGCATGCGCGTCTCGATACCCTGGCGTCGCTACGCGCGGGGTATCCCGTTTTCGAAAGGGCCGAGGTCGAGCAAGCGACGCTTCATCTCTATCAGCGTGACGAAGGCGGATGGGGTTGGCCCTCGGCGGAAGTACCCGATGAGGTTCAGGCACCGGGCCGCTTCCGTCTCGCCGATATCGACCGTTGGGTCGGCGCTCTTCTGCGTCAGCGTGTCGCCATTCATGACGTGCGTGTGGTGCTGCATGGGCGTCAGGACGAGGTCACGCTCGTTGCACCGCGCGTGCTGATGGCGGGCGGCGATTCACAGGCCCACCTCGAAGGCCAGATGCATGTCGAAGGTCAACCGGATGCCGCCTTGAGCGCGGTGCTCGAGGTGCTGCCCGGGCGTCGTGGACTGGGCGCCTTCAATGCCGCTCTGCAAGTCGACGTCAACGCCCAAGGGTTGCGTGCCCTGGGGCAGGTGTTGACTGCTCAGCAACGCTACACCCTGAAAACGGTAGAAGGCGACGCACGGCTGTGGGCCCGTTGGCATGATGCTCGGCTCGAGGATGCTCGCCTGCGCTTGTCGCTACCCAAGCTGGATATCACGCGGCGTGATGGTCCGCCGCTGGCATTCGAGGATATCGGCGTGCGTGCCCAGGCGTTGCGAGATGACGATGGTGGCTGGGATATCTGGGCCAATGGCCTAGTCGCCAAGCGCGACGGCGACGGCCGCGAAGGCTCCCCCTTGCCCGAGCGTTTACAGGCACGCGTTGAAGGCGCCGACTGGTGGCTGCGCAGCAGTGATTTCTCCCTCGGTATGTTGGCCACCTGGGGCGGCATGCTGCCGCTATCCGATGAACACGCACGAATGCTCGAGGAGATGGCACCACAGGGGCGAGTCGCCGGCCTCGAAGTAGGGCGTCATGACGGCCGCTGGTTTTCACGCACGGCATTGACGGGGGCACGCGTGTCGGCTTGGGATAGCATCCCCGGTGGCGGGCCATTCAGCGCCTGGGTGACCACCGACAACGCTTCGGGCAGCGTGCGTTTTCGTGATGAGTCGGGCATGGCGCTCGCGTTCCCCGACGTCTATGTCCAGCCGGTCGCGCTGGATGCCGCGACCGGGCGTATCGACTGGCAGCGTGACGGCAGCGCCTTCGACATTGAAGGCAAGGCGTTGCAAGCCAACTGGCGCGGGGCCGAGGTGAACGGTACGTTCGCGACGCACCTACCGATGGCCGAGGACACGCCCGGGCATCTCGATCTTGACCTGGCGTTTACCGATGTCGATGCAATCGATACGCCGCTGCTCGACTGGTTGCCCACCCAAACCATGGACGACGAACTGCTCGATTGGCTATCGCAGGTCAGCGGGCGAGTCTCCCAAGGCAGCCTGTCATTGTCGCAGACGCTGACCGAACGCGAGGCACCTGAGGGCGAGTTATTCGTCAACCCCGATGATCGTCTGCAGTTGCAATTGGATGTCGAGCAGGGACGTCTTCCCTATGATCCCGAATGGCCAGCGCTGGAAAACGTTGCCGGCCATTTGGATATCGACAACCAGACCCTGGTCGCGCAGGTGGACCACGCCTCTAGCTTGGGCCTGGAAACGCGCGATGCGCGCGTCTTGATGGTCGGCAATACATTGGGTGTGCGCGGACCGGTCACGGGATCTAGCCAGGCCTTGCTGGATTATCTCGCCGAGGCGCCGCTGGAAGATCTCAGCGAAACTTTCGCCGATTGGCAGAGCGAAGGTCACGTCGAGGCCGATCTCGATATGACGATTCCGCTGGCGATCCCAGAAACGATGAAGGCCGATATCCAGGGGCGTGTCGAGGCCTCGCGACTGTATCTCGGCATGTTGCGCCTTCCGCTCGAGGATGTTCAGGGCGATCTGCGTTATCGCCACATCAAGGATCAGGATCTGCTGACCGGTGATGTGAGCGCGCGGGCATTGGGGGGGGATATGAATGGCACGCTGGACATGGGGGGTGACGGCTTCACCTTCACGGGCCGTGCCAGCGCCGAGGGGCTATTGAGCTGGGCGCGCCTGGCGCCGCAGCCCGCGCTTGCCGAGGGCACGCTGCCGTATCGTGCGAGGGTCACCTTCGATGATCAGGACAACGCGAGCGTGCGCGTCACCAGTGATCTCGAAGGTCTGGCCCTGCGCCTGCCAGCCCCCTTTGGCAAGACCGTCGACGACACGGTGCCGCTAGAAGTCAGTGCGGATGTGGCGTCGGGAAGTGGCCGGGTGCGGTTGTCGGACTGGGGGAGGTTACGCTGGCGTACACGCGACGAACGCTTACAGGGCCAGGTATGGTTGGAAAATTGGCCGGAAGCGCCCCAGTGGACCCAGCAGGATGGCTGGACCGTGAACTGGCAGCCGTCGCGACTGGACCCGCAAGAATGGATATCGGCGCTGCGCAAACGCGATCTCAACCGTCAAGTCACCACGCAACCCAAGGGCGTACCGAGCGATACATCAAGCGGCGCGGGCGAAGATATCTCGAGCGGTCTGCGGCGTATCGCCGTCTCGACGCCCTGTGTCGTTCTCGACGATCAATGCCGAGGTGCATTACAAGCCGATGTCACTCCGCTTGAGGATGGATGGCAACTGGCGCTGGCGGGCCCCGTCGCGGCGGGGGAAGCGCAGTGGCGGCCAGAGGCACCACGTCCGGTGGATATTGACCTCGCGCGTCTCGATCTTGATACCTTGTGGCCTGCCGAGGATGCCACCCAAAGCGACGGCAAGGTGAAACTCAGCGATGAAATCGCCACGCCGCCGGACCCTGTAGCACTTCCGGATGGCGTGGAAGGCTGGCCCGATGGGCGCTTGCATGTCGGCGAGCTGCATCATGATGGACAAACCTTTGGTCCGCTCAATGCCGATTGGCAGACCTCATCACAGCGTCTGGATATCAAGCCGTTGTCGCTGGTGGTCAACGGCGTGACCGCTAGCGGCGAACTGGCTTGGGAAACCGCGGGGCGAGAAGATAGCCTGACGCGCGCGCGGTTGGCCTTGAAGGGTAGCAATCTTGGCGACGCCTTGGTTCGCCTGGGGCAGCCCGAAGTGGTCAATAGCGAAAGCGTCGATCTGAATGCACGCTTGGCATGGCCCGGCGCGCCCTGGCAGTTTGCCGTGGAACGCTCGCAGGGCAGCGTGTCGCTGGCATTGACCAATGGCCGTTTTCGGCAGGTCGACTCGGGGCCGGCCAAGCTGGTGGGGCTGCTCAATCTGGACAACATCTTCCGTCGGCTGACGTTGGATTTCTCCGATATTACCCAGGAGGGAACGGCTTTCAACAGCGTGAACGGCGAGGCAACGCTGTTCGATGGTAAGCTCGTGACCCGAGGTCCGGTTGAAATCGACGGTTCGGCCACCCACTTTACCTTGCAAGGCGAAGCCGATCTCGTGCAGCGTACACTGAATCAGCGACTGGGTATCACCGTGCCGGTGAGCCAGAATTTGCCGCTGGCGGCCGTGCTTGTTGGCGCGCCGCAGGTAGGCGTGGGATTGTACCTTGCCCACAAGCTTTTCGGCGGCTGGCTCGATAAGGCAACGCAGATACATTACCGCGTGCACGGCCCATGGTCGTCGCCGCAACTGACACTGGAAAGCGCCCGATGAACGCACTCAACGACAGCGCCTTGAATCAGGCGACCTCATTGCTCCTCGCGCCGGGCGGTCTCGACCTGGCGGCGCTGGATACCGGCCTGGGTCACGCCATGGGGCCGGGCATAGACTATGCCGACTTATATTTTCAACGTACCTGGCAAGAAAGCTGGATTCTCGAGGACGGCGACGTCAAGGAGGCCGGCTACAGCATCGACGGCGGCGTTGGCGTACGCACTCTGACCGGGGAAAAGACCGGCTTTGCCTACTCCAATCAGATCAGTGCCGATGCGTTGGCCGATACCGGGCGTATCGCAGCGGGCATCGCACGAAGTGGCCAACGCTTGCCACCCCAGGCAGTGCAGGCCGCCATGCCTACACGCCGCTATGCCGATGTCGATCCTTTGGCGGGGCTTTCCGCCGAGGATAAAATCGCCATGCTCAAGACAGCGGATCGCGTGGCCCGCGCCGCTGATCCGCGCATTACGCAGGTCAGTGCTTCGCTGTCGGGTGTCTATGAAGTAGTGATGGTGCGCGCCAGCGATGGCACGCTTGCAGCCGATATTCGTCCCTTGGTTCGGTTTAACGTCAGCGTCATCGCCGTGCGCGACGGCCGTCGTGAGCGTGGCAGTGCTGGCGGCGGCGGGCGCTATTCGATGGCCCGGCTGCGTGACGAGAACGTGGCGGAACGCTTCGCCAAGGAAGCGGTGCGTCAGGCAATGGTCAACCTGGAGGCGGTCGATGCGCCGGCCGGTCAGATGCCGGTGGTGCTAGGCAACGGCTGGCCCGGCATTCTGCTTCATGAAGCGGTGGGACACGGCCTCGAAGGCGACTTTAACCGCAAAGGCAGCTCGGCCTTTGCGGGGCGTATCGGCGAGCGCGTGGCTGCGCCTGGCGTCACGGTCGTCGATGATGGGACGCTATCTGATCGGCGCGGATCGCTGAGTGTCGACGATGAAGGTACCCCGACACAGCGCAACACGCTGATCGAGGACGGTATCCTCAAGGGTTACATGCAGGACAAGCTCAACGCACGTTTGATGGGTATGGCACCCACCGGCAATGCGCGTCGCGAGTCCTACGCACATGTCACCATGCCGCGCATGACCAATACCTGCATGATGGCCGGCCAGGATGATCCCGAGGATATCGTCAAGAGCGTCAAGCGGGGCATCTATGCGGTGAGCTTCGGCGGTGGCCAGGTCGATATCACCTCAGGACGTTTCGTGTTCTCTGCCTCCGAGGCCTATTTGATCGAAGATGGCAAGATCACCGCACCGGTCAAAGGCGCGACCTTGATTGGCAACGGACCGGAGGTGATGCAACAGGTGTCGATGATCGGGCACGACCTCGATCTGGATACCGGCATCGGTGTCTGCGGTAAGGAAGGCCAGGGAGTGCCGGTCGGCGTGGGCCAGCCGACACTCAAGATCGACGAACTCACCGTGGGTGGGACACAGTCATAAAGCTCGAAGCGGGAAGAGCGCCGCTATGCGGCTGGAAGCTGGAAGAAGAGAATTCCTGGCTTCGAGCTTCGAGCTTCGAGCTTCGAGCTTCGAGCGGCGAAGCCGTGTCTTCTTAGAGGCCAGCGGTTTCGCGGATCAGTTTGAATAGTTTGCGAGCACTCGTCGGTGGCTTTTCGCGCTGACGCTCGCTTCTGGCATTGCGGGTGAGTTGCCGCAGCGTCTGGCGGTCGACCTCGGGGTATTCGGCGATGAAGGCCTCCAGCGCATCGGCGCTGTCGTCCTCGATGAGCCGGTCGCGCCATTGCTCGAGCCGGTGAAAGACGTTATCGCGGTGTAAGCTTTCCTGCTCGATGGCGTCGAACGTGGCCTGGATGGCCGCAAGGTCTTCGCGGCGCATGACCTTGCCCACGTATTGCATGTGGCGACGCCGCCCTTCGCGGGAGCGGATACGCGAGGTTTCCTCGACCGCGAAGCGCATGTCGTCGGAAAGCGGTAGGCGTGCGCGTTCGGCATCGCTCATGGCGATGATGCGCTCACCCAGCGCTTGCAGGGCTTTCATCTCGTTCTTGCGCTGGGTCTTGCTGGGGCGTCCCGCCTCTTCATCGTGCGGGTCGGGGAGGTCGATCGACATTGCATTACCATCATGCTTCGGGGATGACCGTGCAGTATATCAGGCTTCCTCGACAATCCTACCGAGCCCTTGAGCAGTGTCTCGGGCCTTATGAGTACAGGAGTAGACCATGAGCCAGGCCTTCGATGCCGTAGAGCAGCAAGCACGCTTGGAGGCACGCGTCGCGCAGGCCTTGGAATTGGCCAAGCGATTGGGCGCCGATGCGTGTGAGGTGGGTGCCAGCGTGGACCAGGGAATCGAGGTCGGTGTACGCCTGGGCGACGTGGAAAACGTCGAGCTATCGCGCGATCAGGGGATCGCGGTGACCGTTTATGTGGGGCAGCGCAAGGGCAGCGTGTCGACATCCGATGCGAGCGATGAATCTTTGCGCGCGGTGGTCGAGAAAGCGCTGGATATTGCGCGCTATACCGCGGAAGACCCGGCCTCGGGCTTGGCCGATGCGGCGCTGATGGCGACGGAATTGCCGGATCTCGGCGTCCATTACCCGTGGCCGTTGAGCACCGACGACGCCATTGAGCTGGCGCTTGCGTGCGAGTCCGCCGGTCGTGGGGTCGAGGGTATCGCCAATTCCGAGGGCGCGAGCCTATCCAGCGGTGAGGGCGTGCGCGTTTACGGCAATAGTCATGGATTTCTGGGTAGCCAGCGCGGAAGCCGCCATTCGCTGTCGTGCATGTTGATCGCCGGTCAGGGGGCGGACATGCAGCGCGATTACGACTATACCTCGGTACGCAATCCGGCGGATCTGCAGTCGCCCGAGGTGGTGGGGCGGCGTGCCGCCGAGAAGACGTTGGCCCGGTTGGGGGCAACCTCACCAGCGACGGGGCGGATGCCGGTGCTCTTTGCGCCTGAGCTTGCCAGCGGACTGGTGGGCAGTTTCATGGGCGCCATCGCTGGGGGCGCCTTGTACCGCGAGGCATCCTTCCTGTGCGGTCAGTTGGGTGAGCCTATCTTCCCCGAGTGGTTCACGCTGCGCGAACGGCCGCGTGAATATGGCGCCATGGCGAGCACGGCCTTCGATAACGATGGCGTCGCCACGCGCGAGAACGTCTTCCTCGACAAGGGGCGCTTGGCGAGTTACATGCTCTCGGCGTATAGCGCGCGGCGTCTGGGGATGACCACGACCGGGAATGCCGGTGGGGCGCGCAATCTGCGTATCGACGCGCCTCTCGTCTCACGGGATGAATTGCTCGCGCAAATGGGGCGCGGCGTACTCGTTACCGAGTTGATGGGCCAAGGCGTCAACGGCGTGACCGGCGATTATTCGCGCGGTGCGTCGGGCTTCTGGGTCGAAGATGGCAAGATCCAGCATCCCGTCGAGGAGTTCACCATTGCCGGCAACTTGCGCGATATGTTCGCCAATCTTCAAGGTGTGGGCAACGATACCGATACGCGCGGCAGTGTACACACCGGGAGTTGGCTGATCGATGACATGACGGTGGCCGGCGAGTAAACGCTCGGCGACGCGGGGCTTCGGTGCCGCGTCGTCATTGTCTCATGTGATGGCGCGGCGCTCGTCGCGCTTCAATAAAACGCTGCGGCCAGTCCCAAGAACGCGACGAAGCCGACCACATCGGTAATCGTCGTCAGTAACACGCCCCCCGAAAGCGCCGGGTCAATCTTCAGGCGCTTGAGTAGCACGGGAATCACGGTGCCGGCCAGCGCGGCAACGGTCAGGTTGATGACCATCGCCAAGGCGATGATGCCGCCGAGTTTGTAGTCGTCGAAGCGCACGATGGCGACCAGAGCCACGATCACGGCCCATAGCACACCGTTCATCATCCCCGAGAGCATTTCGCGGACCAGCAGCCACTGCACGTTGGCGCCGCCGACGTGTCCTAGGGCAATCCCACGGATCAGCACTGTCAGCGTCTGCGACCCGGCGATGCCGCCCATGCTGGAGACGATGGGCATCAACACTGCCAGCGCGGTGATTTGCTGAATGGTCGATTCGAAGATGCCGATAGCGAACGATACGATGGTCGCTGCGATCAGGTTGATGCCCAGCCATACGGCGCGACGGCGCCCGGTGCGCCACGCCGGCGCGAAGGTATCCTCGTCCTCATCGAGGCCGGCCATGCTCATAACCTGATGCTCGGCGTCCTCGCGAATGACGTCGACCACGTCGTCGATGGTGATGCGGCCCAGCAGGGCGCCGTCGGTGCTCACTACCGGCGCCGAGATCAGGTCGAATTTTTCGAACAGACTAGCGACATCGGTGTCCGAGGCCGTGGCCTGCACCGAGGCAAAATCGGTATTCATGACCTCGCGGACCAAAATCGAAGGGTCGGACACTAACAGCAAATTGAGCGGTAGTGTGCCGATCAGTTCGTCGCGGCGGGTGACGACGAGCAGCGTATCGGTGGAATCGGGCAGCTTCTCGTGTCGGCGTAGATAACGCAGCACCACGTCCAGTGTGATATCCGGGCGAATGGTGATGGTGTCGGTGTTCATCAAGCCGCCTGCGGTGTCCTCGGGATAGGACAGCACGGTCTCGATTCGCTGGCGCTCCTGCGCCTCCATGGCTTGCAGGACTTCGTGAATGACCGTGTTGGGCAAGCGTTGTAGCAGGTCGGCGAGGTCATCGACGTCGAGCCCTTCGGTCGCCGACACGAGCTGTTCGGCGTCCATGCGGCTCAGGAACTCGCTTTGGATATCATCGCCCAGATATTGCAGCACATCGCCCTGCAATTCGGGCTCGACCAGTTCCCAAAGCACATTACGCTCACGCGGTGGCGTCGACTCGAGCAGATGAGCGACGTCGACCGGGGCCAGGCCGCGATTGAGCATGCGGCGCGCCTGGTCCAGCGCACCGCTTTCCAAGGCCTCGCTAAGGCGGTCCAGCCGGGGCTGTAATTGCTTGTGATTGGGGCTCATGAGGAATCGGCATCCTTTGTCGATTCTAGGGCGAGGCTTCATTCTAACATTGCTTTGGGAAGGCGCGAACACTGTTCGCTAATCAAACATCCTCCTCGAAGCGTGCCTCGAACAAGGCAGTGAGGGCCTTGAGTACCTCCTCGGCATCGTCGCCCTCGGCTTGAATGTCGAGTTCGGTCCCGCAGGGAGCCGCTAGCATGAGCAGTGACATGATATTGGTGGCATCCGCTTCACGCTGGCCATGGAAGACGCAGACGCGTGCCGCGTAAGATTGGCAGCATTGCACGAGCTTGGTTGCGGCGCGTGCGTGGAGGCCGCGCTTGTTGATGAGTTGCAGTCTACGACGCGGCATCGCCATTCTCCGGCAATGCTGCTTGCACACCCAGTTCGCGATGGCGTAGACGGACGCCACTCATTTGCGTCGCAAAATACCGGGCCAGCCCTTCGATCAGGTATACCGAGCGGTGCTGTCCACCGGTGCAGCCGATCGCGACGGTCAAATAACTGCGGTTGCTGGCAACATAGGCGGGGAGCCAGCGTTCCAGCCACTGACGTATATCGTCGGCCATGGCATGTACGTCGGGGTAAGCTTCGAGAAACGTGATGATTTGTGAATCGCGACCGTCGAAACCGCGCAGCTGAGGGTCCCAGTAAGGGTTTGGCAGGCAGCGAGCATCGAACACCATGTCGGCATCCAGCGGGACACCGCGCTTGTAGCCGAACGACTCGAACGTCAAGGTCAGGTGTCGACCGCTATGACGGGCTACCTGCTCGGCGATGCGCCCACGCAGCTCATGCACAGACAGGCTCGAGGTGTCGATGACCAAATCGGCGATATCGCGAATCGACGAAAGGTAGGTCTGTTCCTGCTCGATGGCCTCGGCAAGCGTCATTTCGCTGGTTCGCGTCAGCGGATGTCGACGTCGCGTCGCCGAATAGCGCTCGAGCAGTATGCGCGAGTCGGCGGTCAAATAGACGACCTGGCACTGAATGCCCCGGGCGCGGATCTCTTCGAGCAGAACCGGAAAGCGTCTCAGGGCGTCGGGAAGGTTGCGCGCGTCGATACTGACCGCGATATGCGTGCGGGACGGGGGGCCTTCACGCAGCTCATCGATCAGGGGCGCCATGAGACTGGCCGGCAGGTTGTCGATCGCGTAGTAGCCGAGATCCTCGAGTGCCTGCAGGGCAATTGATTTGCCGGAGCCGGAACGGCCGCTGATGATCACGAGCTGCATGGGCACCCCTTGTATTGCGCGAGTATCAGTTTACGCAGATGTCAGTTTGCGCTGGTATCGTGCTGGCGGATGGCCTCGAGCAAAGTATCGTAGAGCTGCCGCTGGGTCTGTGCCTGACGCAGCTTGGTGCGGATGGCGCTATCGTTCATGATGGCGGCAACCTGAGCAAGCAACGACAGATGCGCATCGTCGGCTTCTTCTGGCACCAGCAGGACGAAGATCAAGTCGACGGGGTCGCCATCGGTGGCATCGAAGTCGATGGGCTCCTGCAAGCGTAGAAAGCCGGCAATCGGCTCCTTGCAATGCGGATTGCGCGCATGCGGGATAGCGACGCCATTGCCGATACCGGTGCTGCCCAATCGTTCGCGGCCAATCAGACGTCCGAAGACTTCCTGGCTATCGAGGCTCGGGGTATTCTGTGCGATAAAGGTGCTGAAAAATTCCAGCACGCGCTTCTTGCTCCCCCCGGCAACGCCGAAGAGTGCGCGCTCGGGGGGTAGGATGCTTTCCAATATCATGGCGAATTAACGGGCACCGGCGCCCTGAGCGCGTGCCTGCACCTTTTCCTTGTGTTTGACGAGCTGACGGTCGAGCTTGTCGGTTAGGGCGTCGATAGCGGCGTACATGTCGTCGCTTTGTGTATCGGCGTGCAGGTCCGCGCCTGCGGCATGAAGCGTGCATGCAGCCAGGTGACGTTCCTTCTCGATGGATAACGTGACCTGGACGGTGGTGATGTTGTCATAGTGGCGTTCCAGACGCGCGAGCTTTTCATTGACGTAGTCGCGTAGAGCATCGGTCAGTTCGATGTGATGACCGGTGATATTGGCTTGCATGGCACGCTCCTATTCCATCGGTTGGCACTTCGATTGTAACCCTTTTTAGAGCGCTGCATAGCCCTAGACAAGCGCTGGATAACGAAGGCCGCGGCGAGTCTACGCAGCGTGGCCGACACGTGCAATCCGCCCACGTTCAGGTGAGTCGCTTGCGCTCGCTGGAGGAGGGGATGCCCAACGCTTCGCGGTACTTGGCGACGGTGCGTCGTGCGACCGGAATACCGTCCTGGGCCAGCAGGTCGACGAGCTTGCTATCGGATAGAGGCTTGCGTGGCGGCTCGTCGCCGATCAATTTCTTCAAGCGTGCACGAATCGCGGTGCTGGAATGGGCGTCGGTTTCGCCTTGCCCCCCGACATGGCTGGAAAAGAAATACTTGAGTTCAAAGACGCCGCGCGGGGTATGGATGAATTTCTGCGTGGTCACGCGGGAGATAGTCGACTCGTGCATGTCTACCGCCCCGGCGATATCCGCCAGGATCAACGGTTTCATGGCTTCCTCGCCGCGTTCGAGGAAATCGAGCTGGCGCGCCATGATCTCCTGGCCCACGCGCAGCAAGGTATCGTTACGGCTCGAAAGGCTCTTGAGCAGCCATTTGGCTTCTTGCAGGTGCTGCTTGAGGAAGGTGTTATCGTCGCTCTTGTCGGCACGCTTGATGAGCGCGGCGTAATCCGGCTGGATGCGCACGCGGGGCAAGGCTTCGGGATTGAGCTCAATGCGCCATTCCTGTCGGATCCGCCGTGCGACGAGATCGGGGATGACATAATCGTTGCTGCTATCCTCGAAGGCGAGGCCGGGGCGCGGATCGAGCGACCGGATGAGGGTAATGACGTGATCGAGTTCTTCCTCGTCGAGGCGCAAACGTCGCTTGAGCAATTTACGGTCGTTGCCGGCGAGAGATTCGAGGAACTGGCGTACTAACCGCTTGGCCTGGGTTAGCAGCGGCATGTTTTCAGGGAGGGCGCCGAGCTGTAGCAACAGGCACTCGCGTAGATCGCGGGCGCCGACTCCGGTGGGATCGAACTGCTGTACACGCATCATGACGTGTTCGACATCGCCCACCTTGAGCCCCGAAAGGCCTTGGCCGCGCAAACCGTCGACAAGCTCGTCGAGGGGCAGGGTGAGGTAGCCGTCGGCCCCCATGGCATCGATCAGGCTTTCGGCAATATCACGTTCGCGCGGTGTCATATCGGCCATGGCGAGTTGCCAGGCCAGATGGTCGTGAAGACTGGTATGCGCCGTATTTCGCTCTATATCAGGGCCTTCCTCGCTGCCTCCGCCTCCCGTCAGTGAGGGGCCTGTGTCCTGGTAGGTATCACTCCATTCGCTATCCAGCGACAAGTTCTCGGGGATGTCGTTCGTCCAGTCATCCTCCTCCTGCGTCTCGCTGACCTCGCGTTCTTCGAAGTCGTCTTCGAGCTCCAGCATGGGGTTGGAATCCAAGGCTTGCTGGATCTCCTGTCGCAAATCCAGCGTAGAAAGCTGCAAGAGCTGAATGGCTTGCTGTAACTGGGGCGTCATCGTCAGCTGTGTGCCGACGCGAAGCTGCAAGGTGGGTTTCATGGACATGGAAAATCGATCATCGCTTCCTGAAACGGTGCCCGTACGTTATCTCGCGACGACGCTACTTGCAAGAATGGAAGCAACAATCATGCCATTTATATAAGCACGCGGCGGTTCCAGTAGTTTGCGTTTACAATCGAAACTCATGGCCGAGATAGACGTCGCGTACTTTCTGGTTGGCGAGTATGGCCTCGGCATGTCCTTCGGCGATGATCTGACCGTCGCCGACGATATAGGCGTTGTCACAGATATCCAGGGTTTCACGTACGTTGTGGTCGGTGATCAAGACGCCAATATCACGATCACGCAATTGCCGGATGATGCTCTTGATCTCGCCAACGGAGATTGGGTCGACTCCGGCGAAGGGTTCGTCGAGGAGGATGAAGGCGGGTTCGGTGGCCAGGGCGCGGGCGATTTCCACGCGACGACGTTCGCCCCCGGACAGGCTCATGCCGGGGTTGTCACGAATATGGGTGACGTGAAACTCCTCAAGGAGGCGTTCGAGTTGCGCCTTGCGTGCAGCCTTGTCGAGATCGCGGCGCGTCTCGAGAATCGCCATGATGTTGTCGGCGACCGAAAGCTTGCGAAAGATCGAGGCTTCCTGGGGAAGATAACCGATACCGGCGCGGGCGCGTTCGTGCATGGCGGAATGCGAGAGGTTGCGTTCGTCGATGTGCACGCTGCCGGCATCGGCGCCTACCAGCCCGACAATCATGTAGAACGAGGTGGTCTTGCCGGCGCCATTAGGGCCGAGCAGGCCGACAATGCTGCCCTGACGTATGGTCAGGCTGATGTCATGTACCACGCGGCGGCCTTTGTAGCTCTTGGCGAGGTTGGCGGCACTCAGGGTCTTCATGGGCGTCGGGTCCTACCTAACGGGGGGAGTGAATCACGAGGCACGTCACTACTCGCTGTCGCGGGGCGTTAGCGTCATGCGAACGCGCTGATCGCCATCGCCATCATCGGCGGAGCGAGCCTGAACCTGGCGGCGATCGAGGAAGTATTCGACATAGGCACCATTGAAGGTATCCCGGGCCTGGTGCAGCTCGGCATTGTCGATGAGCTCCACGCGACGCTCGGCGGCATGATAGATCACCGTATCGCCCCAGCCCTTGGCCACCGGTTCGTCCGGTGCCGGCTGTTGTTCGAGATAGGCGCGCTCGCCACCGCCGCCATGTGCGGTGACCGTGGAGACTTCACCCTGCGCGTCGCGTTCGATTTCCACGCGCGCGGCCGTCAGCTGCATGCTGCCTTGTTGCATGTCGACATCACCGGTGTAGACCGCGGTGCCGGCGTTGTCGTCGAGATCCAACTGCTCGGCGGCGATCTCGATAGGCTGGCTGGCATCGCTTTCCAGCGCTAGTGCTGCGTGGCTGGTGAGTCCCAGCGCGGCGCATGCCAGTGCCGTCGTCAATGGTCGTGTCATCATGATTCGTCCTCGGCAGGCTGTGGATGGTGGCCTCGCACATCACCGCTTAGGCGCGCTTGATCGGTGTCGATCCAGGCATCGAAGCGATTGCCGCGCACGCGTTGCTCATGCTGCCGCAACACGGCCTCGGTGTCACTCCAGGCGTGGCCATCGCTGGACTGGTAGTACAGCACGTCGGTGTCGAGGCGCCAGCCCTGTTCGGGTTGTAGGAGCTGGGCGTTCCCGGTCAGTGTGAGCAGATCGCGTTGCGGTCCCAGGCTTCCTTTGTCGCCGGAGATGTCCCACTTACGTCCTGCTTCGTCGCGCACTTTGGCTGTCGGTGAGTCAGCACGAATGATGTCGTCGACGGGGGTATGCACGAGGCGCGGCGATTTAAGCGTTTGATGGGGAATGCCTTGTGCGTTGAAGCGCGTCATGGTGACGCCTTCGAGGTAGTAATCGGGCTCGCCCGCGTCATCGCTGGGGACCGGGCCAGGTGAAGAAGAATCACGTTGTTCGACGATGGCGAGGCCGATGCCCAGGGCGACGAGTACGAGCAGTAGCCCTACGCGGGCCCATTTGCGAGAAGACAGAAAAGTCGGCATGACGCGCTTCATCCTTGGCCATCGAGATAGGGCGCGAGACAAGCATCCCACCGTCCCTGGCAGCTCAGCAGGGCGTCGCAGATCTCGCGTACTGCACCTTGGCCGCCCGAGCGCTCAGGAATCCAGTCGGCGTGCACACGGACATATTCCGGTGCATTGTTCACGCTCAGGCCGAGTCCCGCAGCGCGAATCGCGGCCAGATCGGGCAAGTCGTCGCCACAATAGGCGACCGCGTCCAGCGGCAGGTCGAGCTGTTCGCATAGGGCGGTGAGCGCCACTAGTTTATCCTCGCGGCCTTGTGCGACGTGGGCGATGCCCAGCGCTTCGGCACGCCGGCTGACCATGGGTGATTCACGCCCCGTGATCAGCGCCACGGCGATGCCGCTTTGCTGCAGCAGCTTGATGCCGAGGCCGTCGAGGATGTTGAAGCTCTTGGTTTCCTGGCCATCGCTTTGAAAATGCAGTGTGCCGTCGGTGAGCACGCCGTCCACGTCCAGTGCAAGGAGGCGGACGTGGCGTGCCTTGTCGCGCCAATCGTCGGGGTACGTCATGGGGCTCCTCAAATGACGCCGCTGGCCAATAGGTCGTGCATGTGCAGTGCGCCGACCGGTCGTCCGGCGTCGTCGACCACGGCGAGCGCCGTGATGCGGTTGTCTTCCATGATCCTGACAGCCTCGGCGGCGAGTAATTCCGGCCGGATCGTCTTGCCGCCGTGGGTCATGACATCATCGACGCGCAGACGGCGCAGGTCGTCGTGCTGGTCGAGAGTGCGCCGCAGGTCGCCATCAGTATAAATGCCAGCCAGATGACCGGCGTCATCGATCACGCAAGTAAAGCCCAAGCCCTGACGGGTGATCTCCAGCAGGGCGTCGCGTAGCGGGCTGCCCAGCGGGACACAGGGCAGGCGCTCGCCGTGATGCATGAGATCTTCGACCTTGAGCAACAGACGTCGTCCCAGGCTGCCGCCGGGGTGTGATAGGGCGAAGTCCTCGGCGGTGAATCCGCGTGCCTCGAGCAGGGCCACCGCCAGGGCATCGCCCATGGCCAGCGCGGCGGTCGTCGAAGTAGTCGGCGCGAGGTCGAGGGGGCAGGCCTCGCGGGCCACGGCGGTATCCAAATGTGCTTCGGCGTGACGTGATAGCGTCGAGCCGGCGCGCCCGGTCATGCTGACCAGAGGGGCGCCCATGCGCTTGAGAAGCGGCAATAGTGCTGTGACCTCGGCCGTCTCGCCCGAGTTGGAGAGTGCCAGGACGACGTCACGGGACGTGATCATACCCATGTCGCCGTGGCTGGCCTCGCCAGGGTGGACGAAGAAGGCCGGCGTGCCGGTACTGGCCAGCGTCGCCGCGATCTTGCGGGCGACGTGCCCGGATTTACCCATGCCGGTGACAACGACACGTCCTTCGCAGGCTAGGAGCAATCGACAGGCGTGGTCGAAGGCCTCATCGAGGCGTTCGACCAAAGCGGCGATGGCCTGCGATTCAAGTGTCAGCGTGCGTCGCGCGCTAGCTCGATAATCGTAATCGGTAACAGTGTTCATGGTAGTGATTGTTGCCCTTAGCGGCCTTGGGCTCAAGCATCGCTGACTCCTGGGGAGTGGCGAGCGAATTGGGGCGCTCATTAAACGCACTCGCCGAGAGTGTTGCAAGGTGAGGCTGGCGGTGATCGCTAGAGTTAGGATACGATGTTCGATAATTATCGAGACGTGGATGAGCGTTACGTGACTGACACGACCCTGGTCGACGTCGAGGGGTTGCATTTCTCGCGGGGCGAGAATGACATCTTTCGTGGCGTCGATCTGCGTATTCCTAAAGGCAAGATTACTGCGGTCATGGGCCCTAGCGGGACGGGCAAGACGACGTTGCTCAAGTTGATCGGTGGTCAGCTAGTGCCCGATGCCGGGCGCGTGTGTATCGATGGAGAGGATGTGCATGGTTTGTCTCGCCGTGCGTTGTTTCGAATGCGGCGTCGCATGGGCATGTTGTTCCAGAGTGGAGCGCTGTTTTCGGATCTGAGTGTTTTCGAGAACGTGGCTTTTCCACTGCGCGTGCATACCGACCTGCCGGAAGCCATGGTGCGCGATATCGTGCTGATGAAGCTTCAGGCGGTGGGCTTGCGCGGTGCGCGCAACTTGTCGCCAGCGGAACTGTCTGGCGGCATGGCCAGGCGTGTGGCGCTGGCGCGTGCGGTGGCGCTCGATCCCGAGCTGGTGCTCTACGACGAGCCCTTCGTCGGCCAGGACCCGATTTCTATGGGCGTACTGGTGCAGTTGATCAAGACGGTCAATCAAGCGCTGGGGTTGACCGCAGTCATCGTCTCGCACGATATCAAGGAGACGCTTTCCATCGCCGATTACGTATATATCATCGCCGACGGCCAGGTCATGGCCCATGGCACGCCGCAAACGCTGGACGTCAATCGTGACGCGCGTGTCAAGCAATTCGTGCATGGTGAGCCCGATGGCCCGGTGCCATTTCATTACCCGGCGCCCGATTTTTATCGCGATATCCTGGCCACCAAGGGGGAGCGTCCATGATTCGTCCTATCGCGTCGCTTGGACGGGGTACGCTCGAAGCGCTGAGTGCCTTGGGTCGGGCGTCGATGTTCCTGGCGCAGTCGGCGGTGGGCATTCCTTCTCGCGAAGGGTGGCACTTATGGCTGCGTCAGATGCATTTCATCGGCGTCATGTCGCTGGCGATCGTGCTGGTCTCGGGGCTTTTTATCGGCATGGTGCTGGGCTTGCAGGGCTACACCATCCTGGTCGGTTTCGGCGCGGAGGATGCGCTGGGACAGATGGTGGCGCTGTCGCTGCTACGTGAGCTCGCGCCGGTGGTGGCGGCGTTGCTGTTCGCGGGGCGCGCCGGTTCGGCGCTGACCGCCGAGATTGGGCTTATGAAAGCGACCGAGCAGTTGACCAGCATGGAAATGATCGGGATCGATCCGCTGCGGCGCATCGTGGCGCCGCGGCTCTGGGCGGGGTTTATCTCGATGCCGTTGTTGACCGTGGGCTTCAGCGTGGTCGGTATCTGGGGTGGGTACCTGGTCGGCGTGCAGTGGTTGGGCGTGTTCGATGGTTCCTACTGGAGCAACATGCAAAGCAGTGTCGCGTTCGTCGACGATATTCTCAACGGCATGCTTAAGAGCGTGGTGTTCGGTCTCGTCGTTACATGGATTGCGGTGTTTCAGGGATATGATTTGATCCCGACGTCGGAAGGCATCTCGCGGGCCACGACCCGCACGGTAGTCTATTCGTCCCTGGCGGTGCTCGGATTGGATTTCGTGCTGACCGCGCTGATGTTTGGAGAACTTGGATGAAGCGCAGCAAGATGATGGAGTTCGGCGTGGGGCTGTTCGTCCTGGCCGGGATTTTAGGCATGGTGTTTCTTGGCTTGCGAGTCAGTGGCATCAGCCTTGGCGTACCGCAGGACACATTCACGCTGCAGGCCAATTTCGCCAATATCGGCGGGCTCAAATCAGGCTCTAGAGTTGCCATGGCAGGCGTGACCATCGGGCGTGTTACCGACGTTGCGCTCGACACCGAATGGCTTGATGCTCGCGTGACCATGGAGCTAGACGAGGATCTTGAGGGCAAGATCTCGCGGGACAGTACGGCATCGATTCTCACCTCGGGGTTGTTGGGTGAGCAATATGTCGGTCTGAGCGTGGGAGGTGACCCCGAGATGCTCGAAGAAGGCGACACCATCCGCGATACCCAGCAAGCGCTGGTGCTGGAGCAATTAATTCAGCAGTTCGTGTCGAACATGACAAGCGATTGAGCCAAGGAGGTTTTCATGACATCAAGGCAATTCACACCCCGGCGCTCCAGTCTTTGTGCACTATTGCTGTCGGTCCTATGGTGCGTGGCATTGACGGCACAGGCCCAGCAGGAGCCTCAGCAGCTGATCGAAGATAACGTGGCAGCGTTGATGCAGAAATTGGAGGGGCGTAAGGATTATTACGCCGCGCATGAAGAAGAGCTTGAGTCGCTGGTCGACGAGAGCCTCGACGACGTGGCCGATTTTCGCTATATCGGCGCCAGCGTCATGGGCCGGTATTTCAGTAATGCCTCGCCGGAGCAGCGCTCGCGTTTCGTCGACACGTTTCGTAAGACGCTGATCGAGACCTATGCCAAAGGGCTGGTGACGTTCGATTATCGCGATATCCGGGTGCTCGATAATGATAGCGAGCGGCGTTATGAGGATCAGGCCAGCGTCGACATGGAAGTGGTCTCCACCAATGGTGATGTCTATCCCGTGGTCTACACGTTGCATCAGCGCGACGGCGAGTGGCGTGTAATCAATGTCATCGTCAATGGTATCAACCTGGGGCTGACATTCCGCAACCAGTTCGATCAAGCCATGCGCGACAACAATCGCGATATCGATGCGGTCATCAATGGCTGGGCGCCGGACGTCGCCACTGATGAGCTCGAAGAAGGCGGTGACGATAGCCAATGAATGTCCTGCTCGAGCGTGACGATGCCCGGCTCGAAGTGCGCGACGAGCGTATTCTCAAAGTCGACGGCGAGGCGGATTTCGATAGCGCTGCCTCGTTGGCGGCCAAAGGACGGGAGTGGCTGCAAAGCTTGCCGCGTGATGCTGCGGTCGAGTTCGATCTAACCGGCGTGAGCTGTGCCAGCAGTGCCGTTCTCAGTGTCCTTCTCGAATGGCTGCGTTGCGCGCAGTCGCACGGCGTGCATATCGTGCATGTGGCACTGTCGCCCCCCTTGGCGCGCTTGACGGCCATGGCGGGATTAGATCCCTTGCTTCCCAGTGACGAGATGCGGGCGGCTTCGGAAACGTTATGACAGCGCAGAGCGCCGCCTACCGGGATTCTACATGCAAGCGGGCGTCGCCAACGGCGCCCGTTTTCTTTATCATGCCTGTTTGAAATCCCGACTCAATTACCGCACCCGTTCGCGTCACGCGCGCGGTGCCGTAGAACAGGAGCCAACGCCTTATGCAACCCAGCGACGTCAAGGCCCTACTCGAATCGCGTATCGACGATTGCCAGTTTCATATTCAAGGTGAAGGCTGCAATTTCCAGGTGGTCGCCGTCGGCGACGTTTTTGAAGGGCTAGCGCCGGTCAAGCGTCAGCAGCTGATTTATTCAGCGTTGTCAGATGAAATCGCCAGTGGCGCCCTACATGCCATCAGTATCAAGACCTACACTCCGTCTCAGTGGGAACAAGCCCCTGAAAACGCGGGCGTCTAAGCACGGAATTTCATGGACAAATTGATCATTACCGGTAATGGGCCGCTCGACGGAGAAGTGTGGGCGAGTGGCGCCAAGAATTCCGCCTTGCCGATTTTGGCGGCGACCCTGTTGGCCGACGAGCCGGTGACTATCGGCAACCTGCCACATTTGCAGGATATCACCACCACGCTGGAGCTGCTGGGACGCATGGGCGTCGAGCCGGTGATGGGCGACAAGATGAGTATTCAGCTTGACGGTTCCCAGGTAACGCATTGCCACGCGCCCTACGAGCTGGTCAAGAAGATGCGCGCTTCGATTCTCGTGCTCGGCCCCTTGCTGGCTCACTTCGGTACGGCCGATGTGTCCTTGCCGGGCGGCTGTGCGATCGGGTCGCGCCCCGTCGACTTGCACTTGCGCGGTCTCGAGGCCATGGGCGCAGAGATCCATGTCGATGGTGGCTACGTGCAAGCGCGGTGCGCCGGCCGCCTCAAGGGCGCCACGATCTTCTTCGACACCGTGACCGTGACCGGCACCGAAAACCTGCTGATGGCCGCGACGCTGGCCGAGGGCACCACGGTACTCGAGAATGCGGCTCGCGAGCCGGAAGTGGTGGATCTTGCCGAGTGCCTGATCGCGATGGGCGCTCGCATTCGTGGCCACGGCACGGATACGATCGTGATCGAGGGCGTGCCGCGTCTGCATGGGTGCCATTACGATGTCATGCCGGATCGTATCGAAACGGGCACTTTCCTGGTGGCAGCCGCGGCGACGAGTGGCCGCGTCCGGGTACGTAACACACGTGCCGATACGCTGGAGGCCGTGCTCGCCAAGCTGGACGAAGCCGGAGCTCGGGTTGAGGTGGGCGATGGCTGGCTGGAGCTCGATATGCGGGGGCGGCGTCCACGGGCGGTCAATGTGCGCACTGCGCCTTACCCCGCGTTTCCCACTGACATGCAGGCCCAATTCGTTGCACTCAACTGTGTCGCTGAAGGCTCGGGGACCGTCGTCGAGACGATCTTCGAAAACCGCTTCATGCATGTGCAGGAGCTCAACCGCATGGGGGCGCGGATCGCGTTGGAAGGTAACGCTGCGGTGATCACGGGCGTCAAACATCTTTCTGGTGCCCCGGTGATGGCCACCGACTTGCGGGCGTCGGCGAGCCTGGTCATTGCGGCCATGATGGCGGAAGGCGAAACGCAGGTGGATCGCATCTATCATATCGACCGCGGCTACGAATGCATCGAGGAGAAACTGCAATTGCTCGGTGCCAAGATTCGCCGCGTGCCGGGTTGATCGGCGGTTTCATTCTCCCGTTCCGCCATGCTGGCGGAACGCCAAGTTCAATAGACGTGCCAACATCATGTCAAAGCAACTGATTCTGGCCCTGTCCAAAGGGCGTATATTGGAAGAAACGCTCCCGCTGTTGGCTGATGCGGGCGTAGAGCCGGCGGAAGATTTCGGCAAGAGCCGCAAGTTGCTGTTCGATACCAACCTTCCCGATGTCAAGTTGGTCGTGATTCGCGCCGTCGATGTGCCGACGTATGTGCAACTCGGAGCCGCCGATGTCGGCGTGGCGGGCAAGGATACCTTGCTCGAGCACGGGGCCGAAGGGTTGTATGAGCCTCTGGATCTGGAAATATCGCGCTGCAAGTTGATGACGGCTGGTGTCGTCGGGGCGCAGCCGACTCATGCGCGGCGTCGGGTAGCCACTAAGTTCGTCAATGTTGCGCGTCGTTACTATGCGCGACAGGGGATCCAGGCCGAGGTGATCAAGCTCTACGGGGCCATGGAGCTGGCGCCTTTGATGAATCTGGCCGATGAGATCGTCGATATCGTCGATACCGGTAATACCTTGCGTGCCAATGGCATGGAGCCGCGCGAATTGATCGACGAGGTCAGTTCGCGGCTGGTAGTCAACAAGGCCTCGATGACCATGAAGCATGAGCGGCTCAAGCCGCTGATCGAGCGCCTGGGGCGCGCGGTCGAGTCGCGGCGCGGTGAGACGCAGGCGTAAGAATACGAGAGGGCGAGATGACTGACAATGCCGTGAATGTGGCGCGTCTGAGCACCACACAAGACGATTTCGATACACGTCTGACAGCGTTGCTGGCGTGGGAAGGTGTCTCCGACAAGCAGGTGGCCGAACGCGTCGAGGAGATCATCGATGCCGTGCGTTCGCGAGGCGACGCCGCAGTGGTCGAATACACCAATCGCCTGGATCGCATGCAGGCGCGTGACATGAGTGAGTTGACGCTGGATGCGGCGCGGTTGCGCGAGGCCTATGAGGGCTTGCCGGATGCACAGCGTGAGGCACTGGCGCACGCCGCCGAGCGCATTCGTCTCTACCACCAGCGTCAGAAACCTGAGTCCTGGCAGTACACCGAGGCCGATGGCAGTGTACTGGGCCAGAAGGTCACGCCGTTGGACCGTGCGGGTATCTACGTGCCGGGCGGAAAGGCCGCGTATCCGTCCTCGGTACTGATGAACGCCATCCCCGCACATGTTGCCGGTGTATGCGAAATCGTCATGGTAGTGCCCACGCCTGACGGGGTGCTCAATGACCTCGTTCTGGCGGCTGCGCATCTGGCGGGCGTCGATTATGTCTTCACCGTGGGAGGCGCTCAGGCCGTGGCGGCTCTAGCGTATGGTACTCAGAGCATCCCCCGCGTGGACAAGGTCGTTGGTCCCGGCAATATCTACGTGGCGACGGCCAAGCGCGCGGTGTTCGGGCAGGTGGGAATCGACATGATCGCGGGGCCTTCCGAGATTCTGGTCGTAACCGATGGCGAGACGGACCCCGAGTGGCTGGCGATGGATCTGTTCTCGCAGGCCGAGCACGACGAGGATGCTCAGGCAATTCTCGTGGGCTGGGACGCAGCCCATCTCGATGCGGTTCACGCCGCCATCGAGCGTTTGCTGCCGACCATGGAACGCGAGGCGATCATTCGTGAGTCGTTGGCGTCACGCGGTGCCTTGATCCAATGCCGTGATCGTGATGAGGCGCTGACGATCATCAACCGCATTGCGCCCGAACACCTTGAACTATCGGTTGGCGACCCTGAGGCGATGGCAGAAGGCGTGCGTCACGCTGGGGCCATCTTCATGGGGCGTTACACGGCGGAAGCGCTGGGCGATTACTGCGCCGGCCCCAATCACGTGTTGCCGACATCAGGTACTGCGCGTTTCTCCTCGCCCTTGGGCGTTTACGATTTTCAGAAACGCTCGTCGCTGATTCATTGCTCGCCGGAAGGCGCGGCCACTCTGGGGCGCACCGCCTCGGTGCTGGCGAGAGGGGAGTCGCTGACGGCGCATGCGCGTTCGGCGGAGAATCGTCTCGGCGATACCTGACGACGGTTGGTCAGCCCTCTCATGCCCCATCGGCGCGCCGGTGGGGCATGTTGCGTTGGCTTACTGTACCTCAGATTCTGACGCTTCGGGGCGTTCGCCTGCCGTCAGTGTGATCTCGCGTTTTTCTCCATCACGCACGATGGTAATGGGGAGCTGTGTGCCGGGGGAAATCTCGGCGATATCGGCCATGGCCTCGCGGGCATCGACGATAGGCTCGCCGTTGATGGACATGAGCACGTCCCCCGGCTGCAGGCCGGCCTTATCGCCTGGGCCGTCGGGTACGACGCTGGCGATGACTACGCCTGTCAGGGTCTTGAGGCCGAATGATGAGGCTAGATCGGGGGTCATCGCCTGAACATCGATGCCCAGCCACGAATGACGCGGCCATGGGCGACGATCTGATCGAGTACTTGGTGAGCCAGGTTGGCGGGGATGGCGAACCCGATGCCTTGTGAGCCTCCCGAACGTGAGAAGATCGCAGTATTGATCCCCACGAGTGCGCCCTCTGCATTGACCAGTGCCCCACCGGAGTTGCCGGGGTTGATGGCGGCATCGGTCTGGATGAAGTCTTCGTAAGCATTCAGACCGAGATGGTTACGCCCCGTGGCACTGATGATGCCCATGGTGACGGTTTGCCCGACTCCAAAGGGGTTGCCGATCGCGAGGCTGACATCGCCGATGGCGACCTGCTCGGAGTCAGTGAGCTGGATGACGGGAAGATCTTCGCTGGGAATCTTGAGTACCGCCAGGTCGCTCTCGGGGTCTGTGCCCACGACCTTGGCAAGTGTTTCACGACCGTCGCGCAGGGCGACCTGAATCTCATCGGCATCGCGTATGACATGATTGTTGGTCAGTACGTACCCTTCGGCGCTGACGATGACCCCCGAACCCAGGCTAGAGAGCATGCGCTGACGTTGCGGCATGTCCTTGCCGAAGAATTGCTGGAAAAAAGGGTCGGACATCAGTGGGTGCTCGCTACGCTCGACCATCCGCGACGAATAGATGTTGACGACGGCAGGGGCTGCCTTGTTCACGGCACTGGCGTAGCTCGCGGGGCCTTTAGATCTGTTCAGGGGCGCCGCCTCGATGACTTCCGGCGCGTGTTCGGCGGTATCGGCACGTTCAGCGATGGCGCGCACGGCGCTGGTATCGGGCACTGGCGTGGCGGCATCGTCGGCGGTGCGCTCGCCCATCAGCTGGGGGAAGGCGTTGAGCAGCACGATGGCGAGCAGGATGCCACTGATGATGGGCCAGACGAGCGACATCAGTGAGCGACGCATGTACGATTCCTTGTCGGCGAGCGGACAGTCGCTGCCCAGTGGGGCAGCCGTTACAATGGTGCCGAGTGTAACATTGCTTCCCTAAGCTGTCTGGAGCCGCCCATGAGTGCTCGACAAGAATTGATCGCCGCTATTGAGTCCGAATTGCAGTGCGGCGACTTCAAGGACTACACCCTCAATGGCCTGCAAGTGGAAGGGCGTGACACGGTGGCGCGCGTGATGAGTGGCGTCACCGCCAACCAAGCATTGCTCGATGAAGCTGTGGCCTGGAAAGCGGATCTGGTGCTCGTCCATCATGGTTATTTTTGGAAGAACGAACCGGTAGCGGTCACGGGGATGAAGCGCCGTCGCCTGGCCACGTTGATGGCGCATGATATCAATCTGTTGGCATATCACCTGCCGTTGGATGCACACGCGACGTTGGGCAATAATGTGCAGCTCGCCAAGCGGCTCGACCTCACGCCGTCAGGCTGTCTCGATGGTGCGCTCGGGCGGGGCCTCTTATGGCATGGGAATATGTCGTCGCCGATGGATCATGCCGCATTCGCTGCACATGTAGAACGACGATTGGGGCGTGAGCCCTTGGTCATAGCGGGACACGCTCGGTCGATCAAGCGTGTCGCGTGGTGCACCGGCGGAGCACAGGATATGTTGCCGCTGGCGGCCGAGGCGGGTGTCGATGCCTTCATTTCGGGAGAAATTTCCGAGCGCACCACGCATATGGCGCGGGAAATGGGCGTGACCTATGTAGCGGCCGGCCATCACGCCACCGAGCGTGATGGCGTCAGGGCTTTGGGGGATTGGCTGGCGTCACGTTTCGACATAACGCATCGTTTCGTGGATATCGACAACCCCGCCTGAGCGGTTCCGAAACAAGAAGGCGCCGAGCATTGAGAGTGGCCGGCGCCTAGGTATTGTGGCAAGCGTGAGGGGCGTCCAAGAAGGTTGCCTGGCAGATTCTAATCTCAGTAGCGCGGCGGCGTTGTCTCTTCTTCGGTGACGCGCTGTTTGCGTGGTTCGAGGCCATAGTCTTCCGAGAGTGTGCCCTGAGTGCCCTCAGCGTAGTCGCGTGGCATCTGGGGTGGCCCGGCGCCTTCTTCTTGCGTCTCACCCTCCTGGTGCGGGTGCAAGCGACGCTTGAGCTGCAGGTCGTCGACGAGACGGTCAGCACCTTGAGATAACTGCTGCTCAAGCTCATGGCTCTGACGCTGGATGCTGTTGACCAGCTCAGAAGCCTTAGCGAAATGGTCGTTCAGTGCATCCTTTACTTGGCTGAGTTCCAGTTCTGCCTCTGCCAGGCGTTGACGAACCTTCTGGTTGCGGGCCACGTTGGCGTTCAGCAGATGGTAGCCGAGGGCACCGATGCCAATGCCTGCCAGAAAGCACGCGATGGCTAGGATCCAGTCGATGTTGCTCTCGTTCACAATGCTCTCCTTGATCGTCACGGGGCATGCGGTTGCGATGCGATGGCATACCAAGCATGGCTATTATATCGGTGTCTTGGCGCAGCGGGTCAAACCCGAAAGTGTGGCACCATGCCGCGCGTGTCCATGCAAGTGTCGTGATGACGCGTATAATGGCAGCTTTCATCGTTCAGCCGAGGTGTGTTTCGCCCCCATGAGTGCCACCATGCCGCCGTCCGTGGACGCACGTACGCCCCTGGAAAAGTATCGCCAGGACTTGAAGCGCGACGATTTCGAGTACGATCCCGAGCAGGAAGAGGCCGTTAAGCACTTGCAGCGGCTCTATGATGAGTTGGTAAACGCGCCACGCCAATCGTCGAGCGCACCATCGGCAAGTGATGATGGCCTCAAGTCCAAGGTTGCCAAGCTCTTCGGCAAGAAGTCCGCACCTTCTCCCTTCGAAGCGCCGCCAGCGATTTTGGGGCTGTATTTCTGGGGAGGCGTGGGGCGCGGTAAGACGTACTTGGTGGATACGTTCTACGAAACCTTGCCGTTCGCCGATAAGATGCGCACGCATTTCCACCGCTTCATGCAACGTGTGCACAATGAGTTGACGCATTACAAGGGGGAGAGAAACCCGCTGACGCTGATTGCGGCCAAGTTCGCCGCCGAAGCCAGGGTGATCTGCCTCGATGAGTTCTTCGTCAAAGACATTACCGATGCGATGATTCTCGCCAATCTGCTTGAGGCGTTGTTTGCGCAGGGGGTGGTGTTGGTCACGACTTCCAATATCGTGCCCGACGATCTCTACAAGAATGGTCTGCAGCGTGCGCGTTTTATCCCTGCTATCGACTTGCTCAAGCGTCACTGCGAAGTGGTCAATGTCGACTCGGGAATCGATTATCGTTTGAGGGCGCTAGAACAAGTGAAGATCTTCTATCATCCATGGGGCGAAGCCGCCGACAGCGCACTGGGAGAAAGCTTCCATGCCATTGCCGGCGCCGAAGGCGAGAGGGATGCCGAGATCGACGTTAACCATCGTGTCCTGCAGCCTCGTCGTCTGCATGAGGATGTCGTATGGTTCGAGTTCGAGACGCTATGCGATGGTCCGCGGAGCCAGAACGACTACATCGAGTTGTCCCGCGAGTTTCATACGGTTCTCGTCTCCAATGTGCCCCAGATGAGCGGGGCGACGGAAGACTTGGCGCGGCGATTCATTAACCTGGTCGACGAGTTCTACGATCGTGGGGTCAAGCTGCTGCTGTCCGCCGAGGTGGCCATTGAGTCGCTTTACACGCATGGCCAGTTAGAATTCGAGTTCGAGCGGACACTGTCTCGCTTGCAGGAAATGCAATCCAAGGAATATCTGGCGTTGCCGCACAAGCCGTGAGGGCTGCTGCAAAGCGTAAATCGGGCTTTGTGGCCGGAGAAACGTCATGTACAATGCGCGCTCGCTCTAACGTTGTCCGTCTTGCGGGGCGCGGCAACCAAGAAAAATAGGGATTGGCTGATCACGCCCTTATACGCGTGACGTCCACACAAGCAATTGGTGATTCACCCATGAAGACGTTCAGTGCTAAGCCACAGTCCGTCACACGCGACTGGTATGTCGTCGATGCGACTGACAAGACGCTCGGCCGCCTGGCCACCGAGATCGCTCGCCGTTTGCGCGGCAAGCACAAGCCGGAATACACGCCGCACGTCGACACTGGCGATTACATCGTCGTCGTCAATGCCGAAAAAGTGCGTGTCACTGGCAATAAGGCGCAAGCCAAGAATTATTACCGTCATACCGGATATCCGGGCGGTCTGCGCTCCATGTCCTTCGAGAAATTGATCGACCATGCGCCTGAGCGCGTTATCGAATCTGCGGTCAAGGGCATGCTGCCGAAGGGGCCATTGGGCCGCGCCATGTACTCCAAGCTCAAGGTGTATGCTGGTGCCGAGCATCCGCATGCCGCGCAGCAGCCGCTTGAACTGAACCTTTAAGGGATTCTTCGCCATGACACAGCAGTATTACGGTACCGGGCGCCGCAAGACTTCCACAGCTCGGGTGTTTTTGAAGCCGGGCACTGGCAAAATCGCCGTCAACAACCGTGACTTGCACGACTATTTCGGTCGTGTCACCGGTGAGATGGTCGTTCGTCAGCCGTTCGAATTGACTGAAACCACTGGCCAGTTCGACGTCTATGTCACCGTGAGCGGTGGCGGCGGCTCTGCGCAGGCGGGGGCGATTCGTCACGGCATTACGCGTGCCTTGCTCGCCTACAATGAAGATTTCCGTCGTCCGCTGCGTGATGCAGGCTACGTGACGCGTGACGCCCGTCAGGTCGAGCGTAAGAAGATCGGTCTGCGCAAGGCGCGTCGTCGTCCGCAGTTCTCCAAGCGTTAAGACGCAGCGCTTCGCACCCATCGGTGCGCGCTACGCAAAGGCCCGGACCTGTTGTCCGGGCCTTTTTGCGTGACGCACACGATAGGGGGCGCTTGTGTGGGGGTATGAGCTTATCTACCCTCCTGGCACGCTTAATGAGTGGCGGCGGGTGGCATTCGTGCCCCCCTGTTAACGTGTTATCATCTGGGTTCGAACTGAAGCGAGGAATGTTTCATGGGTGTAGTGGCCAAGCGGTCGTCGATGACCTTTTATTCTGGCAGCGATGACCATTATAGCCATCGCGTACGTATCGTGTTGGCGGAAAAAGGGGTGGCCGTCGATGTCATTGAGGTTAACGATGATAATCGCCCTGAAGAGCTTGCCGATCTCAACCCGTACAACAGCGTGCCTACCCTGTTGGATCGTGATCTGGTGCTTTACGAGTCCAAGGTCATGATGGAATACCTGGACGAGCGCTTTCCGCATCCGCCGCTGTTGCCGGTCTATCCCGTGGCGCGTGCGCAGAGTCGTTTGTGGATGCATCGCATCGAACGCGAGTGGTGCCCGTTGGTCGAAACGATTCAGCAGGGTAGCAAGAAAGATGCCGAGAAGGCACGCAAGGAGCTGCGCGAAAGCATCACAGGGATTTCACCGATCTTTGAAGACATGCCGTTCTTCATGAGCGACGAGTTTTCGCTGGTGGATTGCTGCATCGCACCGATTCTCTGGCGGCTACCGTCGCTGGGCGTTGAGTTGCCGGAAAAGCAAGTCCAGCCGCTGATGAGCTACATGGAGCGTCTCTTCAGTCGTGATGCCTTCAAGGCTTCCCTGCTGGAGGCAGAGAAGGAAATGCGCACTTAGCGTTGCCAGGCATGAGTATGCAGCGCTAATGAACCGTCGCCGCGAACCGAAAGAGGAAGTTGTCTATGCTTTCCAGTCGCCCTTACTTGGCCCGCGCACTCTATGAGTGGTTGCTGGACAACGGACATACGCCGTATATCGTTGTTGATGCCGAGCGTGAAGGTGTGAACGTACCTCGTCAGTCTGTGCAAAACGGACAAATTGTCCTCAATATTGCGCCTTCCGCAGTACGTGATTTGTATATCGAGAATGCCGCCGTGACCTTCGGAGCGCGCTTTTCCGGCCAGCCGATGGAGGTCGTCGTGCCCATGGAGGCCTTGATCGCGCTTTATGCGCGTGAGAATGGGGTCGGTATGGTCTTTGGCCATGAGCCGGTCATGCCGGAAGCCGAAACGAGCGAGGGTAACGGCACCCAGCCGAAGGACGATGACGATCGCCCTGCGCTGGAAAGCGTCGAGGCGCAGGACGATGAAGAAGCCAGTGGAACCGAGAGTGACAGTGACGACGCCCGGCGTACCAAGGGGCGCCCATCCCTACGTGTCGTGAAGTGAAAGCAGGGTCTTTTGACCCTGCTAGGTGCTCAATTCAGATATTCGAAGACTCTGACGATCCGCTGAATGCCACCCACTTGTGAAGCGATGTTGGTCACGATATCTGCTTCCTGGTGGGTTACCATGCCCATTAGATAGACCGTGCTGTTTTCGGTGATTACCCGGATTCGGCTGCCGTCGATGCGCTCGTCGGTCGCGAGGCTTGCCTTGATCCGTCCGGTGATCCAAGTATCCGTCATGCGCTGACCGATGGGGGAGTTGGCGGCGACTTCCAGTTCGTTGTGAACGCGACGCACCTGCCGTACTTGCTCGGCTACGTTGCCGGCTTTTTTCTTGAGCTCGTCGCTCGCTACTTGGCCGGTGAGAAGTACCATGCCGTTGTAACTGTCGATGTTGAGATGTGCATCGCGAAAGCGTGCGTCAGTGTTGGTAAGATTGTCGGAAATCTTGTTCTGGATGCTTTCGTCTTCCACCTTCATGCCGGGAGTGCGCTTGCCATAGTTTTCACCGCCTTGGTTGTCGGTGAAAGGTGAGGCGCAGCCGGCTAGCGCTAGCGTGATACCAAGGAGTAGTGGAAGAATAACCTGTCGTGTCATGACGAATTCCTTATTCGGTGCTGCCAAACAGTTGTTGATCGATGAGATCGCATAGGCAATGTATTGCGAGCAAATGCACTTCCTGAATGCGCGCCGTAGAGGTCGAGGGGACGCGAATTTCGCAGTCGTCTTGTCCAAGCAGTGATGCCATGTCGCCGCCATCGCGACCCGTCAATGCCACGATATGCATGTCGCGATCATGTGCGGCCTGAATGGCCTGGACTACGTTGGCCGAGTTACCACTCGTGGAGATTGCCAGCAACACGTCGCCGGGCTGACCCAAGGCGCGTATCTGCTTGGAGAAAATCTCGTTATAGCTGTAGTCATTGGCAATCGAGGTAAGTGTCGAGGTATCGGTCGTCAGAGCCAGTGCCGGCAGGCTGGGGCGCTCGCGCTCGAAGCGATTGAGTAGCTCGGAAGAGAAGTGCTGACTGTCGCCGGCGCTACCGCCATTGCCACAGGCCAGAATCTTACCTTCGCTGACGAGGCATTGAACCATCATCTGGCTGGCAACTTCGATGAAGGCCGGCAGGACCTCGCTGGCATAGGTCTTGGCATCGATGCTGGCGTTGAAGTGGCCGAGTATACGTGATTGAAAATCCATGGATAGAGGCCTTGCTTGGGTCAAAAGGCGTCGAATGCCGAACGAATCCACTCGAACGACACGTTGGGTGGCGTGCCGGTGACGCCTACGACGTCGAAACGACACATACATGATAGCCCGTTGCGATGGAGATAAAAACGTGCCGCGCTGACCAGGCGACGCTGCTTGGCGGCGGTCACGGTCTCGAGGGGGTGACCATGGCTGGTATGGGTGCGGTGCCTCACCTCGATGAATACCAGTGTCTCGCCGTCGCGCATGACGAGATCGATCTCGCCGCGCCTGGCATGCTGGTTGGTATCCACCAACTGCAAACCATGCGTGGTCAGCCAGTCGGCGGCGCGACGCTCCATCTCAAGGCCGCGCCGCCGTGGGTCATGGGTCGAGCGTGACATTGTCGATGTCCAGGTCGGACCCACCGGTCAGTAGTGGCGCGGGCACGCCTGACTGGAACTGAGCCCAGGGCAATGTGCGCTGAATCCGTCCGTCGTCGCGTGCCTGAAGCGTTCCGGTGGCACCGAAGACTTCCAGCGAGTGTAGTGCCTGAATCAGAGGTAGACGACGTGCTAGTTCGTAGGCGTCGACGCCCATGGCATTGAGCTTGAGCAGACTAGGATCATCTTGGGCGTCGAGTTCGCGATAGGTGGAGTAAAACGGCAACGCTTCTTCGCCGCCGGCCGCGGCGTCCGGTATCAGCCAGGGGATATCCATGAACATCACATCGTTGAGGTCATGGTCGGCGCGCGGTTGGGGTTGGCCGCCATAAACCTGGGACGTCGCGTAGACGGGGAGGTCGCCTGCGTAGTAATAGTCCAGCGTAGGTGGTACTTGGCGTGCATAGCTAGGCAATGCCACGAGGAAGAGCATATCGATATCCTCGTTTCCACTACGTTTGCCGTCGGCGTTCAGCAGGCGTTTCGTCGCCTCGCTGACGGGGCCCTTGGGGTCATAATGCACGACGGCATCGAGCTCGCCATCCCGTTCTTCCCAGTGCGTACGGAAAGCCTTGAAGACGCGTTCGCCCCATGCGTTGTCGGGAATCAGCGCGGCCGCCTCGTGATGGCCATCCATGCGTGCACGCTTGGCGGCTTGACGCGCCTCGTCCTCGGCCGATAGTCCGTATTGGAATAGTTCGTCCGCTTGATTGCGGTCGTGTTCGCCGTAGTTGAGGGCCAGCGTCGGCAGAGCGACATCATCGCGCTGCTCGAGTTGCGATACCAGATCCTTGTTGAGCGGTCCGAGCACGACCTGTGCACCGTCCATGGTGGCTTGTGCGTAAAGGGCCGCGAGATTTCCCGCGCTACTGTCGTAGTACGTCAGTTGTGGTGTCTGTTCGCCCTGGTTGAGGGCAACCGTGTGGCGTGTCTCGATGCCTTTCTTGATCGCTTTGGCCACGTTCGCCAGCGGGCCGGACTCCGGGAGGAAGATGGCAATGTGCTTGACGTCGTTGCCGCGCAGGTCCTTCAGTGCAGAGAGGTCACTAGGCAGGCGGCGGGCAGCGGGATGGTTGGCGTAATCCGAGCGCCAATCGTCCAGTGCGTCGGTGAGGCGGGACATGTCACCGCCACTTTGGCGATATAGCCGTGCGAGCTCGACCCAGCCTTGAGTGAGAGAGCCGCCTTGATCCTCCATACGGTCGAGTGTGGCCTCGCTCAACCGCGACAGTGGTGTCCAGATGTCGTCGTTGAGTTCGAAAGGGGCCTCGTCGCGTTGCAGGCCGATCAGGGATTCCGCCGCCGCACGCGATTCGCCCACCAGTGTCAGGGCCAGGCCGCGACGATGGCGTAATGTCTGCTGTGCGTCGCGTGGCATGTCATCGATATCGCCGAGTATCTGCGTGGCTGCCAGAGCGCTTCGGCCATCTTCCTTGCGCAGGCTGAGATCGGAGATGAGAAGAGCGCGATCGATGCGATCCTCGCGCGTTAGTTGCGACGCATCGAGGTCGCGGGCGACGTCAAGCGCCTGCTCGTCCTCGCCTTGCCGTGTTAGGATATGGGCCGCTTGGAGCCTGCTCTGTGCTGCCTGCGTAGCGGATTGGCCTTGGGCCTTATCGAGCAGTTCACCGGCGCTGAGGCCTTGCATGGCGGGTCGTGTATCGCTGGGCCCCGGGCCGCTGGCGCACCCGGCGAGTAGTAGGGCGATCAAGGCGAACCCGAACAGGCTGCGCAACGATTTGGGCATGATGTCATTCCTTTATGGCGGTGTGACTCGGACGGTTCCCTGTTCCGGATTATGTCTGACGCATGCTGAGACTGGCGCCGGCCGCATGATCCAATGGTGCGTGGCGCTGGCGACATGACACGACGCAAGTTATCCAATAGAGCGTCGCAACCGGGATATTAACGAATGAGCGAAGGATGTGAAGGGGCATTGTACGTGGTCGCCACGCCGATTGGGAATCTCGAGGATCTGAGTCCTCGCGCGGCCCGTCTGCTCGGTGAGGTATCCTGGGTGGCTGCGGAGGATACGCGGCACAGTGCACGCTTGTTGCGTCATCTGGGAATCGACAAGCCGTTGGTTTCGCTGCATGAGCACAATGAAGCATCGCGGGTGACGGCGCTGCGCGATGCGCTGGCCTCCGGTCAGGATGTGGCGTTGATCAGCGATGCAGGGACGCCGCTGATCTCCGATCCTGGCTTCGTGGTGGTGCGGGAGCTGCGTGCGAGCGGCCATCGAGTCATCCCGGTGCCCGGGGCCTGTGCGCTGGTCGCGGCGTTGTCGGCGGCCGGTTTGGCGACGGATCGTTTTCTCTTCGAGGGGTTTCTACCCGCCAAGGGAGGCGCGCGACGTCAGCGCCTCACGGCTGCGCTCGAGCGCGAAGAAACCCTCGTCTATTACGAGTCGCCGCATCGCATTCAGGCGACACTTCAGGATATCGCAGCACTATTTGGTACGCGGCGCGTGGTTCTGGCGCGGGAGTTGACCAAGACGTTCGAAACATTTCTCGATGCCGATGCCGAGACATTGTTGGCGCGCATGCGCGAAGACCCTAATCAGGCGCGCGGCGAATTCGTGATCATGGTGGCAGGCGCTGAGCCTCGGGATGACGAGACACAAGCCCTGGCCGAAGGCGAGGCATGGCTGGCAGCGATGCTCGCCGAAGGCGTCGGCGTCAAGGCCGCGGCGACGGTTGTGGCCAGCCGTCTCGGGGGGCGCAAAAAATATTGGTACCAATGTGCACAGGCCCTCAAGGACAGCGGTGCATAACAATGTGCCCTTGCGGAGTTTGGGCGCTTGAGGGGCCTGCGAGGGGCTGTTATTCTTGCGCGCTTGGGAGCCGGCCGGACAGTCGCCGCTGCGTATTGCGTGGGGGAGGAAAGTCCGGGCTCCATAGGGCAGGGTGCCAGGTAACTCCTGGGCGGCGTGAGTCGACGGAAAGTGCAGCAGAGAGTAGACCGCCTAAGCGGGCTTTGGCCCGCCGGTAAGGGTGAAAGGGTGCGGTAAGAGCGCACCGCGCGCCTGGTAACAGTGCGTGGCAAGGTAAACCCCACCCGGAGCAAGACCAAATAGGAACCCAAAGGCGTGGCCCGCGCTGGGTTCGGGTAGGTTGCTTGAGGGCCGTGGTGACGCGGCCCCTAGAGGAATGGCTGTCCTCGACAGAACCCGGCTTATAGGCTGGCTCCCATTCGAATTTCAGATCTCCGGGTCTGTGCGCGTCATGCCGCGACGTCTGCCTTCGGGCGGCCCGATACAGCGGCGGCAGGCCCCAATGCCCGAGTGATTCATGCAGCATCGTGACAATCCCGAGAAGGACCCGCTTTCCGATACGCCGAGTGCTGTTGATGGTCGGGCGGTTGATTACCGACACGCGAGTGTGTTGCTCGACGGTGCGGTAGACGCACTGATCACCGACCCCGACGGCTGCTATCTGGACGGCACCTTCGGTCGCGGTGGGCATTCCCGCGCGATCCTCGAACGGCTATCTCCACAAGGACGCCTGTTGGCTATTGATCGCGACCCGGCGGCGCTTGCTGAAGGCGCCGCGCTGGATGACCCGCGCTTCTCTCTTCAATACGGCCGCTTCGCCGAGCTGGATGGCATCGCCCGCGACCATGCGCTGCACGGTCGCTTAGGGGGTGTGTTATTGGATGTCGGTGTTTCATCGCCACAGCTTGACGATCCTTCGCGTGGCTTCAGTTTCTTGCGCGATGGCCCGCTCGACATGCGTATGGACCCTACCCAGGGAGAAAGTGCCGCCGACTGGTTGGCTCGTGTCGCTGAGCGCGAAATGAGCGATGTCTTCAAACGTTATGGTGAGGAGCGCTTCGCGCGCCGCATTGCCAAAGCGATCATCGCGCGCCGCGCCGAGCGACCGATCACGCATACCGAAGACCTGGCGGAGCTCGTCAAGGCCGCGCACCCGGCCTGGGAAAAAGGCAAACACCCCGCGACGCGAGTGTTTCAGGCGATTCGCATTCATATCAACGGCGAGCTCGAGCAGCTCGAGGCCGCGCTCGCCGCCGCACTCGAGGCGCTGGCGCCGGGTGGGCGTTTAGTGGTGATCAGTTTCCACTCCCTGGAGGATCGGCTGGTCAAACGCTTCATTCGTGACCAGGCACGTGGCGATACGCACCTGCCACGCGACTTCCCGATTCGCGATACGCAGTTGAATCGACGCCTAGCCATGGTCGGCAAGGCGAGCCGTCCCGGGGAGTGCGAGGTGGCCCTCAATCCTCGCGCGCGCAGTGCCGTGATGCGCGTGGCCCAGAAACTCGACTGAGGTTCGTGATGGCGGCTCAAGGACGAAACACCACGCTCAAGATCGGCTGGCCGTTCGCCAGTCGCTTGCGTTGGCGCCATGTCATCCTGCTGATTCTGATTGGCGTGATGCTGATCAGCTCGTTGGCGTCCATTGCCAGCACCCACCTGACGCGTGTGCAGTATGCGCGTTTTCAAGAGCTGGAAAGCGAGCGTGATAGCTTGCAGACCGTCTGGGGACGGCTGCTTCTTGAAGAGAGCACCTGGTCGGCGCCGGCACGGGTCGAGGATATGGCCGTCGAACGCCTGGAGATGCGCGTGCCCGACGTCGATGACGTCGAGGTCATTCGTCCATGAGTCGCGAGCGTCGATCCACCACGAGGCGCCGTTCGCCGAATAACGGGCCGATGGGCCGTGGACGTTACTTTTTCTTGCTGGGCATCGTGATCATCGGTCTGAGTGCTCTGGTCGGGCGTATTGCCTATCTCAATGTCATCGACCGAGACTTTCTGCAGAACCAGGGGGATGCGCGCACGCTGCGCGTCGAGCCGATCAATGCGCACCGTGGAATGATTTCCGACCGCAACGGCGACCCGCTGGCGATCTCCACGCCGGTAGTGACGCTATGGGCCAATCCCCAGGAACTGCCTTCCGACCCGACCCAACTGGAGACGCTCGCGCGCGCCTTGAAGATGGACCCCGATACGCTCGAAGCGCGTGTCGAGCGTTATTCCGAGCATGAGTTCATGTATCTGCGGCGGCGCATGACACCGGAAGCGGCAAAGCCCGCCCGCGAGCTCGATATACCCGGCGTTTACGCCAAGGACGAGTACAAGCGTTATTACCCCTCTGGCGATGTCGCCGCGCAATTGGTGGGTGTCACCAATGTCGACGACCATGGCCAGGAAGGCTTGGAGCTGGCCTACGACGATTATCTCAGTGGCCAGCCTGGCAAGCGGCGTGTGCTCAAGGACCGCAAGGGCCGCCTGGTGCGCGATCTACACTTGCTCAAGGATGCCAAGCCGGGAGGCGATCTGACGCTATCGATCGACCTGCGCTTGCAGTACATGGCGTACCGTGAATTGCAGAAATCCGTCGACGCTCATGATGCCGACGGTGGCTCCCTAGTGATGATGGATGCGCGAAGTGGCGAAGTCCTGGCGATGGCCAACCTTCCATCCTATAACCCCAACAATCGCACTTCGATCGACGTCAATGGCTTGCGCAACCAGGCGGTGACCGACGCTATCGAGCCGGGGTCGGTCATGAAGCCTTTGGCAATGTCGGCGGCGCTGGCGACGGACAAGATCAGCCCCGATACGGTCATCGACACCTCGCCGGGATGGATGGTCATCGATGGATATACGATCAGCGACTTTCGCAATTACGGCAAGCTTACCCCCGGGGGGATTCTGCTGCATTCGTCCAATATCGGGATGTCCCATATCGCCTTGAAGCTGGATAAGGACACTATCTGGAAGCAATACCAAAGGCTGGGGCTGGGGCAAGCCCCGGGGACCGGTTTTCCGGGTGAAGGCAGCGGCAGTCTACCGCCCTTGAGTGGCTTGTCGCGCAGTGCTCAGGCGTCCATGGCTTATGGCTATGGGGTCGCGCTGACGCCTTTGCAGCTTGCCAGTGCGTACACCGCGATCGCCAACGACGGGCGACGTCTGCATCCCTCGTTGTTGAAGCGCACCTCGGCTCCGATCGGTGAACAGGTCATGTCACCGACGATTGCGCATGAGTTACTGGGCATGCTGGAGAAGATCGTTCAGCCCGATGCCGGTGGCTCACGTGCGATGGTGGAGGGGTACCGCATAGCGGGCAAGACCGGTACGGTTCGCAAGGTGACCGCTGGGGGCTATCAGCAAAAAGCCTATCGTGGCCTGTTTGCGGGTATTGCGCCGGTTTCCGACCCGCGCATCGTGACGGTGGTGATGATCGACAATCCCAAGGGAGACGAGTATTACGGTGGTCTGGTGGCGGCACCGGTCTTTGGCCGTGTGGTGGGCAAGGCGCTGCGTCTTCTCGATGTGCCCCCCGATAAACAGGAGACTTCCGAGTGATGGAAATCGATACGCAACGTTTGGCGGATACCCTGGCGTTGCTCTGGCCATCGCATGCCACGACCGCGCTGCTCGATGGCTGGCGTCCTGCGCTATCCACTTGCGTGGTGACGCTCGACAGTCGTGAAGCGGGCCCTGGCGTGCTGTTCGTGGCCGTGGCGGGAGCACATGCCGATGGGCGCGCCTTTATCGAGCAGGCGCTGGCGTCCGGCGCGGACGCGGTCCTCTACGATACGGACGCCATGTCGGAAGATATTCCCGAACAGGATGCGCGCGTGTTTGGCGTGCCAGGTCTGCGCGGGCGCCTCGGCGAGTTGGGGCGTTATCTGTTCTGTGTCCCCGAGACGCTGGAGCTGATTGGCGTAACCGGCACCAACGGCAAGAGTTCGGTCACCCATTATATGGCTGCGCTGTCGGAATCGCTGGGTACGGCGACGGCGGTGATCGGTACCTTGGGCGTTGGACGTCCGGGGCGGCTCGAGCCCGGCGCATTGACGACGCCGGGGCCGTTGGCGCTTCAGGCGTCATTGGGAAGTCTGGGCGCGCAGGGTGTCGAGCGCGTCGCCATGGAGGTCTCATCGCATGCGCTCGAGCAAGGGCGTGTGGTCGGGTGCCGGTTCCGTGCGGCGGTGTTCACCAATATCAGCCGCGATCATCTCGATTATCACGGCAGCATGGCGGCCTACGCGGCGGCCAAGGCACGCCTGTTCAAGCATCGTGAGTTGTCGCTGGCGGTGGTCAATGGCGATGATCGCTTGGCGCCATTGATGCTGGCTGGCCTTCCCAAGAGTGTGCGTGTGCTCGCCACGGGGTGCGATGAAGCCACTACCTTGCGTGTCATCGACTGGTTTCCGCATGCGCTCGGGCAGCGTGCCTTGATCGCGACGCCGGAGGGTGAGCGTGAATTGGAGCTGTCGCTGCTGGGGCGTTTCAATCTCGACAACGTGCTCTTGGCGATGGCGACGCTCTATGGTCTGGGATGCGACTTGGCTGCGTTGTTCGACGCCGCCGCGCAGCTTGCGCCGGTGCCTGGGCGCATGCAGCGTCTGGTCGCGGATGGTGCGCCGACGGTGGTGGTCGACTATGCGCATACGCCGGAGGCGCTGAGCAACGCTCTTGACGCGTTACGTGCGCATGTCCCCGCTCAAGAGGGGGCCAAGCTATGGTGCGTTTTTGGGTGCGGCGGCGATCGTGATCGTGGCAAGCGCCCGCTGATGGCGCAAGCTGCCGAGGCGCTGGCCGACCGCCTGGTGATCACCGACGACAACCCACGGGGCGAGCCGGCGGCATCGATTCGTGGCGAGATCGTGGAGGGGCTCTCGAGTACTGGCCAGGCTCGCACGCAATGCGTGGCGGGACGTGGCGAGGCGATCGAGCGTACCTTGCAGGACGCCAATGCGGACGACATCGTGCTGATCGCCGGCAAAGGGCATGAAACCTATCAAGATATCGACGGCCGGCGTTATCCGTTCAGCGATGTCGAGGTGGTGCAGGCCGCGCTTGAGCGACGTCGGGAGCATGAGGCATGAGCGCGACGACGCTACGCGACATCGCGGGTTGGCTGGGGGCACCTCCCCCCGAGGTAGACGCCGAGGCGGTGCAGGTGGTGAGCGATACGCGTCGAATCGTACCGGGCGACGTCTTCTTGGCCTTGGTCGGCGAGCGCTTCGATGGCCATGATTTCTTGGAAGAGGCACGCACCAAGGGAGCGGTCGGGGCGATCGTATCGCGTCCCATGGCGACTCCCTTGCCCCAGATCGAAGTCGCCGACACGCGTCTGGCACTAGGTATGCTGGGGCGCGTTCGTCGGCGCGCCTGGTCGGGAGAAGTGGTCGCGGTCACTGGTAATAGCGGCAAGACCACGGTCAAGGAAATGCTCGCGTCGATCTTGTCACGTTCGCAGCCGACCCTCGCCACGCGCGACAACCTCAACAATGATATCGGCGTGCCGCAGACGTTACTGGCGTTATCGCCAGAGTACCGCCGCGCGGTCGTCGAGGTGGGGGCCAATCACTTGGGCGAGATCGCCTGGACGTCGGCGCTGGCGCGTCCCGATGTGGCGGTGATTACCAATGTCACGGGGGCGCATATCGGTGAGTTCGGTGGTCTTGGCCAGATCGCCCAGGCCAAGGCGGAAATCCTTCAGGGATTGTCGGCCTCTGGCGCCGCCGTGCTCAATCGCGACGACCGGTTTTTTCCACTGTGGCGGGAACTGGCCGGCGAGGCTGAAGTGTTCGATTTCGGGCTCGATGCCACGGCGCGGGTGCGTGCCCAGGCGCTAGCCTGTGACGATGCCGGGCGTTATGCTTTCACGTTATCTGTGGATGGCGAGCCATTGGGCCGGATCCAGTTGGCTTTATTGGGGCGCCATAATGTGCTTAATGCGCTGGCCAGTGCGGCAGCAGCATGGGCGCTGGGCGTTTCGGGCGCCGATGTTGTCGCCGGGCTCGAGGCCTGCAAGGCAATGGCGGGCCGTATGGCGTGTGTGCCGGGGCTGCGTGGTTCGCGCCTGCTGGATGATACCTACAATGCCAACCCCGGTGCGGTCCATGCGGCCCTGACGGTGTTGGCCGATATGCCCGCGCCCCGCTGGTGCTTCCTGGGCGCCATGGGGGAGCTGGGCCGCGATAGCGAGCGCTTGCATGCTGACTTGGGCCGCGCTGCGCGGGAACTGAAGATCGACTTTCTCGGCACGTTCGGTGCCGATGCCCGCGCTGCGGTGGCGGCATTCGGCGATTCGGCGTGTCATTTCGATGATTGGGCGACGCTTGTGCGTTATGCCCGCGACCATCTTCCCTCTGGGGCCAGTGTGCTGGTCAAGGGGTCGCGCAGTGCCGGTATGGAACGCTTGATTGCCGAACTGCGCACGGATGCACCAAGGTGAACGCGACTCATGCTGCTTTTCCTGGCTGACTTATTGGCGAATTACCAAAGCGCCTTCAACGTTTTCAATTACCTGACCCTGCGCGTGATCCTGGGCACGCTGACCGCCCTCATGCTGTGCCTGTGGTTGGGGCCTCAGGTCATCAAGCGTCTGGTCGAACGTCAGATCGGCCAAGCGGTGCGCGACGATGGGCCGCAATCGCATCTTTCCAAGGCTGGTACGCCGACCATGGGCGGGGCGATGATTCTCATCGCCATCGCCATCAGCACCCTGCTCTGGGGAGACCTGACCAACCACTACGTCTGGTTGGTGTTGGCCGTGACGCTTGGTTTCGGTGCCATCGGTTGGGTCGACGATTACCGCAAGGTCGTGGAGAAAAATCCACGCGGCTTGCCAGCACGCTGGAAGTACTTCTGGCAATCGGCCATTGGCCTCGGCGCGGCGGTCATCTTGTATCTCACGGCGGCCAGCCCCGTTGAGGTCAGCCTGATCGTGCCATTGTTCAAGGATGTCGTGGTACCGCTAGGGCTTTTCTACATCGTCTTGACCTATTTCGTCATCGTGGGCAGCTCCAATGCGGTCAACTTGACCGATGGGCTCGACGGCCTAGCGATCATGCCGACCGTGCTCGTTGCCATGGGGCTGGCGATCTTCGCTTACGCAAGCGGTAACACCGTCTTCGCACAATACCTGCATATCCCTCTGGTGCCGGGGGCCGGCGAGCTCGCCGTGTTCTGCGGTACCATCGCCGGAGCGGGGCTAGGCTTCCTGTGGTTCAATACCTATCCGGCGCAGGTATTCATGGGCGATGTCGGGGCGTTGGCCCTAGGCGCCGCGCTCGGGGTGGTGGCCGTCATCGTGCGTCAGGAAATCGTGCTGTTCATCATGGGCGGGGTATTCGTGATGGAAACCGTCTCGGTCATGTTGCAGGTGGGCTCCTACAAGCTGACGGGGCGACGTATTTTTCGCATGGCGCCCCTTCATCATCACTTCGAACTCAAGGGCTGGCCCGAGCCGCGCGTGATCGTGCGTTTCTGGATTATCACGGTCGTGCTGGTCTTGATGGGGCTAGCCACGTTGAAGATTCGCTGATATGGCCAAGGTGCCCCCTGGATATACGCTAATCATCGGGTTGGGTGTCTCCGGCCAAGCGATCGCGCGGCATCTCACCCGTCAGGGAGTGCCGTTCATGATCGCCGATACGCGCGAGATGCCTGCAGGCCTGGAGACTTTTCGCGCGGCCTATCCGGACGTCGAGGTGATGTGCGGCCCGCTGCAAGCGCTGGATATGGGCGAGGCGCTTGAAATCGTGGTCAGCCCTGGGGTTGATTTGCGCACGCCGGGGCTCGTCGAGTACGTGAATGCCAAGGGTGAAGGCCCACACGTGGTCGGCGAGATTGCGCTTTTCGTGCGTGCGTGTCGCGCGCCGCTAGCTGCGATCACCGGCTCCAATGCTAAATCGACGGTGACCACTCTGCTTGGTGATATGGCACGGGAAGCAGGGCGTCGCGTTGCGGTCGGGGGGAATCTCGGTACACCGGCACTCGACTTGCTTGCCGAGGCTCCGGACGCCGAGCTGTTCGTGCTCGAACTCTCAAGCTTCCAGTTGGAAACCACTGCTTGGCTGAGTGCCGAAACGGCGGCGTTTCTCAATCTTTGCGAGGATCACCTGGATCGTCACGGCGACATGGATGGCTACCGAACGGCGAAGCAGCGTGTCTTTCGCGGCGCGCGGCATGCCGTCGTCAATGCTGATGATGCTGCTACATGGCCTGATACTGATGTGCGCGAAGTGGCGCGATTTACCACTCAAGTCCCTTCTAGCAACGATTGGGGCATCGCCGAGCATGATGGGGAATCCTGGCTCGTGCATGGCGACACACCTCTGATGTCGACGCGTAGTGTGCGCATGCCCGGACGACACAATCATGCCAATGCCCTGGCGGCGCTAGCGATGGGGGCACAATTGGGCTTACCGCTGATGGCGATGCGTCGTGTCCTCGAGCGTTTCCCTGGCTTGCCGCATCGGGGCGAGCTGGTCACCGAACGTGATGGCGTGCGCTGGATCAACGACTCCAAGGGCACCAATGTGGGCGCGACGTTGGCGGCGATTGACGGGGTCGGGCCGGTGCTCGAGGGCCGACTGGTTCTATTAGCGGGTGGCGACGGTAAGGGCGCCGATTTCACGCCGCTGGTTGAGCCGCTGATGCGTTATGCACGCGAGGTGGTGGTGTTCGGACGCGATGCTCAGCGCCTTGCGCATGTCATGTCAGGGCGCGTTCCGGTTACCCGAGTTCCCGATCTCGACGCGGCCATGCGACGGGCGCAGGTCATCGCGTGCGCCGGTGATGCCGTCATGCTGTCGCCCGCGTGCGCAAGCCTCGACCAATTTCCCCATTACATGGCGCGTGGGGATGCCTTTCGACAGTGGTTGACGCAGGGCGGAGCGACGACATGCTAGCGCGTTGGGAAAAACGACTTTCCACCCAAGGGCAGGCGACTGACGGGTGGTTGCTGCTGGCGACATTCTCGTTGTTGCTGGTGGGCTGGATCATGGTGACCTCGGCGTCGTCTGAAATCGCGACCAGTCTTACCGGTAACCCTTATTACTTCAGCATTCGTCATGGTGTGTTCGTGCTCTGCTCGATCGTGCTCGGGCTCGTGGCGCTGTGTATACCGCTTGAGCGCTGGCGTTCCTGGGGGCCCGGTTTGCTGTTGTTGGGTATCGTGCTTCTTATCGCGGTGCTGCTTATCGGTCACGAAGTCAATGGCAGCAAGCGTTGGATCCCCTTGGGCATTGTCAATATCCAGGCGTCGGAAGTCGCCAAGTTGTGTCTCATCGTTTACTTCGCCGATTATTTACAACGTTATCTCCCCGAAGTGCGCCGCGATTGGGGCGCCTTCTTGCGCCCGTTCGTGGTGCTCGGGGTGTACGTGGCACTTTTGATATTCGAGCCGGATTACGGGGCCGTCGTAGTGATCGGCGGTTGCATGATGGGCATGTTGCTGATGTCGGGAGCGCCGCTGGGGCGCTTCGGTTTCGTCATGATCGTGGTCGTGGTCGCCGGGGGATTGCTGGCCGTGGCCGAGCCTTATCGCCTGGAGCGCATTACCAGTTTTGCCAATCCCTGGGCCGATCAGTACTCCAGTGGCTATCAGTTGACACAAGCATTGATCGCCTTCGGGCGTGGGCATTGGCTGGGCCTTGGGCTAGGAAATAGTGTCCAGAAGCTATTTTATCTGCCTGAGGCGCACACCGATTTCGTGTTCGCGGTCCTGGCCGAAGAGTTAGGACTTGTGGGTGCCGTCGCCGTCGTCTGCTTGTTCGCGCTGCTTATCTTTCGCGGGCTTCGCATAGGGCGCAAAGCTGAATTGCGTGGCTGGGCCTTTTCCGCTTACCTGTGCTACGGCATTTCACTGGTGTTCGGGGCACAGGCATTTATCAATATCGCCGTCAGTACGGGCATGCTGCCCACTAAAGGGCTGACCTTGCCGCTATTGAGCTATGGGGGCTCCAGCTTGGCAGTCAGCAGTGTCATGGTCGCCTTGTTGCTGCGCGTCGATGCCGAGATGCGAGCCAAGACGCGTGCCACTCAGGCGGCACGCCAAGCGAAGAAACAAGAACGAGGAGAGCGCTAGTGCCTCATCAGCAAGTGTCCCGTGTTCTGATTATGGCCGGCGGGACCGGCGGTCATGTGGTGCCTGCGCTATCACTGGCCAAGGCGCTGCGCGAACGCGGTGTCGTGGTGGAATGGTTGGGCAGCCCTCGAGGAATTGAAAATCAATTGGTACCGGCGGCCGAAATTACCTTGCATCGTGTGCAAGTGTCCGGCCTGCGCGGCAATGGGATCGTCGGATGGCTATTGGCCCCATGGCGTCTAGCCAAAGCCATCTGGCAGGCACGCCAAGTGATTGCCACATTCGATCCGCAACTAGTAGTCGGGTTGGGCGGTTTCGCCAGCGGCCCCGGCGGGCTGGCCGCCTGGTTGATGCGGCGGCGCTTGATTATTCATGAACAAAACGCCTTGGCTGGAATGACCAATCGCTATCTGGCGCGTCTGGCTGATCGCGTCTATGCCGCATTTCCGGGTGCGTTCGGCGAGCACCAGGCCAAGGTAGTGGGAAATCCCGTACGCGATGACATCGCCACGCTGGGCGAGACACCGCGCGATGTCGAGACGCTTCGCGCGCGTCCTCTGCGATTGTTGGTACTGGGTGGCTCATTGGGCGCGCAGGCACTGAATGTCAATGTGCCCCGGGCCGTGGCGCAGTTGCCAGAGGCTCATCGCCCCGAAGTGCGTCACCAAGCGGGACGCGACAAGGAAACCACGACGCAAGCGGAATACGCCGAGGTGGAGGTCAGCGCCGAGGTTAGTGCCTTCATCGACGATATGGCAGCGGCCTATGATTGGGCGGACTTGATTGTCTGTCGTGCCGGCGCCTTGACGATCGCCGAGCTTGCTGCGGCGGCCAAGCCCTCGGTATTGGTGCCGTTTCCGCATGCCGTCGACGATCATCAGACACTCAACGCGCGGCAATTGGTCGATGCCGGAGCCGCGCGTTTGATGCCGCAGGAGCAACTGACGGCGGCGAGTCTCGCCGAGACGTTGGCGGCACTTCTCGAACCCGAGACCTTGGCTACCATGGCGGTCGCGGCACGCTCCGAGGCGCGTTTGGAAGCGGTCGAGCGCCTAGTGGCGGGGTGCATGGAGGCAAAATATTGATAGCGAATAACGTTTCCGCTCCAACTCGTCCGAACCGCACTGGGTTGGGCATGCGCCGCATTCACAATATCCATTTCGTGGGCATCGGTGGTGCCGGCATGTGCGGGATCGCAGAGGTGTTAGCCAATCAGGGCTATACGGTCAGCGGTAGCGATCTGCGTGAGTCGCCCGTCACGCAGCATCTCCGTGATTGCGGCATTCGCGTGTGCATCGGGCACGTCGATGAGCATGCTCAGGGTGCCGATGTTCTGGTCGTCTCTACGGCAGTCGACACCGAGAATCCAGAGATTCGCTGGGCACGTGAGCATCGTATTCCCATCGTCCGGCGTGCGGAAATGCTTGCCGAGTTGATGCGCTTTCGGCATGGCATCGCTGTGGCGGGAACGCATGGCAAGACCACCACGACCAGCCTGACGTCGACGCTACTTGGCGAGGGTGGGCTCGACCCGACTTTTGTGATCGGCGGCAAGCTGACCAGTGCCGGCACCAACGCGCGCCTGGGCGAGGGCGATTACCTGGTGGCCGAGGCCGACGAGTCGGATGCCTCGTTCCTGCATTTGCAACCGATGGTCTCGATCGTTACCAATATTGATGCCGACCATATGGCGACCTACGGGGGCGACTTCACACGGCTCAAGGATACCTTCCTGGAATTCTTGCATAATCTGCCTTTCTACGGGCTGGCGGTGCTGTGCCTCGACGATGACAACGTGCGTGGTTTGATTCCGCGCATCCAGCGTCAATTCGTCACCTACGGTTTCGCCGAGGATGCCGACTACCGGTTGTGCGATTTCGTCCAGCGCGGTGGCGTAGTGCATTTTACCGCTGAGCGTCCGCCAGGTATGGCGCCGCTCGAGATCCAGTTGGGCATGCCGGGGCGCCATAATGCCCTCAATGCGCTGGCGGCGATCGCCGTGGCCAGCGATGCGGGGGTCGACGACGCGGCCATTCAGCGCGGTCTGGCACACTTTGCCGGTGTGGGGCGGCGTTTCCAGGTGCATGGGCAGTTCCCAGCGCCGGCTGCCGAAGGCGAGGTCATGCTGGTCGACGATTACGGCCATCATCCGCGTGAGGTGGAAATGGTCATCGACGCGGTGCGCGCGGGCTGGCCCGAGCGTCGCTTGGTCATGCTGTACCAGCCACATCGCTATTCGCGTACGCGAGATCTGTACGAAGATTTCGTGCGTGTACTCTCGGGCGTGGATACGCTGTTGCTGCTGGATGTCTACAGCGCCGGGGAGGCGTCGATTCCGGGGGCGGAGGGCCGGACATTGGCTGGGTCGATTCGTCAACGTGGCCAGGTCGACCCGCTATTCGTCGAAAGCAAGCAAGAGCTACCGGCGTTGTTGTCACGCGTGCTGCGCCCCGACGATATTCTGATCACCCAGGGCGCCGGTGATATCGGTGGGATCTCGTTGCGTCTGGCCGGTTGTCGGTTACATCTGGATGGAATGGAATTATGAATGACAGCGTGACGAACGAGGGCACGAAGCGCCTGCATCCGGGGCGCGTCGTCGTGGTATACGGTGGCCGTTCTGCCGAACGTGAAGTGTCGCTACTCAGTGGCCGCGCGATCCTGGCATCGCTCAAGCGTAGTGGCGTCGACGCCCACGGGTTCGATTTCGCCGGTGGAGGATTGAGTGGGCTAGAAGCGCTGGCGCCGGAATGTGTCTTTATCGCCATGCACGGCCGTGACGGCGAGGATGGCTCTTTACAGGGTGCCTTGGAACTACTGGACATCCCCTATACGGGCAGCGGTGTGCTGGCCTCTGCGCTGGGTATGGACAAGGAGCGCACCAAACAGTTCTGGCGTGCCCATGGTCTACCCACGCCGGAAAGCGTCATGCTGGAAGGTGCGGTGGATTGGGATGCGGTCATCGAGACCCTCGGATTGCCCTTGATCGTTAAACCGGTGCATGAAGGCTCGACCATCGGGATCAGTATTGTCGATACACGGGAAGAGTTGATCGCGGCGCATGCTGAGGCGGCACGCTTCGATAACGCCATCATGGCCGAGCGTTTCGTGCAGGGCGAGGAATATACCGTGTCGCTGCTTGGCGACGAGGTATTGCCGGCGATTCGCGTCGAGGTGCCCAGTGGCTTCTACGATTACGAGGCCAAGTATCATTCCGACACCACGCGTTATCTATTGCCGTGTGGTCTCGAGGCCGACGATGAACGTACGCTGGGCGAGCTGTGCCGCCGCGCATTCGAGGTGATCGGCGGCAGTGGCTGGGGGCGTGTCGATGTGATGCGCGATGCGCAGGGACGTTTCTGGCTACTCGAGGTCAACACGGTGCCGGGCATGACCGATCATAGCCTGGTGCCGCAAGCGGCGGCGCATGCCGGTCTCGACTTCGATGCGCTGGTGTTGCGGATTCTCGACACCACGATCGGCGAGTGACGCGAGAATGAAGGAGGCCGGTTTGCGCGGTGCCTTGTTAGGTTTGATCCTGTTCGTTGTTTTGCTCGGTGCTGGCGGGCGTACGTTGTGGATCTGGCTCGACCGGCCCATAGAGCGGGTTTCCATCGGCGGCGACCTGCATTATGTCTCGGCGGCCTATTTGCAGCGCAATCTCGCCCCCTTGGTCAGCGGTGAAACCTGGTTATCCATCGATCTCGACCAGGTGCGCGACAAGGCTCGCGATATCGATTGGCTCTCTGAAGTAAAAGTCTCGCGAGAATGGCCGGATGCCTTACGCTTCGAGCTTTTCGAACAAACACCGGTCGCACACTGGAACGATGACAAGCTGCTCAATACGCATGGCGAGCCTTTTTCACCGGGGCCGGTCGATGACTTCGATAAACCTTTGCCGGATCTAGCGGGCCCCAAGGGTAGTGGGCCTGAAGTATTGGCATACCTTGACTCGTTACTACGCCGTCTGGAGACCTTGGACTTGCGTGTGACACAGTTACGGTTGGAGGACCGTGGCGCTTGGCGCTTTCAGGTGAATGACAGTGTGTGGGTTATCCTGGGGCGTACCGATCTCGCATCTCGTCTGGCGCGTTTTACGGCGGCCTGGCAACGACAGTTGGGGACGCAGGCGTCGCAAATTCGCTACATTGATTTACGCTATCCCAATGGTGTTTCCGTCGCTTGGCATGGACAGACAGAAATAGATGCGACAGAGTAACGGCGCAGTTGCCTTTTTCGGCGCCAGGCCACGAAATCCGGGCGACGGGGGTTTCCCTTTTCGAAAAAATCACCGTATTCTGAGGCCGGTTTCATTTGCTGGGTGGTGATGTAAAGTCACATGTTCCTATAATTGGCCCAGCGCGTTTTTATAGATCAATGAATTTCAAACCCAGTGCAGTTCGAGGAGTGACCCCGACCTATGGCAGGACAATCCAATGCTTCCAACATGGTGGTCGGGCTGGATATCGGAACGTCCAAGGTAGTGGCTATCGTCGGCCAGCCTTCCGATGATGGAAGCATCGAGATCGCAGGTATCGGCTCGCACCCCTCGCGCGGTATGAAAAAAGGGGTCGTCATCAATATCGAGTCGACCGTGCAGTCGATCCAGCGTGCCGTCGAGGAAGCCGAGTTGATGGCGGGTTGCGATATTCACTCGGTGTATGTTGGCGTGGCGGGTAGTCATATCAGCTCGATGAATTCCGACGGTGTCGTGGCCATCAAGGAGCGGGAAGTGACCCCCTCGGATATCGATCGTGTCATCGACTCGGCCCGCGCACGTGCTATTTCCGAAGGACAGCGTATTCTTCATGTGTTGCCCCAAGAATTCGCGATCGACAACCAGGAAGGTATCCGTGAGCCCATGGGGATGTCGGGTGTCCGTCTCGAGGCGCGGGTTCACCTGGTCACGGCGGCATTGAATGCCGTGCAGAACATCGAAAAATGCGTGCGTCGCTGCGGCCTGGAAGTCGATGACATCATACTGGAACAGTTAGCCTCCAGTTACGCGGTATTGACGGAAGACGAACGCGAGCTGGGTGTGTGTATGGTCGATATTGGCGGCGGCACCACCGATATCGCCGTGTTTACCGAAGGGGCCATACGCCATACGGCGGTGATTCCCATCGCGGGTGACCAGGTGACCAATGACATCGCCATGGCATTACGCACGCCAACGCAGTACGCGGAAGACATCAAGGTCAAATACGCTTGCGCGCTGACCCAGCTTGCAAGCAGCGACGAAATGATCAAGGTTCCCAGCGTGGGAGACAGGCCGGCACGCGATCTTTCTCGCCAGGCGTTGGCCGAAGTAGTCGAACCGCGCTATGAAGAATTGTTTACATTGGTACGCGAAGAATTGCGGCGTAGCGGCTACGAAGATCTCGTGGCGGCCGGTGTGGTGCTAACCGGCGGTACGTCGCGCATGGAGGGTGTCGTCGAGCTGGCCGAAGAAATCTTTCACATGCCCGTGCGCATTGCTTATCCCCAAAACGTTCGCGGTCTCGCCGATGTCGTTCGTAATCCGATTTATTCGACGGGAGTGGGTTTGCTACTCTACGGTATGAATGATGCCAAACGTAATGCCGTCGTGTCGGCTCAGCCCCGTAGAGAAGAGGCTCATACCCGACGTGGACAAAGGCAGGAGCGCTCGGGGTTGGAAAGGATCAAAGGTTGGTTTAAAGGAAATTTCTGAGAGGGCCGTACAAGTAGCGGTCACAGGAGACGGGGCTTATGTTCGAACTGGTAGATAACGCACCTTCTAGCAGCGCGGTTATCAAGGTGATTGGCGTCGGTGGTGGCGGTGGTAATGCCGTCAACCACATGGTCGAAAGCAATATCGAAGGCGTCGAGTTCATCTGTGCCAATACCGACGCTCAGGCGCTAAAACGCGTCGCTGCCAAGACCGTTCTTCAGCTCGGCAGCGAGATCACCAAGGGGCTGGGGGCTGGAGCCAGTCCCGAGGTCGGTCGTCAAGCGGCGACGGAAGACCGTGAACGGATTGCCGAGCTACTGCAAGGCGCCGACATGGTGTTTATCACGGCCGGCATGGGTGGTGGTACTGGTACCGGTGGCGCGCCCATCGTGGCACAGGTCGCCAAAGAGTTGGGTATCCTGACCGTGGCGGTAGTGACGCGTCCGTTCCCCTTCGAGGGGCCCAAGCGCATGCGGGCCGCCGAAGAGGGCATGGAGGCGCTGTCCGAGTATGTCGATTCGCTGATCACCATCCCCAATGAGAAGCTGCTCGCGGTGCTTGGCAAGAACGCGAGCCTGCTGTCGGCATTCAGTGCCGCTAATGATGTCCTGCTGGGTGCGGTCCAAGGGATCGCTGAGCTGATTACCAGTCCTGGCATCATCAACGTCGACTTTGCCGACGTGCGCACCGTAATGTCTGAGATGGGCATGGCGATGATGGGGACCGGTGCGGCCACTGGCGAAAATCGTGCACGTGAAGCCGCCGAAAAGGCCATCCGCAGCCCCTTGCTGGAAGACATCGACCTGCATGGCGCGCGCGGCATCCTGGTCAACATCACGGCGGGGCCGGACCTTTCCATCGGTGAGTTCAACGATGTCGGGGCCACCGTGCAGGAGTTTGCTTCCCAAGACGCGACGATCGTGGTTGGGACGTCCATCGACATGGAATTGTCCGACGAATTGCGCGTCACCGTGGTGGCAGCGGGTCTCGAAGGGCTCAAGGAAAAGGCGGCAGTCGCCACGCCGCAGCGTGAGACGGTTGCGGCGGCACGCAGTGCCGAATCGCCCGATTATCGCAAGCTTCAGCAGCCAACGGTCATGCGTCAGCAGGCTGCCAAGGAGCAGGATGAGTCGGCTAAGTCCAGGCAGGAGTCGCGCCGTAAGTCGCAAGAGCTAGACGACTACCTGGATATTCCGGCGTTCTTGCGCCGTCAGGCCGATTGATCGGACGACATGCTGGGCGCATAGGCGTGGCCAGGCGACATTTTTTTGTTGAAACGTTCGTTCGGTGTTATAGTGAACAGCGTTTCATAACGATTTCCAAGCTTGGCTTACGCCCATGATTAGACAACGTACATTAAAGAATACTATCCGTGCTACTGGTGTGGGTCTGCACTCAGGTGAAAAGGTCTACCTGACGCTGCGCCCCGCGCCGGTCAATACTGGCGTCGTCTTCGTACGTACCGATCTCGACCCGGTGGTACAGATTGCCGCCAACGCCGAATACGTGACCGATACGACGCTTTGTACCGCGCTGTCGCGTGACGGCGTCAAGGTGGCAACGGTAGAGCACCTGATGTCAGCATTTGCCGGTTTGGGGATCGACAACGTCTTCGTCGAGCTCAGTGCCCCGGAAGTGCCCATCATGGATGGTAGCGCTGGACCGTTCGTCTTCTTGATTCAGTCGGCGGGCATCGCTGAACAAGGTGCGGCCAAGAAGTTCATCCGTATCAAGCGTGAGATCGTGGTTGAAGAAGACGACAAGGAAGCGCGCTTCTTGCCGCATAACGGTTTTAAAGTAGCGTTTGCCATCGACTTCGACCATCCGGTCTTCGCGCACCAGAAGCAGACAGCAAGCGTCGACTTCTCGACGACTTCGTTCGTGAAGGAAGTGTCCCGCGCGCGTACTTTCGGGTTCATGCGTGATCTGGAGTTCCTGCGCGCCCAGAACCTGGCGCTTGGCGGAAGCCTGGATAATGCCATCGTTGTCGATGATTACCGTATCGTGAACGAAGGTGGTTTGCGCTATGAAGATGAGTTCGTCAAGCACAAGGTGCTCGACGCCATTGGCGATCTGTATCAGTTGGGGCATAGCCTCATCGGTGAATTCCGCGGCGTCAAATCTGGCCATGGCTTGAACAACAAGCTATGTCGCGCCTTGATGGCTCAGCAGGACGCTTGGGAAATCGTGACCTTTGAAGACGAGACGCAAGCAGCGCCTATCTCGTATGCGGCGCCAGCGTTAGCCTGATAGTCGCACTGAGTAAGACCAAGCTTTTATTGACGCCGACCGATAGGTCGGCGTTTTTTATGGGGTGCGACACGGCTGTCTAGGTGTCGTCCGGGGCATGGGAAGCCAGGCGCGCCAGCGCTTTTTTTAGCTTGGGGTCCGTGGTGTCATCTGCGCATGCCTTGAGATGGTGCGCGGCCTCGGGAGAAAGCGCACGTGCCTGGAAGGTGGGCGCCTTGAGAGGTTGTACGGGGCGGACCTTGAGATTGAGCGCGAGTACGGCTTCGAATTCGGGAAGTTGGCGCAGCAGCGTGAGGAGACGTTGGCGTTCGTAGCGTAACCACGTCAGCCATACGGCGCCATCGGTGATGAGGGTCAGGGCGCCTTCCCGGTAGCCACCGACATAGACGTGTTCGGCGATTTCGGCGGGAAGCCCGGCGCGTAGGTGCTGTTGGGCCCGCTGCAGCAGTGTTGCCATACGTACCACCGATCCCAACTCGCCGGATCCGTCGATGAGATGGTGGATGGACTGGGCTCGGAAACGCTTAGCCTTTATACTCATGGGCTTGCCCGCGCGAAGGAAAGCAGAATGTCTGCGCAATCTACCATGAGCCGGAGCTCGTCGATAGCATGACCAGCGCTACGCACCATAGCTCAACGCCGCCGCGTCGCGTTCGCACGCGCCACCGTGCGCAATGGTGGCTTGCCGGTCTGTTGGTCGGGTGTCTATTGCCGGCGGGGTTGATGCACTCCGATGCATTGCGTATAGCAGGGCGGTTGACGCAGATATGCCTGATGGCGCCGGAAGCCATTCGTGCCCAATCGCATCGTGTGGCGCGGCGCAAGCGACTGTTGGACACTGGGCGACGTCGCCCCCGGTCTCCTCGCCTGTGGCGATTGCCGCAGCGCTTCTATCATGTATTGAGCGTAGGGTTGGACGTCCTCTCGCGTCGAGGTCCACCACACAGTGTCTGGTTCCGAGATATCGGGCGACTAGCCGCCTGATATCGACGTCGGTCCCGCGTCGATGCGGTGGCCGATATGACGTTTTAGGCACTTTTGGATTTCAGGATCTCACATGCTCAATACCATCGTACGTAAGCTTGTCGGCTCTAAGAACGAGCGCGAAGTCAAACGCATGCGCAAGGCCACCGAGGCCATCAACGCGCTGGAACCCACGTTCGAGGCCCTCGATGATGCCGCTCTGACGGCCAAGACCAGCGAATTCCGCACACGCCTGGAGTCAGGCGAGTCCATTGACAAGATACTTCCCGAAGCTTTCGCCGTTGTGCGCGAGGCGAGTAAGCGCGTGATGGGAATGCGTCACTTCGATGTGCAGATGGTCGGCGGGATGACGTTGCACGAGGGGCGCATCGCCGAGATGAAAACCGGCGAGGGCAAGACCCTGGTCGGCACCTTGTCGGTCTATCTCAATGCGTTGCCGGGCAAGGGCGTGCACGTGGTGACGGTCAACGATTATCTGGCGAGCCGTGATGCCGAGTGGATGCGCCCGCTCTACGAGTTTCTCGACCTCAGCGTGGGCACGATCTACTCCGGCCAGGCTTCGGCTCAGAAGCGCGAAGCCTACGCCTGCGATATCACATACGGCACCAACAACGAATTCGGGTTCGACTATCTGCGCGACAATATGGCGTTTTCGCTGGATGATAAGGTCCAGCGTGCGCTGCACTACGCGATCATCGATGAGGTCGACTCGATTCTCATCGACGAGGCGCGTACGCCGCTGATCATTTCCGGACCGGTCGAAGAAAACGTCGAGCTTTATCGGCGTATCAATCAGCTTTCCCTGGGGCTCGACGAGTGCAGCGACGAAGAGGACCCGGCCAGCGGGGACTTTATTCTCGATGAGAAACAAAAGCAGGTGGAGCTGACGGAAACCGGTCACCAGAAGCTGGAAGGGATACTCAGAGAAACGGAGCTTCTGGGCGCGGACGACTCGCTTTACTCGGCCCAGAACCTGGGGCTTCTACAGCATGTGCATTCGGCATTGCGTGCACGCCATCTCTATCATCGTGACGTCGATTACATCGTCAATAACGATGAAGTCGTCATCGTCGACGAGCACACTGGGCGTAGCATGCCGGGGCGCCGCTGGTCCGAGGGGCTGCACCAAGCGGTCGAAGCCAAGGAAGGCGTGACAATTCAGAAAGAGAGCCAAACGCTGGCCTCGACGACCTTCCAGAATTACTTTCGTCTGTATGACAAGCTGTCGGGGATGACGGGTACTGCGGATACCGAGGCGTTCGAGTTCCGTCAGATCTACGGGCTGGATGTCATGGTGATTCCCACCAACCGTCCTCTGGTACGTGTGGACCACAACGATTTGGTCTACATGAGCGGTGAAGAGAAATTCGAAGCCATCATCGATGACGTCAAGACGCAACGCGAAGCCGGGCGTCCCATCTTGGTGGGCACGGCATCGATCGATACCTCCGAATACCTCGCCCAACTGATGCAGCAGTATCAGATACCGCACAATGTGCTTAACGCCAAGCAGCACCAGAGCGAAGCGGAAATCATCGCCCAGGCGGGGCAGCCCGGTGCCGTCACTATCGCCACCAACATGGCCGGGCGTGGTACCGATATCGTATTGGGGGGTAACTGGGAAGCCGAAGCGGCGGCTCTCGATAATCCTTCCGAAGATCAGCTCGCAGCACTCAAGGCAGCATGGCAGGAACGCCACGATGCTGTACTTGCCGCGGGCGGTCTCCACGTGATTGGTTCCGAACGCCACGAATCGCGGCGTATCGACAATCAGCTGCGTGGGCGCTCCGGCCGTCAGGGTGATCCAGGGTCGACACGCTTCTTCCTCTCGTTGGAAGACAATCTCATGCGGCTGTTCGGCTCTGATCGCGTACAGCGGTTGATGAATGCCTTGGGACTAGAGCGCGGCGAGGCGATCGAACACAAGATGGTGTCCAACGCCGTCGAGCGTGCTCAGAAAAAGGTCGAGGGTCGCAACTTCGACATTCGTAAGCAGTTGCTGGAATACGACGACGTTTCCAACGATCAGCGGCGTGTTGTCTATCAGCAGCGCGATGAAGTGCTTAGGACCGATGATCTCTCGTCGAATATCGCAGAGATTCGCGAGCAGGTCTTGTCTGAAGCCATCACTAGTTATGTGCCGCCACAGAGCTTGGCCGAGCAATGGGATCTGCCCGGGCTACAGGATTACCTCAAGCAAGAGTTCAATCTCGATGTTCCCTTGGTGCAATGGGCTGAAGAAGACGAACACTTCCATGAAGACCTGCTGCGTGAACGTCTGCACGACCAGCACCGCGGTCTCTTCGTCAGCAAGGCCGAGGCCGTCGGCCCGGAGCTGATGCGCCGCTTCGAAAAGCAGGTCATGTTGCAGGTGCTCGATACGCGTTGGAAGGAACACCTGCAGCACATGGACCATCTGCGTCGCGGGATCCATCTGCGTGGGTATGCACAAAAGAATCCCAAGCAGGAATACAAGCGTGAAGCTTTCGAGCTCTTCCAGACACTGCTGGCCAACATCAAGCACGATGTCATTCGCATCCTGAGTCATGTGCAAGTGCGGCGTCAGGAAGAGGTCGATGAATTGGAACGTGAGCGGCGTGCCACGCTGGAGCGCGAGCGTGCGGTCAGCCAGCCGGTTCATGAAGACGCCGTGGCTTCGGCTGAGGCGGTGGCTGCCGAAGGCGAGGAACGTACTGGCGACGAAGACGACGGACAGCCGGTACGCCGCGAAGGCCCCAAGGTGGGTCGCAACGACTCGTGCCCTTGCGGCTCCGGCAAGAAATACAAGCATTGCCACGGCAAATTGAGCTGAGCGCATGGCAAACGTGGCATGAGGAGAGACGACATGGCGGTGGGGGAAGCGAGTTTTCCGGCGATGCCGGCCATCGAGGGCATTCGCCTGGGAACGGCGATGGCAGGTATCAAGGCACCGGGGCGCCGTGATCTGGTGGTGATCGAGCTGCCCGAGGCGACGACTTTGGCGGCGGCGTTTACGCGCAATGCATTTTGCGCGGCACCGGTTCATGTGGCGCGACGTCATCTCGAGACGGACAGGCCGCGTTATCTGCTGATCAATACCGGTAATGCCAATGCCGGTACGGGTGAGCAGGGCATGCACGATGCCGAGCAGAGTTGCCAGGCGTTAGGCGAGCTGACGGGTGTCGCCGCGCAGTGCGTCTTGCCGTTTTCGACCGGTGTGATCGGCGAGCCCCTGACAGTGACGCGGCTATGCGATGCCTTGCCGGAGGCGCTTGCCGCGTTGTCGGTGGATGGCTGGCAGACCGCGGGCGAAGGCATTCTGACCACGGACACGCGTGCCAAAGGGGCCACGACGTGTATCGAGATCGACGGCCAACCGGTGACGATCAACGGCATTGCCAAGGGCTCAGGAATGATCAAGCCCGACATGGCCACGATGCTGAGCTTCGTCTTCACCGATGCCGCCATCGACGATGCGCGCCTGCAAGTACTGTTGCGGCGTGCCGTCGATGAGTCCTTCAACTGCATCACCGTGGACTCGGATACTTCGACTAACGATGCCTGTACATTGGCTGCCACCGGAAGCGGTGTGCGCATCGGCACCGACGAGCACGAAGCGCGCTTTGCTGCGGCGTTGACCGAGGTGCTGGTAGAATTGGCGCAGGCGATCATTCGTGATGCCGAGGGTGCGACCAAGTTCGTTACCCTCGAGGTCGAAGGGGCAACTGATCGGCAGGAAGCGTTGGATGTTGCCTTTACCGTGGCGCATTCGCCATTGGTGAAAACGGCACTTTATGCCAGTGATGCCAATTGGGGGCGTATTTTGGCGGCGGTCGGGCGTGCTCCGGTACCCGATCTGGATGTGTCACGTATCTCTATCGACCTCGGCGATGTGGCGCTAGTCGAACGCGGCGGCCGTGCGGCTTCGTATACCGAGGCGGCGGGCAGCGCGGTCATGGCCGAGTCCGAGATCACGATTCGTATCCATCTGGGACGCGGAGATGTCGCGGCGACGGTCTGGACGTCGGACTTGTCACACGATTATGTCTCCATCAATGCCGACTACCGTAGTTGAGTGCGAGTCGTACAGTACGGCTAGCCGAGTGCGGATGGCAGCAGCGATGAGCGGGCCACCTTCGGTCCGTGGATCATGAATAGTCAGTCAAGGTGAAATGACCAACATGGTGAAGAGAAGGGTACACGTAGCGGCGGCTGCCATCATTCGCGAGGATGGTCATGTGCTGTTGGCACGCCGTCCCTCGATCGTCGATCAGGGTGGGCTATGGGAATTCCCCGGGGGCAAGCTGGCACCCTACGAAACCGGTTTCGAAGCGCTCAGGCGTGAACTCCGCGAAGAGCTGGGCGTCGAGATTCTGCGCGCTCAACCACTCATTCGCGTTCACCATGAATATGCCGACAAACGCATTTTGCTCGATGTCTGGCAGGTACATGAGTTCGAGGGCGAGCCCTTTGGGCGCGAAGGCCAGGCGGTACGTTGGGTGCCCCAGAACGAGCTGAACAATTATCCGTTCCCGGAAGCCAATCACCCGATCTTGCGCGCGGTGTGTCTGCCGCACGAGTATCTGATCAGTGACGAGGAAGCCGACGATACGGTATTTCTCGACAAGCTCGAACGCGCCTTGCGTGATGACGACGTACGCCTGGTGCAACTGCGAGCCAAGACGTTGGATGACAGCGCATATCTAAAGCGTGCCGAGCAAGCACTAGCGCTCTGTCGTCGCTACGAGGCACGCCTGATTCTCAACGGCGACCCTGCACTGCTCGACAGCATCGATGCCGATGGCATTCATTTGCCCAGCCGTACCTTGATGGCGCTCCAGCATCGCCCTGTTGCCAATGACAAGTGGTTGGGAGCGTCCACGCACGATCCCCGTCAACTCGAGCAGGCCGCCGAGATTGGTTGCGATTTCGTGACCTTTTCGCCGCTGCGCGTGACCCCGAGCCACCCAGAGGCTGCGCCGGTCGGTTGGCATGATTTCCAGCAACTGGTGGAAACCGCGGGTATGCCAGTCTATGCGCTAGGCGGGGTTACGCGAGACGATATCGATCAGGCGCGTGCGGTGGGCGCCCAAGGGATTGCGACGATTCGCGATCTCTGGAAATAACGCTCTCGTCGCGATAGCGCTGTATCGCATACCAACGGCTCGCCATTTTGGCGGGCCGTTGGCGTTTATGCCTTATTGGCGTGGTTCGCCGCGTTCCAGATCGTCGATCAAACGGTCGAGATCGGTTTCGTCCATGGCGGGCTCGCCCGCGATACGATGGGATTCATCGGCCCAGGCGCCAAGGTCGAGCAAGCGACAGCGCTTTGAGCAGAAGGGGCGATACGGGTTGTCGGCTGTCCAGGCGACCTTGGTGCGACACTGGGGACAGGCGACTTCAAGGGGGCGATCTTGGGATGTCTCCGTCATGCTAAAGCGAATGCTCCTGATGGGTGCCATCGAATAGTTGCCGGTAACGCGCGTCGAGTTCGGTGACCTGCGCCTTCAGCGCCGTCATGTCACCATGATTCTCGATCACGTCGTCGGCAAGCGCCAACCGCTCTTGGCGGGGCATCTGTGCCGCGAGGATAGCATGCGCCTGAGTTTCACTCACTTCATCGCGTGCCTGAGTACGCGTCACCTGAAGCGTTTCGGGAACATCGATGACCAGGCGGCGGTCGACCAGCGAGACTTGATCCGTCTCGAACAACAGCGGCGACACGAGCAGCCCATAGGGGGCGGCGCCCTGACGTATCGCCTCGAGACGCTCACGCAATCGCTGGCGGATGCGTGGATGCGTGACGCTTTCCAGCCACTGGCGCTCGCTGTCATCGGCGAACACAATGTCGCGCAAGGCGCGGCGTTGCAGCTCGCCGTGCGCGTCGAGCAGCGAGTTTCCGTAACGTGCCACGATTTCGTCCAGCGCGGGCTCACCTGGCGCGACGATATCGCGTGCCACAAGGTCGGCATCGACCCAGGGGATCCCCAGCTCGGCGAACATGGCGGCGACGGTGGACTTGCCCGAGGCGATGCCACCGGTTACGCCGATGATGGGGGCGGTGGAGGTCATGGCAAATTCCTTATAAGCCGGTCCAGGCGCGTAGTGGTGCGCCGAAGAGTACCGCGACCCACCCGGCGAGGGCGAGAAAAGGACCGAATGGTAGCGGCATGCCGCGCAAGCGTGGCAGCGAGAGCTGCAACAGCACCCCGATAATCGCACCCAACCCGGCGGAGAGCATCAGTAGCATCGGCAGCATCGTCCAGCCGAGCCAGGCGCCCAGCGCCGCTAACAGCTTGAAGTCACCGTAGCCCATGCCTTCCTTTTTGGTCAGCCACTTGAAAAGCCAGTAAAAGCTCCACAGAAGCACATAACCGGCCATTGCGCCGACGACTGCATTCCCGAGCATATAGGGCTGAAAGAAGAGCTGATAAAGCAGGCCGGCCCAGAGCAATGGCAGCGTGATGATATCGGGGAGCAACTGGGTGCGCAGATCGATGACAGCCAGCACCAGCAGCGCCAGGCAAAGTCCGCTCCAGGCAAGTGCCGCCCAGGTGGCGCCATGCACGATGATGACACTCGCCATCAACAGGCCCGCCATCAGTTCGATCAGCGGGTACTGCACGCTGATACGCGTCTGGCAGTGCGCGCAGCGGCCACGCCGTTTGAACCAGCCAATCAGGGGCAGGTTGTCGTGCCAGGCGATTGGCTGGCGACAGCTCGGACATTGCGAACGCGGCGTGCACAGGTTGTAGCGCGCCACCTCTTCCTCGGGAAGCGCCAGCGCATCGCGTGCTTCCTGGCGCCATTGCTGCATCAGCATCACGGGTAAACGTACGATGACGACATTGAGAAAACTGCCCAGCAAGCTACCGAGGACAAACGCCATCACGGCCAGCCACGGTAAAGGGATATCGGCGAGCAACGTGCCACTCCTGAAACGAACGCGCCCGGCGAAATGCCGGGGCGGATGAATTGGGGAACGCGGTAGCGTCCTAGATTGCCGAGCCCATCTCGAAAATCGGCAGATACATCGACACCACGAGGCCGCCGACCAGAACGCCCAGCACCACGATGATGAAGGGTTCGAGCAACGATGTCAGGGCGTCGACCTTGGTGTCGACGTCATCCTCGTAGAAATCCGCGACCTTGTTGAGCATCGCGTCCAGTGCGCCGGACTCTTCGCCGACCCCGATCATCTGCACGGCCAGATTGGGAAAGCGCCCGGTGGCGCGCATGGCGAAGTTGAGTTGCTGGCCACTGGCGACGTGTTCACGTACCTCGTCGATGGCACGCTGGTAGACGCGGTTACCGGTCGAGCCTGCCGCAGTATGCAGTGATTCTACCAAGGGCACCCCGGCGCTGAAGGTCGTCGCCAGGGTCCGCGAGAAGCGTGCCACCGACGACTTGTCGAGAATATCGCCGATCACCGGGAGGCGCAGCATCAGCCCATCGACGCGATAGGCGAAGCGCGGCGAACGCCGTATACCGAGACGTATCAGCACGCCGGCAGCGATGAAGGCGCCAAGCAGGTGCGGCCAGTAGGCTTGGACCCACTCCGAGAGGTGGATGGTCAATTGCGTGAAGGCGGGCAGGTCGGCGCCGAAGCCGCGAAACAGGCTCTCGAATTGCGGTACGACCTTGATCAGCAGCAGGGCGGTCACCCCCATGCCCACGAGCACGACAGCGGCGGGGTAATAAAGCGCCTTGCGCACGCGGGAGCGCAGCGAGTCTATCTTTTCCTTGTAGCTGGCGACACGCTCTAGCATTCGATCCAGCGAGCCGGATTGTTCGCCGGCTTCGACCATGTTGACGAACATGCGATCGAAATGTCGCGGATGCTGTGAGAGCGCTTCGGAAAAGCTGGCGCCTGCCGAGACCTCGTTCATCAACGTCTCGATGAGATGATGCATGGCGGGGCGCTTGAGGCTTTCCGACACGACACTGAACGCCTGCAGCAAGGGAATGCCGGCACGAATCATGGTCGCCATCTGGCGTGCGAACAGGGTGATGTCCTGCGGGCGTATGCGACCCAGCCCGAAAGGGCTGCGCACGCGCTGAATCCGCTTGACGAGGATGTTCTGACGTCCGAGTTCCTGGCGCACGCCCATTTCATCCGCGGCGACCAGTTCGCCTTGGATGGTTTCACCGCGGGAGTTCTTGCCCTTCCACCGCCAGCGGTGCAGGACGACGCGCCGAGGCGCCTTGCTGCGTGTCGCTACCGCCATGTCGTTGCCCTCATGTCACTTGCCCTAGTCACTCATTCCAGCACCACGCGATTGATTTCCTCGAGGCTGGTAATGCCCGCGAGTACTTTGCTCAGACCGCTGCGCCGCAGATCGGGATGGCCTTCTTGACGGGCCAGTTCGCCGAGTTCCAATGAATTGCCGTCAGCCATGATCAGTTTGCTCATGGCCTCGCTGACGGGGAGTACTTCATAGAGACCGATGCGTCCTTTGTAGCCGTGGGTGCACTGCGTACAGCCCGTGGCGCTATAGCAGGTCGCGGTCTCGATTTCTTCTGCCGTGAAGCCTGCCTCAAAAAAGAGTTCCCGAGGCAGCTCGACGGATGTCTTGCAGTGCGGGCAGAGTTGGCGCACCAACCGCTGGGCGACGATCAATGTCACCGAGCTTGCAATATTGTACGCCGCCACACCCATGTTACGCAGGCGTGTCAGGGTCTCCGCCGCCGAATTCGTGTGCAATGTCGATAGGACCAAATGGCCGGTCTGCGCAGCCTTGACGGAGATCTCGGCTGTTTCCAGGTCGCGGACCTCACCGACCATCACCACATCGGGGTCCTGGCGCAGGAAGGCGCGCAGTGCGCTGGCGAAATCCAGCCCAATCTTGGGCAGCACATTGACCTGATTGATGCCATCGAGCTTGAGCTCGACGGGGTCCTCGGCGGTGGCGATGTTGCGCGCATCGGTATTGAGGATGTTGAGCCCGGTATACAGGGTCACGGTCTTGCCGCTGCCGGTGGGGCCGGTGGCGAGTATCATCCCCTGCGGCTGCGCGAGCGCGTGTTCAAACAGCGCCTGTTGCGATTCGCTGAAGCCCAGCGCATCGATGCCCAGGCGTGTGGCACCGGCGTCCAGCAAGCGCAGCACGATTTTCTCGCCGTGTACTGTGGGCAGCGTGCTGACGCGGAAGTCGATGGTGCGCGAGGCCGAAACGCGCAACTTGATGGCGCCATCCTGCGGCAAGCGACGCTCGGAGATATCCAGCCGCGACATGACCTTGAGGCGTGCCGAAAGGCGAGCGCGCAGATTGAAGGGCGGGCGCGCAACCTCGACCAGGATGCCATCGATGCGGAAACGGATGCGGAAGGTCGATTCATAGGGCTCGAAATGGATATCCGAAGCGCCACGACGCGCAGCATCGAGCATCATTTTGTGTACGAAGCGCACCACCGGCGCGTCGTCATCGTCGGTGTCCAGCCCCTCATTGAGAGGCGCGACATCGTCGAGATCCAAGTTCTCGAGTGCCTCGCTGGCATCATCGAGCTCTTCGAGCATGCCATGCGTCTCGCGCTGAACGAGATAACGCTCGATGGCTGGCTGCAGTTGATCGGTGGCTACCAACACGCCTTCGGCGGTAAGCCCGGTGGTAAACTGCAGCTCATCGAGGTGTGCAAGCGTCGAGGGATAGGGAATCGCTACGCTGATGTGACGTTCGCCACGCGCCAGCGGCAGTACCCCGAGGCGGCGGATCAGGGTATCGGACAGCCCTTCACCGATGGGTAGGCGCTCGGTACTGATGGCCTCCAGGTCGACGAACGGCAGGCCATATTCCCACGCCGCACTCTGGGTGGCTTCTCGTGCGGGAACCCAGCGCTGCTCGATGACGTATTCGAGCACCGACTGATGCGTGTCGTGCACGGCCTCCAAGGCATGCTGCGCCTTGGATTCCTCGATCAGGCCTTCCGCGACCAGGCGTGCGGCGAGCCCTTTCAAAAGCGGCGTGCCGGGGGCGGGAGGAGACGACGATGAAGACGAATGCATAAGCGTTTCGACACCAAAAGGAGTGACCAGGTGGGGCGGCCGATACCCCGTGACTTCTCGCATCCTACCCCATGCATGCCCATCATGGTGACCCTTGGCATGAGATATCTCGTCAATTAGCGTGTTTGTATGTAATCGGCCGAAATCAGGTAAACTTTAACCTCGATCATCTTGCTAGCATGAGAAGTGTAATTTAACGTAACATCCTAGGTAGCAGCCTCGCAGAGAGTCAGCATGGTGCTGGCACCTCGCTGGAGCGCCCGCAACGGGTTATCATTCGCCCGCGCCGGGCTCGCCAAAAAGCGAATAGCAGGGTATTCAACAAGGGATTACAGGAGAGTTTCATGGGACGTCAGCAACGTGGTTTCACGCTAATCGAACTAATGATCGTCGTCGCGATCATCGGCATCCTTGCCGCCATCGCCATACCGCAGTACCAGAACTATGTGGCGCGCTCGCAATTTGCCGAAGCGCATTCACTGCTGGGCGGTGCCAAGATTTCCATTCAGGAACGTGTCGACCAGGGCGATACTTTTACCAGCGCCGCTGATCTTGGCATACGGACGCAAGGTGAATATGGCGGCATTACTGACGTCACTGGCGTGAGTGAAGGGGATGGCGACAACGGTCCAGCTAGCGTGGAGTATACGTTTGGGGATGATGCTACTGCTAACTCCAATCTTGATAGCCTAATTGTCACCTATACCTATGAAGCTGCAGGTGAGGATGGAAATGAAGACGATTTCCGCTCTTGGAGCTGCACGACAACCGTTCCTGAGCAATATGCATCAAATTGCGATCAGGCAGAATAGTAAGCCGTAACTCTACCGTTCAAAAGGCCGGGCATTAGGTGTTGTGAAAGGGGCAGTGGGAGCGAATTTATTCGCGATGAGTGGACTGAAACCATCGGGAACAAGTTCCCTCCCACAAGGCCAGTGCCTGCCTTCAAGACAAGTCGAGGCTTGTGAATAATGCCAGCAGTGAGCGCTGACTGGCATTATAGATTCGCCGGCCTTTAAGACTCCCTACTATGTCTTTCTTCTTCCCACTTCCTTCTCAAAACTTCCAGCTTCCAGCTTAAACCTTTCAGTACAACGCCTTCCCTTCGTCGACGACTTCCTTCAGCACTTCCAGGAAAAGCCGGTCGGCTTCCGAGTGCTCATTGGGGTCCTCGGGGATATGCACGCTGGTGTTGTCCGAGATTTCGTTGGCGATGGTGGCCCACATCTGCCGGTTATCGCCGTCGTCGGTGTAATGGGCGCGGGCGATGGTGAGCGACTGCTCTAGAATCGCCGGATCTTGCAGCAGTTTCTTGATGAATTCACGCAGCTCGTTGATGATTCGGACTTTCTGCATTTCGGACGCGGAACTCATGGGGCTCTCTCCGTATGGCTCATGCGGGATCGCGTGTCGTGCGTTCACGACGGCGCGAATAGACTCGCAGGACGATGTCGCGGACGATAGCACATCGTCGCGGTTGACGGCAGTGGGCCGCCACGGTGAATGCAGGAGTGCCGGGCGAGTGGAGAAAGTCCCGCGCGCCCTTTATAGTAGCGCCCGATTATAGTGACGCGCCGTTTATCGTGCCTCCGTGGGTCATGGGACGTCGGCGACGCAGGGGTCGAGGAGGTAGACAGGTGGCGGTGATTCACCCACGCATCAAGCGGAGCCTAGCGGTGTCCGCCCCAGTGGTCAGGATTCTGGCGGTGTTGCTTGCCGTGCTGGCGATCTTGATGATCGTGCCGCTCGGCGTGCTTACCCTGGAGGGTGACCCCGACCGCATGGCGTTCTTGCTGTCGATCGCTGTCGTGGCTGGTTCTGCGTGCCTCATGTGGTTCGTGACTCATGGGGTCGAGATACTGCTGCGACCGCGTCAGATGTTCATCCTCACCACCTTGAGCTGGGTGCTGGTGAGTGCGTGTGCCAGCTTGCCGCTGATATTGGGTGCGCCGCAGCTTTCTTTCACCGATGCCGTTTTCGAGTCCATCTCGGCGATCACCACCACCGGATCGACGGTGTTGGTGGGCATCGATGGCCTCTCCGATGGCTTGAAGCTGTGGCGCGGCCTCATGCAGTGGCTGGGCGGCATCGGCATCATCGTGATGGCGATCGCCATCTTGCCGTTCCTCAAGGTCGGGGGCATGCGCCTTTTTCAGACCGAGTCGTCGGACTGGTCGGACAAGGTGCTGCCACGCGCCGGCGGTATCGCCAAGGCGAGTGGTGCAATCTACCTGGCCGGCACCCTGATGGCGATGTTGACATACTGGCTAGCGGGGATGACACCGCTGGATGCCGTCGTGCATGCCATGAGTTCCATGGCCACCGGAGGCTTTGCCAACTCGGATGCATCCTTCGGTGTCTATCATGATCGCCCGCTGATCCTGTGGTTAGCCTCGTTCTTCATGTTGTGTGGTGCGCTACCGTTCGTGCTGTTCATCCGCGCGCTGCGCGATACGCCTCAGGTGCTCTGGCGTGACCAACAGGTGCGGGGATTGCTGTGGCTGTTGGGTGTCGTGATCCTAGGATTGACCGTGTATCGCGTCGCCGGGGGCGCCTCTTTCTTCGAGGCGTTGACCCAGGTGGCCTTCAATGTCATCTCGGTGGTGACCACCACTGGCTATGCGTCCGACGACTATACCCAGTGGGGGCCGCTGGTCGTCGCCGCATTCTTTTACCTCACCTTCGTTGGCGGCTGTAGCGGGTCCACGAGTGGCGGCATGAAAATATTCCGCTTTCAGATCGGCGCCATCATGCTGTTCACGCAGTTGCGCCATCTGGTGCACGCCCAGGGGGTCTTCGCGCAACGCTATAATGGCAACCCGTTGAGCGACGAGGTCGTACGCGGGGTCATTGCCTTTTCTTTCTTTTTCTTCCTGACGATTGCGGGGCTGGCGCTGGGTTTGGCGCTGCTGGGGCTGGATCTGGTGACCGCGCTGTCGGGAGCGGCCACCGCCGTGGCCAATGTCGGCCCCGGACTGGGGCCGATCATCGGACCGGCGGGGAATTTCTCATCGTTGCCCGACGCCGCCAAGTGGCTTCTGAGCTTGGGCATGTTGATGGGGCGCCTGGAAATCCTCACCGTATTGGTGCTGTTGACGCCCACGTTCTGGCGGAAGTGACGTTTCAGGCGTCTTCCTCGACATAGCCGGCGCGATTGAGAATGGGGTTGGCATACTGGCGCAGCCACCAATGGCGCAGGTGGTCGGGCACCGTGGCCAGGCGTGCCTCGAAGCGTGCGCGGTCGGCGTCGGTGACCTCACTGAGATCGACCAGTTCCGGTGCCAGTCCCGTGGCTTCGAGCGCGAGTTGATGGCTGGGGAACATGTGGTAGTTCGCCAGCACCTGACGGTCGATTTCCTGGGTTACGGCCTCTGGCGTGGCGAAGTCACTGCTCAGAGGCGTGCCGAAGGTCAGGCGGATACGCCCCTTGTGGCCTGTGATGCCGGCGACGATGGACTGAATATCCTCGAATTCGACCTTATCATAGCGGCCGTCCGTGTGGAGGGCGTACAGCTCGCGGGCCTTCTGGAGGTCGCAGGGGTCGTATTCGTAGCTGATGGACACAGGTACGAGGCGTAGCTCGGAGACCGCAGCACCGATATCGGCTTCGCCGCCGTCCATGCGCTGGGCCATGCCGAGCATCTTGACGATGGCAGTATCGGCGCGGTCGATGCCGTCCTTGGCGCGCCCTTCGCGCTCGGCGATCCAGATCGAGTGGTTATCGGCGGTGATCGAATGGCGGATATAGCGCGATAATGTCTGATACGCCTGCAGCATCGCCCGTTTGCCCTTGGCCGAGCGCGGTACGATGAAGCTCTTGTTGAGGCGCATTAGGTCGTTGACGAACGGCTTTTGCAGCAGGTTGTCGCCAATCGCAATGCGTACGGTATTGCGGCCTTTCTGGTAGAGCGCGTAATTGACGAACGCCGGATCCATGGCGATATCGCGATGATTGCCGAGGAACAGATAGGCCTTGTCGGCGTCGAGGTGCTCGAGCCCCTCGATCTCGAAGGCATCCGTGGTGGTGGCGATCATGCGCGCCATGTAGCGGGCGATGCGCTGCTGAAAGGCTGTAACGCTCTCGATGTTGCGCATTTCGTGTTGTAGCCCCAGGCGTGCGATGAAACGCGCCACGGGCGGCGCGTAACGCGCCAGCCGGGGGAGGCGAAAGTGCGTGATCGCGTCGAGCAGTTCGTCGCAGTGGGCCAGGCGGTCGAGTACCGTCGCCACCTCGTCGTCATGATAAGGACGAATGGCGTCGAAATCGTGGGGAGCGGATTGAGTCGGTGCGTGCGTCATGATGTCGGCGCTGCCGGGTCGGCTTCGCCGCCCAGCCAATCGATGAGTTGTTCGATGAATCCAGAGAGCACTTGGGCCATGAGGGCGAAGTCCGTTTCCAGGCGTAGCGTGGGGTCGTCATCGTCTTCTTGTTGAGCGGCTTCGTCGAGCAAGGCGTCGGCGAAGCGCAGCGACTTGAGCGTCAGGTCGTCGTGCAGCACCAGCGATAGTTGATCCTCGACATCCAGACCCAGGCGGCTGGCCTGACGCCCGCTGGCGAGCACACTCTGCACTTCTTCGCCGTCGAGGTCGATGCCTCGCGCGCGCCACACGCCATCGTCGCCGTTGGCATCCTTGAGCTCGACCTGATCGCCCAGTTGCAGCCCTTCCGGACGCGAGGCGATATCCTCGAGCCAGGCGGTCATGGTGCGAGAGGGCAATTGGCGTGCGGCCAGCGGCGTGACTTTGAGCGAGCCCAGCGACTGGCGCAACAGGTCGAGAGCATCCTCGGCGCGGGCGCGGCTGGCGCAATTGACGGCGATGAGGCCGCGCTGGGTGTCCCACCATATATCAATGCGTTGGCTACGCGTGAAGGCGCGCGGCAGGAATTCCTCCACGACCTGTTCCTTGAGTGCCTGACGCTCGCGGCGTGGCACAGGGCTACCTTCGGCGGCTTCGCGCTCGGCGGCACGTTCCTCTACTTCCTCGCGCACCACCGAGGCTGGTAGCAGGCGCTCTTGGCGCAGCAATGACAGCAGGCGGTGACCCTGGATCTCATGGGCGAGCTGTTGACCGTGTCGGCCCGCGGGGCGTTGCCAGCCGAGGCGTTTACCTTCACTAGGCGACACCGGACGAAAGGCGAAGGCCTCCAGAGCCGATTCGAGTGCCTCGAGCGCGATGGGCGTCGTGTCGTGCAGGCGATAGAGATGCAAGTGCTTGAACCACATGGGCCTATTCCGTCACAAAGGGGCTCATTATGGCGAAACGCCAAGGCGGGTGCCACTCCCCCAATCGTATGCACTTGTCAGCGGGGCATGAGGAGGCGTGTTTTTCTTGCGCTCGAGAGGAGAGCGCGATTGCATTGACCAAGCCTGCCGCATTGCCATGTGAAATGGTATGATGGCGTGATTCGGGCCTCCTTGATGTGGGCCCGCCATCGAAGCTCAATGATTGCTGTGACGGCCATTGGCGTCGAGCGCTGAAGAGTGGCCTGCGGGGCTTTGTGCTCTGTGAGACCGCTGTTCGTTTCATTCAGTGCCATGACCGATGGTATGGCGCGGTGCAAAGGATTGAACGACCCATGGGTGAGATCGCCAGAGAAATTCTGCCAGTCAATATCGAGGACGAACTTAAACAGTCGTATCTCGATTACGCCATGAGCGTGATCATCGGCCGTGCGTTGCCGGATGTACGAGATGGCCTTAAGCCCGTGCATCGGCGCGTATTGTTTGCCATGCATGAGCTCAGCAATGACTGGAACAAAGCCTACAAGAAATCGGCTCGTGTCGTGGGTGACGTGATCGGTAAGTATCACCCGCACGGGGATAGCGCGGTCTACGACACTATCGTGCGCATGGCGCAGACATTCTCGATGCGCTATGTGCTGGTCGATGGCCAGGGTAACTTCGGTTCCATCGACGGCGATAGCGCGGCGGCCATGCGTTACACCGAGGTGCGCATGGCCCGACTCGCCCATGAGCTCCTCGCCGACCTGGAAAAAGATACCGTCGACTGGGTCGACAACTACGATGGCACCGAGCGCATTCCCGAGGTGCTGCCGACCAAGGTTCCCAACCTGCTGGTCAACGGGGCATCAGGCATCGCTGTGGGCATGGCGACCAACATCCCGCCACATAACATGCGCGAGGTGATCGATGGCTGTCTGGCACTGATCGACGATTACACGCTCAGCATCGATGATCTCATGGCGTACATTCCGGCCCCCGATTTCCCCACCGGCGGGATCATCAACGGGCGCGCGGGGATTCTAGATGCCTACCGTACCGGGCGCGGGCGCATCTATGTGCGGGCTTGTCATACCATCGAGCACAACGACAAGACCGGGCGCGATCACATCATCGTCACCGAACTGCCGTATCAGGTGAACAAGGCGCGCTTGATCGAGAAGATCGCCGAGCTGGTCAAGGACAAGCGTATCGACGGCATCGCCGAACTGCGCGACGAGTCCGACAAGGAAGGCTTGCGCGTGGTGATCGAGGTCAAACGCGGCGAGTCTGGCGAAGTGGTCGTCAATAACCTGTTTGCGCATACTCAGCTGCAGACCGTATTCGGCATCAACATGGTGGCGCTGGATAACGGTCAGCCGAAGATCCTCAATCTCAAAGAGATTCTCGAGGCGTTCATTCGTCACCGTCGCGAGGTGGTGACGCGGCGCACGTTGTTCGAGCTCAAGAAGGCGCGCGATCGCGGCCATATCCTCGAAGGTCTGGCCGTAGCGATCTCCAACATCGACGATGTGATCGAGCTCATCAAGGCGTCGCCCTCGGCGACCGAAGCCAAGGAAAAACTGGTCGCGCGCTCCTGGCAGCCGGGGCAGGTGACCGGCATGCTCGAGCGCGCCGGGGCGACGTCCTGCAAGCCGGAAGATCTCGACGAAAGCTATGGACTCGCCGACAACGAGCGTGAATACCGCCTGTCACCGGCCCAGGCGCAGGCCATTCTGGAATTGCGCCTGCACCGTTTGACAGGACTCGAAACCGAGAAGCTTCTCGACGAATATCTGTCGATCCTCAAGCGTATCGCCGAGCTCAACGAGATTCTCGCCTCGCCGGAACGCCTGCTGGAGGTCATTCGCGAGGAGCTTGGCGCGATTCGCGATCAGTACGGCGACGACCGTAAGACCGAGATCCAGGCCAGTCATCTGGACCTGACCATCGAGGATCTGATCAACGAAGAAGACATGGTGGTCACCATCTCGCGCAGCGGCTATGCCAAGACGCAGCCGCTGTCCGACTACCAGGCCCAGCGGCGTGGCGGACGTGGCAAGTCGGCGACCACCATGAAGGACGAAGACATCATCGAGCACCTCTTGGTGGCCTCGACGCACGACACCATGTTGCTGTTCTCCAATCGCGGCAAGGTCTACTGGCTGAAAGTCTACGAGATGCCCAACGCCAGTCGTGGTTCGCGCGGTAAGCCGCTGGTCAACATGTTGCCGCTGGATGATGGTGAGTCGATCAACGCCATTCTGCCGGTACGTGAATACCGCGACGACTGCTACATCTTCTTTGCGACCGCCAAGGGGACCGTCAAGCGGACCTCGCTGGAACAATTCTCGCGGCCGCGCAGCGTGGGCTTGATCGCCATCGACCTCGAAGAGGACGACCGCCTGGTCGGCGCCGCGATTACTTCCGGCAATGATCACGCCATGTTGTTCTCGTCCAACGGCAAGGCCATTCGCTTTGAGGAAAGCAAGGCGCGTGCCATGGGACGCACCGCCCGCGGTGTACGTGGCATGCGCCTGCAGGGCGATGCCGAGGTGATCAGCTTGATCATTCCGCAGTCGTTGACCATCGATGCCGAGGCTGACGACACCGATAACGTCGCCGAAGAATCGTCGGCTCAGACGGTCAGTGAAGATCAGGTCTATATCCTCACCGCCTCTGAGAATGGCTATGGCAAGCGCACACGTCTCGATGAGTTTCCGCTGCGTGGACGTGGTGGCCAAGGGGTGATTGCCATGCAAACCTCACGGCGCAACGGCGCCCTGGTGGCCGCGATTCAGGTCCGCGACAGCGATGAAATGATGCTGATTACCGACAAGGGCACGTTGGTGCGCACGCGGGTCGAGGAAATCTCGGTAAGTTCGCGCAATACACAAGGGGTCACCCTGATTCGCACCGGCGAAGGCGAGCATTTGGTTGCCACGGTGCGAGTCGATGAGCCGGTCGAGGAACCAGCCTCCGATGAAGAAGAGGTGGTGGTCGACGAGGTGACGCCCGCGCCGGATGACGACGAGGCGCCACAAGGCGATTGAGTCTCAATGCGGCCGCTCCTCTGGAGTGGTCGCTTTACGTTTGGAATCACGCTGATGACACGCAAGTTCAACTTCTGTGCCGGCCCAGCGGCACTTCCCGACCCAGTGCTCGAGCGCGCCCGTGACGAGTTGCTCGACTATCAGGGCCATGGCTTGTCGGTCATGGAAATGAGCCACCGCAGCGATGCCTTTGCGGAGATCGCTGCGCGTGCCGAGCGCGACCTGCGCGCGCTGCTGGCCGTGCCTGACAATTATCGCGTCCTGTTCATGCAGGGCGGCGCTTCCAGCCAGTTCGCGATGGTGCCTTATAACCTGCTGGGCACGGGCGGTACGCCGAACTATCTGTATACCGGTATCTGGGGCAAGAAGGCAATTGCCGAGGCGCGTCATCTTGCGGGCGCGCATGTGGCGGCTTCCAGCGAGGCCAATGGGTTGACGGCGGTACCTCGGCCCGAGGACATCGTCTTGTCGTCGGATGCTGCCTATCTACATTACACGGCCAATGAAACCATCGGCGGTCTGGCATTCGACTACATTCCCGAAGTCGGCGACGTGCCGCTGGTGTGCGATATGTCCTCGTCGATTCTCTCGGGTCCACTGGATGTGTCTCGCTTCGGCGTCATCTATGCCGGGGCGCAGAAGAATATTGGCCCGGCGGGACTGACCTTGGTCATCGTGCGTGACGACCTGCTCGAGCGCGCCTTGCCGAACACGCCGACCATGTTCAACTATCGGGTCATGGCCGAAAATGGCTCGATGTTCAATACGCCGCCGACATATGCCTGGTATCTGGCGGGGCTGGTCTTCGACTGGTTGCGCCATGACATGGGCGGGCTCGAGGCGATGGACCGGCTCAACGCGCGCAAATCCGAAAAGTTATATGCGGCCATCGATGCCAGCGACTTCTATTCCAGCCCCATCGCCATGCCCAATCGTTCGCGCATGAACGTGCCGTTCGTGCTGGCCGATGAGACGCTCAACGGTGCGTTCTTGAATGATGCCGAGGCGGCGGGGCTTTTGAACCTCAAGGGCCACCGCAGCGTGGGCGGCATGCGTGCCAGCCTGTACAACGCCGTGCCGGAAGCGGCAGTAGATGCGCTGGTCGATTTCATGCGGGAGTTCGAACGACGCCATGGCTGATCACGACATGTCCGACAACAATGCCTCTATCACGCCGGCCGACCTGCCGGCACTGCGTGAGCGAATCGATACGCTGGATAGCGAGATTCTCAAGCTGATCAGCGAACGCGCGCATTGCGCACAGCAAGTAGCGCAGGTGAAAAACGACAGTGATCCGCAGGCGACGTTCTACCGCCCCGAGCGCGAGGCTCAGGTGCTGCGTCGCATCATGGCGCTTAACAAGGGCCCTCTCGACGATGAGGAAATGGCCCGCTTGTTTCGCGAGATCATGTCGGCGTGCTTGGCGCTGGAACGGCCGGTCAAGGTGGCCTATCTGGGGCCCGAGGGCACGTTCACCCAACAGGCGGCGCTCAAGCATTTCGGCGACAGCGCGGTGAGTCTGCCGATGGCGGCTATCGATGAGGTCTTTCGCGAGGTGGAGGCGGGGGCCGCGCATTTTGGCGTGGTGCCGGTGGAAAACTCCACCGAGGGCATCGTCAACAGCACGCTGGATACCTTCATGGATGCCAGTCTGCGCATCTGTGGCGAGGTAGTGCTGCGCATTCATCATCATCTACTGGTGTCCAGCAATACCCGCCGCGACAAGGTCTCGCGCATTTATTCGCATCCCCAGTCCCTGGCGCAGTGCCGCAAGTGGCTGGACGCTCATTATCCCAATGCCGAGCGGGTGCCGGTGTCGTCCAATGCCGAGGCGGCGCGCCTGATCAAGAGCGAATGGCACAGCGCCGCGATTGCCGGCGATATGGCCGCTAAGCGTTACGAGCTCGAGAAGGTCGCCGAGAAGATCGAGGATCGTCCCGATAACTCGACACGTTTTTTGATCATCGGGCATCAGGACACACCGATCTCTGAGGATGACAAGACGTCCATTGTCGTTGCCATGCGCAACCAGCCCGGGGCGCTGCACGACCTGCTCGAGCCGTTCCACCGCCACAAGATCGACCTGACGCGCGTCGAAACGCGGCCGTCACGCACTGGGGTCTGGAATTACGTGTTTTTCATCGACTTCAAGGGACATCGCGACGATCCGCAGGTCGCGGCGGTGCTGGAAGAGATTACTCTGCGTGCCGCCGAGCTCAAGGTGTTGGGGTCCTATCCCGTGGGTGTGTTGTAAATGTCGGAGCAGTCCTGTGTGCCGGCCGAGCGCGGTATCCTCATCATTGGGCTGGGTCTGATCGGCGGTTCGCTGGCGGCGGCCTTGAAGGATGCTGGTTATGCGGGGCGGATTCTGGCCTGTGATCGTGATGCCAATGAAGTGGCGCGCGGCATCGATATGGGACTGGTCGATGCCGGTAGCACCGAGATGGCGCCCTGGGTAGCCGAAAGCAGCTTGATCGTGCTGGCGGTGCCGGTATTGGCGATGGAGGCTGTGCTGCGCGAGTTAGCACCGCATCTCGGCGATCAGGTGATCACCGATGTCGGCAGTACCAAAGGCGCCATCGAGGCGTCGGTCGAGCGGGTCTTCGGTAGCCTGCCGCCGCGTTTCGTACCGGGGCATCCGATCGCAGGGTCCGAAAAAAGTGGTGTGGCGGCGTCCAATCCCACGCTTTATCGTCGCCACAAGGTGATACTGACCCCGCGCGCCGACACCGATCCTGACGCCTTGGCCCGCGTACGCGTGCTATGGGCCGCGTGTGGGGCGGAGCTACTGGAACTGGACGTGGCGCGCCACGACCAGGTCTTGGCGCGCACCAGCCATCTCCCGCATCTGTTGGCATTTTCGTTGGTCGACACCCTGGCGCGTCAGGACGAGCGCCTGGAGATCTTTCGCTATGCGGCGGGAGGTTTTCGCGACTTTACGCGCATCGCCGGTAGCGACCCGGTCATGTGGCGCGATATCTTCAGTGCCAACCGCGAGGCGGTACTTGGCGCACTCGATGAGTTCGAGGCGGGCGTCGCCCGTTTGCGCCGTGCCGTGACCGACAATGATGGCGACGCCATGCTGGCGGTCTTCGATCGAGCCAGTCATGCGCGGCAGTATTTCGATACGCTTTTGAACCAGACGAGTTATCAAGCGATGGAACAACGTAATATCCGTTACCGCGTAACCCCCGGTGGCGATGTGCGCGGCCGGATCCGCGTCCCGGGGGACAAATCGATCTCTCACCGCTCGATCATGCTCGGGGCGCTTGCCGAGGGCGTGACCGAAGTGCATGGCTTCCTCGAGGGCGAGGATAGTCTGGCGACGCTGCAGGCGTTTCGTGAAATGGGCGTGGCCATCGAAGGCCCACACCAGGGGCGCGTGACGATTCATGGCGTCGGCTTGCATGGCCTGACGGCGCCGGCCGGCCCTCTTTATGTGGGCAATTCGGGCACCGCCATGCGCCTGTTCGCGGGCTTGCTGGCGGGGCAGGCTTTCGATACCGAATTGACCGGCGATGTGTCGCTCAACAAGCGGCCCATGGGGCGGGTAGCCGATCCACTGCGCGAGATGGGCGCGGTGATCGAAACGGCTGAAGGCGGCCGGCCGCCGCTGACGATTCGGGGTGGCCAGGCTCTCCGCGGCATTCGCTATGACATGCCCATGGCCAGTGCCCAGGTAAAGTCTTGTCTCTTGCTGGCGGGACTCTATGCCGAAGGTGAGACGCGGGTGCGCGAGCCGGCACCGACGCGCGATCACACAGAACGTATGCTCAACGGCTTCGGTTACGCGGTGCAGCGCGCCGGTGACGAAGCTTGGCTACAGGGCGGCGGCCGCTTGACGGCGTCGCCTATCGACGTGCCGTCGGATATCTCGTCGGCCGCGTTCTATCTGGTTGCGGCGGCCATTACGCCGGGTTCGGATCTGCTCCTGGAGCATGTGGGGACCAACCCGACACGTATCGGGGTCATCAATATCCTCAAGGCCATGGGTGCCGATCTTGAGCTGCTCAATCCCCGGGAAGTCGGGGGCGAGCCGGTCGCCGATATCCGCGTTCGCCATGCGCCGCTCAAAGGCATCGATATCCCCGTGGACCAGGTGCCGTTGGCTATCGACGAGTTTCCCGTGCTGTTCATCGCTGCGGCCAATGCGGAAGGCGTGACCCGCTTGCGGGGGGCAGAAGAATTGCGCGTCAAGGAGTCCGATCGCATCCAGGCGATGGCCGACGGTCTGACCACCTTGGGCGTTGAGAATACCGTCCATTCCGATGGCGTCGACATCGTCGGTCGCGCCGACGCCAGCGATACGCATATCGCGCATTACCGCGGCGGGCATGTCGATAGTCTGGGCGATCACCGCATCGCCATGGCCTTCGCCATCGCTGCCCTGCGTGCCGAGGGCGAGATCGTGATCGATGACTGCGCCAATGTGGCGACATCGTTCCCCGGATTCGTTGATCTGGCGCGTCGTGTGGGGCTGTCGCTCGAAGAACAGGAGGCGTCATGAGCTTGTCGCACGGTGAAGTACCCGTACTGACCGTCGATGGGCCGGGCGGCGCGGGCAAAGGGACGGTCAGTCGCTTGATCGCCGAGCGCCTGGGCTGGCACTTGCTGGACTCCGGCGCACTGTATCGTCTCACGGCGCTGGCGGCACTCAAGCATGGCTTGGCGCTGGACGACGAAGCCGCGCTGGCGACGTGTGCCGAAACCTTGGATGTCCGCTTCGTGGCGTGTGATGGCGAAACGCGTATCGAGCTGGAAGGCCGTGACGTGAGTGGCGACATTCGTACCGAAGAGGTCGGCAACGTTGCCTCGCAGGTGGCATCGTTGCCTCGAGTGCGTGATGCGCTGCTGACACGCCAACGCGACTTTCGCGACATGCCGGGGCTGGTGGCGGATGGGCGCGATATGGGCACGGTGGTATTCCCCCATGCGCCCCTGAAAGTCTACCTGACGGCCTCGGCGGAAGAGCGGGCGCGGCGACGCCATGAACAGTTGCTGAGTGCCGGTCGGGATGCTACTCTAACGAGTCTTCTAGACGAAATTAAGGCTCGTGACGCGCGCGACATGCAGCGTGCTGTGGCGCCACTCAAGCCGGCAGACGATGCCGTCTTGTTGGATAGTACGAGTCTTGCGATACCGGACGTGGTGGAGTGTATCGAAAGGCTGCTCAGTGCACGTGGGCTCGGCCTCCCGAACTGAGCAGCTGGGGTGAAACGGGCACCCATCCGGAGACCCTGGCCAGACGTCATGACGTGCGCGGGCGATAACCGAGAGCCTTCGCAGGTCGAACCAGCGCCAACGTCCCCAGGGATATGTAGGAAAGGCCCGCGCTTGCTGGTGGTGCGGAGAATGAGCGGCCTGGCCGCTATTAACGTTGATCACGTAGGAACAACATGAGCGAAAGCTTTGCTGAACTGTTCGAACAGTCTCTCCAGGACATCAATATGGAACCCGGTGCCATCGTCATGGCAACCGTGGTCGATATCGAAGGCGACTGGATTACCGTCAACGCGGGTCTGAAGTCCGAGGGGCAAATCCCCGTGGCGCAGTTCCGTGATGACAATGGCGAATTGACCATCTCCGTAGGCGATGAAGTCAAGGTTGCCCTTGAAGCCGTAGAAGACGGTTTCGGCGAGACGCGCTTGTCTCGCGAAAAGGCCAAGCGTGCCGAGGCCTGGAAAGAGCTGGAAGCGGCCTTCGAGAAAGACGAAATCGTCAAGGGCGTGATCAACGGCAAGGTCAAGGGCGGCTTCACGGTCGACGTTTCCTCCATCCGCGCTTTCCTGCCCGGTTCTCTCGTCGACGTCCGTCCGGTTCGCGATACTGCTCATCTCGAGCACAAAGAGCTGGACTTCAAGGTCATCAAGCTCGATCCCAAGCGTAATAACGTCGTGGTCTCGCGTCGTGCCGTTCTCGAAGCCGAGAACAGCGCCGAGCGTGAAGCGCTACTGTCTACGCTTCAGGAAGGTCAGCAGATCGACGGTATCGTCAAGAACCTCACCGACTATGGTGCGTTCGTCGATCTGGGTGGCGTCGATGGCCTGCTGCACATCACCGACATGGCGTGGAAGCGCATCAAGCATCCCAGCGAGATCGTGGCTGTTGGCGATGAAGTCAACGTCAAGGTGCTCAAGTTCGATCGCGAGCGCAACCGTGTGTCTCTCGGCTTGAAGCAGCTGGGCGAAGATCCGTGGGTCAACATCAAGGATCGTTATCCGGAAAACACCCGCGTCAATGCCCGCGTCACCAACCTGACCGACTACGGCTGCTTTGCCGAGCTCGAGGAAGGTGTCGAAGGTTTGGTCCACGTCTCGGAAATGGACTGGACCAACAAGAATATCCATCCCTCGAAAGTCGTCCAGGTCGGCGATGACGTGGAAGTCATGGTGCTGGATATCGACGAAGAACGTCGTCGTATCTCCCTGGGTATCAAGCAGTGCACCACCAACCCGTGGGAAGACTTCAGCGCGCGCTATAACAAGGGCGATCGCGTCTCGGGCACCATCAAGTCGATCACCGACTTCGGTATCTTCATCGGCCTGGAAGGTGGCATCGACGGTCTGGTCCACTTGTCCGATATTTCTTGGAGCGAAACCGGCGAAGAAGCCGTGCGCAAGTTCAAGAAGGGCGACGAAGCCGAAGCGGTCATTCTCTCGATCGATCCGGAACGTGAGCGTATCTCGCTGGGCATCAAGCAGCTCGAAACCGATCCGGTTTCCGAGTACTTGGCCGTCAACGACAAGGGAGCCATCGTCACTGGCCGCGTTGTCGAAGTCGATGCCAAGGAAGCGCACGTCGAGTTGGCGACTGATGTCGTGGCAGTACTCAAGGCCTCCGAGATCAGCCCCGATCGCGTCGAAGATGCTCGCAACGTGCTCAACGAAGGCGATAGCGTCGAAGCCAAGATCGTCGGTGTCGATCGCAAAAATCGTGCGATTAACCTGTCTGTCAAGGCGAAGGATCAGGTCGATACACGCCGTGCGATGGGCAAACTGCGGGATCAGGAAGCTGAGCCGGAGTCAACAGGCCCGACCACCATCGGTGATTTGATCAAGCAGCAGATGGGCGGCGAATAAGCCACGTCGCCGTCGCGTCTTCGACGCGGCGGCGAGCGCTTTATTTGAGCCGTACAAAAAACCGCGCCTCCAAGAGGTGCGGTTTTTTTGTCCGTCAGATGGCACATTCTCTGGGGTGTATGGTTTTTCTCTCAATCATCGCGTTTTGTGCCGGCTTTCTCCAATGTCGTCAAGACGCCGCGCAGGATGGAAAGCTCCTTGCGGGTGGGTTGAGCACGGGAGAAAAGTGCGCGTAGATGATCTTCAGTGCGTGCATGAGGCTGAGTCAGAAACCCCGAGGACGACAGGGCTTGGTGCAGGTGCGTCTCGAAGTGAGCCATTTGTTCACGTGTCGGCAAGGTGGGCTGCTTGGACTTGGGCTGAGCGGCGCGCGGTGTTTGATGGCGCCATGCACGGCGTACTTCGTAGGCGAGTATCTGCACGGCTTGTGCCAGGTTGAGGACGCCGTAATCGGGGTTGGCGGGAATGCTGACCTGATGCGTGCAGTGTCGAATTTCATCGTTAGTCAGACCAAAGCGCTCGCGGCCGAACACGAGTGCCACGGGGGCTTCATGCGCATGCTCGACCATTTGCACGGCCATGGGCTCGGGATCGTCGTAATGGGGTAGGGGGAGGCTACGCAGGCGGGCGCTAGCGCCGACGACTTTGACACAATCCCCGACGGCTTGCGATATGTGCTCGACGACGCGTGCGTTGTCGAGCACGTCGGTCGCGCCAGCGGCGAGCCGAGTGGCCTCTTCGTCGGGAAAACAACGGGGGTTGACCAATACAAGGTCGGTCAGGCCCATGGTTTTCATGGCGCGTGCGGCCTGGCCGATGTTGCCGGGATGAAATGTCTGAACGAGTACGATACGAATATTGGAGAGCATAGAGCGTCGCGATACAGTCGAAGGCAGGGCGATAGTGTACTTGGGCTACGGGCTACGGGCTACGACTGCCCTGTATTCTGGACATGAAAAACCCCCACCGGTTATCCGGCAGGGGTTCGAGTCACGGGACAGCGCCCGGGAGTCGCTAGGCGGTGATTACATCATGCCGCCCATGCCTCCCATGCCGCCCATGTCCGGTGCGCCGCCGCCGGATTCTTTCTCGTCCGGATCGTCGGCGATCATGGCTTCGGTGGTGATCATCAAGCCAGCCACGGAGCCTGCGGATTGCATCGCGCTACGTGTGACCTTGGCGGGGTCGAGAACGCCCATTTCGAACAGGTCGCCATACTCACCGGTTTGTGCGTTGTAACCGTAGTTACCTTCACCGGCCTTGACCTGATTGACGATGATGGATGCTTCCTGGCCTGCGTTGGTCACGATCTGACGCAGCGGCGATTCCATGGCACGCAGGGCAATGGCAATGCCGTGGGTCTGGTCTTCGTTCTCACCCTTGAGGTTGGCGAGATTGCCAAGGATGCGTACCAGTGCGGTACCACCGCCAGGCACGACGCCTTCTTCGACGGCGGCACGTGTGGAGTGCAGCGCATCTTCGACGCGGGCCTTCTTCTCCTTCATCTCGAACTCGGTCGCGGCACCCACGCGGATGACGGCGACACCGCCAGCCAGTTTGGCGACGCGTTCCTGGAGTTTTTCGCGGTCGTAGTCGGAGCTGGTGTCTTCGATCTGAGCGCGGATCTGGCTGACACGCGCTTCGATGTCGGACTCGACCCCGGAACCATCGATGATGGTGGTGTTTTCCTTGGACATGGTGACGCGCTTGGCGCTACCCAGGTGATCCAGGTTGGCTTGCTCGAGCGTCAGGCCGACTTCCTCGGAAATCACGGTGCCGCCGGTCAGGATGGCGATGTCCTGTAGCATGGCCTTGCGACGGTCGCCGAAGCCGGGCGCCTTGGTCGCCGCAACCTTGACGATGCCGCGCATGGTGTTGACCACCAATGTTGCCAGCGCTTCGCCTTCGATGTCCTCGGCGATGATGCCCAACGGCTTGCCGGACTTGGCAACCGCTTCCAACACCGGCAGCAATTCGCGGATGTTGGAGATCTTCTTGTCGACCATCAACAGGTACGGATCTTCCAGTTCCACCATCATGGTGTCCTGGTTGGTCACGAAGTAGGGCGACAGATAACCACGATCGAACTGCATGCCTTCGACGACTTCCAGCTCGTCTTCGAAGCCGCGGCCTTCGTCGACGGTGATGACGCCTTCCTTGCCGACTTTCTGCATGGCGTCGGCAATGATCTCACCGATACGCTTGTCACCATTCGCAGAAATGGTACCCACCTGTGCGATCGCCTTGGCATCGGTGCAGGGCACGGAAAGCGACTGGATTTCCTTGACGGCAGCATCGACGGCCTGGTCGATACCACGCTTGAGATCCATCGGGTTCATGCCCGCTGTCACGCCTTTCATGCCTTCAGTGACGATAGACTGGGCGAGAACGGTTGCGGTAGTGGTGCCATCACCGGCCACGTCAGAGGTCTTGGAAGCAACTTCCTTGACCATCTGCGCGCCCATGTTCTCGAACTTGTCCTTGAGCTCGATTTCCTTGGCGACGGAAACCCCGTCCTTGGTCACGGTCGGTGAGCCGAAGGATTTTTCCAGGACGACGTTACGTCCTTTGGGTCCGAGAGTAACCTTGACGGCGTCGGCCAAGGTATTAACGCCGCGCGCCATGCGCTTGCGGGCATCATCGGAGAATTTGATCTGTTTAGCTGCCATTTCTAGCTCTTCCCATTAATGGCGCGATCGAGTCGCGCAAACGTGAAACGAAAATGTGACTGGTGAGCGTTGTGAATTACTCGGCAACAGCCAGAATATCGCTTTCGCTCATGATCAGGACTTCTTCGCCGTCGATTTTCTCTTTCTCGACGCCAAAGCCATCCTTGAAAATCACGGTATCACCCACTTTGACGTCCAGCGGGCGCACTTCGCCATTCTCGAGAATACGACCGTTGCCGACAGCAAGGACTTCACCGCGGGTCGGTTTCTCTTGAGCGTTACCCGGAAGCACGATGCCGCCAGCGGTCTTTTGCTCTTCTTCCATGCGACGGACGACGACGCGATCGTGCAAAGGACGGATTTTCATTGCTCACGTTCTCCTGATGGTTCTCTGGATCATAGGACAATCCCGTTGAGCCAAGCTCAAGGGTGAAGGCTGAGCCTTCTGTTTATAAGGCCGACGCATCAAGGCGTTACGGCCGAATCATCTGTTAGGGGCTTGATTGGGTCGACGTGTCCACTTTCAAGGGCCCTTCATGAATTTTTTCAATGCCGGGAATCATCCTTCCCTATATAGTCGCCTTCGATTGGTTGCCCACCATTCGTCTGGCTATTTTGTGAGGCCTTGTCCGTGCGCCGCGTGTGTTCATGCCAATCACTGTCCGTGGTTTTTTCCTGGGTCGCGCCACCGGAACCCATCGTAAAAATTCGGCCTCGCCATCCACCGCGTTGTAGCCCACGGCCCAGCAAGCGGCGGCTACTCGGGATGAGGCACAGAAGCCCCAAGCCGTCTGACAAGAAGCCTGGGGCGACTAATAATGCCCCGCCGAAGATCAGGGCGGCCCCGGTAATCAACTCGTCCGAAGGAAGTTCCCCTTGGGCAAAGCGGACCTGGGCGCGTTGCAGGGTCTGGACCCCTTCGCGCCGAATCAGATGAAGACCCAGGGCCCCGGACAGCAGTACCAATGCCAGCGTTGGAAGCAGCCCGATCTGCCCCCCGATCGCGAACAGCACGACGAAATCGAGTAGCCCGAAAAGCGTAATGAAAAGTAACAGTGGCATGGCGACTCCGTGTGATCTCGACTTTCAGTAGATGGTGGCATGAGTGTGAATTGCAAGGGAAACGGTGCGGCGATGCAAGCTTGCGGTGTTTGCTGCGTGGAGACGCCATGCATCGCATGCTAAGCTCTTCATGTTGCGGTGCACAAAAAGAGTCGTCAGGTCTTGGCTCGTTACTTGAACGCGGGAGGTGTCGCCATGCAGCTTGATGGGAAGGTGGTCGGTATAACGGGAGGTGCCCGAGGGCTGGGATTGGCGGTGGCAGCCGAACTCGGGGCGCAGGGGGCACGTATTGCATTGTTTGACCGTCAGGAAGACGTTTTGAGCGCTGCGGTTGCCTCACTGGCGGAGCGTCACGTCACCGCGTACGCCTTCCTGGTCGACGTGACCGATGAAGAGGCCGTGACCCATGCATTTGCGCAACAACGTGAGTCGCTGGGTCCGCTTGCTGTGCTGGTCAATAATGCGGGCGTCACTCACGATGGGCTGTTGGTAAAAGGTAGTGCGGGACATATCGAGAAACGTATGACGTTAGATCAGTGGCGACAGGTCATCGACGTCAATCTAACGGGTGTCTTCCTATGCGGTCGTGAAGGCGCGACGCAGATGGTGGAGGCGGGCCAGGGTGGCGTCATCGTCAATGTCTCGAGCATCTCGCGATCTGGCAACATGGGGCAGGGCAATTACAGTGCTTCCAAGGCGGGAGTGGTGGCACTGACGGTTACCTGGGCGAAAGAGCTGGCACGCCAAGGAATTCGTGTGGCGGCGGTGGCGCCGGGATTCATCGAAACCGAGATGACGGCGTCCATGCGCACCGATGTGCTCGAGAAAATCAGCAAAGGCATTCCCTTGGGGCATCTGGGACAGCCGGTTGAGATCGCATCGAGCGTGCGTTATATCGTGGAAAACGACTACTTCACGGGGCGGGTTCTGGAATGTGATGGCGGCCTGAGAATCTAATGATGCGTCGTCGTTTCAGACGACACCTGACACCGGCCAAAACGACGCTCGCCGGGCGTTTCCCGTACGAGCGCCGGTAGGGTGCCTTAGAACGTGACACGATCATCCAGGCCCTGCACCGTTGCTTCGCCGATGCCCTTGACGCGGGTCAGGGCGTCGAGTGAGGCGAAGGGGCCATTCGCATCGCGGTCCTCAATGATCGCCTGTGCTTTGACGTCGCCAATGCCCGGCAGCTCGGCCAGCGTTTCAGCAGAGGCTTGATTGATGTCGATAGGCGCCGCAGCGTCTTCCTGGGCGACCGCGAGGGTAGTGACGCTCAGTGCCAGTGTCAGTAGAGCACAGCTCAGTAGCTTCTTCATGCAACCTCTCCTTTAGATATGTCTTATTGAGTGACTTCACCATACTCAGATTTCCATGATTGAAATGTCATCTTTCAATGACATTGTTTGTAAGCCTATGACTACAAAATTAGGTAGTTCTCATAAACAAGAGGCCGGGGAGGAGCACTCGATAGGCGCTAGGTAGCGGAGCGGGGGCAGCGGTATAATGTCGCCGCCATCATATTGTTTGCAGGAGACATCATGCCGCGCCCCGATACGCCTTTGATCATCGCTCTCGACTACCCTGATCTTGACCAAGCGCTTGCCATGGCCGACCGGTTGGACCCTGCACGCTGCCGGGTCAAGGTTGGCAAAGAGCTATTCACGCGCAGTGGTCCGCAGATACTCGAGGCACTGCATGCACGTGGCTTCGAGGTGTTTCTAGATCTCAAGTTTCACGATATTCCCAATACGGTGGCGGGCGCCGTTGAAGCGGCAGCCGATCATGGCGTGTGGATGGTTAACGTCCACGCTGGTGGCGGGCGGCGCATGATGGAAGCGGCCAGAGAACGGCTCGAGAAGCGCCGGCTTCCCACGTATCTGATAGCGGTGACAGTGCTCACCAGTATGGGGCGTGAGGATCTCGCCGAGATTGGCGTCGATGACGACCCATTGTCTCAAGTCGAGCGTTTGGCGGCGCTCTCGCAACGCAGCGGCATGGATGGGGTGGTATGTTCAGCGCAGGAAGCGACGGCGTTGCGCGCACTATGTGGTGATACGTTCTTGAAGGTCACGCCGGGTATACGACCCAGCGCTTCGCAAGGCGATGACCAACGCCGTACGTTGACGCCGACACGGGCGTTGGCGGCGGGGAGTTCGCATCTGGTAATTGGCCGGCCGGTGACGCAAGCCTCGGATCCGATGGCGGCATTGGCCGATATAGAGCAGGAGATCGGCCGCTAGCGGCTACTCGCCTTCTAGCCCGGTGATGGGCTTGGTAGTACCCCAGCTTTGGCAGCGCGGGCATTGCCAATGCAATTGGGCGCTGCCGAAACCGCAGCGATGGCAACGGTGGCGGGGGCGTGCCGCGAGTAATTTCTGGGTGTGCTGTTTGAGCAACAGCAGGCGCTCGCGGTCGCCATGGTCCTCGCCGATCAGATAGAGATCCATGAGGTAATCGACGCCACGCAAGCTGGGATGCGCTTGCAACTGCTCACTGATGAGCTCGATAGCCGCTTCCTGGCTATCCGTGCGCAAGCGGGACGCCGCTAGCATGATGACCACGCTGGTGAAGTGTGTCTCTTGCAGTTTCGCTTCCAGGAAGGAACACCAGCCCGCTTCGTCCTGAAGACGCCGATACGCCTCGTGCAGGGGGTCGAGTATGACGGGAAGAAATCCGGGATCCTGCTCGGGGATACGGGTGAGATGACGAATGACCGCCTTGTAATGTCCTGTGTCTCGTTCGAGTTCGGCGAGCAACCATGTGGCTCGGACACAGCGTTCATCGATCGAGAGGGCCTGGCGCAGACGCTTGCGGGCCACGCTGGGGCTCGCATTGTGTCGATCCCGTTGGGCGAGCTCGCAAAGCCAGTGAGCGGCGGCGCGCTTGATATCGGCATCTTGGCGGATGAGCTGCGGCGTGGCGACATCCAGCGCCTGTTGCCATTCCTTCTCTCGTTGCAGCAAATCGACCAGCAGGCGTTTGGCAGCGTCGCGTAGTCCCTCGTCGGGGGTGTCCTTCACCAGTGTTTGCAGCAAGCGTTCGGCGCGATCGAGCAATCCCAGGTTCAGGAAATCTCGCGACAATTCAAGTTGAACGAGCCCGCCTTGATAAGGAGATAGCGTCGGGCGCGCCAACAGATTTTGATGGATCTTGACGGCGCGGTCGGCCTCGCCACGCGAACGGAAAAGGTTGCCCAGCGCAATGTGCGTCTCGATGGTGTCGCTGTTGACCTCGAGCGCTTGCACAAACGTCTCGATGGCCTGATCCGGCTGCTCGTTGAGCAGATGGTTGAGACCAATGAAGTAGTCCCGGGGCAACGACACTTCGGGGGAAAGGCGTTCGCGAGCGCGCCGGCGCTCGCGACGTCCGAGCCACCAACCGATGGCAATCGCCGCGACCAATAGGCCAAGCAGCAGCGGATCAAGCATTCAGGGCGCTTCCTTGAACTCCTGGGTGCGTAACCGATCCAGTTCCTTGCGCTGCTGTTGATTGTGGCGTTGGGCACGGGTTAGTAGCGTGCGCAGCCGCAGATAGATACCGGTCATGGCCAGCATGCCGAGGATTACGCCGCAGGCCAGCGATATCAGCAGCCAAAGAGACAGCGAGGCGGGCGGCAGTTCAACCCATATCAAGTCGAGCGGCATGGCCTGTTGGTTATTGACGGCAAACAGGATGCCGAGCAACAGGACGACCAACAAGATGATGGCCAGCACGACACCTTTAAACCAACGCATGGGCAGGTTCCTTTTGCATGGAGATTGGCGCCCTGGGGGCTTCAGTAGCCGAGTGCACGGCTGGCGTTGACCTGTTCACGCAACTCCTTGCCGGGCTTGAAGTGCGGCACGAACTTGCCCTGCAGGTCGACGGGGTCGCCGGTTTTGGGGTTACGTCCGGTCCGGGGTTCCCGAAAGTGTAGGGAGAAGCTACCGAACCCGCGAATTTCGACACGCCCGCCGCTGGAAAGCGAGTGGGTAATGTCTTCGAGGATGATCTTGACCGCTGCCTCGACCTCTTTGGCCGATAGCTCGGGCTGCCTAATGGCAATCTGTTCAATCAATTCGGACTTGGTCATCGATTGTCTCCAAGCGACTTTGCCGCTCCGCTGCACATGGCAATAAAGCGACCACGATATTGTTGTGAATTCAGCATACTGTTCAAACCTTGATAAAACAACGCACTAGCACATTGCAAGTCAATATTAGCTGGTTTTGAGCCAAGAGGTGGAAACGGTGTGTCTCGCCAAGTCCTCGGGTATACTCGTCGTCTATTCATGTCATGACATCGCTTGGGAGTCTCCATGCAGGACGATGTAACCATCAAACGGCTTTATTGGCACTCGCGGCGTGGCATGTGGGAGCTGGATCTACTCCTGATCCCGTTTCTCGAACATTGCTACCCGCAGCTCGATGAGGCGGACAAGGCCCGTTATCAGACGTTGATCGACCAGGAAGATCAGGATCTCTTCATCTGGCTGATGCGCCGAGAGTGGCCCGCCGATGCCGAGTTGCGGCGCATCGTCCAGATGATCGTCGATTATGCCGAAACCACTTCCAACAATCAGTATCGTACCCTCTAGGCTCGACTTGGCGCTTCATGCCCTCGTCTGGGGGTTAGTGAGTGGCTTGGCGCTCATGCTGAGCACATGGTGGCTGACGTCTGCGGTATCGCTTAGCGGTGCGGTACTGGTGGGCTACTGGTGGCATGGACAGCGTCGCTGGGAGTTGCGCCAGCGCCTCGACGGGGAGCACGCTACATGGCAATGGCGTGAGGCCTCGGGACAGTGGCAGAACGCTGCGCCGATACCGCTGCGTATCGGTGCGTGTTTGATCGGTTTGCGCATCGGGCGCCGCGTTATTTGGCTGTGGCCGGACAGCGCGGCGCCCACTTCGCGTCGCCTGCTGCGTATACGGCTGTTGGAGGCGATGCCGTCAGGGCAGCATTGACGCTAATCGGTGCTGCCACTCATCGGTACTGGGCGTCAGCGTGCCTCATCCTCGGTGCGCTCCGGGTTGCCCCGCGATGTATCCAGTGGCATCGCCAGGTGGTCGTGAATCAGGGTGTGACGCGAAGCGCGGCGACGCAAGCGGGCGCTGGGCAGTCGGTCGAGTGTCTGCAAGGTGTCGATGAGCGCTTGCGTGAGACGTGCCAGCTCACGGTTGAGCCACAGGTAGCCGCTCGGGCTGAACAGGGCGCGGTCGTTTTCGCCGCGTGCTTCAAGGGCGGCTTGTGCATGGCGTTGCAAGTCGAAGGCGACCACCGTGATATCGATAGTCTGACCCGTGCGGACCTGGAACGCCAGACTGCCGAGCGCGCGCGCCAGGCGGTGCTGTTCGTCCCGCAAGCCATCGAGTTCGGCGATGATGTCGTGACCGGCCCGCGTAGCCCAGTGAGTTTCCAGGAGCAGCTCGATCGTCGATAGCATGCGTCGTTCCAGCGACAGAATGCGTTCCAGGTCATCGCGATGCAGGCGGCGCTCGCTGTGGATGGCATCCACCAGACCACGTTGCTTGACCAGTTGATCCGTCGTGCTCTTCAGCAATTGGCGTGTATCGACGTCATCATGCTGCGTCGCATTGGTATGTGCATGATAAAGCCGCGCTAGCTTGTCGAGGTTGTCGGCGAGCAGGAAGCGCAAGAGGTCGGTGGCTTTCTGGGGCAGAATGAACAAGGTGGCGAGGATGCCGATGCTCGTCCCGATCAGCACGTCGAAGGCGCGCCATAGGGCGAGCCCCAAATCCTGGTGACCGTCTCCCACCACCATCAGCAATGTCACTCCGAACATCAGCGCGCTATAACCATAGCGCGTGGCGAACGTGGTGTGTGTGGCGACTGCGATGCCGATCAAGGTCCAGGCCGGTACCACCCACGGTGCCGGCGCGGGAATCAGCACCAGCAAGATGCCCCAGATCGCTCCGAGCACCGTGCCCAGAAGGCGTTGCCCCCCTTTGTCGATGACGCCGCCGATATGCGGCAGATTGCCCATGACCATCATCGTGCTGACCAGCGCCCAGCTGCCATGAGGAATTTGCAGGGTCAGGATGATGATGAAGGTGATCGCCAACGCCACCGAGGTACGCAGGACGTGCAGTCGATGGCGGTAGCGGTAGATGAAGTACGGATCGCGCAGACGAGTGGGCGACATCACAGTCATGACGCTCCGTGTTGGTTCCCGGCGCATGCTTTAGCTTTAGCGCGCGCCAATGTGGCCGCATGCACCATGCTTGCCGTCCATAACACGAGTAGCAACAGCAACCAGATGAAGCCTAGCCAGCGAATGGGGATCATCATCAGCGCCATCAGAGCGATGAATCCGGCCAGCCACAGAGCGGCCCAGCCCCAGCGGCGAAGGAACGCGTGACCGAGCCCGGGGAGCAAGAAAGCCAATAAGAGCGTGATGAAGAGGCGGTGGCGCATGGAATCTCCGTTCGTCGTGATCCGGGCATTCATGATTGTTTGCCATGATACAGCGTCTCGAGTGTCGACGCGGTGCATCGTTGGCGTTCGGCGGCCAGCAAAGGTTTTAGTATGGCCTCGCGCTCGGTCGGTCTGCCAGCGAGGACATTTCACCGGCCCCGAGAATCCACCATGTAGGCGATGGGCTCATCCGGCATCGCCTTTTTTCGTTGTCGATTTGCGCGATGAGGTGCGCTTCTTGGTGCGTCGTCGCGCGGTGTTGGATTTGCCGCGTGCCGGCCGCTTGGGCTCGGCACCGCCTGGCGTGGCCAGAGCCTGACGCATACGCTCGGTGTCCGCCTGGCTAAGTAGTTGGTGAACATCGCCCACCAGAGTGTCGAGGAACACGGTTGCGTCGGCGTTGCCCTCGGCGATCTCGGCCAGGCGCTGCTCCCAGAGGGCCGTGCGCTCGGGGCGCGTGGCAGTGTCCGGCAAGGCTTGAATCAGCGCGCGTCCGGTCCGCGTGGCGCGCAGTGAGCCTTGCTGACGAATCACGTAACCGCGCGTGATAAGTGTCTCCAGAATGCCGGCACGTGTTGCCTCGGTGCCCAGGCCGTCGGTGTCGCGCAGGGTACGACGCACCGCGTCATCGTCGACGTAGCGGGCGATGTTCATCATCGCCTTGATCAGGCTGGCGTCGGAGAACGGCTCCGGCGGGCGCGTCTGACGATCCCCTACGGCACATGCCTGGACCCGAGCGGTTTCGCCTTCGTGCAATGCGGGCAGTGCCGGTGCTTCATCGCGCGTGGTGAATAGCGGCTTCCACCCGGGCACGAGTATCTCTCGGCCTTGGGCACGAAAGCATTCATCGAGGATCGAGAACTCGGCCTTGACGTCGCGCGTTTCCAGAGGCGGGTAGAATTGCGCGAGTACGTTGCGGGCGATCAGTCGGAAGACGTTGGCCTCATCATTGGACAAGTGAGTCGCAGTGAAAGGGCGTCCGGTGGGCGCCAGCGCATGGTGGGCGCCCACCTGCTTGTCGTTCCAGGCGCGTGAGCGGCGGTTGAAGTCCGCGCCGCGCAGCCAGCCGGCGAGGGTGTCGTCAGAGGCGCAGGCCGTAGAGAGTGTCTGCTTCGCCGTGGCGAAATGCCCTTCGGGCAGGTAGCGACAATCCGAGCGCGGGTAAGTGATGAGCTGATGGCGCTCGTAGAGCGTCTGGCAGATATCCAGCACACGTTTGGCCGGCAGTTTGTAACGGCGCGCGGCATCGACCTGCAATGCCGAAAGCGAATACGGCAAGGGGGCCGTCTGGGACTTCTTCTTGCTTTGCAGGGTACTCAGGTGTCCCTCGGCCCCGGGCAAGCGCGCCGCCAACGCCTCGGCCGGTTCGCGCGCCAACAGCCGCCCCTGGTCGTCGAGCGAATGCGGCGGCTGCGGTTGCCACCAGGCACGTAGTGAGCCGTGCTCGACGCCAAGGTCCGCCCACAGCGTATAAAAGGGCCGCGAGACGAAGCGCTCGATCTCCAGGTCACGGCGCACGATGAGCCCTAATACGGGTGTCTGAACGCGTCCCACCGAGAGCACGCCCGAGTAGCCGGCTTGGCGGCCGGTCAAGGTCCAGGCGCGTGACAGGTTGATGCCATACAGCCAATCGGCGCGCGAACGTGCCTCGGCGGCCTCGAAAAGTGACTGGTAGCGCGCGTTGTCCTCGAGGCGCTGCAGCGCCTGTTGCACCGCAGGGCGGTTGAGGTCGCTGATCAACAGTCGCGACATCGGGCCGCGCCAGCCTAGGCGTTCAATGACCTGCTGCACCAGCAATTGCCCCTCGCGGTCCGGGTCGCCGGCATGCACCACGCTATCGGCGCGCTTGAGGAGTTTGCGAATCACGGCCAACTGCGTACGGGCCTTGGCGCGCGGTATGAGTTGCCATTGCTGGGGCACAATGGGTAAATCGTCGAGGCGCCATTGCTGATAGCGAGCGTCGTAGGCGTCGGGGGGTGCCTGCTCGAGGAGATGCCCGACGCACCAGCTGATGCAGGTCTCCGCGCATTCGAGATACCCGTCCTGACGTTGCGTCTTGGCAGGTAATGCGTCGGCGATGGCGCGTGCCAGGCTAGGTTTTTCGGCGACGATCAGGCGCATGGCGTTCAGTGATTCCGCATGAGTATGGCATCTATTCTGACATGTTCATTCCGAGGCGTGGACTAGCGACGCCCGAAGAGCCGACGTGCGCGCACCAGGGCACGATACCAGTCACGATGGGGTGTCCCCACGGCGGGTGGGCGATGGCTGAGAAAACTGACGTTACGGGCGTCGCTGCGTCCCGTCAGGTTGATGTTGGAGAGCATCTGCAGGGTGCTGTCGCGGGCGCCGTACTGGCGTTTGAGAAACTCGATGGCGGCGGGTTCGAGCTCCACGCGATAGTGGCGCACCAGCGCCAACGCCAATGATTCCGCCGCGCGTGACAACTCGGTATCCACTTCACGGACCATCGAGGCGCCTAGCGCGGCCTTGGCGGCCGCCGAGAGGTTGGGCTCGATCTGGCCGAAGTCGGCGGCGTTGGAGCTATTGATGGCACGCTGCGTGGCGGGTTGCGACAGCCCCACGTGAGGTTCGAGCGCGAGGAATATCTCGATGGCCAGGCGCTTGGCGGCATCCACGCCAACGCTGAGCTGAGTCTCGCGGTGAGCGCCGCGCCACGCTTCGTGATGGCGTGGCGTGATGCCCGTCTGGTTCAAGTAGCGGGCGAGATGCTTGCAGACCCGTGCCTTGGCTTCGTCATCCAGCGCAATGGTGCGTTCGCGGATGCGCAGCCCTCGCCGCCCTGGCCCCAGGCGCAGGCGCGTCGTGTCGTCGGATAGGCTGGCGGTGATGCGCTCCCAGCGATCCACTGACTTGATCAACTGAGCGTGACTGCGGCCCACCTGTTCGTAGGCGCTGGAAACGCTCTTGTAGAGCTGGATGGCATTGGCGAGGATATCTGCCTTGGTGCGTAACGCGCGCTTGCGCTCTTCTTGACCGACTTCCACTGCCTGGGCGAGGTGCACGATCTGCTCGGCCAACGCGTCCATCGCCTTGACCGAACGCTCGAGCAGCAGCTCGGCACGCAGCCCCGAGGCGCTGTCTTCGACCAGGGTGCCGGACTGCTCGGCGAGATAGACATTGAGCGCCTTGAGACGCGAAAGGCCGGTCGCTTGCGCGATGCGCTGGCGTGCGCGTGCCTCTTCCAGATTGTCGAACGCCTGGGCGAGGCGCCAGCGGCCGCGATACTCGAACGAGAGCACTGGAATCTTGCGCCCGCTGATTAGTTCGAACGCCAGAATCATCATTTCCTCGACGTCCTGCAGGGTCATCAGCAGGTCGTTATCCTGCTCAATGGCCGCCATGACGCGCTCGATGAAGTTCTCGTCGCGCGGCACGCCTTGGTGAAGGTCGGGGGCACGACCCTCGAAGCGTTCACGCAACAGGTGCGTGGCGATGGGCGCGGTGTCGTAGAGAGCGTTGAACTGAGGCTCCAGGGTGTCCCGGTATTGCGTGACGAGATCGCGGATGCGGGCATGCAAGCCGACCCGGCGGTAGACGTCGATCTGGCCGATGAGGCGTGCGCTCTCGCGGTCGTCGAGCAGCTCGATGGCCGCGAGCTCGACGCCTTCCGGCGAAAGGTCGTGCTTGCGCAGCAACATGGCGGCGGCCTCGCGGCGTCGGGCATCGCCCTCGAGGCTTTCGACGATCAGGTCACGGGTGACCAGCAGCAGCTCCGGCAAGGTCTTGATGACCTGCTCGATCTGCCCGGAGGTCTTCTCGGCCTTGCGTCCCTGAGTGAGGTGGTAGCCAAGGTTGGCCAGGATCCCCGCAGCGCCGGTAATCACCGTATAGGAAATGAAGAAGACGTAGTTTTCCGTGGTCGGTGCCTTGCCGTATCCCAGCAGGTAGCCGCCCCAGGCGCCGAGCAGCGTTACTGGACCGGCCGTCCATAGGATCTGCATCAGACTGACTGACCAGGGCACCTTCTCGACGGCCGCGGTGATGCGACGGATTTCGTTGCGTCCTTCGCGTTCGAGACGGACCTGTGAGGTTTCTTGAGCGGGTGATGCTTTACGCTGAAACGGCAACGGCAGGAGCACGATGACATCCCTTACATGGCGGGGTTCGGACCAGCGGCGACAATACCCGAAAAGCGGCATCGGTGCATCCAGCCGGTAGACGGATGAGGCTCGCTTGTCGGACATGCTAGAATAAGGCGATTTTTTCTGGAGGGTCGCGATGCTGGCCGCATGGGTGGAACAACTGCTGGGGTACGCCAGCGGCGCGTTGAAAGCGATACGCGACAACGAGCATTATCCGGCGCTGATGATCTGGGCGCGCGACGAGGGAGTGGTACGCGTCGGCGGTGACCTAGGCATGGCGCAGGCTTTGGCGCCCTTGTTGTGGAACGAGACGCCGCTGGTGCGACTTGGTTTCGATCCCGAGCCCTTGGCGTGGCCGGGGCGCAACGAGCCTTGCTGGTGCGATTCAGGGCGCAAGACCAAGCAATGCTGCGGTGCGGTGACGCTGCCGGGTGCGGTTCCCTCGCACCTGATGTGGATGCTTTCGCTCAAGGAATGGACCGGCGAGACACTCAAGGCGGCCCTGGGCAGCGGCAAAGCGCCGGATCAGGCACTGCTGGAGGCCGGTTTGATTGCTGCCGAAAGCGGTCAGCGTGGTCGTGCCCAGCAGATCCTCGAAAGCCTTTTCTCCAGCGAGCGTGACTGGTCGCGCCTTCCCGAGCAGGCCGAGCCGGCGTTTGAAATTCTCGTCGATCTCTATCAATCGCGCGGTTTTCATCGCAAGCGGGCGTCGTTACTCGACGAGGTCCTGGAGCGTGGCCCGACCTTCCTGCGTGGTGTGGCGCTTGAGCGCCTATGCTTGATGCACCTCGACAGCGACGACTTGGCCAGCGCTCGGGAAGCTTTCGTGCGGGCTCAGCAAACGCTGCCCGACTCGCCGACGTTGGCCTATATCGAGGCCATGCTGTTGCTGCACGAGGGCCATCCCGCAGAAGCCCGCGCCCGGGCGCATTTCTGGTGGCGTCGACTCTCCAAGCGCTCCGACCTCGAAACGGATCAGCTACAGTTTTTGGCCGACCTGGCTGCCAATCCCGAGGCAACCCTGGCTGAGCAGATGATCAACTCCGAGGAAGATCTGGCCGAGCCGTTGGCGTCGCTTGCCGCCTTGCTCGACACCTTGGAGGAACCGCCTTGGCTGCAGTTGTCGCGTACTCCGGAAGGCCACGTGGAATATCATGCCACGGCTCGTGAGGATACCGCCTTCGCGGCGTGGTTCGAGTATTTCAAGGTGACCGTCGACGAAGATGCCGCGCTGAGTTTCGAGTCCGACCCATGGGAAAATGCCGGAGAATGGCTACCCGCTTTGTGTGCTCATCCCGAATGGTTGGGCTCGCCGGCGGTAATGCAGTCGCTGAGCCTGGCATTGACCAGCCGCTTCGGAAGCCTGCCTTGGATGGCGGAGAGCTTCTTTGCCCCGCTGGCGGCGCGGTTCGAGGCATGGCTGTCGCAACTCGAGACGCAGCAAGGTCCCTTTGCCTGGGATGACGCCGACAATGCTACTTTGCTGCGCTGCGCCTTGGCGCTGATTGTGGGGATGGAGCGCGGCGCACGGACGCGTTCGCGGCATCTCGCCGAGCGAGTGCTCAAGCTCGATGAAGAAGATGACCTGGGGTTGCGTGAGTTGGTGCTCGATCAGTTGCTGCGTGAAGGGCGTGATGACGAGGCCGCCGAGCTCAGCGGCGCGCACGATGAGGAAGAGATGATCGGCGTGACCATGGCGCGTGTGCTCGCCCTGTATCGTCTGGCACGTCGTGACGAGGCTGACGAGGTACTCATCGTTGCCCAACGGGCCAATCCCTACCTGGTGCCGATGCTGTGCGACGAGAAGCCAAAGCCGGTGGCGCTGGCCGTCGACGCGCCGGCGCCGGGGACGCGCGCCGAGGCATGGCAATACCGACAACTGATGCGTGACCAATGGATGGCGACGCCGGGTGCCATGGCATGGCTGGACGCTCATCGTTGAGGGGCGTCATGCGAGCGTGGCCGCTTTGGATGCCACGTTCAGCGTTGAGTGCGAGCGAGCCAGAGCGCGAGGAGCACGGCGGGCACGCCCAAGGCCGCACTGACGGTAAAGAAGCCTGTGTAGCCGAAACCATCCACCACCAGCCCCGAGAAGCCGCCGAGAAACTTGCCGGGTAGCGTCATCAGCGATGAGAACAAGGCATACTGCGTTGCCGTGTAGGCACGTGAGGTCAGGCTCGAGAGAAAGGCGATGAAGATCGTGCTCGCCAGGCCGTTGGCGAGGTTATCGCCCATGATGGTCATTACCAGCATGGGAAAGTTGTGTCCTGCGTTGGCCAGGGCCACGAACATCAGGTTGGTGAGGGCGGTCGCCAGGGCGCCCGCCACCAGCATTCGTCCCAGCCCAAAGCGTACGACCAAAAGCCCGCCGGCCACACCGCCGAGAATGCTCATGGCGATGCCGAATACCTTGGTCACATTGGCAATCTCGGAGAGACTGAAGCCCAGGTCGATATAGAGCGGATTGGCCATCGCGGCCATCGCCAGGTCGCTGATGCGGTAGAGACCGATGAACAGCAAGAACCATAGAGCCGTGCGCCCATGACGGGCGAAGAAATCGGTGAAGGGGCAGACGATGGCCCCGATGACCCAGGCGCCAAGACGTCGTTGCCGGCGAGGTGCGTGCCGGTGCTTGTACAAAAATGCGCGTACGCGTGGTTCGCTGGCGAGTTGGATGCCAAGCGTCGAGCGCTGCGGTTCCGGTCTCACCAGAGTAGTGATCACGCCGATTCCGACGAGCGCGGCCATGCACGCGTAAGCGGCATGCCAAGAGACCGCGTCGGCGATATAAAGCGCCCCGGCACCCGCGGCGAGGAGCCCGCCGCGATAGCCGATGATATAGGTCGAGGCCATGGCGGCCTGTACGCTTTCCTCCGCGGACTCGATGCGATAGGCATCGATGACGATATCCTGCGTCGCCGCGCCGAACGCGACCAATAGGGCCAGACCGGCAATGGAGATGAGGTGCGCGGGCGGCGAGAGGGCAGCCAGGCCCAGCAGCCCCGCGGCGATCGTCAACTGAGCGCAGAGCATCCAACTGCGGCGTTGACCGAACCAGCGGCCCAAACCGGGCACGGCGACACGATCGACGATCGGCGCCCAGGCGATCTTGATCGAATAGAGAATGCCGATCCAGGAAAAGAACCCGATGGCAGCGACATCCACTCCGGCGTCACGCAGCCACGCCGTGAGTGTCGAGAACACCAGTAGGAAGGGTAGGCCGGCGGCGAAGCCGAGAAACAGCATGGTGATGACCGGTGCCTGCAGATAAACCGCCAAGGCGTCGCGCCAGCGGCGGTGTGCGACATCGTGAGTCATCGGTTCCTCCCGTGGGCGAGCCGCCCGATGCGGCTCGGACATGAATCCGGCACAATGCTAGAATGCAGTGTTTGCATGGTAACGGCCCGCGCCCAGGCGCGTGTCGAAAACGCAGGTTGCGTACCGTGGCATACCCCGACGATGAAGGCCAGAGGACATGACCGATCAGCTCGATCCAAGCGCGCTCGATGACGCGGCCGCCTGCCCGCGCTGGTACGTGGTGCAGTGCAAGGGTGGGGAGTCTTTCCGTGCCAGTGAGCACCTGACCAATCAAGGCTATCGTGTCTTCCATCCGCTGCTCGAGGTGCAGAAGAAGCGTCGCAACAAGTTGGTCTGGATTGCCGAACCCTTGTTTCCTCACTATCTGTTCATTCGTCTTGACCGGGTGGCCAGCAATTGGCGCCCTATCCGCTCCACGCGAGGCGTGTTGAGGCTGGTTGCGTTCGGCGACGAGCCGCTACCCGTGCCGGACACGTTGGTCGAGATGCTGGTCGTCCGTTCCCAGCGCGATGAGACGGTGCGTGAGGCGGGCAACGTCTACTTTCGCCCCGGTGAAATCGTCGAGATCACCGAAGGCCCCTTTCAGGCGCTCAAGGCCGTGTTCGAGACCCAGAAGGGGGAAGAGCGCGCCATCGTTCTGCTCAACATGCTGCATCATCAGCAGCGCCTCGAGTTACCGGTGGGCGGTCTACGCCGCACGACATGACACGCCGCTCAATGTTGTAAAGACCAGGAGTTTTCATGACCATCTCGCCGCAACACGTCGTTCGCCTGCATTATGTGTTGTGCGACTCGGCCGGACACGTGCTCGACGACTCGCGTCGTCGCGAGGAGCCGCTCGAATACCTGCATGGCCACGCCAATATCCTGCTAGGTCTGGAGGCAGCGTTGGAGGGGCTTTCTGGCGGTGATGCCCGTGCGATCAATCTGGCGCCCGAGGAAGCCTATGGGGCGCATGAGCCTGATCTCGTGCAGACAGTGGCGCGCACGGCTTTTCCCGGCGTCGAAGAGTTATCACCGGGTATGCGTTTTCAGGCGCAGGGCCCCGATGGACCGCGCACGGTGACCTTGATAGAGGCGGATGACACGCAGGTGACAGTGGATGCCAATCATCCGCTGGCGGGGCAGGACCTCGTGTTTCGTGTCGAAATTCTCGATGTCCGCTCGGCGAGACGCGCCGAACTGGCCAAGGGCCACCCATTGGCTGCAGATGTGACAGCATCCGAGGTCGAGGATCGCAAGCAATAGCTGTTGGGTCGTGGGCGTCTATCCTGCCGACGCCTCTTCCATGCGGCGCAAGAATGTATCCACCGGCTCGGGGCGTGCCAGGGTAGCCTTGCAGACAGTCGATGCCACGTGCGCACAGATAGTCTTGCTGCACCGCGTTTTCCACGCCTTCAGCGACCACTCGTAGTTCTAACGCCTGGCCAAGCGCGATGATCGAGCGGACTAACGGCGCATCGCGTTGCGGCGTGATGGCATCGACGAAGACCTTGTCGATCTTGATCTCGTCGACGCGAAAATCCTGTAGATAACGTAGCGACGAATAGCCTGTGCCGAAATCGTCGAGGGCGAGACGTACGCCGAGTTCACGCAGCGCATTGAGTCTGGCGGCGATCCCCGGTGTGACGAGAAGCGATTCGACGACTTCCAGGATCAGCCGTCGAGGCGCGAAGTCGTGACGCTCGAGCAATTGCGTCAAGTGGGTCATGAAGGCGTCGTCATGTAGCTGTTGTACTGAAACGTTGACCGAGAGCGACAGCTCACTGCTCTGCAGCGCGCCGCCGAGCAAGGCGCAGGCTTGGTCGAGCACCCACTGCCCCATGGGCCTGATCAAGCCGCTATACTCGGCTTCGGCAATGAAGCTGCCTGGTGCCAGCAGTCCTTCGCGTGGATGTTGCCAGCGCAAGAGCACTTCGGCCCCCGCGAGGCGTCCTGCGGAGTCGAACTGTCCTTGTAGATACAGACGAAACTGGTGTTCGTCGAGCGCCGTACGCAATTCGCGTTCCAGACGGTTGAGGCGCTGTTCCCAATCGCTTAGTTGGCTGGTGTAGAACGCCAAGTGAGGCGGTGGTGTCTCGCGTGCGTGCTGCACTGCGAGTTCGGCGCGTTGTAACAGCGATTCGATATCCTGGGCGTCGCGCGGGTAGCGGGCCACCCCAGCATTGAAACGCAGCTGACTGGGCGTGCCGAAGATACGCCAGCTGTTCTCGCCCATTGAGAGAAGCCGCTCCAGGCAGTAATGGCGCAGCGATTCATCTGTTTGCCCGGGAATCGCGATCAACAGGCGATTGGCCGGGAGGCGACCGACGTGAATGCTGCCTTGCAGTTCGCTCAGACGTTCCTTGAGCTTCTCGGCCACCTGACGAATCGCTTCATCACCGGCCTGTTGGCCGAGTGTCTCGTTGATATGGCCGAGACCGCCTAGTCGTAACACCAACAGGTGGAACGCCTCGTCACGTTGCGTCAGCGTTTGCAGACGTTCGAGGAGGCCTCTCAGTGTTGCCAGTCCCGAGACTTCGTCATGGTGGAGTTGGCGATGCAGGTCATGCTCTACCTCGCGACGGCGCAAAGATTCCGAAAACTGGGAGAGCAATCCCGCGAACCCCATCAGGGTAGTGATTTCATCGCCGTGCCACTCGCGGGGAGAGGTCGACTCACAGCAGATTGCCCCGCGCAGCTCACCGCCGACGAAGATCCCCACGTCCAGCATGGAGTGAATATTATTTTCGCGAAGGTAAGGGCGTAGGCCGCTGAGGCGTTCGTCATGCTGAGCGTCGGACGTGACCAAGCACGGGTTTTGCGTCAGTGACGCGAGATAGCCATCCAATCCATTGGGCGCCAGCCTGATGCCAATGAGTGCGTCAACGAGCGACATGCGACAGGTCAGGGCGCGATCTTCGTCCAGGAACCATAGACTGGCCCGCTCCGCGCCTAGCACCTCGGCGCTGGTGTCGAGCAAGGTGTGCAGGAAGGTATCCTCATCGAGATCGCGCTGCAGAAGCTCGCGCATGCGACGCCAGGCTTCCTGTTGATCCGCCTGGCGCTGTTGCGCCTGCATCAGCGTTTCCCACTGTGCAATGTTGCGGCGTGTTTGTTGAACCATGCGATGTCGCAGCAAGGCGCCCATCAGCATCACCATGATCGTGATCGCCATCAACCAGGATAGGTGTTGCTCGAATAGCAGCGACGCTACGAGGGCGGTCCCACTGCCTACCGCAAACACGCAGAAAAGCACGCTGTTACGACGTTGTTCTTTACGTAAGCGGTGTAATTGGCCGGCGGTATCGGGTGTCATGCGGGACACCGGTGATTGTCGAAGCAAAAATGAGTCGTCATGCGACATCCTACGCCATGTCGAAAGACCCCAGGCGCGTCGGTGTTCAGCCGACGCATGGGCTCGGGCGAATCGTTATTATGTGACGCGCGCGGCGCATGCATGGCCAAGAACGCGCGGACTGCGAACTGCATTGGGGATGGTGTCTGGTCCGTATCTTGGCAGTGAACCAGGACGAGGGGAAGGGAGTCCGGGGCGTGCCGCACAGGGCATGCCCCGGTGCCGATCAGGATGTCAGGCGTTGACGCAGGAAATCGAGCATCGTATCGGCGGGCACCATGGTGACCTCGCTATCGCGGCGTCCTTTGTATTCCAGCTCGCCGTTATCCAGCCCGCGTTCGCCGATGACGACGCGGTGTGGAATCCCGGTGAGCTCCTGATCGGCGAATTTGACGCCAGGCCGCAAATCGCGATCGTCGATCAGCACGTCGACGCCGGCATCGCTGAGTTGCTGATAAAGAGTTTCGGCATGCTCGCGAACGCGTTCGGATTTATGCGCGTTCATGGGCACGAGCGTGACTTCGAACGGGGCGATGGCATTCGGCCAGATGATGCCGCCGTCATCGTGGCTCTGCTCGATAGCGGCGGCGACGACGCGGGTGACGCCAATGCCATAGCAACCCATCAGCAGTGGAACTGCCTGGCCGTTGTCGTCGAGCACAGTGGCATTCATCGCCGTGGAATACTTTGTACCTAGCTGGAAAACATGGCCGACTTCGATGCCACGTGCGATGGCCAGTGTGCCCTTGCCGTCCGGCGAAGGGTCACCCTCGACCACGTTGCGCAGGTCGGCCACCTTGGGCAGGGCGACATCGCGTTCCCAGTTGATGCCGAAATAGTGCTGGCCGTCGATGTTGGCGCCGGCACCGAAGTCGCTCATCAGCGCCACGCTGCGATCGATGATCAGCGGCATCTCCAGATTGACGGGGCCCAGTGAGCCGGGGCCTGCTCCTACTGCCTGGCGAATTTCCGCTTCACTGGCCATGGTCAGGGGGGCGGCAACCTCGGGTAGGTTTTCGGCCTTGACCTCGTTGAGTTCGTGATCGCCACGCACCAGCAAGGCGATCAGACCACCTTCAGCGGCATGCACCATCAAAGTCTTGATGGTCTTCTCGATGGGCAAGCCATGCTGCTCCACCAAGGTGGCGATAGTACGCGCATTGGGCGTGTCGACCAGACGCAACTCTTCCTGCGGCGCCCCGCGCGTGGGCGTCTCTCCGAGTGGGGCGGGGAGCGCTTCGGCTTTCTCCATGTTGGCGGCGTAGTCGGACGACGTGGAAAAGACGACTGCGTCCTCGCCGGAATCGGCCAGCACCTGAAACTCGTGGGAGCCGGTACCGCCGATGTCGCCGTTGTCGGCCTCGACGGCGCGGAAATCCAGCCCCAGGCGCTTGAAGATGCGCATGTAGGCGTCATACATCGCATCGTAGGAGCGCTGTAGACCAGCCTGGTCGATATCGAACGAGTAGGCATCTTTCATGATGAACTCGCGGGCGCGCATGACGCCGAAGCGCGGACGCGTCTCGTCGCGGAACTTGGTCTGGATCTGGTAGAAGTTGGAGGGCACCTGTTTGTAGGAGCGTATTTCGTTGCGCACCAGATCGGTGATCACTTCCTCGTGCGTCGGGCCATAGCAGAAATCGCGATCATGGCGGTCACGAATGCGCAGCAGCAGGTTGCCGTATTGGTCCCAGCGCCCGGATTCCTGCCATAGTTCCGCTGGCTGGATGGCCGGCATCAGCACTTCCTGAGCGCCGGCGCGGTTCATTTCCTCGCGCACGATGTTCTCGACCTTGCGAAGCGTGCGCAGCCCCAGGGGGAGCCAGGTATAGAGCCCCGAGCTCAGGCGACGAATCATGCCCGCACGCAGCATCAACTGGTGGCTGACGATGTCGGCGTCGGCGGGGGTTTCCTTGAGGGTGGAGAGCAACAATTGACTGGCGCGCATGGACAAGCGGTTCCTTGGATTCGAGGCCTAACATCACGTCGCTCTGAAGCGGCGCGGCAAATGAGACTATTGTACGGTCAAGGCGTAAACGCGGCAAAAGCGATGCGCATTGTAGCGCCGAGGCGGACGTCGAGCCCGGCAATGACAGGCTCACGTTGCCGCGACGTTTGCGATATCCTTACGCACGTAATACCCGGCTTATGGATGCCCTAGTCTTGGCCTTAAATAATGTATGTGAACAGGGTAAGAGGATAAAGTGATGAGTGCCATGCACGACCGGAAAGTCTTCCAGGCTCGCCGCTGGGTGGCGGCGCTGACCATCGTGGCCACCACTACGACGCTGGCGGGGTGTGGGACCGTGTTCTATCCCGAACGCAAGGGGCAGCCCAGTGGGCGTGTCGATCCCGCAGTAGCGATAGCCGATGGCGTGGGTCTGCTGTTTTATATCATCCCCGGCGTCATTGCCTACGCTATCGACTTTTCCAATGGCACGATCTACCTGCCGAGTCGCGATACTGCGCAGGTGGATACGCTGCATTTCGGAGACGAGTTGGATACGCAAACGCTCGAATCGGTGCTGGCCGAGCGTACAGGCGGGTCAGTGCGTCTAGACGATGAGCTCGTGCGTGTCGAACGGGTCTCTTCTCGAGATGAAGCGCTGGCGCTGGTGCGCATGTCCGGCGCTTACGATAAAGAACGTCTTGCCTCAATGTAAGGACGCTATTGACGGGTAAAACAGTCTAGTGCGAGTTGCCTCACATGACTTTGATGAGTGTCATGCTACGCGGCAATTCGTTATTGGCATGAGAAAAACCAGACATGTAAACGCGAATATCAAACTGTTATCAAAAAGACTCTAACGCATACTGAACACCCGATTCAGACGCAGGGAGTCTACGATGACATCACAATATAAAGCTTCTCGATTTTCGGCACCGTCCAAGCAGCCGACGCAAACCTATCGTTTGAGCAGCATGTGCTTGCCGGCGCCCTTGTCGGTGGGTGATCTGGACACGTTCAGTACCATCAGCCGTCAGGTATCGCCTTTGAGAAAGCGCCAAACGCTCTTCGCACAAGGTGAAGAGTTCAAGAGCCTGTATATCGTTCGCTGCGGAAGCTTGAAGCAAGTTTATCGTGATATCACCAATGAAGAACACATTACTCAGTTTTATTTGCCCGGGGAAGTAGTGGGGCTTGATGCCATCAGTAGTGGTTTTCATCCAGGGGTGACGCAGGCATTGGAAACGACGTCCGTCTGCGAAATATTGCCTGAAGCGCTCGAAGAACTTGCCCAAAAGAGACCGGGGGAGCTGGGCATGAACGGTTGTTTTCTACGGGTAATGAGTCGCGCGCTGCATCAGGAGCGCATGATGGTGCGTCTATTTCTGAATAGAACGTCCGATGTTCGTTTGGCCAGCTTTCTGCTTGCCTTGTCGACGCGCTTTCGACAACAAGGTTATTCGCCGTTCAGCTTCCGCCTTTCCATGTCGCGTAGCGATATCGGCAACTATCTAGGGTTGGCGGTCGAGACGGTGAGCCGTCTATTAGGGCGTTTCCAAGACTTGGAATTGCTTACGGCAAAGGGGCGAGAAATCAGGATTGACGACCTGGACGGGCTAACGGCACTGGCGGATGGGCGTGGGCGTCAGTCCATCTGGCATGCCACGGTTTCCTCGCCAAGTTCCAGCCATCTCGCCAGCATGCCGGCGCACTGAAATCAAGCGCGTGGTGGGCACTTTATTGCCACTTTAGAGGCTGTCGGTAGAAATGCTAGTAGGAGAGGGCGCCAAGCGCTTGATTCTACTGGTGCCCGGAGCCGGACTTGAACCGGCACGGTGTTACCACCGAGAGATTTTAAGTCTCTTGCGTCTACCAATTTCGCCATCCGGGCTAACGGATACGGAAGGGGAACACCGCAGAAGAAATGGAGGCTGGAGTCGGAATCGAACCGGCGTTAACGGAGTTGCAGTCCGCTGCATCACCACTCTGCCATCCAGCCTTGTTGCACTCGTTCAAGAACGGTCAACGTTCGAGTTTGGAGCGGGAAACGAGATTCGACGGGGCTGCCGCCAGTCGGGCTGGCGTTCCAGCTTGCGACCCTCATTGACCATTCCAATACTCTTAAGTTCTGGAGCGGGAAACGAGATTCGAACTCGCGACCCTCGCCTTGGCAAGGCGATGCTCTACCACTGAGCTATTCCCGCCGAACTCGAGGACGTATTATAGGGATAAGTCTGTGAATGTCAAACGTTTATGTTCTCTTCAAAGTAAAAATAACGCTCACATGGAGCGCGTCAATTCCGGCCACGCTGCGCGCAGGTACTGGAACATCGACCACAGCGTCAGCGCGGCGGAGACATAAAGCAGAACGACGCCCAGGTTGGCGATCATCGAGCCAGGCGCGAATCCGAGCAACAGCAATAGCGAGACCATCTGCAGAGTGGTCTTCAGTTTTCCTATCCAGGAGACGGCAACACTACCACGCTTGCCGATTTCCGCCATCCACTCGCGTAGCGCTGAGATGACGATTTCCCGGCCAATGATGACCAGGCCTGGCAGTGTCAGCCACACGGCGTCGAAACGTTCGATCAGGAGCGCGAGGGCGACGGCGACCATGAGCTTGTCCGCTACCGGGTCGAGAAAGGCGCCGAAGGGGGTGCTCTGATTCCAGCGACGAGCCAGGTAACCATCGAGCCAGTCGGTCATAGCAGCGAGCCCGAACAACCCCGCGCACAGGAGCATGCTCCAGGAATAAGGGAGATAGAAGGCGATCACCAGCAAGGGAATGCACACGATTCGAGCAAGCGTCAATAAGTTGGGGATGTTCATCGAGCGATGTAAGTCCTGACTGGTGAATGAGATCGTCGTGCCATTGTATCTTTCCGTTCATGGCTCATCCATGCAAGGCCTGATGAATGGTCGTGGCCATTTGGGCGCTGATGCCGGGCACGCGGGCCAGTTCATCGCGGCTGGCCTGGCGGACGCCCTGGAGCCCGCCGAAGAAGCGTAACAACTCTCGACGGCGCTTGGGACCGACACCGGGAATGTCCTGTAGGGTCGAAGTGCGGCGTTGCTTGTCACGCTGCTGGCGATGCCCGGTAATCGCAAAGCGGTGTGCCTCGTCGCGAATATGCTGGATCAGGTGCAACCCGGGAGAGGCGCTATCGAGCGATAACGCATTGTCGACGGTTTCCAGGAACAATGTCTCAAGGCCGGGCTTGCGTGTCGTACCCTTGGCGACGCCGAGCAGGTGAGTGTTCGTGATGCCGACCTCCTCGAGCACCTCGCGCGCCATGTTGAGCTGCCCCTTGCCGCCATCGACGATAAGGACGTCAGGCAGTTTGCTTTCGTCCTGCACCAGGCGCTTATAGCGGCGCGTCAGCGCTTGGCGCATGGCCGCGTAATCGTCGCCCGCCGCGACGCCTTCGATGTTGAAACGCCGATAATCGGACTTGACCGGTCCATCCTGATCGAAGACCACACAAGAGGCGACCGTCGCCTCGCCGTGGCTATGACTGATGTCAAAACACTCCAGGCGCGTCGGGGGCTCCTCAAGGTCGAGCGCCTCGCGCAAGGCATCGAAGCGTTTGGCCAGTTGCGAGCGGTTGGCCAACTGGCTGGTGAGGTGCTGTTCGGCATTGGTGTCGGCCAGGCGCAGCCATTGGGCGCGATGACCGCGTACCTGATGCGCCACACGGATGCGTTTGCCGGCACGTTCGGAGAGTGCGGCCTGAATGACATCGGCATCCACAAGTGGCAGGGCCGTGATGACCTCGCTTGGGATGTCGCGATCATGGCCTAGGTAATAATGACTGATGAACGCGCCGAGTAATTCTTCCGCCGTCAGGTCCAGGCCGTTTTGCGGCATGTGGTGGCGTGCCCCGAGCATGCGTCCACCACGTACGCTCAGAGCGCTGATGCAGACGCCGCCGGGACGCTCGGCGAGGGCAAAGATATCGGCATCGCCATCGCCAGTGTCGACGATCTGACGCTCCTGCAGGCGGCGCAGTTGCTGAATCTGATCGCGAAGACGTCCCGCTTCCTCGAAGTCCAGCGCTTGGCTGGCGGCTTCCATGTCCTGGGTGAGTTGCGCGGTCACCTGCTCGCTGCGCCCGTCCAGGGCCATGATGGCGTGGTCGATGTCGCGCTGGTATTCCTCGCGGCCGATATAGTCGACACAGGGCGCGCTGCAGCGTTGTATCTGGTACTGAAGACAAGGCCTTGTGCGATGGGCGAAGACGCTGTCCTCGCAATTGCGGATACGAAATATCTTCTGCACCAACGCTAGACTCTCGCGGACGGCGGTCGTGCTGGGGAAGGGGCCCAGATAGCGACCGTCGCCGCGTTTCCCGCGCGCGCGTTTGAACTCGAGCGCGGGATAAGGATGGCGATCCGAGACGAAGATAAAAGGATAGGATTTATCGTCGCGCAATAGGATATTGTACGGCGGCCGCTGCTCCTTTATGAGCGTCTGCTCGAGCAGTAGCGCCTCGGTCTCGGTGCGCGTGATGGTGACCTGAATATCCGCGATGCGGCCGACCAGGGCTTGCGTCTTGGTGTTGAGCGCACCGCGAAAATAGCTGGCGAGACGTGCCTTGAGCCGCTTGGCCTTGCCTACATACAAGATCTCGCCGTCGGTATCCAGCATGCGGTACACGCCGGGCGACTCGGAAACCGTCTTTAGAAAGTGTTTGGCATCGAAGCTCATGGGCGCGGGACATTCGTTGAGTCGGTCATGCCCGCTAGTGTATCAAAGGGAAAGGGGCACCGGAGACTCGCGTCACGGCGCCGGTGCAACTCGATATCAGGAGGCTTCGTAGCCGTCTATCAAGCCGTAACGCAGCCCCAGGTGGGTGAGCTCGACATCGGATTGCACATTAAGCTTTTCGAAAATGCGATAGCGATACGTGTTGACGGTCTTGGGGCTCAGGAAGAGCCGGTCAGAGATATCGCTGACCTTCTGGCAGTTGACAATCATCATCGTCACCTGCAGCTCGCGATGTGAGAGTTGGTCGAATGGATTGTCCTGTGAGCCTATCTTGGACAGCACGACCTTCTGGGCAATATCCGGGCTGATGTAGCGCTGCCCCCCGAAGATGGCGCGGATCGCGCGAACCATTTCATCGAGTTCCGTGCCCTTGCTGATGAACCCGGCGGCGCCGGCATCCATGAGGCGCTGGGCAAACGCTTCTTCGAGGAATGCTGTCACGATCACGACCTTGATGTCCGACATGCCGCGCATGATCTTGCGCGTGGCTTCGAGTCCACCGATACCGGGCATGCGTATATCCATCAATACGATGTCGGGCCGCAGTTCACGTGCCATGTTGACGGCTTCTTCGCCATCGACGGCTTCGGCGATAACCTGCAAACCGTCTTCGGAATCCAGCATGCGGGCAATACTGGTGCGAACCAGATGGTGATCATCAGCGACAAGAACCTTGATCAAGGGAACTCCTGCAATCAATCGCCGGTTAACGAAATAAAGGTCATGTTGGCCTTATGTTGTGGCCATTATGTAATGCTTCAGCTCAATGCGCTATGTGATGGTAGCGATGTGCTTAATCAACTTAACAGTAATGTTGGCTTTATGCTGCCGTGGGTTTTGCACTTCCGCGCGTGATACGCACGCATTGACATGGATGGGTGGCGACCGTAGTATACGCAGCGTTCCAAGGGCACTATTACGGATATATCCCTTGGCAAGTGGATAAACGCATCGCACGATGCGATATCGACATGGGGCCTTAGCTCAGTTGGGAGAGCGCAACACTGGCAGTGTTGAGGTCAGCGGTTCGAACCCGCTAGGCTCCACCATATCCGCCTGATATCAAGCCGTCGACGCATTGCGTCGACGGCTTTTTTTTGTAGGTTGCTCAATGGCGAGCGGTCGCCGGCAATGTCTTCCCTCAAGGGCTGGCGGGGCCGCTGGCGCCGCATTCCAGGCATCGGTATTGCATGCCGTCCTCGGCATGGCGCTCTTCGAAGGCTTGCAGGCGCTCGTCGTCATTGATCGTCTCGCTGGCGCTGCACGCCGGGCATTCGATGGTACGTTCGTCGTCGCGTTGTTCGATGAGGAACATGCTGTTCTCCTAGCGTTTTCTCGACTCGATGAAAGGCATATATACCGTGCGCTGACGGCAAGGCACGAAGCCTGTGAGCACGGGGCTCGTAAAGAGAAAAGTCGGCCTTTGACGGGGTTGCGTCAACGTAGACATTGGCGACGCTCGGGTAGTAAAAAATCAACGTTCGCGGGGCGTTGGAAGCGCTCCAGCGAGTAGCTTCGTCGTAAAGCGGGGTGTCGGGTAGGGTGATGCCGTGGTAGTGAAGTTACAGGAAGGGCTATCTAGCGGTCGTGTGCGCGAGGCTTTGTACGAAGACGGCCGGCGCTCGGCCATACGGCGTTAAAAATCAGCGCAAAGTGTCGCGGAAAGAAAGGAAACGATGCCGACCAGGCAGCATCGTTTCTTGCGATGGACGTGGCATGTCAGTGGGTTATTCGTCGACCTTTCCGAGCAGGAGGAATTCGATCAAGGCCTTCTGGGCGTGCAGGCGATTGCCGGCTTCTTGCCATACCACTGCACGCGGGTCGTCGAGCAGAGTCGTGCTGATTTCCTCGCCGCGATGCGCGGGCAAGCAATGTAGGAACAGCGCACTATCGACGGCACGGTCGAGCAATGCCTCGGTGACCTGAAAGCCGGTGAAATTCCGCTCGCGCTTGGCTTGCTCCTCTTCCTGGCCCATCGAGGCCCAGACGTCCGTGGTAATCAGCTCCGCACCTTGTACCGCCTGCTGTGGGTCGTGCGATATCTCTACGCGATCACCAGCGGCCGCCACGAGGTCGGCATTCGGCTCGTAGCCTGGCGGACAGCAGATGCGCAGCTGGAAATCGAACTGTCGTGCGGCATTGATCCACGAATGACACATGTTGTTGCCGTCACCGATCCAGACCGCGGTCTTGCCTTTCACCGATCCGCGGCATTCGGTCCAGGTCATGACATCGGCCAGCAACTGGCAAGGGTGATAGTCGTCGGTCAATGCGTTGATGACCGGAATCTGGCTGGCGGCGGCATATTCTTCGAGCCCGGCATGCGAGAAGGTGCGGATCATGACGATGTCCACCATCTCGGCGAGCACGCGGGCGGTGTCGCCGATCGGCTCGCCGCGTCCGAGTTGCGTATCGCGCGGCGAGAGGAAAAGCGCATGGCCGCCGAAATGTGCCATGGCGGTTTCGAAGGAAACCCGCGTGCGCGTCGAGGACTTCTCGAAAAACATCGCCAGGGTGCGATTGGTGAAGGGCGTATAGGTCGGCCCTTGCGCTTTGAGACGGTTCTTGATCGTGATCGCACGCTGAATGAGGTGGCTAAGTTCCTCGGGTGACAAGTCGAGCAAGGTCAAGAAGTGGCGTGTGGCCATGGCGACGCTCCTTTCAAATGTGATCCGCTTTCATATGTGATCCACGGCATATCAGGGCGACGACGCCCACCGATGAAAGCGCTTGAGCGTCACAGCCAAGACGCGCCTCGGGGCCCGGCTTTCTGCGACGCTCGGCCTTGCAAGGGCGACATGCGGGCCGTGCGGAAAGTCGACCATCCTAGCCAGGCTGCCGGAAAGGCGCAATGTCGGCGTTACGAGGGCTGTTTTCGGCGCGCGCCATCAGTAGAATGGACGTACATTCACCCGACGTATTGCGGCGGTGCCGGCAATGGCAAGCCGCCCCGCGTGAGGAAACTGAGATGAGCACGACTCTCGAGAACATCCAGCAGCAAATCGGCGAAAACACGATTCTGCTCTACATGAAAGGCACGCCCCAACTGCCGCAGTGCGGCTTCTCCGCCCAGGCGGTACAGGCGGTCATGGCGTGCGGTGAGCGTTTCGCCTTCGTCAACATTCTCGACAATCCGGACATTCGTACCGAATTGCCCAAATACGCCAACTGGCCGACCTTTCCGCAGTTGTGGGTCAATGGCGAACTGGTTGGCGGCTGCGACATCATCGTGGAAATGTACGAAAGCGGTGAGTTGGAGAAGCTAATCAAGGCAGCCGCAGCCAACGCCGAAACCGAACAAGAGTGAGGCGTTGAGTCGGGCGTTCTTCCCAGGGAGGGCGCCGGCGCATCGAGAAGCCCTGTCGATGAACATTGGCAGGGCTTTTGTATGAGTGGCACGCGAGTAATGACGTGCCGCGTCAGTCCTCGTCCATGCTCTGTTCCTTCTGGGCCAGCTCCCAGCCGCCGAGATCCTTGTAGCGGTTGACCATGGCACAGAATAACTCGGCGGTGCGTTCGGTGTCGTAACGGGCTGAGTGTGCCGAGTCGTTATCGAACTTGATGCCCGCCGCGCGGCAGGCGCGTGCAAGCACGGTCTGGCCGTAGATCAAGCCGCCGAGCGTGGCGGTATCGAAACACGAGAATGGGTGAAAAGGGTTGCGCTTGATGCCGTTGCGCTCGATGGCGGCATTCAAGAAGCCCTGATCGAAAGCAGCGTTATGGCCGACCAGAATGGCGCGAGTGCACTGGTTGGCCTTTATCGCCTTGCGCACCGGCTTGAAGATTTCGCCCAGCGCGTCGTGCTCGTTCAATGCCACTTGCTGGCGCAGTGGGCTATCCAGGTCGATGCCGGTGAAGTCCAGTGCGGCCTGCTCGATATTAGCCCCGTCGAAGGGTTTGACGTGGAAGGCATGCGTGGTATCAGGTATCAGGTTGCCCTGCTCGTCCATGGTCAGGGTCACGGCGGCGATCTCGAGCAAGGCGTCGCTCTGGGCGTTGAAACCACCGGTTTCCAGATCGACGACGACAGGGAGAAAGCCTCGAAAACGTTGAGCCATCAAATCGCGTGCCTGGCCGTCGCTCATGCTTTTGCTCCCATCCCGATGCGGTCTCGATAGCGTCGCCACACCCGGGGCGGGGCGACAAAGTGGCAGCGAGTGTAGCATTTTCGCCCCTCGACGTCCCGCCGCTCGGTGTTCGTCAGCTTCGCTCGGCGCTATAATCGGGAAACGTTTTCTCGCTGTGTTCGCGCAGCCGAACCATTCGATCAATATCCATCTTTTCAGGAGTCCCGCATGTCCGATGTGAACAAGGTCGTCCTCGCCTATTCCGGCGGCCTGGATACGTCCGTCATCGTCAAGTGGTTGCAGGAAACCTACGATTGCGAGGTGGTGACGTTTACCGCCGACATCGGTCAGGGCGAAGAGGTCGAGCCGGCGCGAACCAAGGCACAGGCCCTGGGCGTCCAGGAAATCTATATCGAGGACCTGCGTGAAGAGTTCGTGCGCGACTATGTCTATCCGATGTTCCGCGCCAACACGATCTACGAAGGCGAATATCTGCTGGGGACCTCCATCGCGCGGCCGTTGATCGCCAAGCGTTTGATCGAGATCGCCAACGAAACCGGGGCCGATGCCATTTCCCACGGCGCCACCGGCAAGGGCAACGATCAGGTACGCTTCGAGCTCGGTGCCTATGCATTGAAGCCCGGCGTCCAGGTGATTGCTCCGTGGCGTGAGTGGGATCTCAACTCCCGTGAGAAGTTGATGGATTATTGCGAGAAGCACGACATTCCGGTCGACTTCTCCAAGAGCAAGAAGAAATCGCCGTATTCCATGGACGCCAACCTGCTGCATATTTCTTACGAAGGCGGCATCCTCGAGGATCCGTGGGCGGAAGCCGAAGAGGACATGTGGCGTTGGAGCGTGTCGCCGGAGGCCGCGCCGGAGACGCCGACATATATCGAATTGACCTTCGAGAAAGGCGATGTCGTGGCTATCGACGGCGAGCCGCTCAAGCCCCATGAAGTGCTTTCCAAGCTCAACAAGCTCGGCGGTGACAATGGCATCGGGCGTCTGGATATCGTCGAGAACCGCTATGTGGGCATGAAGTCGCGTGGCTGCTACGAAACCCCGGGTGGCACCATCATGCTGCGCGCCCATCGTGCTATCGAGTCACTGACACTCGACCGCGAAGCCGCGCACCTCAAGGACGAGATGATGCCCAAGTACGCCGAAGTCATCTACAACGGCTACTGGTGGAGCCCGGAGCGCAAGATGCTGCAGGCTGCCATCGACGAGACCCAGGGCAACGTCAACGGCGTGGTACGCATGAAGCTCTACAAGGGCAGTGCCACCGTGGTCGGGCGCAAGTCCGAGGAATCGCTGTTCGATGCTTCCATCGCGACCTTCGAGGACGATGCAGGCGCCTACGATCAGAAAGACGCCGAAGGCTTCATCAAGCTCAATGCCTTGCGTTTGCGCATCGCGGCGGCAAAAGGCCGCAATGCGAATTGATCCGCATCCACTCGCGTCGAACGTCTCCCCGCCGGGCGGCGTTCAACGCATAGCCAGTGCGCAGGAGGCTTCATGCTGAAACGACTCATCGAGGGCTTGTTTGGCAGCAGCGATGCCAATGACGAGGAAATACCCGCGACAGACTACGAAGGTTATCTGATCACACCGGATCCGCAGGATGTCGGTGGTCAGTACCGGGTCAGCGGGTGGATTCGCAAGCCCGTCGAAGGCGGCGAGACACATGAATACCGCTTCGAGCGTTCGGATATCGTCTCCAGCCGCGAAGACTGTATCGAGTTGACGCTGCGCAAGGCCCAGCGCTATATCGATGATATCGGCGACGAGATGTTCGAGGATCGCTGAGCGTTCCTATCCATCGCTCTCGCGCATGCGACTGCCAACGCCACTACCTTTGGAGCTATGGTCTCTGGAGGAGTGGCGTTTTTTATTGCCACGACGCCTTAGCCTAGGGCAGTGAGACCCGGGAACTCTTACCGCATAGAGTGGGCCCAACCTTTTATCATCCCGATGGAGCCGCACATGATTACTGTGCATCATCTCGACAACTCTCGTTCGCTACGCATCGTCTGGTTACTTGAAGCCCTGCAGCAGGCCTATGAGCTCGTGACCCATCATCGCGATCCGCAGACATTGCTGGCGCCGGAGAGTCTCAAGCGTCTTCATCCGCTCGGCAAGGCGCCACTGATCGTCGACGAGGGGCTGACCGTGGCCGAGTCGGGGGCGATCATCGACTACTTGATCGAGCGTTACGACGATGGCCATCTGGCGCCGGCGGTGGGGACGCCCGAGCACCGCGACTACCGTTACTGGCTGCATTACGCCGAGGGCTCCGCCATGCCCCCGTTGGTGATGCATCTAGTCTTTTCACGCCTGGGTAAACCGCCGATGCCGGCGTTGCTGCGCCCGATGGCAGGCAAGTTGGGCCAAGGTGTGCAAGCCAAGTTTCTCGACCCCGAGATCGAGCGCCATCTAGCTTTCTGGGAGACGACGCTCGGCGAGCATGCATGGTTTGCCGGCCCCGACTTCACGGCGGCAGATATTCAGATGAGTTTCCCCGTGTTGGCGGTCGAATCACGACGTGGCATCAAGGATTTCCCCGCCATTGTCGATTGGTTGGCGCGGGTACGTGAGCGGCCGGACTATCAGCGTGCCGTGGCGCAGACCGGTGAGTTGAACCTGAGTGCGTCACGCTAAGCTCTGTTTGAAAAATCGACGAGCGATGGCCAGACAAGGCAAAAATCGGCGAAAAAAGCGGAGTTTACGCGGGTAAATGAGCATTTTGAGTTGATTTTTAACGCCGTATGGGCGAGCGCAGGCATTTTTCAGATAAAGCGTAGAGGAGGCGGTCATGATGAATCATTGGTGGGTAAAAGGGCTGGCACTGGGAATGATGGCGTTGCCGATCATCGCCAGCGCTCAGGAGGAACCGCACGATGACGGAGGTGACGATGTCTCCGGCGTGATGGCCTGCGATGTTCTGCAGGATGAGATCGAAGCCAAGATTCGTGCCAATGGCGTCGAGGACTTCGCGCTCGATATTATCTCCAGCGAACGCGTCGACGAGGAGGGAGTCCGTGAGGACGACGCTCTCGCCGGGGGTGAAGTTGTGGGAAGTTGCAATGGCGGTACGCGTAAGGTGATCTATCGACGCGGCTCTCAAGGGAGCGGGGCCATGTCGTCCTCGGATGCTTCGCTGCCACCGTCTGACGCGAGTGCTGAGCCAGGTAGAAACACGACCGATGAGACGCTGAGCGAAGACTCCGAAAGCGAGGAGGCCGGGCACTAGCGGATTCTACTCCCGCCTTTTGGCGGTCCGCTTCCGTCAGTCTCCGGGCTTGGTTACCATGGCGCCTTTTTTGTAAACACCCTCTCAGGAGGCGCGCGTGAAGGCCTTATTGCTTTCCGCCTACGCAGCCATGAGTCATCGCCATTGGGCGGATGGGCTGCAGCAGCAGTTCCCCGAGATCGACTGGCGGCGATTGGAACTGCCACCACGGCATTTTCCCTGGCGAATCCGCGGCAACCCCCTGACCTGGCTGGGCCAGGAGAGTAACTGTCTCCAGGAGGACTACGATCTGGTCGTCGCCACCTCGATGGTCGATTTGGCGACCTTGGTGGGCCTTTACCCCTCGCTGGCGCGTGCGCGCAAGGTCGTGTACTTCCATGAAAACCAGTTCGCCTATCCGCTTCCCAAGGGCCAACGCATCCGCGCCGAGCCGCTAATGGTCAATCTCTACGCGGCCCTGGCGGCGGATGTCGTCGTCTTCAACAGTGCCTACAACCGCGACAGCCTATTGCGCGGGGCGCGTGACTTCCTCAAGCGCATGCCTGAGCGTCTGCCGCTCGACACCGTGTTGTCCCGCGTCGCCGATAAGGCCGTGGTGCTCCCAGTGCCCTTGTCCGAGGAGACACCCAAGCCGACGTGCTCGGGGCAGCGAATTCTGTGGAATCATCGCTGGGAATACGACAAGAATCCTGAGGCGTTTTTCGCCGCGCTGCAGGCATTGGCGGGCCGTGGCCTCGACTTCGAGGTAGCGGTAATGGGGCAGCAGTTCCGCGATCAGCCCCCCGTCTTCGAGGCGTCGCGTGCGTGGCTGGGTGAGCGCGTCGTGTGCTGGGGCGAGCAGCCTGGTGATGTCTATCGGGATATGCTTGATAGCGCCGATATCGTGGTATCTACGACCGATCATGAATTCCAGGGGCTGTCGGTCATGGAGGCAGTGACCCATGGCTGCGTACCGCTGGTTCCGGACCGCCTGTGCTTTCCCGAGTATTACGCGTCGGCGTATCGCTACGCGGGCGATCAAACGACGCTCGAGGCCACTCTGGCGGAATGGCTGACTCAGCCGGCGTCACGCCCGGCGCTGCCCGACGCGCGAGCCTGGCAATGGCCGGCGTGGCGAGCGGCGTATCGCGACGTGTTGTGCGGTGTGTAAGGGGTCAGCCCAGTTCTGTCTTGTCCTTGTACTCGCACAGATCCTCGATCACACAGCTTCCGCAGCGCGGCTTGCGCGCCACGCAAGTGTAGCGCCCGTGGAGGATCAGCCAGTGATGCGCGTCGTGCAGAAAGTCCTTGGGCACGTGGCGCATCAGTTTCTGCTCGACCTCGAGCACGTTCTTGCCGGGCGCGATACGCGTGCGGTTGGCGACGCGGAAGATATGCGTGTCCACCGCCATGGTCGGCTGGCCAAAGGCGGTATTGAGAATCACGTTGGCAGTCTTGCGGCCGACACCAGGCAGGGCTTCCAGTGCCTCGCGGGTGTCCGGCACCTCGCCACCGTGCCGTTCGAGCAGTAGGTGGCAGGTTTTCATCAGGTTGTCGGCCTTGCTGTTGTACAGGCCGATGGTCTTGATCTTGTCCTTGAGCCCATCCAGGCCCAAATCGAGGATCCCCTGCGGCGTATTGGCCACGGGGAACAAGCGCGCGGTGGCCTTGTTGACGCCGACATCCGTGGCTTGGGCGGAAAGCAACACTGCCGTCAGCAGCTCGAAAGGCGTTTGCCATTGGAGCTCTGTCGTCGGCGTGGGGTTGTGATCGCGCAGGCGCGAAAAAATCTCGTAGCGTTTTTGAGCGTTCATGGGCGAATCAAGTCGATGAGGGAGAATCGAGCGCGGAGCGTGCGGTGTCGAGCATGCGCTGGGCTTCGTCGACCTGGCTATGTGCAGCCTCGAGGCTGGCGGCATCGCCATGGCGCTGGGCATGTGTGACTTGTTGGCGAGCCTTGCGCAATGACTGCTCGGCGGCTTTGACGGCCATGCGCCGATGGTGCGTAGTAGAGGAGTCGGCGCGCGGTGCCTGGGCGTTGCCGAGTTGCCGGTCGACGTCCGCCAGGCGCGAGGTCAGCGTCTCGGCGCGTTCATCGAGCGCTCGGCGTGCCTCGGGATCTAGCCCGTCGCGCTGACGTTGACGTTCCACACGCTTGAGTCCGGCGACCAACGTGGCACGCGTCGCCTTGAGTGACGTGGTATCCACGCTGGCTGCAGCGTCCTGTTGCGTCGGCTGAGCAGGGGCTGTCTCGCGTTTGGTCTTTGCCGCCACGGCTGCCTGGCGACGTTCACGCTTGCGGCGTTTCTCCTCGGCCTGACGGTCGAGGCGCTGCTGACGCGCCTCGTAGCGCTGTCGTCCCAGTTCGGCACGCTTGGCCAGGTAGGTATCTTGCTGGGCCTGGGTGCGTGCCGCGACCCATTCGGGATGCGGCAGGATATCGATGCAGTCGACCGGGCAGGGTGCGACACACAGTTCGCAGCCGGTGCATTCCCCGGCGATGACGGTATGCATCTGCTTGGCCGCGCCGAGGATAGCATCCACCGGGCAAGCTTGGATGCACTTGGTGCAGCCGATACATTCCGCCTCGCGAATATATGCCACCTTGGGAGACTCCGCGGGCTGCGCGAGGGGCTGGCGAGGCTGACCGGTCAACTCGGCCAGACGCGCCACGGTCGCCTCGCCGCCGGGCGGGCACTTGTTGATGGCCTCGTCGCCCGCCGCGATGCCTTCGGCATAGGGACGACAGCCAGGATGACCGCACTTGCCGCATTGGGTCTGCGGCAGTTCGGCGTCCAGCATCTCGATGAGCGCGGCGTTAGCGGACACCTTACCTCCTCAGGTCACGCGCTGGCCGGGTTCCGCACCGCTATCCGGCGACAGCAGATAGATGCCGCCCTCCTTGTCACCAGCGGCCAGCACCATGCCTTCCGAAACACCGAAGCGCATCTTGTGCGGCGCCAGGTTGGCGACCATCACGGTCAGTCGCCCCTCCAGTGCTTCGGGCGCGTAGACGGCACGGATGCCCGAGAACACGGTGCGTGTCTCACCGCCCAAGTCGAGCGTCAACTTGAGGAGTTTTTTGGCGCCCTCGACGTACTCGGCCTTGGCAATACGCACGATGCGCATATCGAGCTTGGCGAAATTGTCGAAGCTGATCTCATCGGCGATTGGATCGTCGGCCAGCGGGCCCGTGGCGCGTTCCTTGAGCTTTTGCTCCTCGGCAAGCACTTCCTTGGATGCCTCGGTCATCTGCGCGATCTTGTCGGTATCGACGCGGGTCATCAGCGGCTTGAACTTGGCGATGGCATGGTCTTCGAGCACATGATGGCGGCTTTCCCAGTCGAGAGAGTCGACCTGTAGAAAGACGCGTGCCTGCTCGGCCATGGTCGGCACCACGGGCTGCAAGTAGACCATCAGCACGTGGAACAGGTTGATCCCCACTGAGCAGATATCGAGCACTTCTTGCTCGCGGCCTTCTTCCTTGGCCAGTACCCAGGGCGCCTTGTCGGCGATATAGGCATTGGCCTCGTCAGCGAGCTCCATGATCTTGCGCATGGCGCGGGCGAATTCGCGTGCCTCGTAATCGGCGGCTATCGCCTCGCCGGCGTCCACGAATCGCGCGACCAGTTCGGGCTCTGTGCAACGTGTGGCGAGTTGGTTGCCATTGAGCTTCTTCACGAAGCCTGCGCAGCGGCTGGCGATGTTGACGACCTTGCCGACCAGATCCGAGTTCACGCGCGAGGCGAAGTCCTCAAGATTGAGATCGAGATCGTCGACCCCGGCGGTGAGCTTGGCTGCGAAGTAGTAGCGCAGATATTCGGGATTGAGATACTCGGCGTAGGTCTGCGCCTTGATGAAGGTGCCGCGTGACTTGGACATCTTGGCGCCGTTGACGGTAACGAAGCCGTGGCAATTGACGCCAGTCGGCGTGCGCAGCCCTGCGCCTTCCAGCATCGCCGGCCAGAACAAGGCGTGGAAGTAGACGATGTCCTTGCCGATGAAATGATAGACCTCAGCGTCGGAGTCCTTCTTCCAGTAGCTGTCGAAGTCGATGCCTTCACGCTCGCAGAGGTTCTGGAAGCTGGCCAGATAACCGATCGGCGCGTCCAGCCACACGTAGAAATACTTGCCTGGCGCGTCCGGAATCTCGAAGCCGAAGTAAGGGGCGTCGCGAGAGATATCCCATTCGTTGAAGCCTGACTCGAACCATTCCAACAGCTTGTTGCGGATCTGCGGTTGCACATGGCCGGCATTGATCCAGCCCTGCATGAAGTCGGCGAAGTCGGGCAGCTTGAAGAAATAGTGAGTGGACGTGCGAACTTCCGGCGTAGCGCCGCTGATCGCCGAGACCGGATTGATCAGTTCAGCCGGCGTGTAGGTCGCACCGCACGCTTCGCAGTTATCGCCGTACTGATCGTCGCTATGACACTTGGGGCAAGTGCCCTTGATGAAGCGGTCGGCGAGGAACAAGCCCTTGATCGGGTCGTACATCTGCTCGATGTCGCGCGTGGAGATATGCCCGGCGTCGCGTAGCGCTTTATAGATGCGCTCGCTGTGCTGGCGGTTCTCTTCCGAGTGCGTCGAATGATAGTTGTCGAACGCCACTCCGAAGCGGGCGAAATCGGCCTGATGCTCGGCGCTGACGTTGCTGATCAACTGCTCGGAGGTGATGCCTTCCTGCTCCGCGCGCAACATGATGGCGGTGCCATGGGCATCGTCGGCACAGACATAATGGCACTCGTGGCCGCGGCTTTTCTGGAAGCGCACCCAGATATCGGTCTGGATATACTCGAGCAAATGGCCCAGATGGATCGAGCCGTTGGCATAGGGCAGGGCACTGGTAACCAGGATCTTGCGCTTGGCGTTGGCGGTAGTCGGCATGGCGGCTCTAGTGACGAAAGTCGGAAACGAAAGAAGGCGTCGCGAACGACATCGACGAAAAGGCGATTGTAGCCCGCTTGGCGCTTGGCTGCATCCGTGATGCGGAAGACAACATCCACGCGGCCGGTGCTTGTAACACCTCGGTAAGGGTAACGCTCAGGGCGTGCTTGGCCAGCCGCCGGTGCGGATGGCTGGACACCCCGTGACATCGAGATTGTAGAGATAAAGCCATGCGGGGCCGAAGGTGGTGCGATGAATGATGCGGTCGTAGGTGCCGTTGTGCGGCGCGCGCACGCGATAATCCTCGAGTTGGTCGAGATCGCGTAGCCCTTGCGCATCGACCCGATAGAGTTCCACGTCGATGCCGTGGGAGGGCTCCGCCTTGGCGCCGGGGCAATGCCCTAGATCGTAAAGAGTGACGTCACGGAGCGTATCCGCGCCGATGAACTCGGCGTCTGTGAGCCAATGGTGATTGCGCAGGCCACGCTTGAGCGTGCCGTACACGGCGACCAGCGGCGTGCGGCGAATGGCGAGAGCGGGTGAATGCATGGAGCCCCCTGGGTTAACGACGAATGGCGTTCAGCGCTCAGCGTGGCGGTTGCCACGATAGACGACGAAGTTCGTCAGTCCCTGGTCGGCGAGCCTAAGTGCCTGCATCTTGCTCATGATGCCCTGATCGCAATATAGCGCGTAGCGCTGGTGCGACGGCAGGTGCGCGGCGCGTTCTCCGAGCTCGAAGAACGGAATCGCCAGTGGCTCGCCTCGTGGCAGTTCCAACGGGGCGGCGTCGCGCTCATCGGGGTGGCGGATGTCGATTACCGTGACGTCATCGGCCTCGTGCAGAGCCTCGGCACTTTCGATTACGGGCACATCGAGCGTCCGCGGCGCTGGCGTGTCGAGTAGACGGTCCACCCGCGTTTGGCTGGTGGCCTCGAGTGCGGCGTCGAGCACACCCATATCGAAGTCAGCCTCGGCGGCGTCGATCTGATCGGGTCTAGGGCGTGTATTGGGGCGTTGCGAGATCGTGCCGCAGTATTCCGGCAAGCGCTCGGCATGGGCGGCGGTACCGATGCGGCGTGCATCCTCAATGATGGTTTGCTTGTCGTCGGCGATGAGCGGGCGCAGGACGGGCCGCTCGCTGACCGTGTCGATCAGTCCCAGGTTGACCAGGCTCTGACTGGAGACCTGTGCCAAGGCATCGCCGGTGACGAGAGCCGAGAGGCGTGCGCGTGCCGCGACGCGATTGGCGACCCGCAGCATCATGCGCTTGAGCACGACGCCTGCCAGGCCGGCGGGCACACGGCGCTGGATTTCATCGAGTACGCCGTCGAAAGGCACGCTGATGAAATGGGCATGGTGCGATGCACTGTAGCCCTGCCACACCCGGTGCACCACCTCGCGTACGGCCTGCTCATGTTCCGGTCCGCCGAGATTGAAGAACAGGTAATGCGTCTTGAGCCCGCGCCGGATCAAGCGCCAGGCCGCCACCGGCGAATCGTAGCCGCCCGAGATGAGTGCCAGTGCCTGGCCTTGGGTACCGATCGGATAACCGCCCAGGCCGGGCAAACGGCGGGTCACCAGACGCAGGTACTGGTCCTGCAGCTCGAGCGTGACGTTTACCTCGGGGTGGGAGAGATCCACCTTGGCATCCGGGCTGGCCTCGAGCAGTGCACCGCCCAGGTAACGTTCGAGGTCTGCCGAGGTGAAGTCGTGCTGCCCGCGGCGCTTGGCGCTGACGCGAAACCGGCGGCCGGCCAGCGGTGCCCGCCATAGTGCTACCAGGCGCTCGGCGGTATCGGCGAAGGAGACGAAGGTGTGCACGTCGATCACCAGCACCTCGTGGATGCCGGGTACGCGCGATAGCGTTGCTTCCAGGCGTTCGCGGGTAGCATCGTCGATAGCGTGGCGGACCCGCACCTCCAGCGCATCCCAGCAGTCGGCGATCCGCACATCGGGGACCAGCGGCGTCAGGGTGTTGCGCAGGTTGGTGCGCAGACAACGAACCATCTGCTTGCGCACGGGGCGGGACTTGATGGTGATCTCGGGGAAAAGCTTGACGCGATACCGCATATGTCTCGTGTCGAGTGCTAGTGAAGGCGCGCATGGTAGCAATCCGGCACTTGCCTCGCCAGTCACTCTTCCGGCGTTCAACGAAGACGGCATTTTTCGCCATTATCTTGAGCTGGATGCGGATTGAGCGCTCGATGTTATCGTCCGGTGGCGCTATGTTGAGAAATGTGTGCGGGGGCCGCGCCCGAGCGCCAATGAATTTGATACCATCTTGGCGTTCGTGATCCGCGCCGTGGTGGGCGCTTCTTGATGGGCAGGGATAAGCGCATGTTTCTCGACGATTTTCACACCGTGACCGATGGCCGGCTATGCATTACGGCCGAGCAGGCAAGCCGTTTCGCCAAGTGTATCGCTGGCGATTACAATCCCATTCACGATGCGGATGCACGCCGCTTCTGTGTGCCGGGCGATCTGCTGTTCGCCCTGGTGATGGCGCGTTTTGGTCTGGCGCAACGCATGACCTTCCACTTCAAGGGCATGGTCGGCGATAGCGTGCCACTGTGCTTCGTGCAGCATGACGACGACACCGTTCAGGTGACCGACGCCAACGGCAAGGTATATCTCGAGGTTGAACGCGGCGGCGATGTCACCCACGACGCTGGCATCATCGAGGCCTTTACGCGCCGCTACGTGGCCTTTTCAGGGCGTAACTTCCCGCATTATCTCAAACCGCTGATGGAAGAGCAGGGGGTCATGTTCAATCCACAGCGGCCGTTGGTGATCTACGACAGCATGGGCTTTTCGTTGTCGCGGCTGGATGTCGCCGAAGCCGGCGTGGCCTTCGCCGGCGCGACGCTGGACGTCAGTGGCAAGCGGGGCGACGCCTTGCTGCAATTCAAGATGACCGATGGCGAAACGGTCATTGGCCATGGCTCCAAGAAGTTGGTGGTCAGCGGGCTTCGCGAGTATGACCCGCCGGTGATGGATGCCTTCGTCGAAAAGTTCATGAACCTCAAGGAGCATTACGCCACCGCCGATTAAGTGGGGCGGATCTCATATCGTGTTGTGCAGATGCAACCCCTGAGCGTGTGGCTTGTCACACTTTGTGTCACCACTTGGTCACGGGAGAGAAACCCTTGAGTATCGAAGGCATTCAGCAATTCTTTCAACGCATGTTGGAGTCCCCGCAATCGGAGCGTCGCCAGGTGACGCTGGAATTGGCGGTGGCAGCCTTGTTGTGCGAGATCATGCGTGCCGATTACGAACATGACCCACGCGAAAGGGCAATGCTGCGGGAGCTTTTGACCACGCGCCTTACGATTGCCCCGGATGACGTCGATGAACTGATGTCGTTGGCCGAAACCGAAGTCGAGCAGGCTGTCGACCACTATGAATTCGTCAGCCTGATTCGCGAGCAATACGACTACGAGGATCGCGTGGCGCTGGTAGCGCAGATGTGGCAGCTGGCTTTTGCCGACGGCGAACTCGATGCCTTGGAAGAACACCGTGTTCGGCGTCTCGCCGATCTCCTTTATGTCAGTCACAGCGATTTCATCCGCACCAAACTCGCGGTCATGCCTGAGAGTTGAGACGTCACGGTTCGTCTGCGTGTGTCGAGAACTCGGAAGGTGCCTGGCGAAAAGTTGACTGAAACGCTTGGGTAAGTGCCATCGCGGGACGTTATACTGGGTGTATCGAGCTGCCAGCCTGGCTGGCGCACTGCAGATGAGCATACCGTGGAAAGGAGAGTTGCTGTGATCGAAGGCGTGAAGCATATCGTCGCCGTGGCGTCGGGCAAGGGGGGCGTAGGCAAGTCCACCGTGACCGTCAATCTGGCCCTGGCGATGGCCGCCGAGGGGTACCGAGTGGGGCTGCTCGATGCCGATATTTACGGTCCCAGTCAGGCGCAGATGCTGGGAATCGCGCCAGGTGTGCGGCCGCAGCCGGCGGGCGAAAATGCCTTCAAGCCGCTGGAGGCCCATGGTCTGCAGGCCATGTCCATGGCGTTCATGGTGGATGTCGACGAACCCATGGTCTGGCGCGGTCCAATGGTGGCCGGCGCCTTCCAGCAGTTGCTCAACCAGACCGCCTGGCAGGACCTGGATTACCTGTTCGTCGACATGCCACCGGGCACCGGCGACGTGCAGTTGACCCTGGCGCAGAAAGTGCCGGTCAGCGGTGCGGTGATCGTGACCACGCCTCAGGACATTGCGCTGCTCGATGCCAAGAAGGGTATCGAGATGTTCCGCAAGGTCAACGTGCCGGTGCTGGGGGTCGTCGAGAACATGAGCCAGCATATCTGCTCGCAGTGCGGCCACCAGGAGCCGATCTTCGGTAGCGGGGGCGGTGAGCGTATCGCAGAGCAGTACCAGACTCGGCTATTGGGCCAACTGCCCCTCGACGGCACGATTCGCGAGCAGGTCGACGGCGGCAAGCCCAGTGTGATCGCTGACCCGGAAGGAAGCGTCGCGCAGACCTTCCGTCAGGTGGCGCGTTCCGTGGCCGAGGGGATCGACGCGCAATCCGATGAGTCGCCGACCATCAGCTTCGGCGAGTGACGTTCGCCACGTAACGTTTGCGTGACGCGATGGGGCCGTTATCATAACGGCCCCCTTTGTTTTCAAGGACCGAGTTTTCACGGACCGAGTGTTCACAGACCCAGCGTTCGCGGAGACGACCCGATTTCATCGCGAAAGCGCACTGAGCAGGAAACTTCAATGAGCATCAAATCCGACAAATGGATTCGGCGCATGGCCGAGGGCCAGGGCATGATCGAGCCGTTCGAGGCGGACCAGGTTCGTTACGTGAATGAGCAGCGGGTGATTTCTTATGGCACCTCCAGCTACGGCTATGACGTGCGCTGCGCCGATGAATTCAAGGTGTTCACCAATATTCATTCGGCCGTGGTCGACCCCAAGGGGTTCGATGAGAAGAGCTTCGTCGACGTCAAGGGCGATGTCTGCGTGATCCCGCCCAACTCCTTTGCCTTGGCGCGCACCGTGGAATATTTCCGGATTCCGCGCAGCGTGTTGACCATCTGTCTGGGCAAGTCGACTTACGCGCGTTGCGGCATCATCGTCAATGTCACGCCGCTGGAACCCGAGTGGGAAGGCCACGTCACGCTCGAATTTTCCAACACCACCAACCTGCCCGCACGCATCTATGCCAATGAAGGCGTGGCGCAGATGCTGTTCCTGGAGTCCGACGAGGTCTGTGACGTTTCTTACAAGGACCGTGGCGGCAAGTACATGGGGCAGAGAGGTGTGACGCTACCGAGGACGTAAGCAGCGAGCTACGGGCAACGGGCCACGAGCAGCGAGCCAAAATGCTGCCGAAGCCCGAAGCCCGAAGCCCGAAGCCCGAAGCTGTGTTCTATCCTTCTTCGTCGAGTTCTTCCGCGGCGTCTTCATGCGACATCCGCAGTCCGGTGGGCGGCAGCGGCATACCGTCGAATTGAGCGCCTTCTGCACCCAGGCGCAAGCGGCCTTCGAGAAACCAGCGCACGGCGATGGGGTAGATCAGATGCTCGCGGGCGTGGACTTTTTCTATCACTTGCTCGGCGGTAGCATCGGGATCGACCCTGAGAGCGGCCTGCAAGGCCACCGGTCCGCCATCGAGTTCTTCGGTGACGAAGTGCACGCTGGCGCCATGCTCCGACACGCCATCGGCCAGAGCACGGCTATGCGTGTCCAGCCCCGGGTAGTCCGGCAATAGCGAAGGGTGGATGTTGAGCATGCGGCCGGCATAGCGATGCACGAATGTCGGGGTCAGAATGCGCATGAACCCTGCGAGTACGATCAGATCCGGCGTATGGCGGTCGATCACCTTGATCAAGGCGCGGTCGTAAGCTTCGCGATCGTCGTACTCCCGATGCGGCAGCACGACGGAGTCGACACCGGCTTCCTTGGCACGAATCAGGCCGTAGGCATCGCCTTGATTGGAGATCACGGCAACGATCTCGCCGCCTAGCTCGTCGTGTTGCTGCGCGTCGAGTAGCGCCTGCAGATTGCTGCCATTGCCGGAGATCAACACCACGACGCGACGCTTCTCGGCCGGTTCCGCTTCGAAGTCGTTGCCGTCGGGGGTGTCGGCTTGAGTCGTAGCATTCATGAGCGGACGTTCTCCAGACGAACTTGTTCTTCCTCATCCTGGCGCGCGACGATGTCGCCGAGACGATGTACCGTTTCGCCGGCGGCTTCTAGCGTGGCCTGGGCGTGTTCGGCCTGCGCCGCAGGTACCACCACGACCATGCCAATGCCGCAATTGAGCACGCGATGCATCTCGTGTTCGTCGACGTTGCCTTCACGTTGCAGCCAGTCGAAGACCGCAGGTCGTGTCCAGCTTGCGGCGTCGATGCGCGCGGTGAGTGTATCGGGCAGCACGCGAGGCACGTTCTCGAGCAGGCCGCCACCAGTGATGTGCGAGAGGGCGTGCACGGCCACGTCGCTGTCCTTGATCAACGACAACAGCGGCTTCACGTAAATGCGTGTCGGCGCCAGCAAGGCGTCACGCAAGGTCACGCCGTCGATCTCGGTGTCAAGGTCGGCCTGGCTGACGTCGAGAATCTTGCGGATAAGCGAGTAGCCATTGGAGTGCGGGCCGGAGGCGGCGAGCCCGAGTAGCACATCACCCTCAGCAACACGGCTGCCATCGAGGATTTCGGATTTCTCGACCACGCCGACGCAGAAGCCGGCCAAGTCGTAGTCGCTGCCCGCGTACATGCCGGGCATTTCGGCGGTCTCGCCGCCGATCAGTGAGCAGCCTGCCTGGGCGCAACCTTCGCCGATACCGGTGACGACATCGGCGGCAATCTCGACATCCAGCTTGCCAGTGGCATAGTAGTCGAGGAAGAACAGCGGCTCGGCGCCGGCGACGACCAGGTCGTTGACGCACATGGCGACCAGGTCGATACCGATGGTGTCATGGCGCTCAAGGTCCATGGCCAAACGGAGCTTGGTACCTACGCCGTCGGTGCCGGAGACCAGCACCGGTTCGCGGTAACCGCTGGGCAATTGGCACAACGCGCCGAAGCCGCCCAAGCCGCCCATTACTTCAGGGCGGGAGGTGCGTTTGGCGACTCCCTTGATGCGTTCGACGAGCGCGTTGCCGGCGTCGATGTCCACGCCGGCATCCTTGTAGCTGAGGGATGCGCGGGAAGAGGTGGGCGTGTCCGAACTGCGAGTCATGGGCATTCCTGTCAACAGTGTGCCGATCGCGGGGCGATCGAGCGAAGCCGATGGCGCCGCCTGGCGCCCGAGGCCAGGGCGGTATAAGGGAAGCCAGCATTGTAGCATTGCCCCACGGGAGGCGCATCGCCCGCGCAGGCGTGTAGAATCGAAACCAAACGAGCCGGGAGATACGTATCGCAATGACACGCATACAAGTGTGGAGCCTTCTGGGCGCGGCGGGATTGATCTGGTTGCTCGTCTTGCTGGAGCCCATCTTGATGCCGTTTTTCGTCGGCATGATTTTGGCCTATCTAGGTGACCCAGTGACTGACTGGCTGGAGGCGCGCGGCTTGTCGCGCCGGCTCTCGGTAAGCGTAGTCTTCCTCGTGTTGGCGCTGTCCATGGTCTTGGCGTGCCTGATTCTGATTCCCTTGCTGGGACGCCAGCTGGCGCAGCTGGTCGAATCCTTCCCGGCCATCTTCAACTGGGTGCAGTCGGTGGTGCTACCGGAGGTCCAAGCCGTGACAGGCGTGGATCTCAGCGCTGATTTCGATCAACTGCGCAGCACCTTGATGGAGAACTGGCGCGAGACCGGCACAGTGGCGGCTGCGATTTTGGCCCAGGCGTCCAAGTCAGGCATGGCGTTCGCCGTGTGGATGGGCAATCTGGCGCTGATTCCCGTGACGACCTTTTACTTTCTACTCGACTGGGATCGGCTCAAGGCACGCCTGCGCGATTTGCTGCCGCGTCATGTCGAGCCAACGATCACGCGCCTGAGCCATGAATGCGACGAGGTGTTGTCGGCCTTTCTGCGCGGGCAGTTGCTGGTGATGCTTAGTCTGGCGGTGATCTACGCGACGGGGCTGAGTCTGCTCGGCCTGCGTTTCGGACTACTGATCGGACTGGTGGCCGGGCTGGCCAGCATCGTGCCGTATCTCGGCGTGATCGTGGGGATCAGCATTGCGGCTCTGGTAGCGTTCTTTCAGTTCGGCGAATGGCTGCCCTTGCTGGGCGTGGCCGTGGTGTTCGGTGTCGGCCAGGTCGTCGAAAGTACGTTACTCCAGCCCGTCCTGCTGGGGGACAAGATCGGCCTTCATCCGATTGCGGTCATCTTCGCGGTCCTGGCGGGGGGGCAGCTGTTTGGCTTCACCGGCATTCTGCTGGCGTTGCCGGTTGCCGCTATCGTCATGGTAGTATTGCGTTACCTTCATGAGCGCTATAAAAACAGTCGCTTATACGATACTTCCCGCCACGATGGCGCCTCGCACGAAGGCGATGAGGAAAGGTCATGACCGGGTCCGCGCAGTTGCCACTGGGAGTGGGGCTGAGTGACGATGCAACGTTTGCCAACTTCCATGCGTCGAGCAATGCGCCATTGCTCGAACGCCTGCGTAGCCAGCTCGACACGGATGGCGAACCTTTTCTGTTTCTATGGGGCGCCCCCGGCAGCGGTCGCAGCCATCTGCTGCAAGCCGCCTGCCACGAAGCCGGCGACCGGGGCGGGCGTGCCTTGTACCTTCCCTTGCGCGACTTGGGCCACTTTCCGCCGCATATGCTAGAGGACCTCGAACGCCTGGACCTGGTGGCGATCGACGATCTCTCTGCGGTACTCGGGCGCAAGCGCTGGGAAGAGGGGCTGTTTCATTTCTTCAACCGTATGCGCGATGCCAACAAGCGCCTAGTGATCGCCGCCGAGGCCGCGCCACGCCAGTTGCCCACCGTGCTGCCCGATCTTTCCTCGCGCTTGAGCTGGGGAGTGACCTTCCATGTGCAGTCCCTGGACGACAGCGGACGCTTCGAGGCTTTGCAACTGCGGGCACGGGTGCGTGGTATGCAGCTCCCCGACGAAGTCGCGCGCTATATTCTGCATCGAGGCCCGAGACAGCTTGCTGCGCTATTCGATGCCCTTGCGCGTCTCGATCACGCCTCGCTTTCCGCTCAGCGGAAGTTGACCATTCCCTTCGTCAAGCAGGCGCTGGGCTGGTAATGAGCCGCGTCACGTATCGTCTCCGTTGAGGGTGGCGAGAATGCGGCGCGGCCCGCCGTGCTGACGATGCTCCCCTAGCCAGATGCCTTGCCAGGTGCCGGTGGCGAGTCGCCCCGACTCGACGGCGAGCGTCAATTGCGTGCCGAAGAGACTGGCCAGAACGTGTGCCGGCATGTCGTCCGGCCCTTCCAGCGTGTGGCGCATGCCGTCGATACCTTGAGGCGCGAGCCGTTCGGCGTAAAGAGCCATGTCGTGACGCACGTCGGGATCGGCGTTTTCATTGAGGGTGAGCGATGCGGACGTATGCAGCAGTTGGAGATGCAAGAGTCCGAGACGCACGGAGGCGAGTGCCGGAAGCTGGTCGATGATCTCGTCGGTGACGAGATGGAAGCCCTGATGGCGTGGACTCAGAGTGAGCGTGGTGCGATGCCACATGATGGATTCTCCCGAGAGGTAGTGACGATGCCTTGAAAGGCGCTATCGGCAGCACAATTTCACATTGATAGTCGCCGGGCTCGTGTGCGCCAGAGGGGCGACCGTCATGATCGTCGATAGCGACGGGGTATCGCCATGATGGGGCGCGTGCACGGTGGTCTCAACCGATCAGGAGGGTGTGATGAGCGAGACACGCATTGAACGCGACAGCATGGGGGAACTCGAGGTTCCTGCCGACGCACTGTATGGCGCCCAGACGCAACGTGCCATCAACAATTTTCCTGTCAGTGGGCAACCCATGCCCCCCGCGTTCATTCAGGCCGTGGCACGGGTCAAGCTGGCGGCGGCGAACGTCAATCATGACCTTGGCCTGCTTGACGCCCAGCGCGCAGAGGCGATCAGCAAGGCGGCCCAGCGTCTCGTCGATGGCGAGCATGGCGACCAGTTTCCGATCGATGTCTTCCAGACGGGGTCGGGCACATCGACCAACATGAACGTCAACGAGGTGATTTCTCATCTCGCTAGCGAGAGCGGCACCGAGGTCGGCCCCAATGACCATGTCAACATGGGGCAGTCGAGCAACGACGTGATTCCCACGGCGCTGCATCTTTCGGCAGCGTTGGAGGTCGAGAAAACGCTGCTTCCCGCCTTGCGTCACCTGCAGTCGTCCATCGATGCCAAGGCGCACGAGGTGGATGATGTCGTCAAAACGGGGCGTACCCATCTGATGGACGCCATGCCGGTGCGCATGAGCCAGGAGCTTGGTGGCTGGTCCAATCAGGTCGCTCAGGCCATCGAACGCCTGGAAGGTACCCAGCAGCGGCTGACCCGCCTGGCGCTTGGCGGCACGGCGGTGGGCACGGGGATCAACGCCCATCCCGAATTCGCTGAACGGGTCGCCAAGGCGCTGAGTGAGCAGACGGGGCTCAACCTGCGCCCCAACGATAGCTTCTTTGCCAGCCTGGGGTCGCAGGATGCCGCCGTCGAGCTTTCCGGTCAGCTACGTACCTATGCCTGCGCGGTGATGAAGATCAGCAATGATCTGCGCTGGATGAATTCGGGCCCCTTGGCGGGGCTGGGCGAGATCGAGCTCGAGGCCTTGCAGCCAGGTAGCTCGATCATGCCGGGCAAGGTCAATCCGGTGATTCCCGAGGCGGCGGCGCAGACCGCAGCGCAGGTGATCGGGCTGGATAGTGCGATCACGGTGGCGGGGCAGAGTGGCAACTTCCAGCTCAATGTCATGCTGCCGTTGATTGCCTCGAACCTGCTGACGTCGCTTCGATTGATGTCCAGCGCCAGCACGCTACTCGCCGATCGCGCCATCGCGACCTTCAATGTGCGTCGTGACAATATAGAAGCACCGCTGTCTCGCAATCCCATTTTGGTGACCGCGCTCAACTCGGTAATCGGATACAACGCGGCGGCGCAAGTCGCCAAGAAGGCCTATCAGGCAGGGCGGCCGATCATTGATGTGGCCGAGGAAGAAACCGAGTTGTCCCGCGAGGAACTCGAACGTCTCCTCGATCCCACGCAGCTGACACAAGGCGGTATCCCCGAATGACGTAACAAAACGGCAGATGTTGCCTTTCTTGGGCGTCCTCACGGGCGCCCAATTTATGTGGTTCATTGCACTTTGCTGTCTCGGCTTTAGGCAACGATGAGCTCAATCGTCGTTCTTGACGGGCTCCTCGCCGCGCCGGTCGTGGGCTTCCTCGACGGTTTCCTCGGCATCCTGTCGTTCTTCGCGGTCCGCCTCCGGGCTGTCGTTTTCATCGGCGCGTGCCGGTCGATAACGGAAGGTCGCGAGAATGGGAAAATGATCGGAACCGAACGCCGAGAGGCGGCGTAGTGCGACCAAGGTGAAGTGCTCGCTGACGAAGACGTGATCCAGCGGCCAGCGCAGCCAACGATATTCGGCGTGGAAGGTGCTGTACAGGCCACGTCCGCGACGAGGGTCCAGCATGCCACTGATGCGGCAGAACAGGCGTGTCGTCTTCGACCATGCCACGTCGTTGAGATCGCCGGCGACCAGCGTGGGTTGATCCGAGTCACGGACCGTCTGGCCGACGAGCAACAGCTCGGCATCGCGCCATAGCGATTCATCGCTTTCGCCGGGTGCGGGTGGCCGAGGATGTACGGCATGGAAACGCACACGCTCGCCACCAGGCAGCTCGAACCAGCCGTGTATCGACGGGATGTCGTCCTGGATCAGCCACTCGATATGCGGCTCATGCAGCGCGAGACGCGAATACAGGTGCATGCCGTAGAGGTTGTCGAGGGGAATCTTGACGGTATGAGGGTGGCTCGCGCTCAGCGCCTCGTCGAGGCGCTCTTCCCACCAGGCGTCCGACTCCAGGGTCAGCACGATGTCGGGGTCGACCTCGTGAATCTGGCGCATCAGCGACGCAGCCTGGCGGTTGGGCGTGAGAACGTTAGCGACCAGCAACGAGAATTGACGTGAGGCGTCCTCGCCTTCGGCATCCACTACCTGGCGTGCCGCCATTGGTGTCCAGGGAAAAATACGCGTGCCTTGCACGCCAAGTACGATCAAACTCGCGATTGCGCCAAGCCAGCCCAGTGGCGACCATGGCAGCACACACAGCAAGGCAATGAAAATCACGACGGCGAATGCCGCCAGTTGCATGCGGGGAAAGTCGAAACCGCGCACCCACCAGTAGCGTAAATCCAGCCACGGAATGGCGGTGGCGATAAACGCTACAAACGCGAGCAGGGCAAGCGCTATCTCAGCGATATACTCAATCATCATGGCCTCGTTTAGGCGGCGCCGGCCCTGGCTCCATGCCGGGGCGTTACCGTCCATGGTCAGCGTTGAGATTGAGGGTAGCAGGCTAAACGGTGATGGCGCCAAGCAACCGCGTCATTACATGGCCGCGTCAGGCCGCATGCCCTTGGCAATGACGATTGAGATAGGCGGTCAGGCGCTGATGTTGTTCGGGCGTGAAACGCAGGCCCAGTTTGGTGCGTCGCCACAGGATATCGTCCGGTGAACGCGCCCATTCCTCATGCATCAAATAGTCGACTTCGGCCTGCGTGAGGCCGGCGCCGAAGGCCTCGCCAAGCTGATCTTCGCGGCTGACGCCGTGCAGGAAGCGCAAGCATAGTGTGCCATAGCTCGAGGCGAGACGCCGCGCCCGGGCTTCTCCCAAAAACGGATAATCGCGAACGAGTTGCATGGTAAATGCCTCGCGCGAGTCGATGTCTCCGCCGGGGAGCGATTTCTCGGCGGTCCAGGGCGTTCCTGTCTCGTTGAAGTAGGGCTTCAATTGCTCGAGGGCGGCTTCGGCCAGCTTGCGGTACGTGGTGATCTTGCCGCCGAAGACTGACAGCAGCGGTGCGCCGCGTGCGTCGAGATCGAGCGTATAGTCGCGCGTCATCGCCGAGGGATCAGCGGATTCGTCATCGCACAACGGCCGCACACCAGAGAAGGTGGTGACGATGTCCGTGCGAGCGAGCGTCTGGGTGAAATGCTGATTGACCACGTCGAGTAGATAGTCGATTTCCTGACCGCTGGCGCTGACCTGGGCAGGATCGCCTTGGTAGCGTACGTCGGTCGTGCCGATCAGGCTGTAGTCCTGCTGATAGGGCAAGACGAAGACGATACGCCGATCCTGGTTCTGCAGGATATAGGCGCGCTCGTCGGTATTGAGGCGTGGCACGACAATATGGCTGCCTTGAATCATGCGCACCCCGTAACGCGAATCGCGCTGAGCGTTTTCGCGTACCACCTGCTCCACCCAAGGCCCGGCGGCGTTGACCAGAGTGTGCGCGTATCGTGTGTGGCGCTTGCCAGTGCTGACATCTTCCAGCGTGATGTGCCAGAGGCCGTCTTCTTCCTGAGCCCCGACGCAGCGGCTTCCCACTTGGATGTCGGCGCCGTGTTCGCGCGCCTGCATGGCGTTTAGCACGACTAGCCGGGCATCATCGACCCAGCAATCGGAATATTCAAAACCGCGCTTGATCTCTGGTTTGAGGGGGCTTTGGGCGTCGAAGCGCAACCCTTTAGAGGCAGGAAGGCTGGCACGCTGACTGAGGTGATCGTAAAGGAACAGGCCCGTGCGGATCATCCAGGCCGGACGTAAATGCGGCTGGTGCGGAAGAATGAAGCGCAATGGCCAGACGATATGCGGTGCCTTGCGTAACAGCACTTCACGCTCATGCAGCGCTTCGCGTACCAGGCGAAATTCCCGATGCTCCAGGTAGCGCAGGCCACCATGGATCAATTTGCTGCTCGCCGAGGAGGTCGCGCTGGCAAGGTCGTTTTGTTCGCTCAGGGCAACGCGCAAGCCTCGGCCTGCAGCATCATTGGCGATACCGGTACCGTTGATGCCACCGCCGATGACGAAGAGATCGAGTATGTCCTGTCGGGGGGAGGCGTTCATGGCAAGCTCCGCAAGGTTGGTTTCGCAAATCGATTGTTCGGATATGAAAATAGCGTAATCGAAAACGAACATCAAGCCGGCGAAACGAACACGGCGTCACTCAGTGACGCCGTAAGCGGGGCGGGGCGGTCAAGCGTCGGCGATATGCAGTGTTACACCATGTTCGCGTAGCAAGCGCAGGATGCCGTCGGGTGGTTGGCGGTCGGTGAACAATGCATCGATCTGTGAAATGTTGCCCTGGCGTACCACGGCATTGCGCTGGAATTTGGAGTGATCGGCGGTCAGGAAGACCTGGCGCGAGTTGCGGATGATCGCCTGGGCGACACGGACTTCCTGATAGTCGAATTCGAGCAACGAGCCGTCATCGTCGATGCCGCTGATGCCGATGATGCCGTAGTCGACCTTGAACTGATTGATGAAGTCGATCGTGGCCTCGCCAATGATGCCGCCGTCGCGTGAGCGTACCTGACCGCCGGCGAGGATGACGTTGAAGTCTTCCTTGTGCTGAAGGATTGCCGCCACGTTGAGATTGTTGGTGATGACCTCGAGGCCCTGATGTTCGCGTAGCGCCTCGGCGACCATTTCATTGCTGGTGCCGATATTGATGAATAGGGAGGCGGAGTCGGGAATCTGTGCGGCGACGCATTCAGCGATGTGCTGCTTGGCATCGGCATTGAGTGTCTTGCGCGTATGATAGGCGGTGTTGACGGTGCTCGATTCGAGGCCGGCTCCTCCGTGCACGCGCTTGATAATGCCTTCGTCGGCCAATTGGTTGAGGTCGCGGCGAATTGTCTGTGGCGTGACGGAGAAATGCTGTGTGAGCTGCTCGATAGAGGCGTAGCCCTGATGCTTGACCAGGGTGACGATGGCCTCGTGGCGGTCTTGTTGTGTCATGGGATGTTCCGTTACCTGGCGAGTAAAACGGCCGATGAATGAGCCATGTCTTTTGGGTAGACGCGAACGTTGCACAGACGGTGCAGTGCGGGCTGGAAAGCTATGTTAAACCATGAATTAGTGCGGAAAAAGGCATTATGAATTGTTGTAAAACGAAAGCACGCAAAGATGTTGTCCGCTAAAACGAACTTTTATAAGCAGACACGTAAATGACAAGGTGTTCGCGTCAAGCGTTTGAACCTTGGCGAATTTTTGGGTCGGGTCTTGCATTTTTCTACGGCCTGCGTAAAATACGCATCCGTTGCCGAGGTGAGAGTCGGCAACGGCAGTCATGGCATTGCCACAGCTAATGTAGAATAGGACCGTAGCTCAGTTGGTTAGAGCGCCACGTTGACATCGTGGAGGTCAGCGGTTCAAATCCGCTCGGTCCTACCAGCACTACTTGATGCCCGCGGTACTTAGCGTTGAAAAGCTGCCAACAATCGATTTGCAGGACCGTAGCTCAGTTGGTTAGAGCGCCACGTTGACATCGTGGAGGTCAGCGGTTCAAATCCGCTCGGTCCTACCAGAATATTGAACGCCCCCGCTGTCTTGCAGCGGGGGCGTTTGCGTTAGGGCTTCGTGCCGCGGAGCTTATCCAGTCACTGTGGGTGTGGAGAGGTCGCTGGCGTTGATGAGGATTTCGACCAGTCGCTCGATCCCGTGTTGGTCGTCTTCGCTGAAGCGCTCAGGGCGTGGGCTGTCGAGATCCAGCACGCCCCAGAGTTCGCCGTCGTGCACGATGGGCACCACCAGTTCCGAGCGCGACGCGGCATCGCAGGCGATATGGCCCGGAAACGCGTGGACGTCCGCGACGCGCTGCGTTTGCCGGGAGGTCGCGGCAGCGCCGCAGACACCTTTCTCGAAAGGGATGGGGTTGCAAGCCGGCATGCCTTGGAAGGGCCCGAGGATGAGCGTGCCGGGCTGGCGTTGCAGATAAAAGCCGGCCCAGTTGAGGTCGGGGATTTCATGCATCAAGAAGGCACAGGTCTGGGCCGTATTGGTCAGCCAGTCGCGCGTGTCCAGCAGGGTTTCGAGCTGGCGGGCGAGCAGGGCGTAGTCACTCATGATGTCTCCAAACGAATGAGGATGATAACGAAACAGGCCGACCCCGTAGGGCCGGCCTGTCGAACGAAATGGCGGAGAGCGATTACTCCCAGCCGGGAACCGCTGCGCCCTTGAACAGTTCGTTGGCCTTGTCGATGACGGCCTGCGACTGATACGCCTTGACCAGATTCTGGATCGCTTCGTCGTCCTGCTTGTCTTCACTCGTCACGATCAAATTGACGTAGGGCGACTCCGGTCCTTCCTTGATCAACGCGTCGTCGAGACTGAGACCTGCCGGCTGAGCGAAGGTATTGTTGATGAAGGCCAGGTCGACATCGGGCAGCACGCGCGGCAGCTGGGCGGCTTCGATTTCACGGAATTCGTAGTCATGCGGGTTGTTGCTGATATCCACCGGTGTTGCTTCGAGATTCTCCGGGTCGTCGAGCTCGAGCAGCCCTTCGTTGTGCATCAAGATGAGCGAGCGTCCCTCGTTGGAAGGGTCGTTAGGCAGTGCGATGGTTGCCCCGTCGGGGACGTTGGAGATGTCGTCGTAGCGCTCGGAATACGCACCGATCGGGTAGACGAAGGTCTTGCCAGCGATGACGAAGTCGTAACCGCGATCCTCGACCATGCTGTTCAGGTACGGCTCATGCTGGAAGGCATTGGCATCCAGGCTGCCGTCGGCGAGGGCGGCATTGGGCGAGACGTAGTCGGTGAACTCGACGATTTCGATATCGAGATTGTATTCGTCCTTGGCGATCTGCTTGGCGACTTGCATGACGTCCGTTTCCGGGCCGGCCACGGTGCCTACCTTGATCGACTGCGTCTCGGCATCGTCGCTGCCGCAGCCGGCAATCAGGCCGGCGCCGAGCAGTGCCGCGGCGCCGAACAGGCGAGCGGGGCGTAGAACGTGAGCCAGGGCGTTGTTCATCGTATGTTCTCCTTGAGCGAGATGGTGCTGCCGGCAGGGAGTGCCGGCTCCCGAAAGCATTTATGCTTTTTTGAGTATAAAAGTGCTGCCTATTATAGCTTTGCGTTTACCCTCTGACCACGCACTCATTTGTGGTCGGCCTTGCGCACGAGACGATCGCCAAGGCTTTGAAAGCCCTGCACCATGACCACCAGTATCGCCACCGTGATGAGCATGATCAGCGGCTCGAAACGGTTGTAGCCGTAACGGATGCCCAGGTCACCTAGACCGCCACCGCCAACGGCACCGGCCATGGCCGAGTAGCTGACCAGCGTGACCACAGTGATGGTCAGGCCGTTGATGATGCCGCCCTTGGCTTCCGGCAGAAGCACCTTGGTGATGATCTGCAGCGGGGTGGCGCCCATCGCCTGAGCGGCTTCGATGAGTCCCGGAGGAATCTCGTTGAGGGCGCCTTCGACCAGGCGCGCGACGAAGGGAATCGCGGCGATGATGAGTGGCACTATGGCGGCGTTGGTGCCGATGGAGCTGCCGACGACGAGGCGCGTGAAAGGGATGATCGCTACCATCAGAATGATGAAGGGAATCGAACGCCCGATATTGGTGACGACGCCCAGTACGCGCTGGGCGACTGGTTGCGCGAGGATCTGCCCCGGCCGCGTGACGTAAAGCAGAACCCCGAGAGGAATGCCGATCACGGCCGAGACCGCACCCGACAGAGCGACCATATAGAGTGTATCGAGCGTGGCCTCGAGAATCAGTTCAAGCATTGCGCTGGACATGGCCGAGTACCTCTACATTGATGTCGTGGGATTCGAGTTGCTTGAGTGCTTGTGACGTCGTCTCGGGCGTGCCGACGAGCTCGGCGATCATCAGGCCCAGCGTGCGGCCCTGAATCGACTCCACCTTGGCTTGCAGGATGCTGACATCGACGCCGCTATCGCGTGCCAGACGCGAGATGAGCGGCGTGGCGACATTGGCACCAGAAAACGCCAGGCGTACCACGGGGTGCGTATGCTCGCCTGGTGTTTCCTCGAGACGCTCGACCAGCGCCTGCGGTGGCTCGAGTTCGAGAAAGGCGTTGAGAAAATCGCGCCCTAGTCGTGTAGCCGGTGCAGTGAAAAAGTCGCCGACGTCGGCTTCTTCCACCAGTTCGCCATCCGAGATCAGGCCGACGCGGTGGCAGATGCTCTTGACCACTTCCATCTCATGGGTAATGAGCAAGATGGTCAGCCCCAGCTTACGGTTGATGTCCTGCAACAGTTCGAGGATCGAGGCCGTCGTCTGTGGGTCGAGGGCGGAAGTCGCCTCGTCGCACAGGAGTACCTTGGGGCGGCTAGCGAGTGCACGCGCGATGGCCACACGTTGCTTCTGCCCGCCCGAGAGTTGCGCCGGGTATTGTGTAGCCTTGTCGGTCAGGCCCGTGAGGTCGAGCAGCGGCTCGACGCGCTCGCGAATCTCGCCTTTCGAGACACCCATCAGCTCCAGCGGCAGCGCCACGTTGTCGAAAACCGTGCGCGAGGCAAGCAGGTTGAAATGCTGGAAAATCATGCCGAGCTGGTGGCGTGACTGACGCAGGGCTTCGCTGTCCTGCCGGGTCAAGTCCTGGCCGTCGACGATGACATTGCCCTCGGTCGGGCGCTCGAGAAGGTTGACGCAGCGAATCAGCGTCGACTTACCCGCGCCGGACAGCCCGATTACGCCATGGATGGCACCCTTCGGGACTTCCAGGTCGATATTTTTGAGGGCATGGACCGCTGTGGGGCCGGCCCCATAAGTTTTGGAGACACCTTCGAGTTTGATCATCGTCTTCGTTTGGGTCGATGCGTTGGGACGTCATGGCCAGTGGCACGCCGGCGACCATGGGTGGTCGAAGCGGGTCATGCCTGGAGTGGCGTCGCATGTGGCAAAGCCCAGCATTATAACGAGGCTGGACTGCCTGTGTGGCGGGATTTGTAGGCTGTGGCCATAAAAAAAGGCCACCCAGGCGGGTGGCCATCAACGCTGGACACACCCTTTTAGCGGTATTTCCCCGGGACAGGCCCGGGCGCGCCCGCAATCTGGGTACAAATCGGCGCTCAAGAAGCCGCGGATTCTAGTGAGCGCTTCGATACCTGTCAATGTCTCTAGGCCAAGTGCTGGCATTCAAGGGCTTGATTGAGAAAGATCGCCTGTTTTTGAGGCTTTGAAAGGTATAGGTGCCTGACGATGGGTGCCTATGGGTCATGTTAGAATGATGGCTGTCGAGCGTGACAGGATTGGTCAAGGAGTCGAGATGTTTACCGGTATCGTGCAAGGCGTGGGGACGGTGGTGGCCGTGGAAGAGGAAACGCAGTTCCGGCGCCATGTCGTGGCGTTTCCCGACGGCATGACGGAGGGGCTCGAGACCGGTGCCTCGGTGTCGCACAACGGATGCTGCTTGTCGGTGACTTCCATCGAGGGGGATCGAGTGTCCTTCGATCTGATGCGTGAAACATTGCGCCTCACCAACTTGGGCGCGCTGGGCGTCGGCGATCACGTCAACCTCGAGCGTGCTGCACGCATTGGGGACGAGATCGGCGGCCATGCGATGTCCGGCCACGTCATCTGCCAAGCGGCCCTGGAAGAGCTCGAGGAGGCCCCGAACAATCGTCGTCTGTGGTTTGCGTTGCCCGACGAGCATGCGCGGTTCTTGTTCGAAAAAGGTTATATTGGCGTCGATGGCATCAGTTTGACGATTGGTGCGCTCGAAGGTGGGCGTTTCTGTGTCGACCTAATACCCGAGACATTGTCGCGGACAACATTGGGTGAGCGCATGCTGGGAGACCGGGTCAATATCGAGATCGACCCGCAGACCCAGGCCATTGTCGAGACGGTCGAGCGGGTCATGGCGGCGCGTGGCGCGGTATAAAACTGCACAGGGATCGAGGTTCTGACGCGCACCCTCGATTCCTGGCGTTGCATTGGGTACCATTTGCGGCTTTGTCCGCTGCCCGTCGCGGCTAAACCGCGTGCATTGCTGATGGAGCCTCAGATGAGCATTTATGGCGATTATATAAAGTCGGTCATTCGCACCGTCCCCGATTGGCCCCAGCCGGGCGTCAACTTCCGTGACATTACGCCGGTGCTGCAGAACAGTGCCGCATTCCGCAAGCTCATCGATAGCTTCGTGCACCGTTATCAGGAGCTCAATCTGGATGCGATTGCCGCTATCGATGCGCGCGGTTTCATCATCGGGGCGCCGGTCGCCTATGAGCTCGGCTGTAGTTTCGTACCGGTACGCAAGAAGGGAAAGTTACCGTTCAAGACCATCAGCGAGACCTATACGCTGGAATACGGTGAATCCACCGTCGAATTGCATTCCGATGCTTTTCGCGAAGGTGATCGTATCCTGGTGATGGATGACCTGATCGCCACCGGCGGCACCATGCTGGCAGCGGCGTCACTGATCCAGCGCAGTGGTGGCCAAGTCGTCGAGACGGCGACCATCATCGACCTTCCCGAGCTCGGCGGCGCGCAGAAGATCCGCGATGCCGGCCATGGCGTGTTCGCCGTTTGCACTTTTACCGAACACGAATGACGAGCGTGGGCGCGTGGCTGTCGCGCGCCCGATAGCCCCTTATTATTCCTCCGTGTGGTCTTCCCATGAGTACTGATCGCTATCACCAGCAGTTCACCGTTTCCTGGGACCAGTTGCATCGCGATGTGCGTGTTCTGTGTCACCAACTTGTCGAGCGAGACTTCAAGGGCATCGTCGCGATTACCCGTGGCGGCTTGATTCCCGCTGCATTGATTGCGCGTGAACTCAACGTGCGCCTGATCGATACCGTTTGCATCAAGAGTTACGAGCACAAGGAACAGGGCGGCTTGAACGTCATGAAGGGCGTCGATCATGATGGCGACGGCTGGTTGTTGGTCGACGATCTGGTCGATACTGGCAATACAGCGCGGGCGGTGCGTGAGATGCTGCCCAAGGCGCATTTCGTGACCATCTATGCCAAGCCGGAAGGCCGCCCGTTGGTCGATCAGTGCTTGACCGAGGTCGCACAGGATTGCTGGATTCAGTTCCCCTGGGACATGGGCATTGCGTATGTCGAGCCGCTGGTTGACCAGGTGCGTTCGCGCGATTCATGAGCCCCGTCGCCAAACGTAAGCGCAAGTAAGGAAGGTGCGTGATGTCTCAAGTCTTGCCGGATAGTTGGCAGCGTCATCTGGGCCCGGAATTCGAGGCGCCCTACATGCAGTCGCTGCGTGCGTTTCTAGCGCGCGAAAAAGATGCGCGCAAGGTGATCTATCCGCATTCTGATCATTGGTTTCGTGCCTTTGAGCTGACGCCGCTGGATCAGGTTCGCGTAGTGGTTCTGGGGCAGGACCCGTATCACGGGCCATACCAGGCGCATGGGCTGTGCTTCTCGGTGCGCCCCGGCATTCCTGCGCCGCCTTCGTTACAGAACATCTACAAGGAACTGGCGCAGGACGTGGGCACGACACCGGTCTCGCACGGTTTTCTCGAGTCTTGGGCACGGCAGGGCGTGTTGCTGCTCAATAGCGTGTTGACCGTCGAGCAAGGCAACGCGGGTGCGCATCGGGGGCAGGGCTGGGAGGCCTTCACCGATCGTGCAATTCAGGTGGTCAACGAGCAATGCGATGGAGTGGTTTTCTTGCTATGGGGGAGTTACGCCCAGAAGAAGGCATCGTTCGTCGACCGTCAAAAACATCTGGTATTGCATGCCCCGCATCCCTCGCCTTTGTCGGCGCATCGAGGCTTCTTCGGTCAGCGTCACTTCTCTCAAGCCAATGCCTTTCTGGCCGCCCGGGGCCGAGAGGGCATCGACTGGCAATTGCCGGCACAGCCCGAGTTCATCCAGTCCCCTTAACCCGCGCTCCCTGGCACGCTAGAATACGTGCCAATCCGAACCGCTTTCCGGCCGCATCCGTGAGGTGCCCGCATGGCCGGCGTGGAGTGCGGTTCGGCTCGTCATCGCCGAAAGGATATCCCCCGACATGAGCGTTCATGCCATTCAGCATCCCCTGGTCAAGCATAAGTTGGGCCTGATGCGCGAAGCCGGTATCAGCACCAAGAACTTCCGTGAGTTGGCCAGCGAAGTCGCCAAGTTGTTGACCTATGAAGCGACGCAGGATCTCGAGACTCAGAAGACCGAGATTCCGGGATGGAGCGGTGGCTTGCTCGAGGTTGAACTGCTCAAGGGTAAGAAAGTCACGGTGGTTCCCATTCTGCGCGCCGGTCTGGGCATGCTGGATGGCGTTACCGATCTCATCCCTAGCGCGCGCGTCAGTGTAGTGGGGCTTTATCGCAACGAAGAAACACTGGAACCGGTGCCGTATTTCGAGAAGTTCGTCGGCGATCTCGACGAGCGCCTGGCGATCGTCATTGATCCCATGTTGGCCACCGGCGGCTCCATGGTGGCGACGCTGGATATGCTCAAGGCGCGTGGCTGCCCGCTGGTGAAAGTCATTGTTCTGGTCGCGGCGCCGGAGGGCATCGCCCGGGTGCAGGAGGCGTACCCCGAGGTGGAGATCTATACCGCCTCCGTCGATGAGCGCCTCGACGAGAATGGGTACATCGTCCCCGGCCTTGGCGATGCCGGCGATAAAATATTCGGCACGCGCTAAACGCCATCGGCTACGCAGCCCCTGATGTCTTGGACTCAGGGGCTTTTTTGAATCCCGCGCCCATGTGCAAGGCGCTTGCGTTCGTCTCGTTCCCTAGTTCGGAGAGTCTTTTTCATGTCGGATGCCGATCCTTCGCTCGCCACCTCCTCGTCAGGGTCGTCTTGGCCTCGTACTCTGCTCACAGGCGCACAGATGCTATTCGTGGCGTTCGGGGCCTTGGTGCTGGTGCCGCTGTTGACGGGGCTGGACCCAAGTGTGGCGTTGTTCACGGCGGGCATCGGCACCTTGATTTTCCAGTTCGTGACAAAACGCAGCATCCCGGTGTTCCTGGCCTCCTCGTTTGCCTTCATCGCGCCCATTCAGGGGTCGGTGGCCAGCTATGGCATCCCCGCCACGTTGGGCGGACTGTTCGTTGCGGGGCTCGTTTATGTAGTGATTTCGCAGATCGTGCGTTTGAAAGGCACCGCCTGGCTGCATCGCCTGCTGCCGTCAGTGGTGGTGGGGCCAGTGATCATGGTCATCGGTCTGGCATTGGCGCCCGTCGCGGTGGATATGGCCACGGGCGAGAACAGCGACATGGGGTACGCACAGGCGGTCACGCTGTCGATGGCCAGCCTGTTGGTGACGCTGGTATTGGCGGTCTTCGGGCGTGGCTTGATTCGCTTGATTCCGATCATGGGCGGGGTTGTCGTGGGCTATGCGCTGGGGTTGGCTATGGGCGTGGTCGATCTGGCGCCGGTACATACCGCTGCCTGGCTGGCGTGGCCCGATTTCGTGGCGCCAACGTTCAGCATGGCGGCGATCCTGTTCATGATCCCGGTGGCCATTGCGCCGGTGATCGAGCACATTGGCGACATGGTGGCGATCGGCTCGGTGACAGGACGCAACTATCTGGATAAGCCGGGGTTGAAGCGCACCTTGCTTGGAGACGGCTTGGCAACCTCCGCGGCGGCGCTTTTGGGAGGGCCACCCAACACGACTTATTCGGAGGTCACCGGGGCGGTGACGCTGACCCGCAATTTCAATCCGGCGATCATGATCGTCGCGGCCTGTACCGCCATCGTGCTGGCGTTCGTCTCCAAGCTCGGGATGTTACTGCAGACCATTCCCACGCCGGTGATGGGCGGTATCATGACGCTGTTGTTCGGTTCCATCGCGGTGGTAGGGATGAACTCCCTGGTGCGTGGGGGGCAGTCCTTGACCGCGCCGCGCAATCTCGTGGTGGTATCGTTGATTCTGGTCTTCGGGATCGGCGGCATGCAGCTTGGCAGTGGCGAATACGCCTTGCAGGGCGTGAGTCTAGCCGCCTTGGTCGGTATCGTTCTCAACTGGATCTTGCCGCCGGCCGCCGAACATGAATGATGCCTAGCGGCGATGGTGCGTGCTCGCGCCACCCTCTGAGAAGCCTGGCGGGGTGTTGGCGCTGACGATGACGCAGTCCGTGTCGCCGCTGTTGCGAAAGCGATGCGGCAGGCGCGAATCGAAATAGTAAGCGTCGCCCGCATGAAGGCATTGCGTGTCGCCATTGACGGTGAGCTCTATCATCCCGTTAATGACGACACCACCTTCCTCGCCCTCGTGTTCGAGCATGTCTTCGCCGGTATCTGCGCCTGGTGGATAGTGCTCATGGATGATCGACATGCCACGGCTAGGATGTCGCGCGGCGACCAGGCGCCAGGATAGGTTGCCGTCGCCGATTTCGGTGAGTTCCTCGGCACGATAGAAGAACTTCTCTTGAGGGCTGGTTTCCTCACCGGCGAAGAATTCGCTGATCGAGACCGGCATGGCGTCGAGGATCTTCTTCAGCGAGCTCACCGAAGGACTCACGCTATTCTGCTCGATGAGTGAAATCGTGCTGTTGGTCACGCCGGCACGTTTCGCCAGCTCGCGTTGCGATAAGTCGCGCAGCTTGCGCAATTGCTTGAGACGTGCGCCGACGTCGAATCCGCTCATGAATGATCCTTTGTGATAAGACGTTATCGGGTCATGATAGCGCCTCGGCGCGGCGATCTTAACCGCCACGTGAGGAAGGTGAGGTCATGTCGCTGAGCGACGCGATCAGTTTGCGCGTGGTGGCTTCCTCGGCGCCGCTGGGGAATGCCCGGCAGGGGAGCCAGACGTGGAAGATCGTGCCGCGACCGCGCGCCGAAACGGCCCACATCTCGCCGCCGCTTCGTCGTACGATGCCCGCGCTGATGGCCAGCCCAAGCCCGGAGCCCGCTTCGCGCGTGGTGAAGAACGGGTCGAAAATCCGGTCGCGTAGTTCGGGCGGAATGCCTGGTCCTCGATCGGCGACGCGAATTTCCACGCCGTCGAGGAGCCCATGTCCGGGAATCTCGCGCACGGCGTCGCGTGTCGCCAGATGAATGCTCATCGGGGAGGTGCTGGCTTGGGTGGCATTGAGCAACACGTTGATCAGCACCTGTTGCAATTGACCGCGGTGGCACTCGGCGCGCCTGGTGGCGTGTAGCGAACTGATCAGGCGATGGCCGTGCTTGTCGAGGGCGTGTCGGATCAAGAGCTCGGTGCCGGCGGCGATGGTGTTGATGTCTTCGGGGACGAAGGCGGGCTCATGACCGCCGGCACGGGAGTACTGCAGCAGGTTGTCTATCAGCGCACGAATACGCTCGACCTGGGCGATGATAGTGTCGACTTCGTCGCGTACGGGGGCGACATCGGAGCCAAGGTTATCGGCCAGTAACTCCACGTGGCCGAGGATCACGGCGGCGGGATTGTTGATTTCATGCGCGATACCGGCGGTCATCTCGCCCAGGGCGGCGAGCTTTTCCTGGGTCATCAGGCTGGCGCGAGCCTGCTTGAGCAAGGCGACATGCTCCTCGAGTGCACGTGTTTTCTCGGTCAGTGACTGGGTGCGGGTTTCGACGCGCCGCTCGAGGGTTTGGGCCGCACGTTGCAAGGCATCCTGATGGGCGTCCAGACGGTCGAGCATGGCATCGAATTCATGTGCTAGTTCGGCCAGTTCGTCCTGGCTGTCGAGATGGCCGATACGTAAGTGCCGGCCATCGCGGATGCCGTGTATCACGCGATGCATCCGGCGCACCGGACTGGCGAGTGCGTCGACGCCGCGAATCACCATCAAGCCTGAGATCAGGATGATGACGAGTAAGACGGCGCCGACCTGCAGCAGTGTGTCTCGGTAGAGGGCTTCATATGGTGCCAGGGGGAAACCGGCGTAGATCATGCCGATGCGTTGACCGGTCAGTGACTCGAGCGGGGCGTAGGCGGCGACGTACCAACCACTGACCACAAAGGCGTTGTCGATGAAGCGCTCGCCGCGCCCTAGAACCTGGCGACTAACGGGCTCGGAGACACGCGTGCCGAGGGCGCGCTCGCCGTTGGCCAGGCGTACATTGGTGGCGATGCGCACGTCATCGAGAAACAAGGTGACGCTGCCGGTGCTGCCTTCGGGGAGCGTCCCCGGGCCGTAGACCAGGTCACGAATCTCATCCACGGGCTCGGCATCGCCGTTGAGCAAGCGACCGCCATCAAGGAGAAGACGCAGGTTTCCTTGTTCATCATGGATGGGGTAGAGGGTGCGCAAGACCATGCCACGTGTTTCGCGTCGACGATCGCTGGGAGCTGCCTGCGGTGTGTCACGCAGTGGCAGGCGTGCCCGTCGGGCCAGTTCGGGGGCCAGCATCTCGAGCTGGGATGCCTCGAGCACATCCAGGCCGGATACGCCCTGTGTATCGCCTGTCGCCTGCAATCGGCGTTGCAATTCAGGGGGCTCGTTCAGCGCCTCGAGCGGCACCACGCGCAGCCAGTCCAGTTGCATCGCGTTTTGCGTTTCGTCGAGCAGTGCCTCGAGTGACTGAGATCCTTCGCCCTGCAGTGCCGAGGCGAGCGCGTGGCTGCGCGCCAATTCTTCGAGACGCGCTTGCTGTTGCTGGCTCACGCCGTCCAGCACGCGCGAGGCGACGGCCAAGTCGGCACGCACTTTCATGTACAGCTGGCGGTCGTTGTATGTCGAGGTCCAATACGCAGTGAGTCCCGCCAGAGCAAGTATCAGCAAGGCCAGGGGGGCGAAAGCGAGCCACAACAGCCGGCGTCGAATCGAGGCGCGCAACCAGCGGCGTAGGGCTCTCATGCGTTCAGGTCTTGCCAGGCATTGAGCTTGCGGTCGAGGGTCTTGCGCGATACGCCCAACGCGCGGGCGGCGCTGGATTTATTATGACCGTGGGATTCGAGTACACCCAATATATGCGCACGCTCGACGGCTTCCAGCGACCAGTCGCTGGGGTAGCCATGCGTGGCAACGGCACTGGGCGCGGTAGTCGTCTCATCGAGCATGTCGCTCGGGAGTTGGCCGAGGAGAATACAGCGTTCGATGAAATTCTTGAGCTCGCGGATATTGCCGGGCCAAGGGTAATGCGTCAGACGCTCAAGGTCGGCATGCTGCCAGGGCAGGGCGGCGAGCCCCAGGTCGCGAGACAGCTGTCGCGAGAAATGGTGGGCCAAGGCCGGTATGTCTTCAGGGTGTTCGCGCAACGCGGGGAGCGTCAAGGTGAGAACGTTGAGGCGAAAATAGAGATCCTCGCGGAAACGCCCCTCGCTGACCTCGTGCTGCAGGTTGCGGTGGGTGGCGGCGAGGATACGCACATCCACGGGCTGCTCTTGCTCGCTGCCCACCGGGCGAATGCGCTTGCTTTCGAGCACGCGCAGCAGCTTGGCCTGCATTGCCAACGGCATCTCGGCGATTTCATCGAGGAACAACGTGCCGCCATCGGCATAGGTGAACAGCCCTTCGCGGGCCTTGACCGCGCCGGTGAAGGCGCCCTTGACGTGACCGAAGAGCTCCGATTCCAGCAGGTCGCCGGCGATGGCGCCGCAATTGAGGGGCACGAAGGCGCCGAATCGCCCTGAGAGGCGGTGCAGGTCGCGCGCCACGAGTTCCTTGCCGGTGCCCGATTCGCCATGGATCAAGACGGCCGAGGGGGTCGGTGCGACGCGCTCGGTGATCGTTCTGACCTGAGCCATGGCGTGGCTATCCCCGATCATGCTTTCGTCGGGGCGGTGCAGGCGCTGAGTCTCGCGCTTGAGCACGAAATTCTCGCGCGCTAAGCGACGCTGGGCCAGGCAACGGTCGACGGCGCTTTGCAACTGCTCGAGACGAAACGGCTTGATGATGAAGTCGCTGGCCCCGGCGCGCAGTGCCTTGACCGCCATGTCGAGGTCGGCGTAGGCGGTCATGAAGATGATATCGCTGCGCCGTTCGGGACCGAGCGCCTCGTGCCATTCGATGCCCGAGCGGTCTGGCAGGCGGATATCGACCAACAGCAGGTCGAAGTGCAGCCGCTGACGCAAGGCTTCCGCGGCGCTGAGTGAGTCGGCGACCTCGACCAGCGCGAAGCGCGATGCCAAAGCCTTGGCTAGATAGCTGCGCATGCCGGGCTCGTCATCGACGATCAACACTGAGGCGGTTGGCAGTTCGGTGGATGCGGTCATGAGCGACGTTCCCTGAGTGGCGGGACATAGTGTCCCGTCATTGGGTCAATTTGTTACATTCGTTGCGCACCTAGATTATTTTCATGGTAAAAGGCGCGATGCAATCCGGCAATTGTCACCGTTTTTGGCCGCGTGGTCACGTCAGGCATGCCAATTGCAAGGAGAGTCGGGCACGTTCAAAACTCGACAATAATGAGGGGTTCCCATGTTGACACGCCGTCTCTCGCTGTTCGCCACCCTGGCGCTATCGTTTCTGTTGGTATCCGGGGCGCAGGCGGCCGATACCGTTCGTTTGGCCACTACTACCAGCACCTATAATTCCGGGTTGCTCGATTACCTGTTGCCCAAGTTCGAAGAAGACCACCCCTATCAGATCCAGGTCATCCCCGTAGGTACCGGCAAGGCGCTACGCCTTGGGCGTGACGGCGATGTCGACTTGGTGTTGACGCACGCGCCCGCTGCGGAGAAGGCCTTCGTCGATGCCGATTACGGCGTCGAACCACATGGTGTGATGTACAACGATTTCGTGATTGTGGGGCCGTCTGGCGATCCCGCCGGGATCGATGGCGGTGATGATGCCACTAGTGCGTTTGCGACACTGGCTGGTCAGGGCGCGACGTTCATTTCGCGTGGCGATGACTCCGGCACCGACAAGAAAGAAAAGCATCTCTGGGAAGAGGCGGGCGTAACGCCTGATTTCGAGGGCTTTCGCGCTGCAGGGCAAGGCATGGGGGAGGTGCTGAAAATGGCTAGCGAACTGCAAGGCTATACGCTGACGGACCGCGGCACTTGGCTGGCAATGAAGGATAAGCTCGATCTCAAGATCATGGTCGAAGGCGATACTGGGTTGTTCAACCCGTATCAGGTCATCCTGGTCAACCCCGAGCGCTATGACGGCCTCAATACGCAGGGCGCGCGGGCCTTGGCCGAGTGGCTGATTTCCGATGAAGGGCAAGACCTGATCGACGCTTTCCGGCTCAATGACAAGGCCTTGTTCCATGCCAGCGCCGGTGAGAAAGTCGATCCTACGAGCGCTGTCCATGAAAGTGACTGACGTGTGGAGGCGTCGATGCACGAGCTCATGAATACGACGAGGGAGGCGTTGTACCTGCTGCTTTCCCTCGATCCAGCCTTGTGGGAAATCATCGGCGTCTCGTTTCGGGTCTCGCTGACGGCGATACTCGTGGCTTTGCCGCCTTCGTTGTTGATTGCTTTGCTGCTGGCGCGTGTTGCCTTTCCGGGGCGCTGGTTCGCGATATCGCTGGTCAATACGTTCATGGCCGTGCCGACCGTGGTGGTGGGGTTGGTGCTGTTCATGCTGCTGTCGCGTAGCGGCCCGCTGGGGGAGTTGCGTCTGCTGTTCACTCAACGCGCCATGATCCTCGGTCAGATCCTACTGGCGATGCCGGTATTGACCGCGATGTTGCACAGCACGCTGCAAAGCATCGATCAGCGTGCCTGGGAAACGGCACGGCAATTAGGCGCCGGATGGTGGCAATCTCTGTGGGTGTTGCTCCGCGAAGCCCGCTTCGGGGTCATTGCTGCCGTGCTGGCCGCGTTCGGACGCATCATTGCCGAGGTCGGTAGCGCGGTGATGATCGGGGGCAATATCGAGCATTTCACGCGCACCATCACCACGGCGATCGCCCTGGAAACGCTCAAGGGTGAGTTCGCTCAGGGACTGGCCCTAGGGCTCGTACTGTTGCTGCTGGCGTTGGTGCTCAATGTACTACTGGGCGTAATGCGCGGACGCGGCCATCAAACCGTGAGCGTCTGATTGCGTATCGTCCATCGAGAGGGATGTTCATGCTCGAGGTGAGCCAGCTTGCCCATGGTTTCGACCGCCAGCCGGCGCTATGGGAAATCCCCCATTTGCATTGGCAGGGGCGCTCGCTGGTGCACTTGCGTGGCGATAATGGCAGTGGCAAGACGACATTGCTGCGTCTTCTGGCGGGGTTGGAGGCGCCCCGTCAAGGCACCATACGCTGGACATTGGCGGGTGCGATGCCTGCCGCCTCGCCGCCATGCCCCGGGCGCGTGCTCTACCTTCACCAACAGCCCTATCTCTTCGATACCAGTGTCGCCGGTAATCTGCGCTATGTTGCTCGTTGGCATGGTTGGCGCGGGGACATGGCACGCGATCGCGTGGCGGCGATGCTGGAACGCTGTGGCTTGGACGCACATGCAGAACAGAGGGCCCGGTCGCTGTCTGGCGGTGAGCGCATGCGCTTGGCGTTGGCACGGGCCTGGCTGTTGTCGCCACGCGTGTTGCTGCTCGATGAGCCCACCGCCAGCCTGGACCGTCAGGCGATTGCTGATGTCAGTACCTTGATCTCGTCGCTGCATGAAGCGGGCTGTGCCATCGTACTCAGTGCTCATCAACCTAGCGTGTTGACCGAGCGCTGTGACGAGTACTGGTGCCTTGCACAACGATGCCTACAGGTAAGTGCCTTCAAGCAGGGAGTAGTGGCGGTGTGATTCGGTCATTGTCGCACGCATTGGGTAAGTGGCTCGGCGTGTGCATCGAAGCCGCGTATGATGGTGGAAGTGATACCCAGCGCGGGAGCGATAGGCATGCACGAGGATGAAGTAACCGCCGTGGTATTGGCGGGAGGAGAAGGGCGTCGCATGGGTGGCCGCGATAAAGGCTGGGAGTCGTTTGCGGGCGAGCCATTGATCGCGCACGTGGTGAACCGTCTGGCGCCTCAGGTCGGTCGCATCGTGATCAATGCCAATCGCAGCCTTGAGCGTTATCGTGCGCTGGGATACCCGCTCATCAGCGACCGCGAGACCGGCTATCACGGGCCGCTCATGGGCATGTGGAGTGCGTTATGTGCCGTGGACACGCCATGGGCGCTGTTCGTGCCTTGTGATTCTCCGGCACTGCCGGCGGATCTGGTGCTGCGCTTGCGGCAAGGGCTCGGCGAGCAGCGTATCGCGGTCGCGCACGATGGTCAGCGGGCGCATCCCGTGGTGGCCTTGATCGATACCACGCTGCGCAACGATCTCGGGGCTGCCCTGCGTGATGGCGAGCGCAAGATAGATCGCTGGTATGCGCGCCACCCTTGGTGTCATGTCGACTTTTCCGATCAGCCCGAGGCGTTCGCCAACCTCAATTCTCCCGAGGACCGTGACGTTATGGAGCGACACTGGCGCTCTGATGGGTCGTTTTGACCTGGTAGCTGCCTTCCTTTGAGATTTTTGGAGAGCCAGGGCGATTCGCCATCACATCAATGGCGTTCGCTCGGCATGTTTGTTGCCTCCTGTTACCCATGGGTGGTTATCCTTCGACGACTTGGCATGAGGACGACAAGACGCGATGACGTTATCGCTTGATGCGCTAGACACGCCACTGCTGGGTATCGCCGCCTGGAGCGGGACCGGCAAGACGACACTGCTCGAGGCACTTTTGCCCAGGCTAGCCGATGCGGGGATGCAAGTGGCCGTGATCAAGCATGCCCATCACGCCTTCGACATCGACCGCCCTGGCAAGGATAGCTACCGTCTGCGTCAGGCAGGCGCGACGCCGATGCTGGTGGCTTCGGGCAAGCGTTTTGCCTTGATGATGGAAACGCCTGAACGCGAGGAAGCCGATCTCGCGGCGCTGATCCCCCATGTCCTGCCCTTGGCGCCGGATTTGATTTTGGTAGAAGGCTTCAAAGCCTGGCCCCTGCCCAAGCTGGAGCTGCATCGCCAGGCCTTGGAAAAGCCGCTGATGGCAGCCGATGACCCCTGGGTGCGGGCAGTGGCGACTCCCGACAATATCGCGCTGCCGGCCGGTGTCGAACGCTTGTCGCTAGACAATCATGACGCCTTGGTTGACTGGCTGCAGGCCTGGCCACAACGTTGGCCCGAGATGCGTCGCGGTCCCCGGGAGACGTCATGACCTTATCCTGCTTTGAGTTGGGCGAGCGCATGCTCAGTGTCGATGAGACGCTCGAGGCCCTGTCGGCGATGACGCCGCCGCCGGTCGCCACGCATCGGGTCAGCCTGGCGTCGGCCTGTGGCGGGGTGCTGGCGGTGGATGTCGTGTCGCCGATCGACGTGCCGCAGAATACCAACGCCGCCATGGATGGCATCGCGCTGGCGTGGCCGGATGACGTGCCGGGAAACGACTTGCGCGTGGACGTGGTCGGTGATGTCCTGGCGGGCATGCGGTTACCGACATCGCTGGCACCAGGTGAAGCGGTGAGGATCACCACCGGAGCGCCGCTGCCGGCCGGCGCAGATACCGTCGTCATGAGCGAGCAGCTCGTCGACATTGGCATCCCCGATCGCATCCGTGTCGAACATCCCGAGCGGGTGCAGCGTGGGCAGAACGTTCGCCAGGCCGGCGAAGACATCGCACGCGGCCAGCGCGTGCTGGGTGCAGGGAAACGGTTGCGGCCTCAACACATGGGGCTGCTGGCCTCGCTGGGGTATGCTGAGGTCGAGGTGTTTCGCCCGCTACGCGTGGCCGTGTTTTCCACCGGCGATGAAGTCACGGCACCGGGCGAGGCGCTACCGCCCGCCGGCATTTACGATACCAACCGTTTTTCGTTACAGGGCCTGCTGAGCCGTCTGGGCTGCGAGGTCATCGATCTTGGCATTCTGCAGGATGATCTGGACAGCATACGTGCCTCCCTCGCGACGGCGGCCCGCGAGGCGGATGTGGTCGTGACCAGCGGGGGCGTCTCGGTCGGTCAGGCCGATTGGGTCAAGCCCGCGCTGACGGCTCTCGGCGAGCTGGGGTTATGGCGGATCGCCATGCGTCCCGGAAGACCCTTGGCATTCGGTCTTATCCACCAAACGGGTGGCGTGATGGTGCCTTTCTTTGGACTGCCCGGCAATCCCGTGGCGGTCATGGTGACGTTCTTGCAGTTCGTTCAACCAATGTTACGACGCATGCAAGGAGAGCACGACTGGCAACCGTCACGTCTCACGGCGCTGGCTGCCGAGCCATTGAAAAGCCGCGAGGAACGTGTCGACTTCCATCGCGGTATCTATACCGGGGATGACGCTGGCCAGCTCTGGGTGCGTACCACGGGCCGTCAGGGGTCGGGCATTCTTAGCTCGATGGTGGTGGCCAATTGCCTTATTGAAATCGGTGACGGATGTGCCGCCGTCGAGGCGGGTGCGCCGGTGACGATACAACCGTTCGGTGACCTGACATGAGTTTGACCCATCTCAATGCGCGTGGTGAAGCCCACATGGTGGATGTCGGCGACAAAGCCGAAACGCAGCGCGAGGCCGTGGCAAGCGGACGCATCGTTATGCGCCCAGAAACGCTTGCCTTGCTGGCCGAGGGTGGCTTGCCCAAAGGCGATGTGCTGGCCACAGCGCGTATCGCCGGCATTCAGGCCGCCAAGCGCACGCATGAACTGATCCCCTTGTGTCATGCGTTGCTGCTGTCCAAGGTGAGTGTCGATTTTCGCCTCGATGAAGCGGCTTCCTGCGTGCATGTGGAGTCACGCTGCCGTCTGGCGGGCCGCACCGGTGTGGAAATGGAGGCATTGACCGCAGTCTCGGTTGCGTGCCTGACTCTCTACGATATGTGCAAGGCGGTCGACAAGGACATGACGGTCGAAGGCGTGCGCTTGGAGCACAAGACGGGCGGCAAATCCGGTGATTGGCATCGCGACTCAGAGGATGAATCTGCGACGCGCGAAGCCTTCGAATCTCCACCCGTCGGAATCGCCGCAATACGCGTCAAGTTTCTCGCCGAATTGCGCGAGCGACTGGATGTTGAAGAGGTAGAGGTGCCGGTTGCATCGCTGAAAAGCCTCGATGTCGCGAGTCTCAAGGCCGCGCTTGAGAAACAGGATCCCCGCTTCGCGGCATTGTCCGCCGCGCGCATTCTATGTGCCGTTAACCATGCCATGGCACATGAGGAAACGTCGCTCTCCGATGGGGATGAAGTGGCGTTTTTTCCGCCGGTAACCGGTGGGTGAGGAGGCCGTCATGATCGATGTGCGTGTGCAGTCGCCGGTCTTCGATGTGGGTGAGGAGCAGCGCCAATTACTGGCGGGGCGTCACGATATCGGTGCCGTGGTGACCTTCACCGGTCTGGTGCGCGATTTCAATGAGCGCCCGGATGTGCAGGCCCTGTCGCTGGAGCATTACCCCGGCATGACCGAGGCGGCGCTTCATGATATTGCCGAGCAGGCGACGTCGCGTTGGCCGCTCGATGGGGTACGTATCGTGCATCGTGTCGGCCGCTTGTCGCCAAGTGACCCCATCGTCATGGTCATGGTCGCGAGCGCCCATCGCCGCGCGGCATTCGATGCGTGCGATTTTCTTATGGACTACCTCAAGACACGTGCGCCATTCTGGAAGAAAGAACACACTGCAAGCGGGACGTATTGGGTCTCGGCGCGTGACAGTGACGCGCGGGACGCGGACCGTTGGGAGGAAGCATGACCGAGCTGATCGACAACTTTCAGCGCCAGATTCGCTATGTGCGTATCTCGGTGACGGATCGCTGTGATTTTCGCTGCGTCTATTGCATGAGCGAGGACATGACGTTTCTGCCGCGTGCACAGATACTGACGCTTGAAGAGATCGAGCAAATAGCGCGTGCGTTCGTCGAGCTAGGCGTGGAAAAGATTCGCTTGACGGGCGGTGAGCCGCTAGTGCGACGTGGCATCGACGACCTGGTGTCGCGTGTCGGCGCGCTTCCGGGTCTCAAGGACTTCGCCATGACCACTAATGGCGCGGGATTGGTCAAGCATGCCAAGGCATTGCGGGAAGGCGGTATGCAGCGCCTCAATATCAGCATTGATTCCCTCGACCCCGAGCGTTTTCGCAGCTTGACGCGCACCGGCAATCTCGAGAATGTCATCGCCGGTATTCGTGCCGCGCGTGATGCTGGGTTCGAGCGTATCAAGCTCAATGCCGTCGTGCTCAAGGGGCGTAACGACGATGAAGTTCTCGATTTGGTCGACTTCGCTCGTCAAGAAGGCGTGGATATCAGCTTTATCGAGGAAATGCCGCTGGGCGATGTCTCCGATCATTCGCGTGAAGAAACCTTTTATTCCAGCGATGACGTGCATGAGGCCATCGCATCGCGTTATCCGCTGTTGCCGACCACCGAGAATACCTTGGGGCCGTCGCGTTATTTCCGTATGCCGGATAGCGATTCGCGTATCGGTTTCATTTCACCGCACAGCCATAATTTCTGCGACACCTGTAACCGGGTAAGGGTCACGGTGGAAGGGCGTTTGTTACTGTGTCTCGGCAACGAGCATTCGGTCGATCTACGCGAGGTGTTACGGCGTTATCCTGGTGATATGGAGCGCCTCAAGCAGCGCATCGTCGAGGCCATGCCATTGAAACCCGAGCGCCATCATTTCCGCACGGACGGTGATGTCGACATCGTGCGCTTCATGAATATGACGGGCGGATAATGTTTTGTGCGTGCCCTTTATTCGCGGTAGCGTGATGCGTCTCCTGGCCATAAAGCTATAAGGTTCGACTTGGCTTGAGGACATTATTTTCTTGCTAAACCAAGTTCGAGTCATATACTTTTCAGAAACGCCCAAGCGTTATGCTGCAGGTTGGTTATTTTAAATGGAGGAGGCGAATGTCCACTGATACTCTGGAGCGCATTGCGCGAAATAAAAACGTGGCTCGCGCTGCCGCGCGACAGCTCAGCATGGAGCAGCTCCACAAGCTGTCGGAAGTCATCGGTGAAGTGATCGAACAGAAGCAGCAGGAAGATCATAAGCGTCAAGCCGAAGAAGCTGCTAAAGAGCGCAAGTTGGCGGAAATCCGTGAAGCGATGAGTGATGCCGGCCTTTCTCTGGACGACTTGATGTCCGAACAGCCGCGCAAGCGTCGGGGGCGTCCACCGAAGAAAGATAAGGAACGCAAGCAGTAAGTGTTGCGCGTAGAAAGATAAAAAACGGACCGCAGGGTCCGTTTTTTATCTTGGGTCATGAGTCGAGAGGCGAGGTCTCTTCCGCGGCCATGATATGCAGATGGACGTCGGGAAGATGACGCAGGTGCTCACCGAGCCAGTGCATCAAAGGGGCGTGTAATTGTTGACGTAACTTGGCGATGGTGTCCGCCTCGTGAACGGCCAACTGATCATCGAGCCAATCGGCGAAGGCGGTGTCGTCCAGTGCCAGGTCATGGCTCGTATCCCACAACAAGCGTCCCACGCGTGCCCACCCCGACGCTTGTCGCACGACCGGAAGCGTCAAACTCAAGATGCCGCTGCGGCGATGCATGCTCGACATGGCGGGAGCACGCAACCCTTCAAGGGGATGAATGCGGTTCTGGGTGACGATATGCGGTGCCAGCGAGTGGCGCTCAAGGCAGCTTAGACCCTCATTATCGAGGCGAAGCATATCGCCGTTTCGCGGAATCCAGGGCACCTCGATGCCAAGCGATTCTGCCAGGACACGATGCGCTTGTTGGTGCTGGAATTCGCCATGCACGGGCAGCAAACGCTGGGGGGCGAGCCAGCCATAAAGGCGCTGCAATTCTTCCTGTGCGGGATGCCCTGAGGCATGTAGTTCGGGATGATTGCGTTCATCGTAAAGGGTGACCCTGGCACGCTTGAGTCCGGCCTGTAACCGCTCGATCAGCAATTCGTTACCCGGGATCGCTTTGGCCGAGAAAATAACGCTGTCGCCGGGCTGGAGTTCGAAATCGGCGTGCTGTCCCTGGGCTAGGCGAGACAGGGCGGAACGTGGCTCACCCTGACTGCCGGTGGCGATGACCAGCACCTCTTCGGGCGGCAAATAGCCAAGGTCGCGAACGGGGACCAGGGAGGGGAAGTCCTCGAGATAGCCAAGCCCCCGGGCAATATTTACCATACGCTCCATCGAACGTCCCATGAGGCTGACGCGTCGCCCGCATGCCTTGGCGGCACGGCCCAGTGCCAGGATGCGTGCCAGGTTGCTGGCAAAGCAGCTGACGATCACACGGCCGTGGCAGGCGCCGATCGTTGTTTCAAGCGCACGCGCGACGTCCCCTTCGCTGCGTGAGTGCCCGGGGACGGGGGCATTGGTGGAGTCGCCGACGACAAGATCGATAGGTGCCAGCGCCTGGAAACGCTGCGGGCATACGGGGTCACCGATCAAGGGTTCGGGATCGAGCTTCCAGTCGCCGGTGTGCAGGATACGGTGGTCAGGTGTCGCCAATAGCAGGGCACAGCTTTCGGGTATCGAGTGCGGCAGCGGCAAAAAGCGTACATCGAAAGGACCGCTTTGCATGGCCTCGTCGGGCGTTATGACGTGAATCGCATCGGTGGGCAGTTGCTGCTCGGCGAAGCGCAGACGCAACAAGCCGGCGGCCAGTGGTGTTGCATGGATGGGGCACTGCCAACGGGGCCACAGCCAGGCAATCGCGCCGATGTGATCTTCATGTCCGTGCGTGACGAGGATTGCCTGAGGAACGATGCCCTTAGAAGCCAAGAGGTCGACATTGGGGACTTGCAAGGGCGCCTGCGGGAGGTCCTGGCGAATCATCATGCCGCAGTCGACCACGATCCAGTGATCACGGTGCCCGTAAAGGGTGAAGTTCATGCCGATTTCACCGCAGCCGCCGAGGGGCAGTATCTGAAGGGGCGGCTTGCGGCGGGCGCGTATCTGGATGCGTGGTTGGGACATCGTTATCCCTTAACGTGAAGATGCCCATTACTATACGGGATGCCCCGGCGCGGCCACAATCGAGGCTTCTTGTCATGATCGAATTCGCTACAATGGGCGCCCTTTGGTGAGAGGTGGCTCTCTCGAGAGAGCACCGATCACCGCCTCATTTCAGGATTGATGGTAGCGCGCATGTCTCATTCGTATCGTCTTATCGTCTCGTGCCCCGACCGCGTGGGCATCGTTTCTCGCGTATCCAGTTACATCGCCGGTCATGGAGGTTGGATCACCGAGGCCAACCAGCACTCGGACCTGGCCACCGGGCGCTTTTTCATGCGCTACGAAATCAAGGCTGAGTCTTTGCCGCTGAGTATCGATGCGATGCGCGATGATTTTTCCGCCATTGCCAGTGAGTTCTCGATGGATTGGGCGCTGAGCGATACCACCAAGCCCAAGCGTGTCGTCTTGATGGCCTCGCGTGCTTCGCATTGCTTGGTCGATCTGCTGTACCGCTGGACCGCGGGTGAGCTCGATTGCGAGATCCCCTGCGTAATTTCCAATCATGAAGCGCTGCGGGATCTGGTCGAATGGCATGGCATTCCGTTTCATCATGTGCCGGTCGATGCGGACGATAAGGCGGCAGCATTTTCGCGGGTCGAGGCACTGGTCGAAGAGGCCCGGGCGGATACAGTAGTGCTGGCGCGCTACATGCAGATTCTGCCGCCCAACCTGTGCCAGCGATACGCCGGGCGGATCATTAATATCCACCACAGTTTCTTGCCCTCTTTCGCTGGCGCCAAACCGTATCATCAGGCCTACGCGCGGGGCGTCAAGCTGATTGGCGCGACGTGTCACTATGTCACCGAAGAACTCGATGCGGGGCCCATCATCGAGCAGGACATACAGCGCGTGACGCACTGCCATACTGCCGAGGACCTGGTACGTCTGGGGCGTGACGTCGAAAAAGCCGTGCTGGCACGGGGGCTACGTTGGCATCTGCAGGACCGGGTCCTGATCCATGGCAACAAGACGGTCGTCTTTGCTTGAGCGCGAGGCTCAGTCGAAGAGTGTCATCTGCCGTCGCTGCGCCTCTGGCGTCAGGCGCACGCCGACCCCAAGCAGGCGCACGGGGCGCTCGCCGCGTGCCCAGGCGCCGTCCAACAAGGCTTGAAAGCGTGCAGCAAGCGCCTCGCTACCCGCCGCTTCCAGGGTCGTGCTGCTGAAATCATCGAAGCGAACCTTGACGAACAATTTTTGAATGGCCGGCGTGCCGTGCCGCGTTAGACGTGCCATCAAGCGCTCAACGAGCGGTGCGAGTGCGTCTTGGCAGCTGGCCAAGTCGGGCAGATCGCGATGATAAGTCGTCTCGACGCTGACGGACTTGCGCTCTCGCTCGATCTGTACCGGGCGCTCGTCGATGCCACGCGCCAGCTCGAATAGCCGACGCCCAAATTTGCCGAAGCGCTCGACCAGAGATTCGAGCGGCCATTCGCGCAGGTCGCGGCAGGTGACGATCTCTAGTGCCTCGAGCTTGGCTGCCGTCGCTGGGCCCACGCCGTGCAGCTGCTTGACGGGCAAGGCGAGGAGAAAAGGCTCGACCTCATCCGGCGCGATCACGCATAGCCCATCGGGCTTATCCCAGTCGCTGGCCAGCTTGGCGAGGAACTTGCTGGGAGCCGCACCCACCGAGATAACGATACCCGTCCGCGCTAGCGCCTCCTGCTTGAGCCATCTGGCCATCCAGGTCGCACTCCCCTGAAAGCGTGTGACCTCGCTGACATCCAGATATGCTTCGTCGAGGGACAAGGGCTCCACCAGTGGCGTCAGCTCATTGAACAGTGCCTGGATGTATGCCGAGACAGCACGGTATTTTTCGAAGTCCGGGGAGAGTCGCGTCAGGTGCGGGCACAGGCGCATGGCACGCGCCATGGGCATCGCCGAATGGATGCCGAAGGCACGTGCGGGATAATTGCAGGTGGCGACAACGCCGCGCGTCTCAGGGCTGCCGCCGATCGCCAGGGGAATGTCGCGTAACGCTGGGTCGTCGCGCATTTCCACGGCGGCATAAAAACAGTCGCAATCGGCGTGAAGGATCTTGCGCATGATGAACGGCGTATCGGCTTAATGCAGGCCGTTACCGCCACCGCCACGAATCACGCCAACGCCGAGGCCTTCGATCTCGAGTTCCTGATGACGTAGATCGACCTCGATGGGCGAAAAATCCTCGTTTTCGGCGAGCAACCAGACATGATGGCCTTGACGCTTGAAGCGCTTGACGGTGACTTCGTCTTCCAGGCGGGCAACGACGATTTGGCCGTCGCGAATCTGCTGGGTGCGATGCACGGCGAGCAGGTCGCCATCGAGAATGCCGGCATTTTTCATCGAGAGTCCGCGGACACGCAGCAGGTAATCGGCGCGGGGGGTGAAATAGTCCGGCGCGAGAGGGCAGTGCCGGTCGATATGCGCTGCGGCGAGGATCGGGCTACCGGCGGCGACCTCACCGACGACTGGCAGACCGTCGCCGTTGGTCAAGGTGGTATCGTCTTCACCGGTGAGGCGAATGCCACGTGAGGTGCCGGGGATCATGCGAATGACCCCCTTGCGGTCGAGCGCGCGAAGATGTTCCTCGGCGGCGTTCGGCGAGCGAAAGCCCAAGGCCCGGGCAATTTCGGCGCGCGTCGGCGGGTAGCCAAGCTCATTCATTGTCTTGACGATAAAATCAAAGACGTGTTGTTGGCGCGAAGTTAACGAGCGAGACATGGGGCCTCCGGCAGGCACTGACGTGTTCAAGTATACAGTATGTGATTGTATCCAGTCTTTGGCGCGGTGCAACCATTCGCGCAATCATTCGCCCAGGGAGATGGCGTTTCAAACGTGGAGATTTGTCGTTATCGACATCAAGGCTTAGAATCGACATGTTTTAAACATTCGTTTATTCCACGCGGGGCGCCCCATGGCTCAGACAGATACAGTGACGCGCATTCTCGATACCGCCGAGGTCCTGTTCGCCGAACGGGGGTTTGCCGAGACCTCGCTGCGTACCATCACCAGCAAGGCCAAGGTCAATCTGGCGGCGGTCAATTACCATTTCGGGTCCAAGAAGGCGCTAATTCAGGCGGTCTTCGCGCGCTATCTGGATCCCTTTTCCGAGCGCTTTCACCAAGCCCTGGATGAACTCGAGGTGCAATATCGGGGTGAGGTCATTCCCCTCGAGGTGTTGTTGGAGACATTGGCACGCACCGTGTTGGAAGTTCCTGCCGAGCGCAATAGCCTCAAGGTGTTCATGCGCTTGTTGGGGCTGGCCTATACTCAGGCTCAGGGCCACTTGCGCCGTTACATTCAGGAGCACTATGGCAATGTGTTCTCACGCTTCAGCGACTTGGTACGCCGCGCGACGCCGGAACTGCCCGAGGCGGAACGCTTTTGGCGGTTACACTTCATGCTGGGCACGGTGATCTTCACGTTGTCGGGCCTTGATGCGTTGCGCGATATCGCCGACAAGGATTATCACGAACATGTCAGCGTTCGCGATTTGATTCGGCGTCTGCGCCCGGTAGTTGTGGCCGGCATGCAGGCCCCACTGCCCGATGATGCTCTCAAGGTGGCGGGATGATGCGAAAGCCGCAACTCTCCCATCTACCCCCCGAACAGGGCGTCTGGCTGGAAATCGATCTCGGTACGCAGTCGCTGACGATCCGCGAGGGCGAGATGTGCCGCGAGACGTTCGCGATTTCCTCGGGCGCTCACGGTATCGGGCAGCACGAAGGCAGTGGGCAGACGCCTGTGGGGTGGCATTACGTGCGCGCAGTTATCGGTGATGGACTGCCACCCGGCAGTGTCTTTCGCGGGCGGCGCCCCACCGGCGAGGTGTTTTCGCCTGAGCTGGCCCGTGCTCATCCCGAGCGGGATTGGATATTGACGCGTATCCTGTGGTTGTGTGGCCTGGAACGGGGCTTCAACCGCGGGGGCGATGTCGATAGCCAGCGCCGCTATATATACCTGCATGGCACGCCTGCCGAGCAGCCGATGGGAACGCCGGCCTCGCACGGTTGTATTCGGCTGCGCGACGAAGCGTTGCTGGCCGTATTGGAGGCCGCACCGGCCGGTACGCCGGTCTGGCTGCATGACTGAGAGGGTTTTTACACAAGGGCTGCGCTCGACGTAGTGCTGCTCACCGCCTAGAATCCTTCCTCCATTTGCCAGGAGTGCGACGATGACCCAACCTCTCGGCCCGGTCATGCTGGACATCGAAGGTACCCAAATCAGCGACGATGAACGCCGTCTTCTGGCACGTCCCGAGATCGGTGGGGTGATCCTCTTCCAGCGCAATACGCATGATGCCGAGCAAGTGCGAGCCTTGACCCGCGCGATTCGTGACGTGCGCCCTGATGTGCTGCTGGCGATCGACCAGGAAGGCGGACGTGTCCAGCGCCTGCAGGACGGTGTGACGCGGCTGCCGCCCATGGCGACGCTGGCAGCTGGGTATGCCGAGACCCCCGAAGCGACTCGCACCCTGGTCCACGAAGCCGGCTGGCTGCTGGGCATGGAGATGGCGGCCTGCGGTTTCGATATCACCTTCGCCCCGGTGCTCGACGTCGATGACCAGCGCTCGCCGGCCATCGGCGATCGCAGCTTTTCTGCCGATCCCGAGGTCGTCACGGTGCTGGGTGAGGCCTTCATTGACGGGTTGCACGAGGCTGGCATGATCGCCGTGGGCAAGCACTTCCCTGGGCATGGCGGCGTCAGCCTCGACTCGCATCATGCCTTGCCTGAGGACACGCGCTCACTCTCAGCGTTGCGCGAGCATGATCTGGTGCCCTTCAAGAAGCTCTCCGGAAAGCTGGACGCCGTGATGCCGGCGCATGTGGTGTATACCGCGTTCGATTCGCGCCCGGCGGGCTTTTCCCCTTCCTGGCTTGGCATGTTGCGCGAAGAATTGGCGTTCAAGGGCGTGGTGTTCTCCGATGATCTGAGCATGGCCGGTGCGCATGTGGCCGGATCGCCCTCGGCGCGTGCCGAGGCCGCCTGGGCGGCGGGATGTGACATGGTACTGGTATGCAACGATCGCCCGGCGGCGCTCGAGATTCTCGACGCGGCGGCGGGGCACTCTTCCAAGCGTTTGGGTAAGTTGCGTTATGGCCGGGCCCGCCCTGAACTTGAAACGCTGCCGGCGCTGGCGCGTTGGCGTCGTGCTCATGCGCGCCTCGAGGCGCTCTCGGAAACGCCCACGCACTGACCTCGCCACTGGTTATCGACATAGCTACCTGTACTAGCTAGAAGGAAAGAGCCTCGTGTTCGATTTTTTCTCTCCCGTGATGGATTGGATTCAAACCACCCTGGGCATGCCGCTGTGGGTGGCGGCGATGGGCTTGGTCATCGCCCTGACGCTGATCGTCGACCTGGTGAGCTGGGTTGTCATCTGGCGTGTGGGGCCGTTGCTGGAGAAAACCAGCAACCGCTGGGCGGATATCCTGATCAAGGCACTGCGGCGACCGTTGCGCCTCTGGATCTGGCTGATGGGCGTCACTCTCTGCCTGACCGTCGTTCGTTATCATTGGGACATCGAGTGGGCGGAGGGACATCTGGCCCAGGCACGTGCCGTCATTACGTTGCTCTTGCTGGCCTGGGCAGGGCTCAGGGCCGTGAAGCTTCTCGAAAAACGCTTGGTGTTTCCACCGGGCGGACATCGCGCCAAGTCTATGGATGCCGATACGGCATCGGCTGTGTCCAAGATACTGGGGGCGGTGGTGGTCGTCATCATCGGGTTGTTGATTCTTTCGAGCTTGGGTGTCTCACCCTCGGGAGTGGCCGCCTTCGGTGGGGCCGGCGGGCTGATAATCGGCTTCGCTGCCAAAGATATGCTGGCCAATTTCTTGGGTGGATTAATGATTCACCTGGACAAGCCGTTTCGCGTTGGCGACTGGATCAAATCTCCAGATCGCGATATCGAAGGGGTCGTGGAAGATATCGGCTGGCGCTTGACGCGCATTCGCACCTTTGCGTCGCGCCCGATCTATATTCCCAACTCCGCCTTCAGTAGCCTGGTGCTCGAGAACCCCTCGCGGATGTGGAACCGGCGCCTTTTCGAAACCATCCGGGTGCGTTATACCGATATCGAGCGTGTGTCGGACATCGTCAAGGCGACCCGCGCGATGCTCGATGCGCATGATGACGTCGAGACCAATGAGCAAACCCTGGTGTACTTCCAGAGCTATGGCGAACATGCGCTGGAGCTGATCGTATATGCTTTTGCCAAGACCACTGACTGGGCTGAATTCCAGTCGATGAAGCAGGACATCCTGCTGCGTGTCTACGATATCGTGCGCGAGCATGACGCGCGCCTGGCGTTGCCGGCCTCCGAATTGCATATTGCCGGTCCGGTGGAGATCACCGGCGAGACGAGCGGCGATAACGCTCAGGGCGATGCTGACAACGACGAAAACGCCGATGACGATCAGAGCGATACACACTCGCGGGCGGCGTCCGACCGCGAGGCTCCCTATACGTCGTCTCGCCAGCGTTCGCGCAATGCCGGACGAGGCGAAGTAAACGATGCTTCCCAGGATCACGATCAGGAATCCGATGCCTAACCAATCTACTTCCGTGTGCCAGGAATCGCTGGCGACCATGCGCGATGTCATGGCGCATGCCGAGTGCCTCATCTCGCAGCAGGAAGTCGAGCGCGCGCTCGACCGTATGGCCGACGAGATCACCCACGATCTTGGCGACACACTGCCGGTTTTCTACTGCGTAATGAACGGTGGGCTGATCACCACAGGACATCTGCTGACACGGCTTGGCTTCCCGCTGGAAGTGGATTATTTACATGCGACACGCTATCGCGGCGGCGTGCGCGGGGGCGAACTGTTCTGGCGTGTTTCGCCCGAGATTCCCATGGCCGGTCGCCATGTGGTGATCGTCGACGACATTCTCGATGAAGGTACGACGCTGGCGGCGATTCTGGACTATTGTCGTCAGGCGGGCGCGGCGAGTATTTCGACAGCGGTACTGGTCGACAAGCGTCACGACCGCAAGGCTGTGCCGGGTCTTCAGGCGGATTATTGCAGCCTTGAGGTCGTCGACCGCTATGTGTTCGGCTTCGGTATGGACTACAAGGGTTATTGGCGCAATGCACCGGGGATCTTCGCACCGCGCGGTATGTGAGCATGCGCTTTGCCACAATGAAGCCGTACGCATGACAGCTAGCTCGTATCGTCTTTTCGCAGGAGAAGGTGAGGGGTGGTGATGACAGAATCCGAGGTAATCTTCGAAGAGCGGCCCACACGTGACGGTGGACGCCTCGGCGTCGCCACGCTGAATGCACCCGGCAGTCTCAATGCCTTGTCACTGGCGATGATCACCTCGCTGCATGCCAAGCTCGAGGCCTGGGCGGATGACATGTCGGTGCATGCGGTGTGGCTGCAAGGCGCTGGCGACAAGGCCTTTTGTGCGGGCGGCGATGTGGTGGCCCTGTATCGCGCCATGACGACGTCTCCCGGGGACGAGGGAGAGGCCGCTCAGGCTTACTTCGGGGCCGAGTATCGTCTCGATCATTTCCTGCATCATTACCCTAAGCCCCTTGTCGTCTGGGGCGACGGCGTCGCCATGGGAGGCGGTCTGGGCCTGTTGGTTGCCGCTGATCACCGTATCGTGACCGACACCAGTCGCCTGGCCATGCCGGAAATCAGCATCGGCCTATACCCCGATGTTGGCGCCAGCTGGTTTTTCCAGCGTATGCCTCGCGGCGTGGGGCTTTATCTAGGTGTAACCGGCGCCCATCTCAATGCGCGCGATGCCCTTGAGCTGGGACTGGCGGATCGCGTCATCGCCAGTGAGGCGCGGCAAGACGTGCTGAAGGCGCTGGAGGATGCCGATTATCGCCATCCACAGCAGGCGGTCAGGGAGGTCTTGCGTGGTTTCGAGAACCGCGCGTTGGCACCGGAGGCTGAGGTCATGCCGCGCCTGGATCACCTTCAGGTCTTGAGCGATGCGGCGGATATTACGCAGGTCGTACGTCGTATTCTCGATGATCCCCGTGAGGATGCTTGGCTGGCCGCCAATCGTGCGCGTCTGGCGGCGGGGTGTCCTGCCACGGCGCACTTGGTGTGGCGCATGCTGTGTCGGCACCGGCATGGCAGCTTGGCGGAGACGTTTCGCGATGAGTTGATGCTCTCGGTGCAATGTTGTCGGCATACGGAGCTCGCCGAGGGCATTCGTGCGCTGTTGATTGACAAGGACCGGGCGCCGCAATGGGCGTATACGGATGTCGGCAACGTGCCAGCGAACTACATCGATGGCTTTTTCATGCCGCTGTGGGATGTCGAGACGCATCCGCTGGCCGACCTTTGATCTGTCCGAGCTGGTGAGTCGAGCATCAACGCGGGCTGAAGCGACGCGTCAGGCTCGTTTCGGCGATCATACGTGTGGAAATCTCCTCGATGGAGAAGCGTGTGGTGTCGATATAGGGGATATGGTAGCGACGAAACAGTGCTTCGGCCTGCTGAAGTTCCTGCATGCATTGATCCATCGAGCAGTACCGACTATTGGGGCGACGTTCGCTGCGAATCGCCGCGAGTCGGCGTGGGTCGATGGTCAAGGCGAACAGCTTGTGACGATAGGGCGCCAACGCTTTGGGCATGCTCAGGGTGCCGTCTTCATCCAGGTCATCCTCGGTCAGGGGATAGTTGGCGGCTTGAATGCCAAATTGAAGGGCCAGGTAGAGTGACGTTGGCGTCTTGCCGCAACGTGAAACGCCGACCAGGATGACATCGGCCTGATCGTATTGGTGCGTGCGTGCGCCATCGTCGTTGTCGAGCGCGAAGTGCACGGCGTCGATGCGATGCATGTAAATGTCATCGCGGCCAATGGCGTGGGTACGTCCCACCGTATACGTGGAATGGGTCGCAAGTTCCTCTTCGAGCGGCGCCAGAAACGTCGAAAAGATGTCTACCTTGAAGCCCGGCGCATCGGCAATGATGGCGCGAATCGACTGATCGACGATGGTGTCGATCACGATGGGGCGGGCGCCGTCACGCTCGGCGGTCTGGGCGATGATGGCCGCCAGGGTGTGGGCTTTTTCCAGCGTATCGATATAGGGCTTGACCACCAGGTTGAGCTCGACGCCCTCGAATTGGGCGAGCAGGCTGCGGCCCAGTGTTTCCGCAGTGATGCCGGTACCATCGGAGATGAAGTAAGCGGTGCGGGGCATGGCAATGTCCGAACGTGGCGAAAATGATCTGTCTATTCTCTGGCCCCTTTCTGACAAGCGCAAATAGGCATTCGTCGCGCTTGGCACGCCGACTACAAGAAACCTCGAAAATGCCGTGTTGTTGTAAAAATACTCCAACCCCTTCGCTATTAGACCAATGGTGAATAGCCAGCCCCCTTGATAGGGTACGAACATCCGCCGCGCCTCGCGCGGTACTGGCTGTGACGACGTCGCCATCGCGGCCGTCCTGACTCGAGGGGGTTCTCTTGGAAGAGTATATCGTTTGGTTCGATCAGCTTGGCATGGATGATGTTGAGCGGGTAGGCGGCAAGAATGCGTCGCTCGGGGAAATGATCTCCAATCTGGCGGATGCCGGTGTCACTGTGCCTGGCGGCTTTGCCACCACCGCCGTCGCGTATCGCGAATTCCTCGCGCACGAGGGACTCAACGAGCGCATCAACGACGCGTTGGCGCGTCTGGATGTCGACGATGTCACGGCCCTGGCCGAGACGGGGGCGCAGATCCGTCAGTGGGTAATCGATACCCCATTGCCGCCGGCTTTCGAACGGGTCTTGGCCGAAGCGTATGGCCAGCTGCAGGACAAGCATCCGCATCTCAAGGCGGCGGTACGCTCTTCCGCGACGGCGGAGGATCTACCCGACGCGTCGTTTGCGGGGCAGCAGGAAACCTTCCTCAATATCGAGGGCTTCGACAACGTCAAACGCGCCGTTCACGAGGTCTTCGCGTCACTATTCAACGACCGTGCCATTGCCTACCGTGTGCACCGCGGTTATCCGCACGAGAACGTGGCGCTTTCCGCTGGCGTGCAGAAAATGGTGCGCTCCGAAACGGCGGCCAGCGGCGTGATGTTCACGCTCGACACCGAATCCGGTTACCGCGACGCCGTGTTCGTGACGGGTTCCTGGGGACTGGGCGAGACGGTCGTGCAGGGGGCGGTCAATCCCGATGAGTTCTACGTCCACAAGCCGACGCTGGCGGCAGGGCGTCCGGCCGTGCTGCGTCGGACACTGGGCTCCAAGCTGATCAAGATGGTCTACGGCGAAGAAAGCGCCGCTGGCCGTTCGGTGCAGACCGTGGATGTGCCGCACGTTGACCGTCAACGTTTTTGTCTAGGCGATGACGAGGTCATGGCGTTGGCCTGGCAAGCGGTGACCATCGAGGCGCACTATGGACGCCCGATGGACATCGAATGGGCGCGCGATGGCGACGATGGCAAGCTGTACATCGTTCAGGCACGTCCCGAAACCGTGGTCTCCAACGTGGAGGGTGGCAAGCTCGAGCGTTTTCAGCTCAAGGAAAAAAGCCGCGTACTGGTGGATGGTCGCGCCATCGGCCAGCGTATTGGCCAGGGCGCGGTCAAGATCGTGGCCAGTCCCGAGCAGATGGATAAGGTGCACGACGGCGATGTATTAGTAACCGACATGACCGACCCCGACTGGGAGCCGATCATGAAGCGCGCCTCCGCGATCGTCACCAATCGTGGCGGACGTACGTGCCATGCGGCCATTATTGCGCGCGAACTGGGCATTCCCGCCGTGGTGGGTTGTGGCGACGCAACCCAGGCGCTTGCCGATGGCCGCGAGGTGACCGTCTCTTGCGCCGAGGGTGATACCGGTCATGTCTACGATGGGCTGCTCGATTACGATTGTAAGACGACGACGGTCGACAACATGCCGGCGCTGCCTTTCCATATCATGATGAACGTCGGCAATCCCGATCGTGCTTTTGGCTTTTCCAGCTTGCCCAACGCGGGTGTCGGGCTGGCACGCCTGGAGTTCATCATCAATCGCATGATCGGCGTGCATCCCAAGGCATTGATCGATTACGCGACGCTGCCCGCCGATCTGCAGCAGACCATCGACCTGCGTACCGCGGGTTATGACGATCCGGTGAGCTTCTATGTCGACCGCTTGGTGGAAGGTATCTCCACGCTGGCGGCGGCGTTCTATCCGAAGCGTGTCATCGTGCGGCTCTCCGATTTCAAGTCCAACGAATACGAGAACCTCATCGGCGGCAAGCTTTACGAGCCGGGTGAAGAGAACCCGATGCTGGGCTTCCGCGGCGCCTCGAGGTATATCTCGGAGACCTTCCGCCCATGTTTCGAGCTGGAGTGCCGCGCTCTGAAACGGGTTCGGGATGTCATGGGATTCGATAACGTCGAGATTATGGTGCCGTTCGTGCGTACGCCCGACGAAGGGCGCGAAGTCGTGTCGCTGATGGCCGCCAACGGGCTCAAGCGCGGCGAGGCGGCGTCTCCCGAAGGCAAGGGCCTGAAGGTCATCATGATGTGCGAATTGCCGGCCAATGCGCTCTTGGCTGATGAATTCCTGGAGCATTTCGATGGCTTTTCCATCGGCTCCAATGACCTGACTCAGTTGACGCTAGGGCTGGATCGCGATTCGGGTATCGTGGCGCATCTCTTCGACGAGCGTAATCCGGCGGTCAAAAAACTGCTGTCCATGGCCATCCAGGCGTGCCGGGAACAGGGCAAGTATGTCGGCATCTGCGGTCAGGGGCCTTCGGATCACCCTGAGCTTGCTAAATGGCTGATGGAGCAGGGGATCGACTCTGTATCGTTGAACCCCGATGCGGTGCTCGAAACCTGGTTCATGCTAGCGGGGGAAAAGGTCGGCTGACGCGGTCCCTCATCGGCTCGATACATCTCCATGCGGTATCTGGCGTGCCCAATGACGGGCACGCCTTTTTCGTTGTGCGCCAGGCATGGCGCGCAGCGCCAGACTGGCGCTGTTCCCGAGGGTGGTGCCTCGGGATGACTGGGGGGTGAAAGTCCCCTGTACGCCCGGCAAGGGGAAGTACTAGCCGACGGCAAGGGTGTCTTCTGCGAGGGAGAATCCGAAGGAAGCCCGAGGCAAAACGCTGGCCTGACGAACAGGAAGCGGATATGAGGCGTCCTGGCGGGGTGAGGTGGCAACGATCACCAAAGCCCGATACTTGCACGAAACGCCATGACGTAAATCCGACAGGCATAAGCGGGAAGGTCGCGCGTCTTACCCTGGGAGGTCTGGTGGTCTGCCACGGTGCTACCGGCGTCGAGAGGCGACGGGAGGGACCATCAGACGTCAGCCAAGGCCATAGTAAGTGCCGGTTCACCCCGGCACCAAGGGCCGAACATGAAGAACCGCGAGTAGGCGATGACGTCTCGAGGATTGATCGTGAAGACAGCAATGGGCGCTAACACCGCCACCCACCCAGAGGGGCCGGGGTGGAACCCCGCGTCTGAACTGACCCCCAATCGTTGGACGGTTAGTTCTCTTAACCGGCGGCCATGGCCTGAGTCCTGTATTGCACGGGGCTCAGGCCTTTTAGTCTCTGCTTGATCCGCTGATGGTTGTAGTAGTGGATGTACTCGGCAATGCCTTGCTGCAACTGCTCAACGGTATCGAACCGGTTCAGATGGAAGTACTCCGCTTTCAGGGTGCCGAAAAAACTCTCCATAGCGGCATTGTCCAGACAATTCCCTTTCCGTGACATGCTGCGCAGTATCCGCTTCTCCGCCACCAGGCGACGATAGTTAGGGTGGCGGTAATGCCACCCCTGATCCGTGTGCAATAGAGGCCGATCATCCGGCCTGAGCCGGTCAAAGGCGCTCTTCAGCATATGCTTCACTAGGCCGAATACCGGTCGTGGCCCAGTCTGGAAGGCGATGATTTCGCCGTTATACAGATCCATGACCGGTGACAGGTAGAGTTTCTGGTCATTGACCTTGAATTCGGTGATGTCGGTCACCCAGCGTTGATTCGGCCCTTGGGCTTGAAATCGACGCTGTAGCGTATTGGGAGCGGCATAGCCCTCGACGCCGCGATAAGCTCGATATCGTTTGGGGCGAACGCGGGACTTCAAGCCCAGCTGCTGCATCAACCGCTGGACGGTCTTGTGGTTGACCGCCTCGCCTGCCTGGCGCAGCACAGCGGTGATACGGCGATAGCCATAGCGTCCCTTGTGGTGATCATAGATCGCCTGGATACGCGCCTTCAGAGGCGCATACAGATCGTCAGCCCTCAGGGCCTTGAGCTGGTAGTAGAACGTGCTGCGCGGCAGCGATGCCGCACGCAGCAGCAGCGCTAGGGGGTGCTCATGCCTTAACCCTTGGACGGCTTGGGCTTTTTGCCCCGTGTCGTCGCCCGTTTCTCTCGGGCCAAGGCATCGAGCTTTTTTAGATAGGCATTCTCTGCCCGCAGATAGGCCAGCTCCTCGAGCAACTCCTCATGGGAGCGCTCACCATCGGCGGGAGGCTCAGGCGTTGGCGATGGGGGCTTCTGGGGCATCGGGCGGCGTCCCGTACGTTTCGGTTCCAAGGCAGTTAGGCCACCACTATGGTACTGACGCTCCCATCTGCCAATAGCGCCAGCAGCACGGATATCAAACAGGATCTCGGTCTGTCGGATCGACAAGCCGTCGCGCCACCTCCTTTCCAGCACCTCACGCTTGAACGCTGGGCTGTAGTGACGGCGTGTTTGGCGCCATCCCAAAGGCCCATGCTGCCGGTACTGCTCCACCCATCGCCTGACCATGGAATAGTCCAGACCCAACTGATGGGCAACCACTTCTAGGCCGACATCTCCACTCAGGTATTGCTGCACCACTTGCAGCTTAAACTGGTCGCTGTACTGGTTCTTCATAGAAACACCCCGAAGGTTGGATTGGATGTCCAACTTTCGGGGTGCAGTTCAGTCCCAGCCGGTGGGCGTCGAGACGGTCCCGGCGTCGTCATCGTGGACGAAAGCGGAGCCCGCCCCGCTCATGGAAGCCGTGGTAGAGAAGGCCAACATGGCGCGGGCTTACCGTAGGGTGGTCGCCAACAAAGGCGCACCGGGTGCCGACGGCATGACGGTGGACCAGTTGACCGACCATCTGAAACAGTACTGGCCGACGCTGCGCGAGCGGCTGCTGGCCGGTGAGTACCACCCCCAGCCCGATCCGAGCCGCCAAGATCCCCAAGCCCAAGGGCGGGACACGACAGCTTGGTATTCCCACGGTCACCGACCGGCTGATCCAGCAGGCGCTGCTGCAGGTGCTGACGCCGATCTTCGATCCGGGCTTTTCCGCATCGAGCTACGGCTATCGCCCCGGGCGCAGTGCCCAGCAGGCCGTCTCGGCGATGAAGGCTCACGTTTCTGTCGGCCACCGCTGGGTGGTCGATCTCGATCTGGAAGCTTTCTTCGACCGCGTGAACCACGACCTGTTGATGGCGCGGGTCGCGCGTCGCGTTCACGATAAGCGAGTGCTGCGCTTGATCCGTCGCTATCTGGAAGCTGGGATGTTCCAGCACGGCCTGACCACACCAAGAAAGCAGGGAGCGCCCCAGGGCGGACCGCTGAGTCCGCTGCTGGCGAATATCCTGCTGGATGACGTGGACAAAGAACTGGAACGCCGCGGCCACCGCTTCTGCCGCTACGCCGACGACATGCAGATTTATGTACGGAGCCGGCGAGCGGGTGAGCGCGTGATGGCCAGCCTGAGTGATTTTCTCGAGAACTCACTTAGACTCACGGTCAATCGCGCCAAGAGCGCGGTGGACCGGCCGTGGCGCCGTGGGTATCTGGGCTACACGCTGACCCGGCACAAACTGCCGAAGCTGACGCTGGCCAAGGCCAGCCTGCAGCGCTTGATGCAGCGTGTCCGCGAGAGCCTGAAGCGTGGCAGGGGCCACAACATCCGGCGAGTCACTGAGGCGTTGGCACCCGTCCTACGCGGCTGGGCCAGCTACTTCAGCCTCGTCGATGTGAAGCGTCCCCTGGAAGCGCTGGATCAATGGGTACGCCGACGATTGCGCTGCGTGATCTGGCGACAGTGGAAACGTCCAGGCACCCGGCGTAGGAAACTTCTGGCGCTAGGGTTGGATGAGCCCCGTGCCTGGAAATCAGCGGGGAATGGGCGAGGTCCTTGGTGGAATGCGGGAGCCGCGCACATGAATCAGGCCCTGCCACGGAAGTGGTTCGAGCAGCAGGGGCTGATTTCGGTACTCGACACGGCAAGAGGGCTTAGCCGTTCTTCATGAACCGCCGTATACCGAACGGTACGTACGGTGGTGTGAGAGGACGGGGGAGGTGACTCCCCCTCCTACTCGATTCCGGACGGTGCGTTACTGATGCAGCCAGTTGCGCAGTTTGAGCAACAGCAGTTCGCCATCGCTGAGGGTGGCGCGTTCGGTGAGCAGGTCGATCAGCGTTGCAGGACGGTCGGTGATGATATTGTCGACGCCCATATCGATGTAGCGCGACATGTCACGGGCGCTGTTGACGGTCCAGATATGCAATTCGCGGCCGCTGTCATGCACCATGTTGACAGTCCCGGCATCGGCGCGGGTGTGACGCAGGCCGATGATATCGGCCGGGGTTGAGGTCAGAGCGCCGGGGAGCAGGAATTGAACGAACAGCGTGGTATCGATATCGGGGGCATAGTCCTCGACGTCGCGAATAATCGTCGGCGATAACGATGCGATGACCGCGCTGTCGGCGATGCCGTAACGTCGCAAACGTTCGACGACCGCTTCGATGAGCGCCTGCTCGTTGCCGGTGCTTGGCTTGAGTTCGACGTACAGGCGCGACTTGCCATGCGCCAGGCCAATCACCTGATCGAGCGTGGCCAAGCGTTCATCGGAAAAGTCATCACCGAACCAGCTGCCGATATCGATATCGCGTGTTTCTTCTAGCGTCAGGTCGTTGACCGCCAGTGCCTGACCGGTGAGGCGTTCCAATGTGCGGTCGTGAGAGAGGACGACATTGCCATCGCGCAACAGCCTGACGTCCAGTTCCAGATAGTCGGCGCCTTCCTGGATGGCTTGGCGCATCGCCGCTAAGGTGTTCTCCGGTGCCGCCATCGAACTGCCGCGATGGGCGGTGACGGCGACATCGTCGCGCAGTTGGAAGTCACTTAGCACCCATCCCGCTTGGAGCAGCGCAAAGACCAGCAAGACGGCCTCGGCGGTCCAGGCCCACCAGCCCGACTGCGTAGGTGCTGGCGAGTCCGTGACACCGAGCATGCTGCCCCCCAACCGTCGGTAGAGGTTGGCTACCAGCAGGCTGTTGGCCGCGACACCGAGAAATGTCACGGCGATGATCGAAAGCGTATAGGCCGCCACGTAGACCAGCATGACGGGAATCAGCAGTGAAATGCGGTCGGGTAGATGGCTGATCAGCGGCGACGCCAGACTATTGAACAGGATGCTGAACAGGACCGGCAGTGCGGCGACTCCCAAGGCGAATGTCAGTGCCAGTGCCGTGATGCGTGTGTGTCGCCCTCTTGTGAGCGCACGACTGCGTGCCAGCGCCTGGAGAGGGGGAAGTCGGTCCAGCACCAGGGCGGGTAGCGCCAAAAACCAGCGCGCATAGAGCCATGCCTGACACCATAGTGCGATGAGCGCTAGGCCACCGCCGAGTGTGGCGAAGTGCCATAAGGCCGGGGGTTTCATGCGCATCACGACGTAGAGCTCGGCATCGCCAAGCAAGGCGTCGTAGCAATAGGCGATCAGCAGCACGAACGGAGCGACGAGCAGCAAGTGGGCGCCGACCTGAAGGAATGTGAGCCCGGCGATACTCGGAAAGCGGCGACCGATTTGCCACAGTGTGTTCATCGTCGCGAGGTAGCGCCCCGGTCCGGGCGCAGCGACTAACCGCATCATGCCGCTTTGCTGCAGGAAGATCAGCAGAAAACTCAGGCCCAGCGCCACGAGACCCCAGGCAAGGCCCAAGGGGGAAAGCGCCATGTCGGCGATCTGGGCATTGCTGAGCGCCTGACGATGGAAGGCATGCAGCAGACTGGTCAGGGTCCAAGTCGTCAGCGGGACCAATACGGCCGTGGCGAGGACAGTGAAGAATAGATGAAAAACCAGTAGCGCTCGTCCCTGAGCGCGCAATTGGGTCGCAATGTCACCCAGCAACGTGCGGGTGGCGAGCATGACAACTCCTTCGTTTCCTATCAGGACATTGCAAGCCTCGCATCGTCGCTCGCCGCTGGCAAATAGCAGCGCTATCAGTCATCTAGCGTTAATGGCTCATGGGTAATCACGATTCCGTTGTTGTCGGCGTAAAGCCACTGCCCCGGTGCGATCGTCACGCCGCCAAACGTGACGGGAATATCGCGCTGACCTTCGCCACGTTTCTCGCTCTTGCGGGGGTGCGTGCCAAGCGCCTGGATGCCGATTGGAGTCTCGTTGAGAATGTCGATATCGCGCACGCAACCATAGACGATGATACCGGCCCAGCCATTGTCGACAGCCTTGGCCGCCAGCATGTCGCCCAGCAGCGCGCAACGCCAGGAGCCGCCGCCGTCGACGACCAGGACGGCGCCATCGCCGGGTTCATTGACCGCTTCCTTGACGCGAGAGTTGTCCTCGAAGCATTTAACCGTGCGCACCGGCCCATAGAAGGCGTCGTGTCCGCCGACATTGGCCAACGATGGCTCGATCACCTTGACGTCGGGATAGGCGTCACAAATATCGGGGGTGATGATAGTGGGCATGCAGTCTCCTCGCCTGTGCGGCGTTCGCTGAAACAGGTGTCATCATGCCATGCCTTGAACGTCGCGCCATTGCGGCCTTGGGGGAAGAAGAACTAGCAAAATGACAGGAAGACGCCGGGCGAGGCCCGGCGTCTTGTACAGCGGTGCATGACGAGGCGTTGTTTAGAACTGCCAGCCCACGGATGCGGAGAAGGAGTCCACCTGGTAGTCGCTGTCGAAGTCGTAGCGCTCGTATTCAGCGCGCACCAGGAAAGGGGTGAAGTTGAATTGCGCGCCGGCGCCATAGACCGGGTCAACGCCATCGTTGTCCTTCAGGTCGGTGCTGGCGCCGCCGAGATTGCCGTCGACATCGGTTTCCCACTTCGCCATGCCAGCCTTGGCGAAAAGCTCGAACCAATTCGTGATGGGCAGCTTGCCGACGAGACTGACGCCATAAGCTTCTGACTCGAGGTCGGTATTGGCCGTGTCGTTGCCCTTGAGCTCGACACGTCCGAGGTCCGCATAGAACGCTTCTGTTGCGAAGTAGCGGTTGAAGTTGTAGCCGACGAAGCCCTTGAAGCTGTTGTCGTCATCGTCGACATCGAAGTCCTCGCTACCCGACTCGATAAAATCGTCAACGTCGTCATCATCGTTTTCCAGCGAGCTGAAGCCGGTCCCGACACCGAAGTACAAGCCTTCGGGGCTGGGAGCAGCCATGGCGTTGGGGGCGAGGGCGAGAAGACTCGACGTGGCCACGGAAGCGGTGATCAAAGCCTTGAGTTTCATGGGGTTCTCCTTGATTGGTCATCACGACGTACCCTTATGTGCCGGCCTCGAGGCGCGGCGCCGGGCGGTCGGAATGTCATGGCATCCTGCCGTCCCATCCCATACCCGTATGGAATGGGGACGCGAACAAGCGTTTTATATCTAAGCGTCTGTCTGGCTCACTGACAAGGCGAACAGTGTTAAAAAACGTACATGGACGTTGGTATGTGGCGACACCATAAAAAACGCCCCGCATCGGCGGGGCGTTTCGGTGACCTGCACTCTTTCTCAATAGGCGAGCATTGGAGACGAGTGGTCAGGCTTCCTCGGCGACCGGGATCACGTTCGCGGCCGCGTTCTGGAACTCTTCGATTTCATGGAAGTTCATGTAGCGGTAGATTTCACCCGCCATGGCGTTGAACTCACTCATGTAACCTTTGTATTCCTCGACGGTCGGCAAACGTCCCTCGACGGCCGCAATGGCGGCCAGCTCGGCGGAAGCCAGGTAGACATTCGCGCCATCGCCCAGACGGTTGGGGAAGTTGCGCGTGGAGGTCGAGACCACGGTGGACTTGGGCGCCACGCGTGCTTGGTTGCCCATGCACAGCGAGCAACCCGGCATTTCCATGCGTGCGCCAGCACGCCCGTAAATGCCGTAATAGCCCTCTTCCGTTAACTGATGTTGGTCCATCTTGGTAGGCGGCGCAAGCCACAGGCGGGTCTTCAAGCTGCCTGGGGGTTGTTTTTCGAGCAGTTTGCCGGCGGCGCGGAAGTGGCCGATGTTGGTCATGCATGAGCCGATGAAGACTTCGTCGATCTGCTCGCCGGCGACATCGGAGAGCAGGCGCGCGTCGTCAGGGTCGTTGGGCGCGCACAGCACGGGCTGGTCGAGTTCGCTCATGTCGATCTCGATCACGGCGGCATACTCGGCGTCGGCATCGGCGCGCATCAGGCTGGGATCGGCCAGCCATTCTTCCATGGCCTGGATGCGGCGCTCCAGCGTGCGGGCATCGCCGTAGCCATTGCTGATCATCCACTTGAGCAGAGTGACGTTGGAGTTCAGATACTCGGCGACCCGCTCCTCGTCCAGAGTGATCGTGCAGCCAGCGGCGCTGCGTTCGGCGGAAGCGTCGGAGAGCTCGAACGCCTGCTCGGCGGTGAGATCCTCGAGGCCTTCGATTTCCAGAATGCGGCCCGAGAAGAAGTTCTGCTTGTTCGACTTCTCGACGGTCAACAAACCGTCCTGAATGGCGTAATAGGGAATCGCATGCACCAGGTCGCGCAACGTGATGCCGGGCTGGCGTTTGCCCTTGAAGCGCACCAGGACCGATTCCGGCATATCCAGCGGCATCACGCCGGTGGCGGCGGCGAAGGCGACCAGGCCCGAGCCTGCCGGGAAGGAGATTCCCATCGGGAAGCGGGTATGGGAGTCGCCGCCGGTACCGACGGTGTCTGGCAACAGCATGCGGTTGAGCCACGAGTGGATGATGCCGTCACCCGGGCGCAGCGAAACGCCGCCACGGTTCATGATGAAGTCAGGCAGGGTGTGATGGGTCTCGACATCGACCGGCTTCGGGTAAGCCGCCGTGTGACAGAATGACTGCATCACCAGATCGGCCTGGAAGCCGAGGCAGGCCAGGTCCTTGAGCTCGTCGCGGGTCATCGGGCCGGTGGTGTCCTGCGAGCCGACGGTCGTCATCTTGGGCTCGCAGTACATGCCTGGACGTACGCCGTCCATGCCGCAGGCCTTGCCAACCATCTTCTGCGCCAAGGTGAAGCCCTTGCCGGTATCGATCGGCTGTTCCGGCTTACGGAAAATGTCGGAGGTATCGAGGCCAAGTTCGTTACGCGCCTTTTCGGTCAGGCCACGGCCCACGATCAACGGGATGCGGCCCCCGGCGCGGACTTCGTCGAGGATCACCTGCGTCTTGAGTTCGAAAGTGGAGACGACCTCGTCGCTGTCGTGACGCGTTACCTTGCCTTCATAGGGATAAACATCGATGACATCGCCCATCTCGAGCTTGGAGACATCCATCTCGATGGGCAGGGCGCCTGCATCTTCCATGGTGTTGAAGAAAATCGGGGCGATCTTGCTGCCGAACACGAACCCGCCGGCGCGCTTGTTAGGCACGTTGGGAATGTCGTCGCCGAAGAACCAAAGCACGGAGTTGGTAGCCGACTTGCGCGATGATCCGGTACCCACGACATCGCCGACATAGGCGACCGGAAAGCCTTTAGCCTTGACCTCGTCGATCTGTGCGATGGGACCCTTGCTGCCCGGCGCTTCCGGCGTGATGCCCTCGCGCGGGTTCTTGAGCATGGCGTTGGCGTGTAGCGGGATATCGGGGCGCGACCAGGCATCCGGGGCGGGGGAAAGATCATCGGTGTTGGTTTCGCCCGGCACCTTGAACACGCTCAGCGTGACTTTCTCCGCGGGGGCCGGCTTGGCCAGGAACCATTCGGCCTCGGCCCAGGACTCGAGCACGGCTTGCGCGATAGCGTTGCCGTTCTTGGCACGTTCGGCGACATCATGGAAGGCATCGAACATCAAAAGGGTGTGCTTGAGCTGTTCACCGGCTTCCTGGGCGAGCGTCTCGTCATCGAGCAGTTCGACCAGAGTGGCGATATTGTAGCCGCCTTGCATGGTGCCCAACAGCTTGACCGCATGCGTCTTATCGAGCAGCGTCGACGTGGCTTCGCCCTTGGCGATGGCAGTCAGAAAGGCGGCCTTGACGTAAGCGGCTTCGTCCACGCCGGGCGGGACGCGGTTGGTGAGCAGCTCGAGAAGCGTTTCTTCCTCGCCGGCGGGCGGCGCCTTGAGCAACTCGACCAGTTCGGCGGTCTGCTCGGCGTTTAGCGGCTGGGACGGCACGCCTTCGCGCGCGCGTTGCTCGGCATGTTGGCGGTAGGCTTCAAGCACGTTGGGACCCTCGTCAGTCATCGAAACCAGGGCGGGGCGATGCGCGTGGCGCTAATCACTTCTACGACTACGCACGCGCACGGCGGACACGACCTGGGGGCAGGTTGTCACCGGTCTAAATAGGCAGCGAGATTCTACTCGAAACTGTCAACAATGTTAAGAAGGCCGTCTATGCCGGGCGCTGAGAGGATGTGCAAAGGCATGCCCATGCATGATGGTCGCTGTAGCGGCGCTTGCGATACCATGAGTGCTCGGGTAAAGGGGAGGTGAGATGGTCGCCAACGAGAGCAAAGAAAAGCGTATCCAGTCGCCATGCGTGGGATTGTGCTCGACGACCGTCGGTGATCGCGTATGCCGTGGTTGCCAACGCACTGAGGACGAAATTCGCGACTGGTTCGCGCTCGATGCCGAGGCCCGGTCAGCGCGCATGCAGGCATTGGATGCCTTGCGTGTGCGGGTTGCCTCGCGCTTCCTGCGTGTCGAGGACCCGGAGTGCCTGGAGGCGCAACTGATACGTCACCGAATTCGCTTTCGCAGCGAGCAGCCAGCGTTGTCACGCGCCATAGAGCTGCTGCGCGTGGGGCGTACGCGTATGCAGGATTTGAGTCGCTATGGACTACAGCGTCACGCAAGCGTGGCTCGCCTTGCGCCCGATGCCTTGTACGCGGCGTTGCAGGAAGCGTTGATGCAAGAGGCGCCCCGACGCCTGACAACAGCGCCGATCGAGCCTTCCGTTTAACTTCCATGACCGCTCACCTGATAGAAGAAAGCCATGTCTACTGACGCAAACGCCTTGCTACCCCAAGAACTGTTGAACTTTTTGCCATGCGCAACGCCGGATGCCTGGGTTCAGGCAGCGCTGGAGCATCCGTCGCTATTGCTCATAGATCACGCTCAATGCGAGAAAAAGGCGGCATCCACGGCGATGAATCTGATGTATCGCTATGTCGAGCATACTGAGTTGTTGACCAAGATGTCGCAGCTGGCCCGCGAGGAACTCTTGCATTTCGAGCAGGTGGTGACCTTGATGCGCGAGCGTGGCGTGCGCTATCGCCAACTCAGCGCCTCGCGCTATGCAGCGGGATTGCGCCAGCATGTCGGCAAGGACGATCCGCAACGGCTGGTTGATACCCTGATCGTCGGCGCCTTCATTGAGGCACGCTCCTGTGAACGCTTCGCGTCTCTGATCCCTTTTCTGGATGATGAGCTTGCCAAGTTCTATCGCGCTCTGGTTAAGTCGGAAGGACGCCATTACGAAGATTATCTGGCGCTGGCGCAGAAGTACGCCACGCAGGATATCGCGCCGCGTATCGCTTTCTTCGCCGAGCGTGAGCGCGAACTGATCGAATCACCGGATACCTGCTTTCGTTTCCACAGCGGTGTGCCGTCGGCAGCGTGATCGCGCTCGCCGGCGTAAGGCCTCGTCTGAAAAGTCGACGAGCGATGATCAGACAAGGCAAAAATTGGCGAATAGACGGAGTTTACACGTCGTAAATGAGTACTTTGAGCTCATTTTTAACGCCGTATGATCGAGCGCAGGCACTTTTCAGACAGTGTCTAACGGCCCAATCAGAGTATGACGACCATGACTCAGGACACCCGGGAACCGCCTCGATTGACGCTTTTCGGGCATTTTTCGATGTCGGTGGGGGGCTCCACGCTCACCCAGTTCAGCTATGACAAAGTCAAGGCGTTGTTGGTCTATCTGTTGCTCAACGAGCAAGCGGCCAATCGCGCTGGACTGGCGGAAATGCTGTGGCCCGATCAAGGCTTGTCGTCGGGGCGCACCAATTTGCGCCATGCGCTGCATTGCCTGCGGCAAGGTCTCGGCGATGAGGCCGAGTCGGCCTTGACGGTCTCGCGTCAAAGCATCGCGTTGCATCTGGAATCGTATTGGGTAATGGATGTGCGTCGTATCGAGACGCTGCTCAAGGCGCCACCCGAGATCGGTGCCATCGACGAGTTGCTCGCGTTGTATCGTGGCGACTTGGTCGAAGAACTGCACTTGCCGCAGTGCAGTGAGTTCCAGCGCTGGTTGGTCAAGGTGCGTGGCGAATGGCGCCAACGCATGACCGCCTATATCGAGCAAGCGCTGGACGGCGTCGATGACGTCTCCGAGGAGATTTTGCGTCAGTTGGTGAGTCGTTTTTCGGGGTATGGCCCCTTCCATGAACGCTTGGTGCGTCAGTTGGCCGAGAAGGGACAAATTGCCGCTGCGCATGAGCAGTTCAATGCCTATCTGGAAATGCTGGCACTGTCTGGCCAGCAGCCCGATGCCGAGTTTTTACAGTTGGCACGCTACTGGTCGGGTGGCGCACAGCCGACGGCGCCGACCTCGCCTCAGGGCGCCTTTTCGCGGGCCGTGGCGCTGGACAGTGCCCCCGTGCGTGAAGACGAGATCGACTATCGCCAGCTATCGGTGATGGCGATTCGGCTGCACTTGAAGGGCGACTGGCAGGAGCGTGCTCAAGGATACGCCTGTCTGCTCCTGCAAGTAGAGCTGATGCGTTGGCTGGAGCGCCAATGTCATCTACTGGGTGGCTTCTGGCTGCCTGGCGCCACCGGCGGGTTAGGGTTAGCCTGTTTCGGCACCCATGGGCCGGCGCACCAATTGGCCGAACTGGTGGCTTTGTACGAGCATTGTCGTCGCCAGCTCCCCGAGGAGGTTCAGCGTCACTGGTCGGGGGGCGATCCGGCGCCACGCTTCGAACTGGCCGCGGGCCTCAACAGCGGGCGTGGGTTGTATCTGCCCGAACGCCGCTTGGCCGACCCCCTGGGACAGGTGACGCAGCCGGCACTCGAGCTCATGAGCGCCGCCCAGGGCAGCGAGCTGGTGATTTCGCAAGAGGCGAGCCAGCACATGCCCCCCGCGCTGGATTTGCAGCCGCGCCTGACGACGCGCTTGCTAGCCGCCGATGGGCGGGTGCGTCTGCGTGCGTTGGTACTGGGGGTCGACGAAGGCGGGCGCGATGCCACGCCGCCGAGCTTGATCGGGCGCGAAGCGGCACTGCGACAGTTGCGCGATGCGCTGGCCCGGGTAGTCATCGGGTTGCGCCAGAGCGTGCTGGTGCAAGGTGCGCTGGGCATGGGCAAGTCGGCGTTGTTGGTAAGCTTCCGGCAACTGGAGCAAAGCCAGGAGATCGCCCTGTGTTGGCAGCCGACGACCCGCTTGTCGACCCAGACCCCTTACGGAGTGGTGCGCGCGCTGTTGCGTTGGTATCTCGACCGAGATGTCGATGGCTCAACGCTTTCCACCTGGTTGGCTAATGAGCCGGCGCTGGACGAATCGCAGCGCGGGGTACTCTACCAAGCGCTGAGTGATGAGGGTGACGGTGACCTGGGTGAGAGTCTCGAGCCGGTCACGCAACTCTTCCATTCGCTGATAGAGCGCATCACCGCGAGCCGCCCGCTGGCCTTGGTCATCGATGACCTGCAATGGATGGATGAACTCTCGCTCAAGGTGTTGCTGGCATTACAGGCACGCCTGCCGATCAATGTTCCCTTCATGCTGATTGCGAGCCACCATGGGCGCGAGGCGTTGCCGGTGCGGCTCAATTGGGACCAGCACATCGTGCTGGGACGTCTGGACAGCACGCAGTCGTCACGGTTGCTGGTGCAATTGGCTAAGCACTATCGGCTGCATATCAGCCCGCGTTTGCGTGAGCAGCTCATCGAGCGTTGCGACGGAGTGCCGCTTTACTTGCAAGAAATTTGTCGGCGTCTCGACATGGATCGGCGCGAGGGGCGTCGCGTCCAGGTGGATGAGTTGCCACGTGGGTTACTGGGGCTTCTTTCCAGCCGCATCGAGCAGCTCGATGCCGACCGCGATGTGGCGCATGTCGCGGCGGTGCTCGGGCGCCAATTCCGGGTCGCTTTCCTGCGCGAATGCACCGGGCTCGGCGAGACACGTCTCAAGCAGGTGCTCGATCACATGCAACGCCTGGAGATCATCGAGCCCTGCCATGGCGATAGCCCATTCGACTATCAGTTCGTTCATCAACTTTTGCAGGAAGCTGCGTACCTTTCCTGTCCTCGCGATGTCAGGGAGCGGCTCCACCACCAGGTCGTCACGCTCATCGAGGAGCGCTTCCCGGCCTTGATTGGTCAGCATCCGGGATACTTCGCGTCTCACTTGCGTCGTAGCGGTGACCATGCGCGGGCGGCGCGCTACTTTGAACTTGCCGCGCGGGCCGCCCTCAAGCTGAGTGCCAACCGCACGGCGCTACAGATGGCCGATGCGGGCCTGGAGTGCCTGCAAGGTCTCGACTCGCAGGAAGAGCGCCACATTAGCCTTTTGACGGTGCGCGGCCAGGCTGCCTTTGCGCTCGAAGGGCACGGTTCGCCCACGGCGCATGAGAGCTTCGTGCGCGCCAAGGATATGTTGGGGACGCTGGAGGCGCGGTGCGTAGAAGACGACGAACCGGATGACGAGCAACCGTTCCTGGTGACCTGGGGGTTATGGGTCGGCTGCAGCCAGCGCCATGCGCATGCCGATGCATTTGCATTGGCGGCGCGCTTGTCGGCGTTCGCCGAGCGCCTCGTCGATCCGCGTTACCAGCGCCTGGCGGATTATGCGCGAGCGCATTGCGAATACTGGGCGGGGCGTGTGCGTCATGCCTTCGAACATCTAGAGGAAATCGATCCGCTGCATCAGCCGATGGTGCTCGATTGGTTGCCGTTTTCCGATCATCCGCAGGTCGCAGCGGCTTGCTACCATGCCTGGGCCTTGTGCCTGCGCGGCGATTATCGGCGTGCCGAGCAACAGATCGAGGCGGCGATACGTCTGGCCGAGTCGATCAAGCATCCCGGCTCGTTGGCGCTGTCGCTAATTTTCGCCGCGGCGTTGTATCGCCAGTTAGGACATGTACACATGGCAGCGGCACGCGCCGAACGCGCGCACGAAGTGACGTCGACGCCGGATCTGCATCTCTGGCATTACTCGGCGCAAGGCATTCTCGGCTGGCACAAGGCGATGAGTGGCGACCCGCAGGGCCTGGAACTGCTTGAAGAGAGCATGGCGCGGGTGGCGGAGGCCACGGGACAAGGTCGTTATCAACGCCCTTTGCTGTGGTACGGCGATGCTTGCTTGGCGCTGGGAGAATATGCCCGGGCCGAGGATTATCTGGACCAATGCTTGATGGTCGCGCGTGAACGCGATTCGTTGTATTTACCGGAGCTGACCCTGCAAATGGTGCGCGTTCGCCACGCGCTGGGGCATGCGCCTCAGGACGTGCGTCGCTTGGCCGAACAGGCTTATCGCGTGGCGAGCGAGCAGGAGAATCGGCATCACCAGATCAATGCTTGTGAAGTCTGGCTGACGCTGGTCGACCCTGATGATGACGATATGCGACAACGCTTCCGCCAGTTGCTGGGCCAGGTCTCGTTGACTGACGCCCCGATGCTGGTGCGCTGGCGCTTGCAACTTGATCGTGCCGTCGAGCCGCAGCACGAGCGGTCATGATCGCAAGCCCGGCGCCGTCAGATCGCGAATTCGCGTAGCTGTGGCTCGGCGTCGTCTTCGACACGTATTTCCCAGCCGCTGCCGGGTTGCCAGTCGCCGAGTACGATGCGTCGAGCACTCTGGTCATCGAGCTCGAAGTCGTGTACCGCCGGGCGATGCGTATGGCCGTGGATGAGTGTGGTGACGCCATGCGCGCGCATGGCAGCTTCGACTTCCGACGGCGTTACATCCATGATCGCATCGGCTTTTTGTGTGTTGGCGTCCGAGGATTGCAGACGCAGGCTCTTGGCGAGTTCCAGGCGTTGCTCGACGGGCAGGGCAAGAATCTGGGCTTGCCATTCGGGGTCTCGCGCCTTGGCACGAAACTTCATGTACTCCTCATCGCCGGTGCATAAGCTGTCGCCGTGCATCAGCAGCACGCGCTGGTTGCCCAGGGCCACAAGGCTCGGGTCATCGAGCAGGGTGGCACCGGCGGCATCGGCGAAGGCGTTACCGACCAGGAAGTCGCGATTGCCATGCATGAAATAAATTTGGGTGCCGGCGTCGCTGAGGCGCTTTAGCGCATCGATGACTTGACGCTCCAAATCACCGAGGTAGTCGTCGCCGATCCAGGCTTCGAAGATATCGCCGAGCAGATAGAGCGTGTCGGCGTGGCGCGCCTCGGTCTCCAGATAATTCAGAAAGCCGTGGGCGATGTCCGGCTGGCCTGCGTGGAGGTGCAAATCGGAAATCAGCAAGGTGGTCATCGTGCTGGCGTCCTCGTGAGCATGGCGAGAAGGGAAACGCAAAAGCCATGCCGTGCCGGAAGGCACGGCATGGCGTGTGGTGATCAGTCTTCGAGGTAAGCACGCTCGAGGATCACGTCTTCGGCGGGCACGTCGGCGTGCATGCCGCGGCGTGTGGTGCGGATGTTCTTGATCTTTTCGACGACATCCATGCCTTCGGCGACCTCGGCAAAGACGCAATATCCCCAGCCTTGCATGGACTTGTCGCGATGATTTAGGAAGTCGTTATCGGCGACATTGATGAAGAATTGCGCACTGGCGGAGTGCGGGTCCTGGGTGCGTGCCATGGCCACGCTGCCCTTGACGTTCTTCAGGCCGTTGTCCGCTTCATTGTCGATCGGCGCGCGGGTGGGCTTTTGTTCGAACTGGGTGTCGAAGCCGCCGCCCTGGACCATGAAGCCGTCGATGACGCGATGGAACAGGGTGTCGTCGTAATGGCCGTCGCGCACGTATTGCTCGAAATTGGCCGCCGTCTTGGGGGCGTTTTCATGGTCGAGGCGCAGACGAATGCTGCCGTAATTGGTTTGCAGAACGATCATGGGCGTATCCTGGCGAAGAGAACTGAGCGCGACTTGGCGTCGCGCGCTGGCGTCGCGCTATAATAGCGGCTTTGCACCCGCGGGCGAAACCGTGTCGAGGCGCCAGCCAGTGCTTTGACGTGCCCTTCGGTCACTTCGCGAACGAACAGAGGTTCTTTAGACAGCCCATGAGCGTAGATAGCCACTCCGCCCCGAATTTCATCCGCAATCAGGTTCGCGAGGAAATCGAGGCCGGTCGCCAAGATACCATCGTCACTCGGTTTCCGCCGGAACCTAACGGTTTCCTGCACATCGGCCACGCCAAGTCGATCTGTCTGAATTTCGGGCTTGCCGAGCAGTTTGGCGGTCAATGCCATCTGCGTTTCGACGACACCAACCCCGCCAAGGAAGAGCAAGCCTATATCGATGCCATCAAGGACGATATTACTTGGTTAGGATTCGAGTGGGATGGGGCAGTACGCTATGCCTCGGATTACTTCGATCAGTTGTATGCCTGGGCACAGCATTTGGTGCGTGAGGGCAAGGCGTATGTCGATGACCTGTCTCCCGACGAGATTCGTGAATATCGCGGCACCTTGACCGAATCGGGCAAGCCGAGCCCGTATCGCGATCGTACGCCCGAAGAAAACCTTGATCTACTCGAGCGCATGCGCAAGGGCGAGTTCGCCGAGGGCGAGAAGGTGTTGCGTGCCAAGATCGATATGGCGGCGTCCAACATCAATCTGCGTGATCCGATCCTTTATCGTGTTCGACATGCCCACCATCATCAGACGGGTGACAAGTGGAAGATCTACCCGTCCTACGATTTCACGCATGGTCAGTCGGATGCGCTCGAGGGCGTCACGCACTCCATCTGCACACTGGAGTTCGAGGATCATCGTCCGCTTTACGAGTGGTTCCTCGAAAACCTTCCGGTGCCTGGCAAGCCGCGCCAGATCGAGTTTGCGCGTCTCAATCTCGCGCACACGGTGACCTCCAAGCGCAAGCTCAAGCTGCTGGTCGATCAGGGCATCGTGGATGGTTGGGACGATCCGCGCATGCCGACGATTTCGGGTATGCGTCGGCGTGGTTATACGCCGGGCTCGGTGCGCAAGTTCTGCGAGATGATCGGTGTGACGCGGGCCGATGGCGGCATGGTGGATATCGCTATGTTGTATCATGCGATTCGCTCTGACCTGGAAGACAATGCGCCGCGCGCGATGTGCGTGCTCAAGCCGCTCAAGGTGGTGTTGACCAATCTCCCCGAGGATCATCAGGAAACCTTCGAGGTGGCTGGCCATCCGGCGCGTGATGATATGGGCGTGCGCCACTTGCCGTTGACGCGCGAGGTGTGGATCGACCGTGACGATTTCATGGAAGAACCGCCCAAGAAGTTCTTCCGCCTGGCGCCGGGCAAGGAAGTACGTCTGCGCAATGCCTACGTGATCCGTTGCGACGAGGTCATCAAGGATGCCGACGGCGAGATCCAGGAGCTACGCTGCAGTGTCGATCTCGACACGCTGGGCAAGAACCCCGAAGGACGCAAGGTGAAAGGCGTCATCCACTGGGTGAGTACGGCGCACGCCGTGCCGGTAGAGGTGCGCCTTTACGACAATCTGTTCCAGGTCGAAGCGCCGGATCGTGACCGCGACGGCGACTTTCTCGAGCACTTGAATCCTGAGTCGCTGCGTATCGTCGAAGGCTACGCTGAACCGAGTTTGGTCGATGCTGAGCCTGAAAGCCGCTACCAGTTCGAGCGCGTCGGCTATTTCTGTGCCGATCGACATGACAGTCGCGATGGCAAGCTCGTTTTCAATCGTACGGTGGGGCTCAAGGATGGTTGGGCCAAGGCACAGAAAAAAGGCTGAGAGGGGATCGCCGTGCAGATTTACAACACGCTGACGCGACGCAAGGAAACGTTCACGCCGCTCGACGCGGGACGGGTGCGCATGTATGTCTGCGGGATTACCGTCTACGACTACTGCCATATCGGCCATGCTCGCGTCATGGTCGCCTTCGACATGATTACCCGCTATCTGCGTTGGCGCGGATTCGATGTCGATTATGTGCGCAATATCACCGATATCGACGACAAGATCCTCAAGCGGGCCGAGGAAAACGGCGAGCCGATTTCGGCGCTGACCGAGCGCATGATCGACGCCATGCACGAAGACGAAGGGCGCCTTGGCGTATTGCGTCCGGATCGCGAGCCACGTGCCACGGCACATGTCGATGACATCGTTGCCATGGTCCAGCGCCTGATCGACAAGGGCTATGCGTACCCGGCCACCAATGGTGACGTCTACTATCGTGTGCGGCGTTTCGAGGGGTACGGCAAGCTCAGCAATCGTGATCTCGATGACATGCGTTCGGGCGCACGTATCGAAGTTGAGGCCGCCAAGGAAGATCCTCTGGACTTCGTGTTGTGGAAAGCCGCCAAACCGGGCGAGGAGAGTTGGCCGTCGCCATGGGGCGCGGGGCGACCGGGCTGGCATATCGAATGCTCGGCGATGTCGACCTGCTGCCTGGGCGATACCTTCGACATTCATGGCGGGGGGCCGGACCTGGTGTTTCCGCATCATGAGAACGAGATCGCGCAGAGCGAGGCGGCGACGGGTCATCCCTACGTCAATACCTGGATGCATGCCGGGGCGGTGCGTGTCGATCACGAGAAGATGTCCAAGTCCCTGGGCAACTTCTTCACGATTCGCGAGGTGCTGGAGGCGCATGCGCCGGAAGTGGTGCGCTACCTGCTTCTGGCCAGTCACTACCGCAGCCCCATCAATTACGCTCCGGATGCCTTGAGCGACGCGCGTCGTTCGCTGGAGCGCTTCTACAACGCGCTGCAGGGCGTCACCCCGGTGGCTGGCGAGGTGGAGGCGGGGCATCGCGAACGTTTCGTGTCAGCGATGGATGACGACTTCAATACTGCCGAGGCCCTGGCGGTGCTGTTCGATTTGGCGCGCGAGTTGAATCGCGCCAAGCAGGAGGCGCCGTCGCATGCACCGGCCCTGGCTCATGAACTCAAGGAATTGGGCGATGTGCTGGGCTTGTTCAGCCAGGAGCCCGAGCGTTTCTTGCAGGCGGGGGCAGGGCGGTTGCCGATGAGTGAGACGGACATCGAAGCACGCATCGAGGCACGGGCGCAGGCCAAAAAGGCCAAGGACTTCGCCACCGCCGATGGCATTCGCGATGAATTGGCGGCGCTGGGGATTGTGCTGAAGGATAGCCGCCAAGGCACGACCTGGGTAGTCGAAGGCGACTGACGGGTTCGGAAGGGCTCAATACACGACGCCCGCGACCTGGGTCGCGGGCGTCGTGTCGTCTGGTCGAGTGGACCGGGGATGCACCTAGGCCGGTGTGCCCAGTCGCTTGACCATGGCTTCGACCATCATCGCCGAGTGTGTCGCTGCTTTCTCGATGAAGGCCTGGAAGGAGAGGTTCGACTCCTTGCCGGCGATATCGGATAGCGCACGAATGACCACGAAGGGGCACTCGTACAGATGGCACGTCTGGGCGATGGCAGCCGCCTCCATTTCCGCGGCCAGCATGCTCGGGAAGCGTTCACGGGTCTTGGCCACCACGGCCTTGTCGGCCATGAAGATGTCACCGGTACAGATGAGGCCTTCCGCGATGCGCAACTCGCCGAGTCCCTCGATGCACTCGCGGGCGACGTCCACCAGGCGAGGATCGGGAACGTAGGCGGCTGGCATTTGGGGGACCTGGCCGTATTCATAGCCGAACACCACTGCATCGACGTCGTGATGGCGCACCTCGCTTGAGATGACCACATCGCCGACTTCGAGGTCGGCCCCGAAGCCGCCCGCCGACCCCGTGTTGATTACGGCATCCGGCTGATAGGTCTCGAGCAGTTGCGTGGTGCCGACAGCGGCATTCACCTTGCCGATTCCCGACTGCAGAATGACGACCTCGACGCCATGCAGATGGCCCGAGTAGAACGTCGAGCCGGCATGCTGGCGAGTCTGGCGGTTTTCCAGATGCGAGGCGAGGCGTTCTACTTCCTCGGCCATGGCACCGATGATGGCAATCTTGCGCATTTGGGGCGTGATCCCTCTATCGATCAGGCGAACACCTGGTTCCATTCATTGCGCTTGGCCAGCAGGTCGCGCGCCAGGGCTTGGGCGCCTTCCAGGCTGTGACTGGCGGCCCAACCGCACTGCATTTCGTTGCAGGCCGGCACTTCCGTGGCGACGAGAACGTCGTTGAGAGTCTTGTCGATAAGATCGAGTACGTCGTCGTAATCATCGTGGTTGATCAACGAGACATAGAAGCCGGTCTGGCAACCCATGGGGCTGATGTCGAGAATCTTGTCAGTATGGTTGCGCGACAATTCGGCCATCAGGTGTTCCAGAGAATGCAGCGCGGGCATTTCCATGTGGGCCTTGTTGGGCTGGCAGATGCGCAGGTCGTACTTGTGAATCGCGTCGCCTTGTTCGCCGGTCTTGATGCCAGCCAGACGCACATAAGGTGCTTTGACCTTTGTATGGTCGAGGTTAAAGCTTTCGACGTTCATTTCTTGGTCGCTCATCTATCTACTCCTTTTTCGCGATCTCGATATCGTCGTCCATTGTAACGCCTGTATGTCAGGCATGCATGCCGTCGTGAAGTTCGGCGGCAAGCAGGGTGTTTTCCAGCAGCGAGGCGACCGTCATGGGGCCGACCCCGCCCGGTACGGGGGTAATGAAGCTGGCGCGTTCGGCGGCGGGTGCGAACTCGACATCGCCCGCGAGCTTGCCATCGGCTTGGCGATTGATGCCCACGTCGATGACGACGGCCCCTTCTTTGACCCACTCACCCTTGACGAGTCCGGGTTTTCCGACGGCGACGATGAGCAAGTCGGCACGGCGCACGTGCGATTCGAGGTCTCGAGTGAAGCGGTGACAGACAGTGGTTGTGCTGCCCGCTAGCATCAGCTCCATGGCCATGGGGCGGCCGACGATATTGGAGGCCCCGACGATGACGGCATCGAGGCCGCGGGCCTGGATGCCGCTCTCCTGCATCAGCGTCATGATGCCCTTGGGGGTGCAAGGACGCAGCACCGGCAGTCGTTGAGCGAGTCGGCCGAGGTTGTAAGGATGAAAGCCATCGACGTCCTTGTCGGGGCGGATGCGTTCGAGAATCGGGCGTTCGTCGAGATGCTCGGGCAGGGGAAGCTGTACCAGGATGCCGTCGATGTCGGCATCTGCGTTCAGTGAGTCGACCAATGCCTCGAGTTCTGCCTGCGTGGTCGTGGCGGGGAGCTGGTGTTGTACCGAATGCAGGCCGGCTTGGTCGCAGGCGCGGTGCTTGTTGCGGACGTAGACTTCGGAAGCCGGATCTTCGCCAACGAGGACGACCGCGAGCCCCGGGACGCGCTTACCGTCATGGCGGCGTACCTGGACCTGACGAGATACCTGTTCGCGGACGTTAGCGGCAATCGCCTTGCCGTCGATCAACTGAGCGGTCATCGACTCGTTCCTTTGACATGCATGGCCCGGCGCCGGGCGGCGTTCGGGCGGCGTTAGAGAGAGGCGCAATTTTCGCACGCTGGGAGGCGCAGTCAATGTATCCTTCTCGTGAGGAAGGCGGAAGGTGGAACGTAAGGGCTTGACCTGGCAAGGAAGATGCGTAGAATACGCTGCGCATCGACGGGCTCGATTGGCCATGCCCAAGCGGTCTCGGGGCAACGGGGTATAGCGCAGTCTGGTAGCGCGCCTGCTTTGGGAGCAGGATGTCGGGGGTTCAAATCCCTCTACCCCGACCAGCATCCGGATCCTCTCGAGGGTCGGTTCCTGGTTGGGTCTGTGCCGGCGTTATCAAGCGCTCATAGCTCAACCGGATAGAGCAACGGCCTTCTAAGCCGTAGGTTGCAGGTTCAAGTCCTGCTGGGCGCACCAGGCTCAAAGCCAAAATGCACCAGGCTAAAAGCCAACATAGAGTGTCGATGTCGGGATTGTTCCCGTGCGTATCAAGTTATGGTGGATGTAGCTCAGTGGTAGAGCCCCGGATTGTGGCTCCGGTGGTCGTGGGTTCGATCCCCATCATCCACCCCATGCTTGAATGTGCTGCAACAAATCGTCGTGGTGGATGTAGCTCAGTGGTAGAGCCCCGGATTGTGGCTCCGGTGGTCGTGGGTTCGATCCCCATCATCCACCCCAGCGATGATTTCCCTCTTTTTGTCTCCCTGTTTGTTCCTTTTGGCGTAATCTCCATTCTTGTGAGTGTACTCCGCACGCCTGTGCTAAGGTGCCTCGTTTGGCTTTTTGCGTCATCACTATGGCTATTCGCCCTTTTTTCGTGTCTTTTCCCTTGTAAGATGAGGCATACAGCCCCATAAACTTCGCAGTGCGCTTGCCAGCGCGAATGGGGATTCATAGAATCCTCGTCTTATACGTATTTTCAGAACGCCCCCAGTCGGTAGAGGATCATTCATGCAAGTTTCCGTTGAGTCGACTTCCCAGATCGAACGTCGTGTCACCGTCCAAGTGCCGGCTGCCGAAGTCGATCAAGCCGTGGCTACCCGTCTCCAGGAAACCGCCAAGAATGTGCGGCTGAACGGTTTTCGGCGCGGCAAGATTCCGCAGACGGTTGTGCGTCAGCGTTTCGGCCAAGAAGTCCGCAACGAGGTGGTGGGCGAAATGATGCGCCAGCACTATGTGCAGGCGATCACTCAGGAAAGCCTCAACCCGGCGGGTTCTCCGCAGGTCGAGCCGACCGTCGACGAAGACGGTAAGGATCTTGAGTTCGTCGCGACCCTTGAGGTGTATCCCGAGTTCGAGCTCAACACGATCGAAAACACCGAGATCGAGCGCCCCCAGGCGAGCGTGACCGAGGCTGATGTCGATCAGATGATCGACACCCTGCGTTCACAGAACGCCGAGTGGGAAACGGTCGAGCGTACCGCGGCTGATGGCGATCAGGTGACCGTTGATTTCCAAGGGTTCTTGGGTGATGAACCGTTCGAAGGTGGCGCCGCTGAAGGCCATGAGCTGGAGCTAGGGTCCAATAGCTTCATCCCTGGCTTCGAAGAGCAGCTGGTGGGTGCTCAGGCCGGTGACGATCTCGAGATCAAGGTGACCTTCCCTGAAGATTATCAGGCGGAACACCTGGCAGGTCAGGAAGCCACTTTCAAGGTGAAAGTGCACAAGGTGGCCGGCAAGCAGCTGCCCGAAGTCGACGACGAGTTCATCAAGCGCTTCGGTATCGAAGAGGGCGGCGTCGCTGCCTTCCGTGCCGACGTGCAGAAGAACATGGAGCACGAGCTATCTCAGGCCGTGACCAATCGCGTCAAGCAGCAGGCGCTCGAAGCGTTGCAGCAGGCCAATGATATTCCGGTCCCGCAGTCATTGATTCAGCAGGAGACCGAGGGGCTCAAGCGCCAGGCCGCTCAGCAGTTCGGTCTAGGGGAAGACTTCGATGTTTCCCAGCTGCCCGACGAGCTGTTCGCCGACCAGGCGAAGAAGCGCGTTCAGGTCGGCCTGCTGCTGGCTGAAGTCGTCAAGGTCAATGAGCTCGACGCCAGCGACGATGAAATCAAGGCGCGCGTCGAAGAGTTGGCGCAGCAGTATCAGCAGCCTGAGCAAGTGGTTGAGCATTACCTCAAGAACGAGGACATGAAGAATCAGGTCAAGTCCTCGGTTCTAGAAGACAAGGCGGTTGACAAGCTGCTGGAGCAAGCTCAGGTTAAGGACGTCGAGATGTCCTACGAGCAGGCTCTGCAAGCGGCACAACAGCAGCAAGAAGCAGATGATGAAGACGAAGCGCAGGAAGAGGCTAGCGCTTAAGCGTTCTCTCGCGTGCCGTCGCAAGTGCCTGGACCCGGCTACGGCCGGGTCTCTAGTCACTGGAGCAATCAGTCACCGAATTAAGGAAGCCACGCAATGGGCAACGAGTTCGATATCAGCAACGCCGGCGGTTTGGTCCCCATGGTGGTGGAGCAAAGCGCGCGTGGCGAGCGGTCCTACGACATATACTCTCGCCTGCTCAAAGAGCGCGTAATCTTTCTGATTGGCCCGGTCGAAGACTATATGGCCAATCTGGTGGTGGCTCAGTTGTTGTTTCTCGAATCCGAGAACCCCGACAAAGACATCCACCTTTACATCAATTCGCCGGGCGGTTCTGTGACAGCAGGGATGTCTATCTATGACACCATGCAGTTCGTCAAGCCTGACGTGTCTACCGTATGCGTCGGCCAGGCTGCGAGCATGGGAGCGTTGCTGCTTGCCGGCGGTGCCGAGGGCAAGCGCTACTGCCTGCCGCACTCACGGATGATGATTCATCAACCGTTGGGTGGTTATCAGGGTCAGGCCGCCGATATCGAGATCCACACCAAGGAAATTCTCAACATCCGCCAGCAGCTCAACGAGATTCTTGCCAAGCATACCGGCCAGGATGTGGAAACGGTTGCTCGAGATACGGATCGCGATAATTTCATGAACGGCGCCCAGGCGGCTGAGTACGGCCTCATCGATGCCATGCTGGATAAGCGCCCTGTATCCTGATAGCGTTTAACCAAACATGGTAGCGATTAGCGAGACATGCATTTATTACCGGCGGTTCGTCAGGGCCGCCGCTATCACGAGGTACACGAATGGCTGACGGCAAAGGCAAAGACGAGAGCGGCAAATTGCTGTACTGCTCGTTCTGCGGCAAGAATCAGAACGAAGTGCGCAAGCTGATCGCGGGTCCTTCCGTCTACATCTGTGACGAATGTGTCGATCTATGCAACGACATCATTCGCGAAGAAGTGCTGGAGGCCGATGCCGAGGGCGACGACGAGCGCCTGCCGGCACCGCGTGAGATCCGTTATACACTGGATGATTATGTCATCGGGCAGGACCGTGCCAAGCGGGTGCTGTCGGTGGCGGTCTACAACCACTACAAGCGTCTCCGTGCTGATGTGAAGACCGACGATGTCGAACTCGGCAAGTCGAACATTCTCCTGATCGGTCCGACCGGTAGTGGTAAGACCTTGCTGGCCGAGACCATGGCCCGACTGCTTAACGTCCCGTTCACGATCGCCGATGCGACGACTCTGACCGAAGCCGGTTATGTGGGTGAAGACGTTGAGAACATCATCCAGAAGCTGCTGCAGAAGTGCGAGTACGATGTCGACAAGGCGCAGCGCGGGATCGTCTATATCGACGAGATCGACAAGATTTCGCGCAAGTCGGACAATCCTTCGATTACGCGTGATGTCTCCGGTGAAGGCGTCCAGCAGGCACTTCTCAAGCTGATCGAGGGCACCACAGCCTCGATACCGCCCCAAGGCGGTCGCAAGCATCCCCAGCAGGAATTCCTGCAGGTCGATACCAGCAACATGCTGTTCATCGTCGGCGGGGCGTTTGCAGGGCTGGAGAAAGTGATCCGTGACCGTATCGAGAAAGGTGGCATCGGTTTCAACGCAGAGGTGAAGAGCAAGGACTCCGAAAAATCGATGGGGGATGTCCTCGCTGGGGTCGAGCCTGAGGACTTGGTCAAGTTCGGCTTGATTCCGGAATTCGTGGGCCGTGTTCCGGTCATCGCGACGCTGACCGAGCTCAGCGAAGAGGCGTTGATCCAGATCCTCACCGAGCCCAAGAACTCGCTGATCAAGCAGTACACGCACCTGTTTTACATGGAAGGTGTTGAACTCGAGTTTCGCGAGGATGCCTTGCGGGCCGTGGCCCATAAGGCCATGGAGCGCAATACCGGCGCGCGTGGTTTACGTTCGATCCTCGAGTCCGTGCTACTCGATACCATGTACGAGGTGCCATCGCTGGAGGATGTCACCAAGGTGGTCATCGATGCCTCGGTCATCACCGGTGACAGCGAGCCGCTTTTGATTTATTCCCAGCAGGAAGAAAGCAAGGTGGCGGGCAAGGACGGTTGAGGTCCAGCCTGAGTCACCTGGGGGCCTAAGGGCCCCCTTTTCGTATGCGTCCCTGCCTTGAGCCATGAAACCGACGGGCTGCACGGTTGCATCATGCTGGATGCGCCCCCATTTCTCTGGCATTAGTGCCGTCTCGCGGCCCATCCACCGAATTTGTTGAGGAACGTCTGCGATGGAGCAGAACGCTGAACAGACCTTGAGTCTCCCCCTTTTGCCGCTGCGGGACGTGGTTGTCTATCCGCAGATGGTGATTCCGCTGTTCGTGGGGCGCGAGAAGTCGATTCGCGCGCTCGAGACGGCCATGGAAAACGACAAGCGGATATTGCTCGTTGCCCAGCGCGAAGCCGGTCAGGACGACCCGGAATTCGGCGATCTCTTCGATGTGGGCACGGTGGCTGAAATCATGCAGCTGCTGAAGCTGCCCGATGGCACCGTCAAGGTATTGATCGAAGGCGATTACCGTGCCGATGTCCGCGATATTCATGAGGATGACGCAGGTTACGTCTCGGCCGAGGCTTTGCGCCGCGAAAGTGAGACGTTGACCGAACGCGAGCAAGAATCTTTGGTGCGCGTACTGCTCAATCAGTTCGAGCAGTACGTCAAGCTGTCCAAGAAGGTGCCTAACGAAGTCCTTAATTCGTTGTCCGGCATCGAGGACCCCAGCCGCTTGGTGGATACCATCTGTGCTCACTTGTCGCTCAAGATCGGCGACAAGCAGGAATTGCTCGAGATGGATCGTGTGCGTGATCGTATCGAGCACCTGATGGCGTTGATCGAATCCGAGATCGATTTGCTGCAGGTGGAAAAGCGCATTCGCTCGCGCGTCAAGGACCAGATGGAGAAGTCCCAGCGCGAGTACTATCTCAACGAGCAAATGAAAGCCATCCAGAAGGAAATGGGTGAGCTCGAGAATGCGCCTAACGAGACCGACAAGTACGAGCAGCTGATCGAATCCACGGGCATGCCCAAGGAGGCGGCAGAGAAGGCGCGTCAGGAGCTGGGCAAGCTCAAGATGATGGCGCCGACCTCGGCCGAGGCGACGGTGGTGCGTTCGTACCTCGATTGGTTGGTGGCGGTGCCCTGGAAGAAGCGCTCGCGCGTCAAGCACGACCTGGCGAATGCGCAGAAAGTGCTCGATGAAGATCACTATGGCCTGGAAGAGGTCAAGGAACGGATCCTCGAGTATCTCGCCGTCCAGAAGCGCGTCAAGAAGCTCAAGGGGCCGGTACTCTGCTTAGTCGGTCCTCCCGGGGTTGGCAAGACCTCGTTGGGGCAATCGATCGCGCGGGCCACCAACCGGCGCTATGTGCGCCTGGCATTGGGCGGGATTCGCGATGAGTCGGAGATTCGTGGCCACCGGCGTACCTATATCGGCTCACTGCCGGGCAAGATGATTCAGCGCATGAGCAAAGCCGAAGTGCGCAATCCGCTCTTCCTGCTCGATGAGGTCGACAAGATCGGGATGGATCACCGTGGTGACCCGTCGTCGGCTCTTCTCGAAGTGCTCGACCCCGAGCAGAACAATAGCTTCAGCGACCATTACCTGGAGCTGGATTACGACCTGTCCGATGTCATGTTCATTTGTACCGCGAACTCGATGAACATTCCCGAGCCGTTGCTCGACCGCATGGAAATCATTCGGTTGCCCGGCTACACCGAGGACGAGAAACTGGCGATCGCCAAGCGGTATCTGGTGCCCAAGCAGCTCAAGGCCAATGGTCTCAAGGAAGAAGAGCTCAGCTTCTCTGACGAGTCGCTGCTTGAGCTTGTGCGCTATTACACCCGTGAAGCGGGCGTACGTGAGCTGGAGCGCCAAATCGCCAAGGTAAGCCGCAAGGTGCTGCGTGAGCGTGTCGAGGCCGAGAAGCAGCAAGGTGCGCAAGGTCCTCAATGGCTTGCGGCATCGGATATCGAAGCCTACGCCGGCGTACGTCGATTCAGCTATGGCTTGGCCGATCAGCAGGATCAGGTGGGGCGTGTCACCGGGCTTGCCTGGACGTCGGTGGGCGGTGAGCTGCTCAATATCGAATCGGTAGTATCCCCGGGCAAGGGGCGTCTCAACAAGACGGGCTCACTCGGCGATGTCATGAAGGAGTCTGTGGATGCCGCGCATACCGTGGTACGGGCGCGTGCCAAGGCGCTGGACATCGATCCTGATCGTTTCGAGAAGGAAGACCTGCACATTCACGTGCCGGAAGGGGCAACGCCCAAGGATGGACCCAGCGCTGGCGTCGCTATGGTGACTGCGATGGTGTCGGCGTATACCGCACGTCCGGTCCGTTGTGACGTGGCGATGACTGGTGAAGTCAACCTGCGTGGGGAAGTGATGCCGATCGGCGGTCTCAAGGAGAAATTGCTGGCGGCGCGACGCGGTGGTATAAAGACGGTGCTAATACCGGAGGAAAACCGCCGGGATCTCAAGGAAGTGCCGGATAATATCAAGGATGCGTTGGATATCCGGCCCGTTAAATGGATTGATGAAGTTCTCGACGCGGCGTTGGTCGGAAAGGCAGAGGTTGAAACCGGTGATCCCTTAGCGGAAACTAGTCAACCTTCGCGTTCCAATATCAGCACGCATTGACAGAATTTAGCGGCCATGTCGCGGTATAAAACCGCGCATGGCACGGCTCGGCGCGAAGCTTTCTTGACAAGAGTTTCGTGGCATTGCTATAAATTCCAGCCTTTGTTGTGACGCTTCAGGAAGTGGAAGTTTCGCGCCGATTTCCAGTCATTACCGAAACAGTCAAGGGGTGAAGTGTGAACAAGTCCGAGCTGATCGAAGCCATTGCTGCATCTGCCGATATTCCCAAGGCGGCTGCAGGCCGTGCGCTCGACGCCATGGTCGAGACCGTCTCCGATAGTCTGAAAAAGGGCGATTCCGTCGCACTGGTTGGCTTCGGCACATTCTCCGTCAAGGAGCGTGCCGCGCGCACAGGTCGTAACCCTCAGACCGGGCAGACGATCGAAATCAGCGCCGCCAAGGTGCCGACGTTCAAGGCAGGCAAGGCGCTCAAGGACTCGGTCAACTAAGACCGGTCGAGCGGGACCGAGGTGGTCGTCATGAGCGCTATACATGACGAAAGCCGTGTCTGAAGCGAGATGTCGGTTCGGTCCAGCCAAAGAGGCGTATCGCGTAAGCGGTGCGCCTTTTTCATGCCGGTGGCTGTGCTGGAAGTATGACCCCATTTTGACCGGGACACACTCGATGCCGGTATAATCCTTTCTGGTTTCAAGAATCTCCATCACGTCGAGGCAAGCATGCTGCAACGAATTCGAGAAGGCTCCCAAGGGTGGACCGCCAGAGTGATCGTGGGTGCGATCATCGTGACGTTCGCGCTTTTTGGGGCTGAGTCCCTGGTCGGGGTCTTCACCTCCGGCAGTGATGACGCCGCGACCGTGAACGGCGAATCGATCAATAAGCAAGCGGTCGAGATGCAGGTCCAGCGCGCCATTCGTTCCGGGCAAGTACCGCCCGATCAAGAACGCGAGCTGCGTAAACAGGTCACCGATCAACTGATCTCCACGGAACTGTTGGATCAATACGCCGATGAAGGGGGGATGCACCTCTCCGATGCGCAGATTGATCAACTCATCGTTAGCCGCCCCGAGTTTCAGGATTCGGAAGGAAGCTTTTCTCAGGACGTCTTTTCCAACCGTCTTTCGCAAGCGGGCTACACGCCGTTGTCGTTTCGTAGGGAACTGCGCAGTGACATGAAGCGTCAGCAGCTTCAACAGGGTATTGGGCTGTCGACCTTGGTGTTGCCGGGGGAAGCCAAACGCTTGCAGGCCCTCGAGAATCAGACGCGTGACTTTCGCTATGCCGCGCTGACGGCGGACGATCTCGATACCCCGGTCGAGGTGAGTCAGGACGACATGCAAGCTTATTACGACGCGCATCGCGATCAGTATCAGCGCCCTGAACAAGTCAAGGTCGCGTCGGTGGTGCTGAATCAGCAAGAGGTAGCTCAGGATGTCGAGGTCGATGAGCAGCAATTGCGAGATGCCTATACAGAAGAGCTTAAGGAAGCGCCTCGCGAAGTCGCACACATCATGGTCGATTATGGCGATGAGCGTTCTCGCGACGAGGCCATGACGCGGATCGAGGAAGCCAGGGGCAAGCTCGACGACGGTGAAGACTTCGCAACGGTGGCGTCCGACTACTCCGACGACACGGCGTCCGCCGACCAGGGTGGTGACTTGGGTGTGATCAATCGTGGCTTCTTGGGTGAAGCGTTCGATGATGCTGCTTTCTCGTTGAATGAAGGTGAGGTGTCGTCGGTCGTCGATAGCGGCGATGGTTTGCACTTAATCAAGGTCACCGACATCGATTTCCCCGGTTTCGATGAAAGGCGCGATCAGCTCGCCGAGCAAGTGCGTCTCGACAATTCCAGTGATGCGTTTAACGAGCGCGTTCAGGCGCTTGAAGACCGAAGCTATGCAGCAAACGATTTGCAGAGCGTTGCCGATGAACTCGGCCTCGAGGTTCATACCAGCGATTGGGTCTCCAGAGACAGCGCCGATGGTGTGCTCGCCGAGCCTGGCGTGATGGACGCAGCCTTCAGTGAGGATGTACTGGAGAATGGCTATAACAGCGATGTGCTGGAACTCGATGATCAACGTCGTGCCGTAGTGCGTGTCGCCGATCATCGTGACGCCACGACCCTGCCGCTCGATGACGTTAAGGATCAGGTGCGTGAAGCGACCCAGGCCGTCAAGACACGCGAAGCGCTTGAAGCCCGTGCCCAAGCATTGGTCGAGACGCTCAAGAAGGGGGATTCGGTGTCACTCGACTGGCAGAACGTCGAAGATGCCACCCGCGATGGGAACGGTGCACCCGACGGCGTGCTGAGTCAGGCTTTCCGTCTGCCGCATCCCGAGGAGGGAAGCAGCTTCGGGCAAGCTCCTACCGATGAGGGGATCGCCGTTATCGAATTGACCGATGTGCGTGACGGCGATACCGGTGACGCGAGTGATAGCACGCAAATGACTCAGCGGTTGCGTGCGCAAGCCGCCATTCAGGGCTTGACCGAGACACTACGCGAAGAGGCCGATATCGAGCGTCATTGATCGACGACGACGCTCACGGGTAAAAGAAAAAGCGCGACTCTCGGAGTCGCGCTTTTTTGCTTTGTGCAGGAGACCGTGTACAGGATCTCGGCCAGAAGGGAGAGGTTCAGGAAGGCGTTTCGGTATGCCGCTCAAGATCTTCGAGGATGGTCAGAGCTTCTTCGCGACTGTCGCCGCAAACCGCGTGGTCGTAATCGAAGGTACGGCAAACGGTGGGCCTTTTGGGATCGCCGAACAGGCGGCAGCAATTGTCTTCGTCGAGTTGAACGCAGCGTACACCTGCCGGCTTACCATCGGGCATGCCGGGGATAGGGGAGCTGATGGTTGGCGCAATACAGCATGCGCCACAGCCTACGCGACAGTACATGGATGTGTTCCGTTCGACGAATGAAGACGATCACCATTGGTGCCGTTTACGATGCTTCGGCGATGGCGCCCTTGTCGATCCCCTCGAAGGCCTGCACGCGAATCCTGCTGTGCGTCTCTAGGGCGATCTTTTCCGCTAGCCAGGCGGCGATATGCTCGATGGTCGTGGGCGTGGTGAGCAGGTGGCAGCGCTCGCTGGGGAGCGTCAGATGAAAACGGCCTTGATCGGCGCGATAGGCGACACTCAACGTATCCAGAGACTCATCGGCTTGCGGCGCGAGGTCTTCATCGTGGATCAAGTAGCAGGCATCCAGTGCCTGTGCCCATTGGTGCTCCAGTTCGGGATCGCGTTGACCGTTCCGCCAGATATGCAGGCGTGACCGGTGGCCGTGGGCAATGCGCTGGCAATTGCCCACATGGTGCTTGAGACCATGGCTGTAGGTATAGGCGGCCGTCTCGATGTCTTCATCGCGCAAGCGCAGGCGAATCGCCTCCACCTTGGCGGGTGGTCGACGGCTGAGCTCGGTGGAGAGGTGCGTGGCCAATTGCTCTGGGGTGATCTCTGACCAGGGCAGCAAGGTAAAGCTTTGGCGTGGACCCCGGAGCTCCATGGGGTAGGGGAATTGCGTGCGTAGGCAGAGCCCCTCGGCGCAGTCGAATACCTGGATCCCCGGTGCTTCGGTCGGTACCAGCAAGGTATGGTCCAGGCCCTCATCGAGCCGTGATTTGATCCAGGGTTTGACCTCGCCGAAGTCGAACAGCATGCCATCGGAGCCCAGCTCACCATCGAGTTCGGCATCGACATGCCAGCTGGCGCCCATCAGACCGTGGGTGGGCGACCACAGCGACGCGTCGATGTGAGTGAGGTGATTGACGAAAAGGGTCATCAGTCGATTCCCGCGATCTTGTGGGTTTGCAGCGCGAGGCGCCATTGCGGATGGTCAAGGCAGTAGGCGACGGTGTCCTCCATGGTCGTACCTCGTCCACCGCGTGGCGCAAGATCCATCGGCTGCAGGAAGAAATGCCTGAAGGCTAGATGCGTGAAATGCTCGGGCATCGCATCGGACTGCGGAAACACCAGCTTCAGCTCATCGCCTTGTGTGATGCGTAATGTCGCATTGCCCTTGGGGCTGACGCATAACCAGTCGATGCCGTCGGGCGGTGTCAGCGTACCGTTGGTCTCGACGGCAATTTCGAAACCTTGGGCATGCATGGCCTCGATAAGCGGTGTGTCGAGCTGGAGCAGCGGCTCGCCGCCGGTGAATACCACATAGGGCACGGCAGCCTCCTGCGCGTGAGGCCAGAGGCTCATGAGATGCGTCGCCAACGCTTGGGCATTCTCGAAACGTCCACCGTTCTGCCCGTCGGTGCCGACGAAGTCGGTATCGCAAAAGCGGCAGTGACTGGTGGCGCGGTCGCGTTCACGTCCCGACCAGAGGTTGCAGCCCGTGAAGCGGCAGAACACGCTGGCCCGCCCAGCGCGAGCGCCTTCGCCCTGGAGCGTATAGAAGGCTTCCTTGACGCTGTACATTACGACATCTTCTCCGGCGCGGCATAGGCTAGAGGATCGTCGATCCCCTGCGTGGCGAAGGCTGCCAGACGCTCCCTGCAGCTACCGCATTGTCCGCAGGCATACTCGCCTCCCAGGTAGCAGGTCCAGGTCTGGGCGTAATCGAGCCCCATCGACAGTCCGTCGGCCAGGATGGTGTGCTTGCTGGCATGCAAATAGGGGGCGGCGATACGTACGGGATTGAAATCGGCGATGGCGGCGACGTCATTCACTCGCTCGACGAACTCGGGGCGACAGTCGGGATACAGCACGTGATCGCCGCCGTGGGCGCCATAAAAGCAGACATTGGCACCGATGTTGATGGCGTGACCGATGGCCAACGAGAGCAGGATCATGTTGCGATTGGGCACCACCGTGGCCGCCATGTTGTCGGCATCGTAGTCGCCGTCAGGCATGGTCTGGGTGGCATCGGTCAGGGCCGAGTTGCCGATCAAGCCATGAATGGCACGGATATCGACCACTTGGTGGGCGACGCCCAGCTGCTGGCAGACCCGGCTTGCAGTCTCGAGTTCACGCGAGTGGCGCTGACCGTAGTGGAACGACAAGGCGTGGACCTCGAAGCCGGCGCGCAAGGCGCGATGCAGAACGGTATAGGAGTCCATCCCGCCGGAGTATATGACCACGGCCTTGGCGGTATCGTCGGGTGTGGTGAGCGCGGTAATGGCGTTTGCCTCAGCGCTGGATGGCTGAGGTACATGGTGCGGCGTGTCGGTCATGAGATTTGTCCTGAGCGGAGAATTTGTAGCCTCCCGCAAGTGTCACGACAATTGCGGGAAACACGCCCGGGATCCGGTCCGGACGAAGCGCGCACAGTGTAACCGGCGAACCCTTCACCGGCTAGCGTGGCGTCAAGCCAGTGCGCTGCGCTCGCCGCATAGCGAGGTCAGGAACTGGCGTCGTTGCTGGGCTTCGGGCAGCGGCTGTGAGACCAGGTGGACGAGCTTGGTAAACGCCGCTTCTGGCGTCATGTCGTCGCCGGCGAGTGCGCCGATATCCTTGAGCGCATTGCCGCTGGCATACGTGCCTAGCGTCACGGGACCGTGGGGACACTGGCTGATGACGGCGAGCAACATGCCACGGCTAGTTGCGGTGGCCAGCTCGCCTGCCAGGGCAGTGTCTTCGGGAATATTGCCACTCCCCCAGCTTTCGAGAACGGCGCCATGTACCGTGTCGTCGTCGAGCAACTGCGCGATCTGGCGTGCCTGAATGCCGGGCCACAATGGTAGGCGTATGACCGCCGACGTGGGTGCCAAGTCGGGGAGCTCAAAACGCGGCGCGCCGGTGGGTGAAAGGCATCGTGCGGTATAGAGGACCGGCTCGTCATCAATGATCTCGCCCAGCAGCGGCCAGTTGGGGGCGTGAAAGGCATCGAACGATTGAGTATCCCATTTGCGGGTTCGGCAGCCGCGCATGAGCTTGCCACCGAAGGCGATGGCGACTTCGGTGAGATCCCTCCGAGCGGCGAAGCGCAGCGCCGTTTCGACGTTATCGAGTGCGTCGCTGTGGGGCGCTTCCAGCGGTTTCTGCGCTCCCGTGACAACGACGGGTCTGCCCAGGCCCTGCAATTGGAAGGCCAGGCTCGAAGCCGACCACGCCAGCGTATCGGTGCCATGCAGGACCACAAAGCCGGCATAGTCCGCATAGCGTTCGGCAATGTCACGCGCCAAGCGTTGCCAGTCGGCGGGTGTGGCGCTGCTCGAGTCGATGGGCGTCGTATATTCGAGCATTTCGAAAGGCGGTATGGCATCGCGCCGGTACGCAGCGAGGTGCGTGAAGGCTTGGCGCAGACGCACCTCGAAGTCGCTGCCGGGGCGGAGGCCTCGAGGTCCGTCGAGCATGCCGAGGGTGCCGCCGGCATAAAGGACGAGAACGGTGTTGGATGTCATGGTGTCACGGGTGTCCGGAAAGATATCGGTATGGCGCGATGATAACTAGTCGTCGTCTCGTGCGGCCAGTGACCACCCATCGGCGTTGCGCGATGGCGTTGTCGAGGCGCTCGGGGCGGTGGTCTTTTCGCGTATCGCAGCGACGTCTTCATGGCTGACGAAGCGCAATTTGCCGTCGTTGCGCTGGGGGTGAGAAATCAGTGGGCCCTGGAAGCGCCAGCAACGCTCGGGGACCCAGGAAACGTGGTAACGACGACCGGCGTACTCGGCTTCACGGTCATCGATCAAGCGTAATTCGTCGCGTAGCGGTAGCCATGCGAAAAGATTGGAGTGCAAGACCTCGTGGTGCTCACCGATGCGCACTGGTCCCACGAAAGTGCCGCGGCCCAATGCGCGTCGGCGACGCGACACTCGCTCCGTTCCCTCTGCCATCCCCTTGCCGCAAAGATGCAAGGTCGTATCGTCGACTTGTTTGACGACCCAGATGGCAATGCCTTGTTGGCGGGACAGGCGATCTTGCAACCACTCGAGCATGCACAGCTCCTTCGACCGGTGGGGTGTGCGTTACAGGTCGTGCCCGAGAATGACTTGGCAAATGGCAGCGAAGCTACGTGCTTCCGGAGGATGGTCGAGATCGATCCCTAACGACCGACTGATATCGGAGGCCGACACCAAGCCGCGAATGATCGGCCCCTCTTCCCCGGGCGCGGTAATCAGCAAGTGCTGGTCACCGGATGCCTTGAGCGTCTCCACGAGATCACCGACGCGTGCGGTTTCCAATTGTGCGAGTGACAATGAATGCAACTGCGCGCGCGGTGTCTGGATCATGTCCACGGTGACTTCCTCGCGCGGCACGTCATGGTTCTGCATGGCGATGGTGATCTTGCGTCCTCCGACCAGCTCGCGGGCGTTGATGACACCGGTGAATCGCCCGTCCGAGCCCATCACCATGAGCAAGCGCACGCCTGCCTGCTTCATGGTGTTGAGGGCCTGCGAAATGGTATTGGAGGTCAAGATGGTCTGGGCGCGCTGAGTGCTGAAATCAGTCAAGAGCCGCGCCGCCGGGCTGTCTAGCGTCAGTTTGTGCTGGGTAGCGCGCGGCTGAGCGATGCCGGTGACGCCGTCGAGCTCCGACAGGGTCAGCGTGGAATAGAGGCGCGGGGTGGGAGATGTTGACATGGTAAAGTGTCTCGCTTGCTGAGCCGCCAGGCCGTGTCGGCCATCGTGGGACGAGGTCTGGGCGACAGGATTCACATGTGTTGGCGAAGATCGCCACGTACACTGTCGAGAAACGTAATGAAATGGAGATCTCTATCATCGTCCTGGCGGTCGATGCGACAGCCCATCTTCATGGTGCGTTTGACGAGAATTTCATCGTAAATATCCAGGGTGACCTTGAGCGCTGGCTTGTCGCCAGGTGTGAGGCTGCCATCTTCGAGTGTGAAACTTTCAAGCAGTGTCCCGCGTACGCGCGTAATACCGCCTTCTGAAAGCACGCGGCGTACAAAGAGCCAGCCTTCGCATGTCAGCGAGGTCTCATGGGGGCGCTGGCGTAGAAAGAGAGTACGGTAACAAGCGCCCTCGGAGGCACCTTTTTCCGCCATGCTGCGGTAGCCCTCGGCGACACGCGACGCCATTGCGCCTGACTCGGCCAGTTTGCGCACGGCAGCGTTATGTTCGCGATGGAGTTGGTCTTGACGTTGAAAGCGTTGCCAGCGTGCGTAGTCGGCGAAAAGTGATGTCGAGTCCATCGTGGCTGTGGCTCCTGGGGTCTATTCGAATTGCCTATCATGGCCCATCGAGGCGTGATATTGCCAGCGTCGACGGGCACGCGGGACGCGTCGCCTTGCCTCAAGCCGTGCGAAATGATGACGAGTAAGGGCTAAAGTTTACGCCCCAGAGGCCGATGTATGAATAACGCTCGTAAAGTTAGTCTTTTCGGCGCTAGCGTCGACGAGCCTCATGGTAAAAAGATCAACCTATTCGCTGAGGGCATGTCATGCCAACGATTACTTCCTTGGGTGTTGGCTCGGGGCTGGATTTGAGTGGCTTGCTGGACGAACTGGAAGAGGCCGAAAGCGCGAAGCTAGAGCCGATTACCGAACAGAAGAAAAGCTACGAAGCCAAGCTGTCAGCCTTCGGGCGCCTGGAAAGCGCGCTGGACTCGCTGCGCGAGTCGGCCACTGCGCTCAGTGATCCCGAGACCTTCCAGGCGCTGAGCAGCAAAATGCAGGGTGATGCCGTCAGCGTATCGACCGACAATGCGGCCGTTTCGGGGCGCTACCAGGTTGAAGTCAGCGCCTTGGCCCGGTCACAGACGCTTGCTTCTCAGGGATTCGAAAAAGAGGCCGAGCTCGACCTCGGCGAGCTTTCTGTCAACGTTGGCGACAAGGCGTTTTCCGTCGTCCTCGACGATAGCAACAACACCTTGGAAGGCTTGCGGGACGCCATCAATTCGGAAGACGCCGGCATCAGCGCCTCGATCATCAACGATGGCAGTGATAAGCCCCAACGTCTGGTTCTGACGGCCACCGAGACGGGCGAAGCGAATCAAATCACGGTCTCCTCCGCAGAGGCCGGGTTGCAGGCGGCGTTCGGTTTTGATGCCGCCACCCCCGAGGCCAGCGACATGCGTCAAACGGTGGCTGCACAGGATGCTCAGTTGAGCGTGAATGGTATCGCCATCACCAGTGCGTCAAACCATGTCGAGGGGGCGCTGCAAGGGGTGACCTTCGACCTGCAGGCGACCAATGCAGGCGAGTCGGATGCACTGACGCTCAGTCGCGACGACGGCGCGATCAAGGATTCCATCAATGATTTCGTCAAAGTCTACAATTCGCTGCAAGAGCGCATGTCGAGCTTGACGTCGTTCGACGCCGAGTCCGGAGCAGCAGGGGAATTGCTCGGCAACTCCACGTTGCGAGGCGTGGAATCGCAACTGCGCAATGCCATGGGACATGTTGGGGACGGTGATGTTGCGTTGCTGTCCAACATGGGAGTTTCCTTGGCGCTCGATGGAACGCTTGAGGTTGACGACGAGGCTTTGGACGAAGCGATCGAAGGCAACCTCGACAGTGTCAGCGCATTTTTCGCCGGCGATGAAGACAGTGATGGATTCGCCGCCAGTCTGGACACGGTGCTGGGCAATTTGCTGGATGAGGGGGGAACGCTGGACACGGCTACCAGCGGGATTGATACCTCCATCGAGCGTCTCGGCGAACGTTATACCAGTATGCAAGCCTCCATTGATGCGACAGTGGATCGCTACCGCACACAATTCGCCGATTTGGACGCACTAGTGTCGCAAATGAACTCGACGAGTTCTTATCTGACCCAGCAATTCAACAGCTTGAACGCACAAATGAACCAGTAGGGGAACTATCATGAATATGATGCGAGGCGCCCAGGCCTATGCCCGTGTCGGCGTCGAATCCGGGGTGATGTCGGCCAGCCCCCATCAGTTGATCGTGATGCTATTCGACGGCGCGCAAGCCTCCATTCGGGCTGCCAAGATGCACATGGAGGATGGCAATATCTCCGCCAAGGGGCAGGCAATTACCAAGGCCCTGAATATTGTCAATAATGGGTTGGCGGCGGCGCTCGATCATGAGCGTGGCGGTGAACTCTCGGAGCGTCTGGGCAGTCTCTATGACTATATCGCGCGGTTGTTGCTGAGAGCCAACTTGCGCAATGATCAAGCCGCGCTCGACGAGGCCGCACATCTGTTGGAAGATATCGGCTCGGCCTGGCGCGAAATCGCCCCGCAAGTGGATGGATCGTGACATGAGCAATGCGTCGGAGCGTCTGGACATCTATGAGAATATGCTCGAGCGTTCTCGGGCGATGCTCGAAAACGCACGTCACCAGGAGTGGGACGCTCTGATTCAGCAGCGTGCCCGCTATGTGGCCGATGTCGAGGCATTGCGGCGCGCACCTCAAGGCGAACAGCTCAATGCGCAAGAGCGCCAGTACTGTGCACGCATGATCGAGGAAATTCTCGAGCACGACCGCGCCATTCGAGACCAACTCGATGCTCGCTGTGAGGAACTCACGCAATTGATCGGCAGCTCTCGGCGCCAGCAAGCGTTGGTGCGTGCCTATAATCAAGGGCAGGGCATGCTGTCGCAGCGCACGCGCCCCTCTCGGGGCACTGAAGGGCACACGTGAGTGGCATCACTCCCATTATCGACACGCTGCTTCATCAGGTGCTGGGGCAGCGTATCGATGCGCCTCGAACGAGCGACCTGCCTGCGCCGGTCAAGCCGGTGCTTTCTGGGAATGCCATCGAATCATTGACCCGTGAAGGTGGCGGGCCTCAGCATCGCGGCTCCTCACAAGCCGAGCTCACTCCGGCGCGTGCCTCGGCGCTTCTTGAGTCAGGCATCTCCTCAGGCAAGGCGGGAGAGCAGTCGTCGACGACGCCCGGCTCATCCACTACGCATTTCAGTACCGCCGCGCGCACCATCGCCGATGTGCTGGCGCGTTTTCCCGCGCCGCCATCGTCGATTACCTCTCCGCAGCCGTTACTCCAGGAGGGAGAGGCATCGCCGAGGTTTCTAGCATCTCAATTGCAGCAAAATATTCAACAAAGTGGCGTGTTCTACGAGTCGCACCTGGCGCGTTGGCTGAAGGGCGAATGGTCGACGGCCGCGTTGGCGCGTGAACCGCAGATGGCGTTGGCGCCGCGTATGTCGGCGGCGGCCGGTCTTGTCTCGCCCGAAACGCCTCATGCGGCGCGTATGGGGGACGCGGGATCGCCCACTTCACGCGCGGCTATGGCCGAGATGGCATCACCGGTCACGTTGACTTCCTTGCGCCCCGCGCCCGCTGTCAATCTTTTCGCCGAGGCGCCCTTGCTCGCTCAGCAAGGCGCTTCTCCTGAGATGCTGTCGGCGCGAGGGGAGATGTCGGGGAGTGAACAGCGCCATGCCCTGGCAAGTTCAGGCTTGCAGCAAATCGGTACGGATCAAAACGATACCTTGCAGTCTGTCGTCCGCCATCAACTAGAGATGTTGGTGACGCCGACACTGCGTTGGGAAGGTATGCTGTGGCCAGGCATCATGTTAGCCATGACCCTGCAGCAATGGTCGGGAGGCGATGGCCAGGATGCCGACGGTCAGGCGAAATCGCAGGGGCATGACACATCACCTTGGCATAGTGAGATGAATATTTCCTTGCCGCATCTTGGTGACGTGCATATCGCCATGACGCTACGTGCCGAACGGGCTTCGTTGTCGATCTCGGCGCCTGAAGGGGCGGCCTTGGAGCGCCTTTCCGAACAGGCGTCGGCGCTGCATGAGCGCCTTGATGCCTTAGGGGTGCAGGCCGTGATCGACGTGCATCGTATGCCTGACAACGACGCAAGTGAGGAACGCCATGAGTGACACGCCCGACGAAAGGCGACGCGCCGTTGCGTTAGCTTATCAAGATCCCTCGGCGGCGCCTGTGGTGGTGGCCAAAGGGTACGGCGACCTGGCTGAGCGCATTGTCTCGACGGCCAAAAGCGATGGCGTTTTCGTGCATGATGCTCCCGAGTTGGTGGCGCTTTTGATGCAGGTCGATCTGGATGCTCAAATCCCCCCCATGCTGTATCAAGTCATTGCCGAGCTGCTGGCCTGGGTCTATGACCTGGAACGTGAAGAGGCAAGCTTGGATAGCGAGTCAGAAGCGCCCCCACGTCGCTGAATTGCGACGAAGGGATGCGGTTTATTGACGCACCCCATGTTATATAGTTTGCTAATAATTAACATGCTGTGGCAGGCCTTCTATTCGTCGGCAACCCTTGCCGCTAGCGTGTTACTGCCCCTCCAGTCTGGTTGCTATCGTACTTTTGAGTGAGTCGGCTCATTCCTTTTTTGTAAGGATTTGTTGGTTTCCATGTAGGAGATGTTGAATCTTTTCATAAAAACGTCTCAAAATGATGCGACAGTAAGAATCGAGTCAGCCGAAAAATCAAAAACACTGGCTCATCGGAGAGAGGCCGCAGAAGCCTCCTTCATCAAAATAACGTCGTACGCAGGGAATTATATGGAAACCGATAGCCTTCTGGATGATATCCAAGATATCAACCTGTCCTACCTGCTGCTTACGCAGCGCATGATCAGCGAAGATCGCACCACTGCGCTCTTTCGTCTCAAGATGGACGACGAAATGGCGGATCTCATCGCTTCCTTGTCGATCAAGCAACTGACACAACTCGCACGAACGAATCAACTTCTCTGCCGGCTTTGCTACGACGAGCCGGAGCAACTGCGCAAGCTGACCCACAATCAGCGTGAGCAGGGGTTGGGGCAGACGCATGCTGCCTTGTTGATGGCGAGCGCACATAATGAGTGCCCGTCTTTCTCTTCTAACTGAGGAGTATCGTCGTGAGCGAGAAAAGTCTAGTGGGCGAAATGCTGCAGGTGCAGCTCGCCATTGAATTGATCGATCTGGGAGCGCGCCTGCAGGTGCTCGAGACCGAAACGGACTTAAGTCGTGGGCGCTTGATCAAGCTCTACAAGGAAGTGCGTGGCATGTCGCCCCCCAAGGGCATGCTGCCGTTTTCGACCGACTGGTTCATTACCTGGATGCCGAACATCCACTCGTCGTTGTTTTACAACATTTACTGGAGTCTGCTCGAAGACTGCGGTTGCGAGCGAATGTCGGCCTTCGTCAAGGCTTTCAAGCTGTACCTGGAGCAAGTCAGCCTTGAAGAAGGTGAGCCGGTGCTGGGGTTGACGCGTGCCTGGACGCTCATTCGCTTCTTCGAAAGCGGCATGATGCAGCTATCGGCCTGTACCAGCTGCGGTGGCCAGTTCGTCGCGCACGCGTACAGTCCCGATCGCGACTTCGTGTGCGGTATTTGTCAGCCGCCTTCGCGTGCCGGCAAGACACGCAAGAAACGTCAGGCCGAAGAGCGGGTGACAACACCGCGCCGTCAGCCTGTTTCGACTTCTGAGTCGGATGGCGTGACAGCACGACGCCTCGTCGCTAGATAGGCATTCTCGTCTCTAGTGTCGTCGCGACCCAGAGGATAACGACCGATACCGGGAAGCGGCACGACGCATTTCTGCGTTTTTTCATTCAAGCCGTGTCGCTTCCTGCCGATAGGGATATCAACAGGCAAGTCATGCATGTCGCTAGGAGCGTTCTGCTGTGTTGATTCTACTCGGCTATTTGGTTGTTATCGCATCGATCGGCGGGGGGTACACCCTTGTCGGTGGCCACTTTGGAGCGCTCTTTCAGCCTTCCGAAATTCTCATGATCGTCGGGGCTGCCGTCGGGGCTTTCATCGCCGCCAATAATGGCAAGGCGATCAAGGCCACCCTGCGGACGTTCTCAAAGCTCAAGCGTACCAATAAGTACAACAAGACGATGTACATGGAGCTGATGGCATTGCAGTACCGCTTGCTGGCCAAGGCGCGGCGGGACGGCATGCTGGCCATCGAGCGTGATATCGATGCCCCTGAGGATAGTGCGATTTTCGCGGACTACCCGAAGATTGCCAATGACCCCCTGATCATGGCGTTTATCACTGACTACTTGCGCCTGATGGTGAGCGGCAACATGGATCCCTTCGAGATCGATGCGCTCATGGAACACGAGATCGATACCTTTCAGCACGAAGCGGAAATCCCTGTGCATTCCTTGCACAGTGTTGGTGATGGTCTGCCTGCATTCGGCATCGTGGCGGCCGTCATGGGCGTGGTGCATGCTCTGGGCGCGGCCGATCAGGGCGCCGCAGCGATGGGACAAATGATCGCGCAGGCGCTGGTGGGAACCTTCTTGGGGATCTTGCTTGCCTACGGGTTCGTGCTTCCCGTGTCGCAACGCTTGCAGTTGCAGGTCACCGAGGCGATCAAAATGTTGCAGTGCGTCCGCGTGACGCTCATGGCGAGTCTCAACGGCATGGCCCCGCAGCTGGCGGTGGAGTTCGGGCGCAAGGCATTGTTCATTGCCGAACGTCCCTCGTTTACCGAGCTCGAGGAGCACGTTCGAGCCGAGGGTAGTGCCACGCGCGGCACCGGGACGGGATAAGCATGAGCAATGAGCGTCGTCCGATCATCGTCAAGCGCAAGAAAGTGGTCAGCGGTGCGCCTCATGGCGGTAACTGGAAGATTGCCTATGCCGATTTCATGACCGCGTTGATGGCGCTCTTTCTGGTGCTCTGGATTCTGTCGATGGTGCCTAAAAACGAGTTAAGCCATATCGCCGAGTATTTCCGCACACCCTTGGCGGTAGCGATGACCGGCGGTGACAAGTCGACGGCAAGTACCAGCGCGATTCCCGGGGGCGGAGCGGACCCCACCTTCTCCGAAGGCGAAGAACGGCGTCTGGACGTTCGCCAGCAATCGCGCCCTAGCGATGAGATGCGACGTCTGAGGGTGCTTCGCGATCGTTTGGAACGCCAGGTCCGCGAAGACCCGAACCTGCGTCAGATGAGCTCGCAGTTGCGGACCGACTTCATTCCTGAGGGGCTGCGCATTCAGCTCGTCGATACCGACAAACGACCCATGTTCGAGTTGGGCAGTGCCCGGCTCGCACCGTATATGCGCGATCTCTTACAGGCTCTGGCGCCGGAGCTCAACGCGGTCCCCAATGCGATTAGCCTCACCGGGCATACGGATGACCTGCGCTACGCCGGTGGGGAAGCCGGATATAGCAACTGGGAACTTTCCGCCGATCGTGCCAACGCATCGCGCCGCACTCTGGTCGCGGCCGGGCTCGATTCCGGCAAGCTGCTGCGTGTCGCGGGCATGGGGTCACGCGTCAACCTGGAAGGCACAAAGCCCAGTGATGCTGTCAATCGGCGTATCAGCATCGTCGTGTTGTCGGAGTACGCCGCCGAGCAGATTCGCGATCAGGGCGAGGCCGGTGCGTCATCTCCCGAGGGAATACTCGACAGTACGGATGACACGCAGCGAGAAGGGTTGTCGCCGACTCAGGGCGCTGACTCATTAATGCGTAACGCACTCCCGCAAGTGTATGAGCGCACCACCGGTGGCGGTGAAGGGCAAGATCAGCCATCGCCCTAACGATCACGATCACGTGGAACGAGCATGGATATAACTGAATTCTACGAGACCTTTTTCGAAGAGGCCGAAGAGCTACTGGGTGACATGGAGCGCCACCTGCTCGAGCTGGATCTCGACGAGCCGGATCCGGAGCAACTCAATGCCATTTTTCGTGCCGCGCATTCGATCAAGGGCGGCGCGGGCACCTTCGGGTTCAGCGTGCTGCAAGAAACCACGCACATGCTCGAAAACCTGCTGGATTATGCCAGGCAGGGCGAGCTCATCTTGCGCACGGATATCGTCGACCTCTTTCTGGAAACCAAGGATATGCTTCACGACCAACTTGATGCCTACCGCAATGGCGCCGAACCGGACCCTGAAGCCTATGCCCGCATCTGTCAGACGCTGAAGAAGCTAGCGCTGGATGAGCTGGGACATGGCGTGGGTAGCGAGCCTGAGGCCGATATCGCGCCCCCTGAGCAGGCGTCGGATGAAAGCCAAAGCTCGGATGCCGGGAATACGGTTGGCAAGGATGTGTCGGAGGGCCAGGAGCAGGAAGCTCAGGCCGCCGAGGCAGATAGCGGCTGGCTGCGTGTCGTGCTGTTGAACGTATCCGACAAAGACCGTGAACTCCTCGTAGAGGAGCTCGGGAATCTGGGCGACGTGAAAGAGCAGCACGGTGATGCCACGCGTTATGAGGTGGTGCTGGAAAGTGCCTCCAGCCGTGACGATATCGAAGCCGTGATGTGTTTCATCGTCGAGCCTGAGCAACTAGACGTCGCGGCGATCGCTGCACCGGCCGAGACGACGCAGGTAGAGGCTGAGACAGCCTCGGCGCCTGCTGTGTCTCAGGGCGACGCACCGGCGCCCGAGTCGGCCCCTGCCGAGCAGGCGGCGCCTGTAGAAAAAGCCCCGGCCCAGGCAGCGGCCGACGAGAAGCCTGCGAAGGCGGCACCAGCTAACAAGGCGGGTGCTGCCAAGAAGAAAGCTGGCGGGGAGTCGGCGACGATTCGCGTGCCGGTGGAGAAGGTTGATCAGATCATCAATCTTGTCGGTGAGCTGATCATTACCCAGTCTATGCTCGATCAAACCGCCAGCGAACTTGACGTGGCCGCCCATGGGCCGCTGGTCAACGGCATGAACCTGCTACAGCGCAACGCGCGTGACTTGCAGGAGTCGGTGATGTCGATCCGCATGGTGCCGATGGACTACGTGTTCAGTCGTTTTCCTCGCTTGGTGCGCGATCTTACCGGCAAGCTGGGCAAGGACATCGAGCTCGTCACTGAAGGCAAGTCCACCGAGCTCGACAAGAGCCTGACCGAGCGCATCATCGATCCTTTGACGCACCTCGTGCGCAATAGCCTTGACCATGGTATCGAGATGCCTGATGCGCGCGAGGCCGCAGGCAAGCCACGTACCGGACAACTGACGCTTTCCGCTCAGCACCAGGGCGGCAATATCCTCATCGAAGTGAAGGATGATGGGGGCGGCCTCAGTCGCGAGAAGATCCTCGCCAAGGCAGCTCATAACGGATTGGCCGTTTCTGACAGCATGAGCGACGACGAGGTTTGGCAGCTTATCTTCGCGGCAGGTTTTTCGACCGCCGATCAGGTCAGCGATGTCTCCGGACGCGGCGTAGGCATGGATGTCGTCAAACGTAATATCCAGGCCATGGGCGGCCACGTCGAGATCCAGTCCTGGCCTGGGAAAGGCACCACGACTCGGGTGGTATTGCCGCTGACCCTGGCGATCCTCGATGGCATGTCGATCAAGAGCGGGCCGGAAATCTTCATCTTGCCGCTCTCGGCAGTGCTCGAGTCACTACAGCCCAGCAACGATGATATCTACTCGATGGCGGGCAACGACAAACTGCTCAAAGTGCGTGACGAGTATCTGCCGCTGATCGCCTTGCACGATATTCTGCATATAGATGGCTCCGTGCAGGACCCGACTCAATGTATCGCGGTCATCCTGCAGGCCGAAGGGCGGCGTTATGCCTTGCTGGTCGACGACCTCGTCGGCCAGCAACAAGTGGTGGTCAAGAACCTCGAAACCAACTACCGCAAGGTGCCGGCCATATCCGCAGCGACGATTCTCGGGGATGGCAGCGTGGCGCTGATTCTTGACGTCGCCGATGTCAACCGATTGCACCGTCAGCGTGCCAACTCCCCCAAGCACGCCGAACTAACCGCATCACGCCAGGAGGACGTAGTCTCATGAGTGACATGACCCAGGCCGCCGAGGCGGCTATCGATACGCAAAGCCAAGAGTACCTGGTGTTCTCGCTGGGTAGCGAGGAATACGCCGTCGATATCCTGAAAGTGCAGGAAATCCGTGGCTATGAAAACGTGACGCGCATCGCCAATGCCCCCGATTTCATCAAGGGCGTGACCAATCTGCGCGGTGTGATCGTGCCGATCGTCGACCTGCGTATCAAGTTCAATCTCGACAACATTGAATACGAAGGGCAGACCGTGGTGATCGTGGTCAACGTCGCCGACCGGATCGTGGGCATCGTGGTTGATGGGGTATCCGATGTCATGACGCTTACCTCCGACCAGATCAAGCCCGCGCCCGAGTTCGGTGAGACGCTGTCTGCCGATTATCTCAGCGGCCTCGGCAGTCTCGAGGATCGCATGCTGGTCATCGTCGACATCGAGAAACTGCTGACCAGCGAGGAAATGGCATTGGTCGAGCAACAAGCACAATAACGCCGTCGCGAGGCGCCACTAGAGCGCACCGACACTAACCAATAAAAATGAACACCAGGGAACCGTATCATGCGCAATAACCAGCCCGTTACTCAGCGTGAGCATGAGCTCGCGGATGAAGATTACCTGTTGTCCCGTACGGATTTGAAAGGGGTCATCACCTACGCAAATCCGGCTTTCGTCGAGATCAGCGGCTTTACCTACGATGAGTTGGTGGGGTCTCCGCACAATATCGTGCGTCATCCCGATATGCCGCCGTTGGCCTACGAGAACCTATGGGCGACCCTGAAAAAAGGCGAAATCTGGGGCGGGCTGGTCAAGAACCGTTGCAAGAACGGTGATTTTTATTGGGTGCATGCCACCGTGACACCGATCTTCGAAGGTGGCGAGGTCGTTGGTTACACCTCGGTGCGCGTCAAGCCCACCGCCAAGGCGCGTGCTGAGGCGGAGCGGACATATGCGGCGATGTCGGCGGGCAAGCGTCGTGGGGTCAAGCTCGAGCGTGGTCAGATTCAGCATACCGGTGTCTTGGCCCGGCTCAAGAGCCTCAAGTTCAACACCTTCAAGGGCCGCCTGGTGACCATGGTCGTCGCGGCGGTGCTGATGCTGGCGGTCAGTAGTGTGCTGTCCATGGTCAGCTTACAACGCGCGGGTGACAAGCTGCAGGCACTGTCCGAGCAGGGCCTGGAAGATGTCGCCCGCCTGCAGCAAATCGATCAATTGATGTCCAAAGGTCGAGACCTGGTCGACAAGCCCGTGAGTAACCCGGCGTCGGGTGACATGGAGGCGGTGACGGCTGAGGCCGAAGAGCTAATGACAAGCCTCTCCGAAACCTGGAGCGCATATTACGACGGCCGTCCCGCCAATCACACGGATGCTGCGGAAAGCTTTAATGCCTCTGTAGAGCGTTATCTGGATGATGGCATGCAAGTGGTGCTGGACACTTTGAATGCCGGCGATTTCTACGAAGCTTACGTAGCTTACAACGATGTGCTTGAAGGCCAGCGTGAGGAGGTCAGCGGCCAGCTCAACAGCCTGGTCGATGAAAAGCGCAACGACGCCATGAGTATGGCCACAGAAGCAGCCGAAACACAGCATGAAATGCTGATGTGGCAGGCGGGCGTCTTCATCTTCGGGATGGTCGTGCTGGTGGTGCTGGGGATTATCACGGTGCGCTCGACGCTGCGTCCGGTGCGTGAGGCTCTGGACTTTTCGCTACAGATTGCGGCCGGTAACTTGGGCGCTAGCCTCAAGGAGGGCAAGCAAGACGAGATTGGTCGTCTGACGCGGGCGCTGGATACCATGCGTCGCAGCCTTGGCAATATTGTCAAGGAGGTCAACGAGAATGTGGGTGTGGTCACACCGGCGACCCGTAACATTGCCGAAGGCAACGAAGACCTTTCCTCGCGGACTGAGCAGCAAGCCGCATCGCTTGCTCAAACGGCTTCCAGCATGGAAGAAATGACCGCCACCGTGAAGCAGAACGCCGACAACGCGCGTCAGGCCAGCCAACTCTCGAGCACGGCGAGTGAGACGGTGCGTCAGAGCGGTGAGGTCATGGGGCAAGTGGTCAGCACCATGGGGCGTATCCGCGATAGTTCGCGTGAAATGTCTGACATCATCGGAATGATCGATTCGATCGCCTTTCAGACCAATATCCTGGCCTTGAATGCTTCCGTCGAAGCCGCCCGCGCGGGTGAGCAGGGGCGTGGTTTCGCCGTCGTCGCCGGAGAGGTCCGCAACTTGGCGAGTCGCAGTGCCCAGGCGTCAAAGGAAATTCGCGCGCTGATCGACAACTCCACGCAAGAGGTCGAGGGCGGTACTGATCTGGTACGCAAAGCCGAGGGCAGTATTGAGGAAGTCGTCAACTCGGTCACGCGTGTCAACGACATCATGAACGAGATTACTGCGGCGTCCGACGAGCAGAGCAGCGGTATCGAACAGATCAACCAAGCCATCACGCAGATGGACGATGTCACCCAGCAGAATGCCCACCGAGTACAGCAGACGGCTTCAGTCGCTGCGGATCTCGAGTCTAGCGTCACCGAGCTGTCGCGCTCCGTGGCTGTCTTCCGTCTGGCCGGGAGTGGTGCCGAGACGGCGCGCCGCAACAAGAATTCGGCGAGCCTCGCCAAGCCGCAGACAACACCCACACGTACCGGTGAGGGTCAGCAATCGACGGCACCTTCAGCGCAGCGTCAGAAGACCTCTCTGGAGCCTCGGCGTCAGGAGTCGCAGGAGGCGGGCGCTCACCAGGCATCACATGAAGAGGAGTGGGAATCCTTTTGAGCGAATTTCGTCAGTCTCCTGCGCCGCAGGAAGAGCATCCTAGCTTGTTCGGAGCCGCCGACCGGGATCTGGAATTCACGGAGGCGGATTTCGATAAGATACGCACGCTCATTTATCAGCGCGCCGGCCTTGTGCTGGCGTCGCACAAGCGTGAAATGGCTTACAGCCGCTTGGCAAAGCGGCTGCGGCTGCATGGTATGCGTCGCTTCAGCGATTATTTGACGCGTCTGGATCAGCATCCTGAGTCGCCGGAGTGGGAAGCGTTCACCAACGCACTGACGACAAACTTGACGTCTTTTTTCCGTGAGTCACACCACTTTTCGTTGCTCGCTGAGCACGTCAAGCAAGCGACATCTCCCGTACGTATCTGGTGTGCTGCGGCGTCGACGGGGGAAGAGCCCTACTCGTTGGCGATCACCCTGAGCCAGGCGCTGGGTAGTCGAGCCTCTCAGGCGCAGATTCTGGCCACCGACATCGATACCGACGCGCTGGATAAGGCGCGCAAGGGGATCTATGCGCTGGATCAGTTGGAGAAGGTCTCCGAAGCATGCCGTCGGCAGTTTTTCCTGCGGGGCAGTGGGGCTCGCGCCGGGATGGCGAAGATACGTCCCGAATTGGCCTCGATGATCGACTTTCAATCACTCAACCTGACTTCGGGCAGTTGGGTGGCGAAGGGTCCCTTCGATGCTATTTTTTGCCGTAACGTGATGATTTATTTCGACAAGGAAACCCAAGCGCGGATCCTTGAGCGGTTTGCGCCCTTGTTGAAACCCGATGGTCTGTTGTTCACCGGTCACTCGGAGAATTTTTCCTACCTGACCGAGCGTTTCAAGCTGCGAGGACAGACCGTATACGAATTAGCGCGCTGACCCTTCAGCGCGTCTAGTGCCTGCCGATAGTAACCTCATAGGGTGTGTCGTGCGCGACATCGTGACGGCCGACGTGACATGCGTGGCCTGTGTCACATGCCTGCATGAAGATAAGGAGTGGTGGCGTTGACCTCGAACAAGATCAAGGTGCTGTGTGTCGATGATTCGGCGTTGATTCGCGATTTGATGAGCAAGATCATCGATAGCCAGCCGGACATGGAGGTCGTTGCCACGGCACCCGATCCCCTGGTGGCCAGGGATCTGATCAAGCGCACCAATCCCGACGTGTTGACCCTGGATGTGGAAATGCCGCGCATGGATGGGCTCGATTTTCTCGAGCGCTTGATGCGTTTGCGTCCCATGCCGGTGCTGATGGTGTCCTCACTGACCCAGAAAGGCTCTGAAATCACGCTGCGCGCGCTGGAGCTCGGCGCTGTCGATTTCGTTGCCAAGCCTGAAATGGGTATCCGCGAGGGGATGCTCGAGTATACGGAAATGATCGCCGACATGATCCGGGCGGCGGCACGTTCACGTCCCAAAGCTGTGGCCAAGCAGCCGCCGGCGAAGGATAAGCCGCCGGTCAAGGCACCGCTATTGTCGAGCGAGAAGGTGATCATCATCGGTGCTTCTACGGGAGGCACCGAAGCCATTCGCCATGTGCTTGAGCCTTTGCCAGCGAACAGTCCGGCTATTCTAGTCACCCAGCACATGCCGGGTGGCTTTACGAAATCTTTCGCCGAACGTCTCGACAAGCTATGTCGAATATCGGTCAAGGAGGCCGTGGACGGCGAGCGCGTCCTGCCCGGCCACGTCTACATCGCGCCGGGGGACTGGCACATGAAGCTCGCCCGTTCGGGGGCTAACTATGTCATTCGCCTGGATGATGCGCCGCCGGTCAACCGGCACCGCCCGTCGGTGGATGTACTGTTTCGCTCTGCCGCGCAAAGCGCTGGGCGTAACGCCATCGGTGCGATCCTAACCGGAATGGGACGAGATGGCGCGGCGGGCCTGCTGGAAATGCGTCAGGCGGGTGCCTATACCCTGGCCCAGGACGAAGAAAGCTGCGTGGTATTCGGCATGCCGCGTGAAGCGGTCGTCATGGGCGCGGCGATCGATACCATCGCGCTTTCCGAGATCCCCGCTGCCTTGATGAAACGCGCCGAAGCCTCGGGGCGCGCGCAGCGAGTATAGCGACGACAGATATAACAAACCGGGGCGGCTCAGATTCATTCATCATCGACTCAATCACAGCAACCGACGCCAGGGAACTTGTCAGGAGACGACATGGGAAAAATACTCAACGATCTTTCGGTCAGGGCTAGTCTGACAATTGCACTGACCATCATGGTCGTGATGATTGCGGTCATCAGCGCATTGGGGTTCTATTCCAACCAAAAAAGTGCCGAGGCACTGGATACCATCGGTACCATTGGTTTCGAGCAGACCAATACCGTCAACCGTGCCACCGTGAACCTCGTGCGCGCACGAGGCCTGCTGGCCAGTTACCGCAATGCAGTGGAAGCCGGAGACACCGAACGTACGGAAGACTTGCAAGGGGCGGTTGAAACCGCTGTGAGCCAGGCGAGTGATCGCATCAACGAATTCGATCAGGTGGCCAAGACGAATTCCGGCGAAGAATACGCGGCACGCATCGACGACGCCTTTACCGCCTTGCGCGACGAGATCGAACGTGAAATGAACGCTGGCGAGGATGCCGTGCGCATCGAGGACGATCAGCGCATCAACCCGCTGATGGACGATCTCGACGATAGCGTGCGCGACTTCATCCAGTACGCCGAAGCACGTGTCGATGACGCCATCGTGGCAGATGCGGATAACAGCCAGCTGATGGAGATTCTGTCCATCGTATTGCTGGTGCTTGGCGTGGTCTTGGCGTTGCTGGTACGCATGGTATTGGTCAAGGCCGTGGTCAAGCCATTGGACGAAGCGGTCGAGCATTGCGAGCACATCGCCAAGGGCGATCTCTCCCATCGCATCGCCGAACGTGGCAGAAACGAAATCGGGCGCTTGTTCGCCGCCATGCGCGACATGCAAAGCGGGCTGGTGGGTACGGTCACCTCCGTGCGTGAAGCCAGTGGCTCGATTCATGGCGGGGCCCGCGAAATTGCGTCGGGCAATGCCGACCTGTCCTCGCGGACCGAGCAGCAGGCCGCTTCGCTCGAGGAAACTGCTTCGAGCATGGAAGAGTTGACCTCTACCGTGCGTCAGAATGCCGACAATGCGCGGCAGGCGAGTTCCTTGGCCAGCGATGCCTCGAGTACTGCCGGGCGCGGCGGCGATGTCATGCAGGAAGTCTCCACGACCATGCAGGGCATCACCGAAAGTTCCAAGCAGATCTCCGATATCATTGGCATGATCGATTCGATCGCCTTCCAGACCAACATTCTGGCGTTGAACGCCTCGGTCGAGGCAGCGCGTGCCGGTGAACAGGGACGTGGCTTTGCGGTGGTCGCTAGCGAAGTGCGTAACCTGGCCAGCCGCAGCGCCGAGGCCGCCAAGGAAATCAAGGGCTTGATTCATACCTCGACCACTCAGATCGAGCAGGGCTCCGAGCTTGTGGGCAACGCCGAAACTACGATGCGCGATGTCGTTCAGGCGGTGAAACGCGTCAGTGACATCATGGATGAGATATCCGCAGCCTCGCAGGAACAAAGCGATGGCATCGAGCAGGTCAGCCAGGCCGTGACGCAGATGGACCAGGTGACTCAGCAAAACGCCTCTCTCGTCCAGGAAGCATCGAGCGCGTCGGCGTCGCTGGAAGAGCAGGCGCAGCGCTTGGAAAATGTCGTCACCACTTTCCGTTTGCCGGGCGGCGCGTCACACCAGGCGTTGCCGGGGGCGCGTTCGCAGGCGACCAAGTCGACGGCGTCCGCACCCACCATGACGTCCAAGTCTTCAGCGCAGACGCATCATGCACCGTCGAAACGAGCCTCGACGGCGCACGAAGAAAACGAGTGGGAAGAATTCTAGGCCCTTTCTGAAAAGAGCCTAAGCCATGCCGCCTAGGGGCGTGTTAAATGCGCCCCTTCAGAGCACCAGTTCGCGCAGTGAATGATTAGCCAGATTGAATGAATCGGAGGATGTATGGCAGATAAGAATATGAGCATTCTGGTCGTGGATGATTTCCCGACCATGCGGCGCATCGTGCGCAGTTTGCTTAAAGAACTGGGCTTCAATAATGTCGATGAAGCAGAAGACGGCCAGGAAGCGCTCAATAAGCTGCGTGCCGGTGGCTTCGAGTTCGTGGTTTCTGACTGGAACATGCCCAATCTCGATGGCCTCGCGATGCTCAAGGAAATCCGTCAGGACGATGCTCTGTCGGAACTACCGGTGCTGATGGTGACGGCGGAAGCCAAGAAAGAAAATATCATCGCCGCCGCACAGGCCGGGGCGAATGGGTATGTCGTGAAGCCGTTCACCGCTGCGACGCTGGAAGAGAAGCTAGACAAGATTTTCGAGAAACTGGGCAAGTAAGTTCGCACGAGGAGGGCAGGCCATGAGCGGTGAAACGCAGCCGGAGAACAGTGCGGATGGCATCCCCGCTGACGATTTGATTCACAAGATCGGCAAGATGACGCGCATGCTCCACGAAAGCATGCGCGAGCTGGGGCTGGATAAGGAGATCGAAAAAGCGGCCGAAGCGATTCCCGACGCGCGGGATCGTCTTAGTTATGTTGCGGACATGACCGAGCAAGCGGCGGAGCGGTCTCTGAACGCCATCGATCAGGCACAGCCGTTGCAAGAGCGCATGGAGTCGGGGGCCGAAAAGCTCGATCAACGTTGGGAAGAATGGTTCGCCGCGCCTGTTGAGCTGGACGACGCCAAAGAGTTGGTGAAGGATACGCGTGACTTCCTGCGTGATGTGCCGACCCAGACCAAGGCCACCAATGCGCAGCTGCTAGAAATCATGATGGCCCAGGATTTCCAGGATCTGACGGGGCAGGTCATCAAGAAAATGATGGATGTCATTCGTGAGATCGAGCAGCAGCTGGTGCAAGTGCTGATCGATACCGCTCCTGAGAGTCATGACAAGGAAGAGCTGCAGCAACTTGCTGACGAGCGTTCGCGTAAATCTCAAAAGGGCGATGATGAGCTGCTCAACGGGCCGCAAGTCAAGCCCGAAGGCACCGATGTCGTCAATAACCAAGACCAGGTCGATGACCTCCTCGATAGCCTGGGCTTCTGATCCCTCCCTGCGCTGCCGGTGCTCCCCGGCAGCGTTTCAGCCTCACGTCCCCTGAATAGCATGGCTAAGTAGTCGCTATTCCAGTGATCGGCTATCCCGCGTTCCCGAGAAAATAGCCCGCATTCGATGAATGCGGTTGTTCGGCGCCTTGGTATCTGCCTTGGCGAAGGGTTTCTAGCGCCACGACGTCAGAGGTCCCATGGCCGAGGGTAGCGATAGCGACGAGGAAAAGACTGAAGACCCGACACCTCGACGACTCGACAAGGCGAAGGAAGACGGTGAGGTTGCGCGCTCGCGCGAACTGACTACCTTCATGCTATTGGCGGCGGGGGTGATGGCGCTATGGTCGCTGGGTGGCCACCTCTACGAGAGTTTAGGAGGGGTCATGGAGCAGTCATTCATGTTTTCACGCGCTGAAGCGTTCGATACCGCCGTACTGATGTCGCATGTCTGGGCGTTGGGTAAAAACACGCTGGTCTCCTTGTTGCCGTTGTTCCTCATCGTATCGGTCGTTGCGCTGGCAGCACCGGTAATGCTGGGTGGCTGGCTGCTGACGGCAAAGTCGCTGCAGCCCCAAATGTCCAAGCTCAATCCCTTGAAAGGATTGAAGCGCATGTTTTCATCGCAGGCGGTAGCGGAACTGGGCAAGGCCGTTGCCAAGTCGACGCTGGTGGGCGGTGTCGCGGTGATCTTTCTATGGTGGCATCGTGGCGACCTTCTGGGCTTGATGAACCTGCCGTTGAGCGAAGCTCTCGCGAAGGGTATGGAGCTCGCCGCGTTGTGCCTGGCCTTCTGCGTAGCGACACTCATCGTGGTGGTGTTGATCGACGTGCCTTTCCAGCTGTGGAGCTTTACCAAGAAGCTCCGCATGACCAAGGACGAGATCAAGAAAGAGCACAAGGAAAGCGAGGGCGACCCCCAAGTGAAGGCTCGCATGCGAGCCCAGCAGCAATCCATGGCACGGCGGCGGATGATGGCCAAGGTGCCGGATGCGGATGTCATCGTGACCAACCCCACGCATTATGCCGTGGCGCTGATGTACGAGGGGAGCCAGATGGAAGCGCCGCGCGTCGTGGCCAAAGGGGCGGATATGGTCGCCACGCGCATTCGCGAGTTGGGCGAGGCGCATGGCGTGCCCTTGCTGGAGGCGCCGCCGTTGGCGCGTGCCCTGAATCAGCATGTGGACATCGATCAAGAAGTCCCCGCGAATCTGTATACCGCCGTGGCGGAGGTGCTGGCTTGGGCCTACCGCTTGAAACGTGTGCGCGAGGAAGGGGGTGACTGGCCGCAAACGCCAAATGACCTCCCCGTGCCCGACGAGTTAGACCCGTCTAGGCAAAACGTTGCCGACGCCAAGGACACACCATGAATGCGTTGAGTCAATTATGGGGCCGTCGCGAGTGGCTGAGCGATACCCGTTTAAAGGTCCTGGCTGGGCCCATATTGATCATCATGATCCTGTCCATGATGATCTTGCCGTTACCGGCGTTCGTATTGGACCTTCTGTTCACCTTTAACATTACCCTGGCCATCATGGTGCTGCTGGTCAGCATGTTTACGCAGAAGCCCCTCGATTTCGCGGCCTTCCCGGCGGTTTTGCTGTTTTCGACTCTATTGCGGCTGTCACTCAATGTGGCTTCCACGCGGGTGGTTCTGTTGGAAGGGCACGAGGGCGGCGATGCGGCCGGCAAGGTGATCGAGGCCTTCGGCGCCTTCTTGATCGGCGGTAACTTCGCCGTTGGCCTGGTCGTATTCATGATCCTGGTGGTGATCAACTTCATGGTTATCACCAAGGGGGCCGGCCGTATCGCCGAGGTCGGCGCACGCTTCACCCTGGACGCCATGCCCGGCAAGCAGATGGCCATCGACGCCGACCTCAACGCCGGTTTGATCGGCGAGGAAGATGCACGGGCGCGACGTCAGGAAACCTCCCAAGAAGCCGATTTCTACGGGTCCATGGACGGGGCCAGCAAGTTCGTGCGTGGTGATGCCATCGCCGGCATCATCATCATGCTGATCAATTTGATCGGTGGCCTGGCAATCGGCATGGCGCAACACAGCCTGAGCTTTGCCGAGGCGGCGCAAACCTATACCTTGCTGACCATCGGCGATGGTCTGGTGGCGCAGATTCCGGCGCTGGTGATCTCCACGGCGGCGGGTGTCACCGTGTCGCGCGTCAATACCGACCAAGACGTCGGCCAACAACTGATCAGCCAACTATTCAACAATCCGCAGGTCTTGATGCTGGCCGCCGGCGTCATGGGACTTTTGGGGTTGGTGCCGGGCATGCCCAATCTGGTCTTCCTGCTGTTTACGGTATTGCTGGGCAGCTTGGCGTGGTGGATGTGGCGACGCAACCAGCGTGAGGCCGAGCCCGCGGCGTCGACACCGCAGACACCGCCGCCGCAGCCCGAGGTGCCCGAGGCCAGTTGGGATGACGTGCAACTGGTCGATACCCTGGGCCTCGAAGTCGGTCATCGTTTGATCCCGCTCGTCGACCATCGCCAGAAGGGCGAACTGCTGGGGCGCATCAAGAGCGTTCGCAAGAAATTCGCCCAAGATGTCGGCTTTCTACCGCCGGTGGTACATATCCGCGACAATCTCGAGCTGGGGCCGTCGACCTACGTCATCACGCTCAAGGGAGTCGAAGTGGGACGCTCCGATGCGCATCCTGGGCAATGGCTGGCCATCGACCCAGGGCAGGTCTCGGGCCAGGTGGAAGGCACGGCGACTCAGGACCCGGCCTTCGGGCTGCCCGCCGTGTGGATCGACGCCGCGCAGCGTGAACGTGCCCAGGTGTACGGTTATACCGTGGTCGACGCGAGTACAGTGGTGGCCACGCATCTCAACCACCTGCTGCATCGTCACGCCAATGACATGCTGGGGCGTCAGGAAGTACAGCAATTGCTCGACAAGATCGCTGCCGAGAACAAGTCGCTGGTCGAAGACGTGGTGCCCAAGCTTCTGACTCTAACCGCGATGCAGCGCATCCTGCAGAACCTGCTCGCCGAGGAGGTCTCGATTCGCGACATGCGTACCATCCTGGATACGTTGGCCGAGCATGCGCCACAACAGAACGATCCCCACGAGCTGACCGCGATGGTGCGTGTGGCGCTGGGACGTTCGATCACCCAGCAGTGGTTCCCCGGGGACCAAGAGATGCATGTCATCGGCTTGGAAGCCAATCTCGAACAAGTACTCACCCAGGCGCTGAGCAATGGCGGTGGCCTGGAACCGGGCCTGGCCGACACTCTCATGGAGCAGTCGATGGCTGCCGTGGAACGTCAGGAAGCGCGTGGCGAGCCGACGGTGCTGGTCGTCCAGCATGGTCTGCGCGCGTTGCTGGCCCGCTTCCTGCGTCGCCGTATCACCCACTTGGTGGTGATGTCCAATGCCGAAATCCCCGATGACCGCACCTTGCGTGTCACCGCTACCGTCGGAGCCCGTTCATGAGCGTGATGCGTTTCCTCGGTGCTACCAGTCGCGATGCGATGCGACAGGTACGAGACGCGCTGGGGGATGATGCCCTGATCCTCTCCAACCGGCGCATGGATGACGGCGTCGAGGTCGTGGCCGTGGCCGAAGAGGCCCAATCGTCAATGGTCGAGCAGGCCGAAGACGTGGCCGTGCCCGCGCAGGCTGGTACACCTTCCGCCGAGGCGTCTCCCGCGCCGGGTCAGGATCGCCTGTACGCTGAAATGCAGGCCATGCGCGAATTGTTGATGTCGCATATTTCCGAGACACCTCGCCCGCGCAACGCCCGCCCCGGAGTGCGCGGGGTCTTGCGTCAGCGCTTGATCACCGCCGGCTTCAGCGCCCGTCTGGTACGCGAAATGCTCGAGACGCTGCCCGACGAGCTCGCCGATGTCGATGCCGATGATCCGCGTTTGCTGGCCTGGAGCCGGCGTCAACTGGAGACCCGTCTCGAGGTGCTCGATGACGAGGCGACGATGCTCGAGGAGGGGGGAGTGTTCGCCCTGGTGGGGCCGACCGGCGTGGGCAAGACCACCACCACCGCCAAGTTTGCGGCGCGATACGTGATGCGCTTCGGCGGGGATGACGTGGCCCTGGTAACCACCGACGATTATCGTATCGGTGCGCATGAACAGTTGCGTATCTATGCCCGGCTGCTGGGTGTCGATGTGCATGCCGTACACCATGAAGATGACCTTGAAGGCTTGTTGTCGCGACTTGAAGGCAAGCGCATGGTGATCGTCGATACCGTGGGCATGAGCCAGCGCGATCAACGCGTGACGGGGCAGATCGCGCGACTCGGCGGTGCCGCCCGGCCGGTACGGCGTCTCTTGCTGCTGAATGCGGCCAGCCACGGCGATACGCTCGAAGAGGTTGTCGAGACCTATCAGCGAGCCTCGCGGGATGCCGGTGCGCCGCTTTATGGTTGCTTGTTGACCAAGGTCGATGAAGCGCCACGCCTGGGGGCCGCGCTGGATGTCGTGATGCGCCATCGGCTGCGCCTTTATTACGTCTTGCATGGTCAGCGCGTGCCCGAAGACATTCGCCTGGCCGAAGCGCCAGCATTATTGGACGAAGCGCTGGCGGTGGGGCAAGGCTCGCCGTTCACCTTCGATGAAGGTGTGCTCACCGAGATGTTGCGGCCCACGGCCTCCGGACAGGGTCTGCAAGCACTATCGCGGGATCTCTTGGCACAGCGCGATCAACTGGCGCGGGTGATGGAAACGCTGCAGCGCAGCGTACCGGGTGTGGCCTGGCTCGATGCCGCGTGGCGCCGTCGCGAGTCGCCACCTGCCATCCAGCAAACCTGGCTCGAAGAGCATTTGGCACCCCCGTCGATGATCAAAGCATGGCATGGCGCCGAGGCGACCGGCCTGTGCTGGTCGGGAGGGAAGCCACGGGGAATGGACTGGGCGGCGCCGATGATACCGTTGGATGCCAACGGCGATGTCTTGCCGTTGGCCTGGCCTCTTCACCGTTGGCCGCCCTCGGATACACAACGCCTGACCCTGGCGCGTCGTCATTTGGGCAGTCATTGGCATGTGTTCGCGCGGGTGCCCGATGCCGACGTCAGGCAACAGTTGCGCGAGTCGGACAGCCCCTGGTTGGCACGCACGCGGGTGCAGCAGCGCGTCTGGCATGCCGGTGAACGTCTGGCGATAGGCGAGCTGGTCGATCTAGCCGAGCCCTGTGGCCAGCACACCTGCCGCCTGCGTGGCCGTGCGCGACGCGTGACGTTGTCGCGTTTGCCCGTGGCCTTGGCCGAGACCGATGCTGACAACCTGCAACTGTGGATTGCGACGAGTCATGATTCCGAGAGCGGGCGTCGGCGGGGTGTCTATCACTGGCTGGGGCATGGAGGCGATGCGCTGGATATCGACATGCGCGCTTTCGTGTATCGCCAGCTCGAACAGGACGATCTGTCGCGGTTGATGCGCTCGGCGTGGCAACAGCTGGGGGCGTCGGCACCCCTGGATTGCGAGCTACGCGTCTACCTGGCAGCGCAACTGGCAGCTCTGGCGCTACGTATGGACTTGAGCGAGGACGGCTGGGCGGTGGATACGCGCCCGGTGGTAAAACGTCTCGCCGGTGAGCGAAAGCGACGCAGCCCCGATACCCTGCTGCACGGGTTGATGCACTTGCTAACGGCGCATGCGGCGCTCTCACAGGCAGCTTGAGGTGACGATGAGTGATCAAGCGGCGGGATTGCGCGCTTATGCGAATCAGCGGCGCGACAAGGCGGCTCTGGTGACGATCGGTCATCCGACTCCTCAGGCGGTGACGGCGACCTGTGAACGCCTTGCGTCACTCAGCGGCCTTGCCTGGGAGACCTTGCCACTCGCCGTCGGCGACGTCACCACTGCTCAGCGCTCCTCGCCGCACTGGGGCATCTGGGTCGCCTCCGGCGCGGAAGGCCTGCAGCGTGCTTATCGCGAACTCAAACAATGGTCGCAGCGCGAACGCCTGCCACGTCTACTGGTGATACGCGATCCGGCCAGCGCGGGCGATATGCCGCTTGGCAACTTGGTGGACACGGCGCGCCGCTTCCTGGCGGTCGAGCTTGTCGTCGACCCCGCCGAGTGGCTGGCGCAGACGCTCCCGTCGAGCGAGCGTGGGTCATGAAATCGCTGGGTTGCGTCCTGGCATTGCTGGTGGCGTTAGGTGCCACGCTGAGCATGGCACCGTTGGCGAAAGCCGTCGAAGCCGGCAGTTGGGCGGTGACGCTGCCGCGTGGGCCGCTGCTGACGACACCGGGACGTGATGAGCGTACGGAGCCTCTGCGTCCACCTGAGTCTCACACGGTCGGCGATGGCCTTATCACGCGGGTGTCCTGGCGTTATGCCACGAAGGGGCCAAACGATGTGCGGGCATGGCTGTGTCATCCGCGTCGCTGTGTCGAAATGGCGACGCGTCGCGGGGGTACGCAGGCATTGGAGGGGCTTTCAGCTGAAGGACCTTTTGTACTGCGCTTTCGGCGGACTGCCTCTCGGAACGCGCCGAGTGCAAGCGTGCGTATCGAGGACTTGCAACTGATCGTGAATTACCGCTGAGAGAGCGGTGAAGACGAATTCGGGAAAAGGCTCATCAAGCGGGGGTTATTCCGGCCTTGGCTGGCGGCCCGGAAGCTCGATAATGTCAGCGGGCGTCGCGTCGAGCGTCGACCCGAACATCCGAGGCGATAGAGATGTATACGGCACAGGGCAAAATCGACCAACGCGCACTGCTGGAGCAATACATGCCGCTCGTACGGCGTCATGCGCTGGCATTGCAAGTACGCTTACCGGCCAGTGTCGAACTCGATGATTTGATTCAAGCCGGCATGGTGGGATTACTCGATGCGCTGGAACGCTTCGATACCGCCCAAGGGGCGAGTTTTTCCACCTTCGCCAATCAGCGCGTGCGCGGCGCGATGATCGATGAACTGCGCAGTCGCGACTGGATGCCGCGCAGCGTGCGGCGCAGCGTGCGGGCGCTGGATCAGGCGGTACACAAGCTAGAGCAGTCGTTAGGACGTTCCCCGGACGAGCGCGAGATCGCCAGTGCTCTGGATATGAGCGTCGAGGAATATCATCAGCTGCTGCTGGATGCCAATAACGGTTACCTGCTGGGATTCGACGAGGTCGTGTCCGAACTCGGCGAACCGCCGGCGGGAGAGACCGCGCCAGCGACCCCGCTCGATGCATTGCTGAAAGGCGATGCGCGCACCCATTTGGTCGAGGCCATCGAACAACTCCCCGAACGTGAAAAGCTATTGCTGGGGCTTTATTACCAGGAAGAGCTCAACCTCAAGGAAATCGGCGCCGTGCTCGGTGTCAGCGAATCGCGGGTATGCCAATTGCATAGCCAAGCGGTGGCACGTCTCAGAGGTCGGTTCGCGGCCTGAGGCTCACTCTTCCTCATCCGCGGCGGTCACAGGTAACGGCTGTAGCATGACCGTCCGTCGCGGTTGCGACCATGTGACCTGGCTTCATAAAGCGCCGTGTCAGTTCGTCTCCGCCGCGTCGGCCACCTCCACCAAGGCATCGACCAAACGATCGCCAAGGGTATCCCAAGCCGAGCCCAGCGCCCTTACCAGCGCAGGATAGCCATCGTCCTCCAGCGGGCGCTCTATCTCAAAGGATTCGCGCGACAATGTGCGGTCGTTGTCGTCACGGATACGCCACTGTCCGTCGACCACGGCCATGCCGTCGTCGCGACCCTGGAAACGGTCGACGTCGAGCTGGACATGCAGCGCCGGTGTAGATGCCTCGGAGGATTGACCGCTACGTAGCACGTCGGCGTTGGGCAAGGCCTGGCTGAGATGCTGGCGCATGCGTTCCTGCAGTTGACGATCAAGGGGTTCGGCCCATAGATGGTGGCGTGCCTGATGGATACGAATGTCATCGAGTTGCATGACGATGCCATCATCCTTCAGGTAGCTCGCCATGCGTGGCGGCGCGAGCGAGACACTGCCCTTGAAGTCGCTGGCGACGTCGACGTTTTGCGTTTCACTGGGGAGCGTATAGCGCGACTCGTCGATGCTTTGTCCGGCACAGCCGACCAGCATCGACATGCACAGTCCCAGCCCGGCGGCGGCGAGAAACCGCACCGGGCATGTCGGGCGTCGAGTATGAGTGAAGGTCATCTCGGTCATTGGCGTGGGGCCCTCGGTTGCGGGTCTGGGGCGTCTTCGCTGTCGAAGATCAGTGCGTTGGGCTTCTCGCTTAGCGTGCGCGCCACGGGTTGCAGGTCGCGCATCAGTGACTCGAGACGCGAGAGCGTATCGTTGAGTTCACGGTAACCCTGTGAGTCGGGAGAGAAGCCCTCCAGCGTGTCGCGGGTCTGGCGCAGCGTCTTGTTGAGATTGCCGGGCAGCTCGCGCGTGGCTGGATCGTCGAGCAGTGCATCCACCGAATCGGCGATCTCGTTGACTTGCCGCATCGTGTTCTGCGTGGTCGCCAGCGTCTCGTTCAGTGAGTCGAGGACGGGCTCAATCTGCACGTCGTTGAGTTTATCCAGCAGGTTCGAGACCTTATCCTCGATCTGCGCCAGGCTACCGGTGGTCGTCGGGAAGACCTTCTTGCCCTCGAAGGTGAGCGGCTCGTAAGGCTCGGGATCGTCATGGAAGTTCAAGTCCACGAACAGCGCTCCGGTCAGCAGGTTGCCGCGTTTGAGCGTTGCCCGTAGGCCGTGCTCGAACATGCCCTGGAGGCGCGCGCGCCATTCATCGGCATCGAAATCTTGCAGGGCGTTGTCGAAGCGCTGCGGCTCGATGCGAATCAGTACGGGAATCGCAAAGCGATCCAGGGCGTTGGGCTGCGGGGCCGCGAAACGCCACGGCACGGTTTCCACGGTACCGACGCGCACGCCGCGATATTCCACCGGGTCGCCGTGGCTAAGCCCTCGCACGGTGTCGTCGACCAGTAGCACATAGTCGAGATGACGATCGAAGGTCCCCTCACGGGCGCTTTCTTCGTCGCTAAACAACTGATAGGTCGCCTCCGATTCGGCGGGCTGACCCATCTCCACGTCCTCGGGGACCCCGAAGGTCACGCCGCCGCCGATGAGCGACTCCATTGACTCGATATTGACGCGGAAGCCCTGCGAGTTCAGGCGCAGATCGACTCCTGAGGATACCCAGAAGCGTGTGGTGTCGGTGACCAGCACATCATAAGGCGACTGAATGTAAAGACGGTGGCGCATTTCCTTCTTGTCGGGATCGAACTCGGTGTTTTCCACGCGTCCCACCGTGAAGCCTTGATAGGTGATCGGGTCGCCGGCGCTCAACGAGCTGCCCACCTGGCTGACCAGGTTGATGCGGATTCCCGGGGCGTCGGGGGGCGCGACCGGGGGCTGTTCGAGCACATCGAAGTCGCGTTGGGGCTCCCCGCCGTGACCGGGCAGCAATTGAATGTAAGCCCCCGATAGGACGGTCCCCAGGCCGCTGATGCCTTCGCGATCGATGCGTGGCTTGACCACCCAGAAACGCGCATCGTCATTGAGCATGCGTTCGGTGTCGGGTTGCATGCGCGCGGTGATGACGGTGTGTGACATGTCATCGGAGAGCGTCACATCCTCGACCCGGCCGACCTCGACATTGCGTGTCTTGATCAACGTCTTGCCGGCTTCGATGCCTTCGGCGTTTTCCATCTGCAGCGTGATCGTGGGGCCAAGGCCGGAAAGATTGTCGTAAAGCATCCATAAACCGATGAGGACCGCCACCAACGGTACGATCCAGATCGGCGATAGGCGGCGGCGATATTGGCGTGTCGCACGCTGTGGAGCTTCAGGCATCGTCGGATTCCTTGCGTGATGAAACGGTAGCGATACGTCGCGGCAGACGATCCCGCCATGCGCGTCGAGGGCGCTGGGGGAGGTCGTCCCAGATCATGCGCGGGTCGAAACTGTGGGCCGCCAACATGGTGATGATCACAACGCTGGCGAAGGAGAGCGCGGCAGGTCCGGGTTCGACCGAGATCAACTCGCCCGCACGGATTAGTGCAACCAGGATGGCGACCACGAACACATCGACCATCGACCAGCGACCGATGAACTCGGTGATGCGATAGAGACGCACACGGGTGACATTACTGAACGGCTCGCCGCGATGACGTACTGCGTAGCACAACCAGCCGAGCGCGAGAATCTTGCCGATGGGCACCACCACACTGGCGGTAAAGATGATCACTGCGATGGGAATGTCACCGTGCTGTAGAAACAGCATGACCCCGCCGATGATGGTCGAGGGCGAGGTGTTACCCAACGACGTCGTGCTCATGATCGGGTAAAGGTTCGCCGGGATGTACATCACCACCGCAGCGAGCAGCAAGGCCAGCGTGCGCTGGCGACTGCCGGGTGTTCGCGCGTGCAGCGTTTCCCCGCAGCGTCGACAACGCCCACGACCCTGCGCATCGAGACGATTGACCAGCCCACAGGTCACGCATCCGCTCAAGCCTTGCGGTGTCGCGGGCTCACCCGAGCGGGCGCCTTCCGGGGCCAAGGGCTCGCTGGCTAGCGCGAACCACATCCAGTCGGTGTCGATGGACTGGGTGGTGAGTAGCAATAACACGGCGTAGGCGCAAAACGTCCAGAATGAGAGCCCCAGGCTGACATCGGCCATTCCTGCGACCTTGATGAGACTGACCAGCGCGGCGATGACGAAGACATCGGCCATCATCCACGGCGTCAAGTGCTTCAGGGCGCGGGCGATGCCACGTGAATAGGGCAGAATGCGGTGCCCGAGAAGCCCCAATGAGAGCCAGATGACGCTACATAGATAGACCGTGGGTAGGATGATCACTGTCAGCAGCACGCAAATCGCCACCAGTGGTTCGTGGAAGCCGACCAGTGTCGAGGCGGTCTCGGTCAGCTCGATGCGATTAGTGACGCCACGGGCCTCGAAACTGATGAAGGGAAAAGCCACCGAGAGCGTTAGCATGATCAAGGCGGCCACGGCCAGCGCGATGCTACGCTCGGCAGGCTTGTCGTGACGCGTGGCCAGCGTATGTTCGCAACGCGGGCAGTCGGCCTTTTCTCTCGGCCGCAACGGCGGCAGCGCGACTAGCAAATCGCATTCGTGACAGGCGCGCAGACGTCGCCGTGAGTGGCGCGTCGTCGCCATCGACGTTGCCGCGTCGCATGGCGAGTGATGAGGCGCTTGTGACGAAACGTTATCTGCCAAACTCAGTCTCGCTCATAGGTTTATGGTGCCGAATGATGCATGCACTATAGCAATTCGGCGCGGGGTTATTCCGACAGACTTTTGCCTGAGAAAATCAGAAGCGCGAACAGCGTACATTCACGTGCGTATGTTTGTCAGTAGCATGAGCGTTCGATTGCGCTAGAATAGCGGGGCAGCGCGATAGCATGCATGACACGACAACGTTCAGCGAAACGACATTCAAGGACAATGATATTCAAGGAGACGTACCGTGCTGATGGCCATCATTGCCGTAGCGTTGGGATTGGCGGTCCTGGTATGGAGCGCCGATCGATTCGTCGATGGTGCAGCGGCGACCTCGCGCCACCTGGGGTTACCGCCGCTGTTGATCGGCATGGTCATCATCGGCTTTGGCACCTCGGCGCCGGAATTGATGGTCTCAGGGCTTTCCGCCTGGCAAGGCAATCCCGGCCTCGCGCTGGGTAACGCCTATGGCTCCAACATTGCCAATATCGGCCTGATCGTAGGCCTGGTGGCATTGCTCAGCCCGCTGACGATGCACTCCCAAGTGCTGCGTCAGGAGTTGCCACTATTGATGCTAGTGACGGTGGCATCGCTATGGTGCCTGCAGGATGGCGACGTCTCGCGTTGGGACGCCGTATTGCTGTTGGCGATGCTGGCGGCGTTGCTGACCTATAGCGTCATGCGTGGACGCCAGAAGGGAAGTGACGCGCTAGCTGACAATACGACGGCTAATCTTGATGCTCAGGAGATGACACTCAAGCGTGCAATCACCTGGACCCTGGTGGGTCTGGTCATGCTGATCGCCAGTTCACGTTTGTTGGTGTGGGGTGCAGTGGATATTGCCTCGGCATTCGGGGTCAGCGATCTCGTCATCGGGTTGACGGTGGTCGCCATCGGCACCTCGCTACCCGAGCTTGCCTCCTCGATCAGCGCGGTGCGCAAGAACGAGCATGATCTTGTCATAGGGAACGTGGTGGGCTCCAACCTCTTCAACACCCTCGCCGTGGTCGGGCTAGCGGGCATCATTAATCCGATCGATGTCGATAGCGCGGTACTCGTGCGGGATTGGCCGGTCATGGCGGGCCTGACCCTGGCGCTGACGGTGTTCGGCATCGGCTGGAAGGGCCAGGGGCGTATCAACCGCCTGGAGGCGGCCTTGCTATTGGTAACGTTTATTACCTATACGACATGGTTGGTGGTGTCGGTCATCGGTGGGCGCTAGGCGAGTCCGTGTCAAGCAAATGGCTCAGGCGTGCGCGTGCCAGGGTGAGAGATCGCCAAGGGCATCGCAGAGCGGGCGTAGGTCTTCGATCGAGGCGGGTGCGTGGGGCTGATGTTCGATACGTATGCATATGCGATCCGCGAATGACGTCTCGAGCTGCTCGATCCACGGGCGTTGCTCCTCGCGCCAATTGGCGAGCCATTGACTATCGACCGTCGTGGGCAGGCATTTGTTGATGACCACCGCGCCCACATTCAGGCCGTTGGTTTCCAACAGGTCACGCGTGCGCGCGGTTTCCAGCGCTGGCAGGCGTTCCGGGTTGGCGACCAAAATCATCGCCGAGTGCGCAGGGCAGGTCAGGTGCTCGCGAGCGGCGGCGAGACGCCCCCGGCGGCGCATCAGTACCTCCTGGATGGGATCATCGACCACTTCGCCGTCCCCAAGCCAGGCCTTGTAATCGTTGCGCACCTTATGGCGACGTTGCATCAAGCCGTCCACCCAGGCCCCCATGATCTCCGGTAGCGCGAGCAAACGCACGGTATGGCCGCCTGGCGCGGTGTCGAAAATCAAGCGGTCATAGTGTTGCCCGGTATCGAGCAACAGGCCGACCAGGGCGTCGAACAGGGCGGCTTCCTCGGTGCCCGGGGCATGGCGGGCCAAGTCGAGCTGGCGGAATACCGCCGCGCTGCGTTCGCCGCTCACCATGGGCTTGATATTGGCCTTGACCTGGTCCAGATAGCGTTTCGTCTCATGGTCGGGGTCGAGTTCGACGACATCCAGGCCAGGGCGCATGCGCGTTGGCGTCGGGCCGGGTTGGCGGCCGAATAGATCGGCCAGGTTGTGGGCGGGGTCGGTGGACACCAGCAGGGTGTTCCATCCGGCATCCGCGCAGCTTAGCGCGTAAGCGGTCGCACAGCTGGTCTTGCCGACGCCGCCCTTGCCGCCGAAAAAAAGGCTTTTGGCCATATCGGCTGTCTCTCCTCGGTTGTGCCACGCGTCATCGGCGCCGCTCAGCAGCAGCGAAAACCATCCAGGGGTGAGCGGGGCATGCCCTGGCGCTTATGCCACTCGTGAAAGCGTTCGAGCATGTAGGGGTAAAGCTCCAGGGTCATGTCGCCGACGGGGTTGGGAATCCCCATCATGTCGCAGAAGCACAGCAGCATGAAAAGATCTTCTTCATCCTGCAGCTCGCGGACGATCTCACGGCGGTGCTGAAGGCTCAGCACCGCGTCGTAGCCCTCGATGAGTCGTTTGATCCGCGTCCGCCAACCGGCGGACGCGGTTCGTTCGTCATCAGCGCGCGTCATCGGAACTCAACGACTCTTGCGAGGCTGTCGGGCCCTGGCGGAAGCTGCGCGAGGCCTCGAGCAGGATCCATAGCGTGAACACCATGATCAAGCTGCCAAAGGTGAACAGCAGCAAGTTGCGGTCGGCATCGCCGAAGCCCGACCAGGTGAAGATCACTTGCTGTGCCATGGCCCACAGTGTCATGACCAGCAGGAATAGCATCGGCACCAGGGTGAAGACCACCGGGCGCCCCTGACGTTTGAGCCATACCGAGACCAGCATTAGCGTGATACCGGCCAGCAACTGGTTACTGGTACCGAACAGCGGCCATAGCAGATAACCGCCCGAGCCGAAGCCATTGGGGCCTTCCGGCAGAATCACCAACGCCGCGCTGGTAATGACGGCGATGCTGGTCGCGACATGCTTGCGAGCGATCACTGGCATACCGTATTCGTTACCCAGTTCGGCGATGATGTAACGCATCAGACGTACGGCGGTATCCAGGGTGGTGGCGGCGAAGCTGACCACGATCACCGCGACCAGGGTCGAGCCCATGTGCTCGGGAATGCCGAGGTTGCCGGCGAGTTGCCCGGCGCCTTTCACGAACGAACCGAGCCCATTGGAGCCGGCCGCGGAAAAGCTCGAGTAGGTCGCAGTGAAATCGGTGCCGGAGGCGAACAAGGTACCCACGGCGATGATCGCGATCATCGCCAGCATGCCTTCGCCCAGGGCACCACCATAACCGATCATGCGGGCGTCGGTTTCTTTATCGAGCTGCTTGGATGTGGTGCCCGAGGCGACCAAGCCATGGAAGCCTGAAATCGCCCCGCAGGCGATGGTGATGAACAGTAGCGGATACCAACTGACTTCGGCTTCGCCGTTGACGCTGGGCGCGGTCATTTCCGGCGCACCAAAAAGTAGCCCCAGATACAAAAGCGCCAGGCCGACGACGAGCTGGTGCGAGTTGATATAATCGCGCGGCTGCAACAGCTTCCAGACGGGGAGTGTCGAAGCGATATACACATACACCATCAACACTACGATCCATACCAAAAAGGCCATCGAGGTGGCATCGAAGTTACCTATCACCTCGGTGTCACCGCCACCGAACCAACTGACCAGATCGAGTTGAAGTATGGGGACCTCGCTGGCCAGGAGCGCTGCGCCATACATGACGGCGAGGGCGATGACCGAGGGCAGGAGCATCGATCCGGAGTGGCGATAGACGCGGTAGCCGATCCACACCGCCAGCGGTATCTGGATGAACACCGAGAGCACGCTAGCGGGGAAGGTGATGAACAGCTTGGCGATGACCCAGGCGAAGACCGCATTGAGCATCAATACCAGGATCAAGATGATGAACAGGAACAATAGTTTGGCGCGTTGGCCGATCAGTTTGTTGGCTAGTGTGCCGACCGAGTGCCCTTTGTGGCGATTGGAAAGCACTACCGCGCCAAAGTCATGCACGCCGGCTGCGAACACGGTCCCTAGCACGACCCACAAGATGGCCGGTAGCCAGCCCCAGTAGATGGCGATGGCCGGCCCCACGATGGGGGCTGCGCCAGCCACTGAGGTAAAGTGGTGGCCCCACAGAATCCACTTGTTGGTGGGCACATAGTCGACGCCATCTTGATAAGTGTGAGCGGGCGTTTGGAAATCGGGGTCAAGCCGGTAAATGCGTTCGGCGATGAACTTCGAGTAGAAACGATAGCCCATCACGAAACACACGGCGCCAAAAATAGCGATCCAGATAGCGTTCATGAGTGATCCTTGTCGAGAGCGGTCGCGCCGGGCGCCGACCATGCTTTGTTGGTACGACTATCCTACCAAAGATGTATGGCATTCTCCGTTAGACGAACGACGCAGAATTAAATCGGCTGCGACATCGGCGCGCATGCGGCAATTTGCCTTGCGGCAACGCGACACATACGAAACCCCGCCACGGCGCTTTTTAAGTCTATATAAACCCTCTACGATGTAGGGGTATTGGAAACGAAACAAGAAGATCCAGGCGGCGGGCCTTTTTCGGCTATGACCACCTCTTTCCGATGACATTCCGACTACGTGGGCTTCAAGGAGTCAGCCATGGCGCTAGATCCGATTCTCCTGTCGCGATTGCAGTTTGCATTCGTGGTTTCTTTTCATGCCATCTTCCCGGTCTTCACGATCGGGCTTGCCTCCTATATCGCGGTGCTGCAGGGCCTTTACGTGTCCACGGGCAATCGCGTCTGGGATCGCCTCGGTCTGTTCTGGACCAAGGTCTTCGCCGTGGTCTTTGGCATGGGCGTGGTGTCCGGCATCGTGATGGCATTCCAGTTCGGGACCAACTGGAGCAACTTCGCGCAGATGGCGGCGAACTTCATTGGTCCGATGCTGAGTTACGAGGTGGTCACGGCGTTCTTCCTCGAAGCTGGCTTCCTGGGCGTATTGCTGTTCGGCCGGCATCGTGTCTCGCCGGCGGTGCACTTTTTTGCCGCGCTGATGGTCGCCGTGGGCACCTTCATCTCGGCGTTCTGGATCCTCGCCACCAACAGTTGGATGCAGACCCCCGACGGCTATGAGATCCGCGAGGGTGTGATCCATGTGACCTCTTGGGTCGATGCAATCTTCAACGCGTCCTTCCCGTACCGCTTCACACACATGGCCTTGGCTGCGTTCTTGACCGGTGGCTTCGTGGTGACCGGGGTCAGTGCCTGGTTCTTGCTGCGTGGTCGTGATGTCGATGCCCACAAGCGTGCGCTGTCGATGACGCTATGGCTGTTGCTGTTTCTGGCCCCGCTGCAAGCCTTCGTCGGTGATGAGCACGGCCTGAATACGCTGGAACACCAGCCGATGAAAATCGCTGCCATGGAGGGTAACTGGGAAACCGAGTCGAACGTGCCGCTGTTGCTGTTCGCGTTGCCGGATCGGGATCTGCAGGCCAACCGCGTCGAGATCGGCATTCCCAATGGCGCCAGTCTTATCCTGCGCCACGACCCAGACGGTGTTGTCCCCGGGCTCGATCAAATCGACCGCGCACAACAGCCGCCGGTATGGATCACCTTCTATAGCTTCCGCGTGATGGTGGCATTAGGGCTCTTGATGATCGCCTTCGCCGTTGCCGGGTTGGTGCTACGCAAGGGCGGGCGCGTGTATCGCAGTCGCTGGTTCTTGCGTGGACTGCAGGGCATGAGCCTGGCGCCGTTCGTAGCGGTAGTCGCGGGCTGGGTCGTGACCGAAACCGGACGCTCGCCGTGGCTGATCTACGGCGTACTCGACTACGCCGATGCCATCACGCCCTCGTTGAGCGGTGGCATGGTGCTGTTCACGTTGCTGGGCTATATCGCCGTCTATGCCGTGATCTTCATCGCCGGTGTCTATTACCTGTGCAAGGTGATCAACCAGGGCCTTGACGAAGACGACGACACAGAGGAGTTGGATAGCCACGACCGTCCGGCGAGACCCATGTCCGCCGCTCACGTGCCCTTCGATGATGCGCGCGACGACCGCGCCCCGAACAGGAGCTAAGCCATGGAAATGTTCGATCTCTCGTTGATCTGGGCCGTCATCATCGCCTTTGGCGTGATCATGTACGTGCTCATGGATGGTTTCGACCTGGGGCTGGGGATCCTGTTTCCCTTCGCCCCGGACGAAGATGCGCGTGACGTGATGATGAATTCCGTCGCGCCGGTATGGGACGGCAACGAGACTTGGCTGGTACTGGGGGGAGCCGGGCTGATCGGGGCCTTCCCGCTGGTCTATTCGATCTTGCTGCCGGCGATGTACATCGGGGTCTTCCTGATGCTGGCGGGCTTGATCTTTCGTGGCGTGGCCTTCGAGTTCCGCTTCAAGTCGCGGCGCACGCGTAACTGGTGGAACGCAGCCTTTGCCGGTGGCTCCTTCGTGGCGGCTTTCGCCCAGGGCGCCGTGGTGGGGGCCTATATCGAAGGCTTCGAAACCGCCGATCGTGTATTCACCGGGGGCGCGCTCGACTGGCTGACGCCATTTTCGGTGATTACCGGCCTTGGCCTGGTGGCCGGCTATGCATTGCTCGGCGCGACCTGGCTGGTGCTCAAGTCCGAGGGCCATGTGCGTGACTGGGCGCGTGGCCTGATCCCCAAGTTGCTCGTCGGGGTCGTGGTCGTCTTCGCCGTCGTCAGCCTGTGGACGCCATGGATCGATCCTGGCGTCTGGGAACGCTGGTTCGACCACATGCAGGTGATCTGGCTGCTGCCGGCGCTAGCCTTGGCCTGCGTGATCGGCATCTATGCCGCCAACCGCAAGGGGCGTGAGTTGATGGCATTCCTGCTCACTCTGGGGATGTTCATCTTTACCTATCTGGGGCTGCTGGTGAGTCGCTGGCCGTATGTCATTCCGCCGGACTACACCTTGTGGGATGCCGCTTCGGCACCTGAGTCGCAGTTCTTCCTGCTGATCGGCGTGCTGTTCGTGGTGCCCATCATTCTGACCTACACCGCCTGGTCGTACTGGGTATTCCGCGGCAAGGTGCGTGTCGGCGACGGGTATCACTGAGCCGTGTCTCGATCTCAAGCACAAACCCCGGCGCGTGCATCGCGCCAATGGCTAGCCGCGCAATCCCGTGAGGTGCGCGGCTGGTTGAGCCTCGCCATCGCCGCCGGTGTCGTCGGCGGGCTCGCGACACTCGCGCAACTGGGACTGATGGCATGGTTGATCAGTGCGGTCGTGGTCCACGATGTGCCCTTGGTGACGCTGTGGCCCTATGCGGCGGCGTTGGCGGGAGCAGTGATCGTACGCGGGCTGGCGCAGTGGCTTCAGGAAACCAGTGGTCTGGAAGCCGGGTTGCGCGTCAAGGCACGCGTGCGCGCTCAGGTGCTCGATCAACTCGCGGCGCTGGGGCCGGTGCATCTCGCCGAGCGACATAGTGCCGGCAGTACCGCGCAGTTGGTCGATCAGGTCGAGGCGCTGGAAGGCTATATCGCGCGTTACGTGCCCCAGGCCACGCTGGCGGTGGTGCTGCCGCTGATCTTTCTCGGCGTGGCGTTTTCGCTGGACTGGCTGGCAGCGTCGTTCTTCCTGATTGCGGCGCCGCTGATTCCGCTTTTCATGGCGCTGATCGGCATGGGCGCCCAGCGCCTCAACGAGCAGCAGTTCCAGGCCATGACGCGTCTCGCAGGACATTTCCTCGACCGCGTGCGCGGGCTGACCACCTTGCAGATGTTTGGGCGCACCCGTCAGGCCACCGAGGAGGTCACGGCGGTGGCCGACGACTACCGGCGGCGCAACATGAAAACGCTACGCGTGGCGTTTCTCTCCTCGGCGGTGCTGGAGTTCTTCGCCTCGGTGTCGATTGCGGTGATCGCCATCTACATCGGCTTTGGGTTGTTGGGCTATATCCAGTTCGGCCCTGCCGATCAACTGACACTGTTCAGCGGTTTGTTCTTGCTGTTCATGGCACCGGACTTCTTCCAGCCGCTGCGCTTGCTGGCCCAGCATTATCATGACCGCGCCAGTGCTCTGGGGGCTGCCGAGGGCTTGCGCACATTGTTGTCGCAGACGCCACCACAGGGTCCGCGAATGGAGTCTCTAGACAGTGAGCTCGACGACACGCTGCCACTGCGGGCGCGCCTGACCGATGTCAGTGTGGCGCATGCCGGACGCGGCCGGGTGCTGGGGCCGCTCGATCTCGATATCGCCGATGGCGAGGTGGTGGCGCTGGTCGGGCCCTCGGGCACCGGCAAGTCGACGTTGCTACAGGTGCTCGCCGGCTTCGTCGATGCCGAGGCGGGCGAAGTTGCGTTGCGTACGGAGACACGCGTGGCCTGGCTCGATCAACGTCCGTTCTTGATGCAGGGCACGCTGGCCGAGAATTTGCGCCTGGTCGCGCCCGATGCCAGTGACGACCAGTTGCGCGAGGCGCTGACCGCGGCACAGCTCGGTGACTTGCTGAACGTTTTGCCGGAAGGGCTCGACACGTCGCTCGGGGAGCGCGGCCTGGGGCTTTCCGGCGGGCAGGCCAGCCGCCTGGCGCTGGCCCGAGTGTTTCTCAGTGATGCACCCCTGGTGCTGCTCGACGAACCCACGGCCAGCCTCGACCCCGACAGCGAGCAACGCGTGATCGAGGGGCTGACGCAACTGGCCGCACAAGGCCGCACCCTGGTCATCGCCACACACCATCCCGCCGTGATGGGCATGGCCGACCGTGTGCTGCGTCTCGAGGCGGGGCAGCTGCATTCACAGGATGTGCCGGCATCGTCGGAGGCCTTGTCATGAAGGAGCCCACTAGCATGAAGGGGTCTACTAGCATGAAGGGGGCTACGATAAAGGCGCTAGGCCCTTGGTTGCGCCTGATGGGCGAGCGACGCATCCGCTTGCTGGTCGGGGCGTTGCTGATGCTGGCGACGCTGCTGTTCGCAATCGGGCTGCTGACGCTGTCGGGGTGGTTCATCACCGCGACCGCGCTGACCGGGATGACACTCGCGGCGGGCGGAGCGGCGACGATCGATGTCTTCACGCCGGGTAGCGGCATTCGCTTCTTTGCCGTGGGACGCACCGCCGCGCGTTACGCCGAGCGCCTTTATAACCACGACACCGTGCTGCGCCTGCTGGCGGATATTCGCGGGCGTACCTTTGCCGGCTTGTCACGGCTATCGGGCCGTGAATTGGCGCGTTACCGCGCCGGCGAATGGCTCAACCGGCTGACCGCCGATATCGACGCGCTCGACAATCTCTATCTGCGCCTGCTGGCGCCGCCGTTGGTGGGACTGCTGGCGATTCTCGTCGTAAGCGGCATCCTGGCGCTGGCGATGCCTACGCTCGGCGGCGTGCTGCTGGCGATCATGCTGCCGTTATGGGTGATCGTCACGCTGGGCATGGCGGTGGCGGGAAGTGGTCCTAGCGCACGACGCGTCGAGACGCTGGAACGCCTGCGTGTCCGAGCCCTGGAGCATCTACAGGGCCTGGCCGAGCTGCGTACCTTCGGCGTACTCGGTGCCCACCGAGCGAGAGTGGAACGCGAGCAACGGACGTTGCTCGACGATCAGCGGCGTCTGGGCCGCCGTGCCGCGCTGGGCAGTGCGCTGGTTACCTTGACCGTGCAAGGCGCCGCCGTGGCGATACTCTGCTTGGCGCTGCTTGCATTCGCCGCGGGCAAGCTTTCGGCGCCGGTGGCGAGCATGTTGCCACTGGCGGTGCTGGCGCTGAATGAAGGGCTCGCCATGCTGCCGGGCGCCTTCGTGCAATTGGGAGCCACGCGCACGGCTGCCTCGCGGCTCAATGCCGAGGCGGCGCCTGCGAGTGATGAAGGCGAGGGTTCTCTAGCTGACGAAGCTGAGGGCTCCCCGGTGAGCGCCGACGCGCCTTCGATCACCTTCGAGGCGGTGACGCTGCGTTATCCGGGCATGGGCACCACGCCCGCGCTGGAAGACGTCAACCTGCACGTGGCTGCCGGCGAGCGTTTCGCCGTGCTGGGCCCCTCGGGTAGCGGCAAGTCGAGCCTTGCCCAGCTCGTCGTCCACGCGTTCGACCCCGATGCGGGCAGCGTGCAACTGGCAGGGCAGGATCTACGCAGCCTGGCGTCGCAGGCATTGCGTTCACGGCTCGCCTACCTGACCCAGCACACCGAGCTCTTTCATGCGTCACTGCGTGACAATCTGCAACTGGGATTGCCTGTTGATCATGATCTTGAGGAAGCAGCCGTCGAACGTGCCCTATTGCAGGCGCTATGGATCGTCGATCTGGATGGCTGGGCGCGCGAACTGCCGCACGGGCTCGAGACCTGGGTCGGCGAAGCCGGGCGCCAGCTTTCCGGCGGACAGGCACGCCGGGTGGCGCTGGCCCGGGTGATCCTCCGCGATGCACCGCTGGTATTGCTCGACGAACCGCTGGCGGGACTGGATGCCGCCACGGCGGCGACGGTGGCCGAACGTCTCGACACCTGGCTCGACGGGCGCACTGTGGTGATGTTCGCCCACCGCCGCGACGCCCTACCGCGTTGCGATAGGGCGTTAGTGCTATAACTATTATACGTTCGCTATAGCTATAAGCGCGGCAATGGCGTCTTATGAGGCGACATGAAAGCCCATGGTGGCTTTGACGGCATGCTTCCAACCCGCATAGAGCTCGTCGCGTTTTTCCACGCTCATCGCGGGTGTGAAGCGGCGGTCCATGGCCCATTGCTTGGCAATCTGCTCACGTGACTCCCAGAAGCCAAGTGCTAGGCCGGCCAGGTAAGCTGCGCCCAATGCGGTGGTCTCGTTGATCGCGCAACGCAGCACATCCACGCCCAGGATGTCGGCCTGAAACTGGGCGAGGAAATCGTTGGCGATGGCGCCACCGTCGGCACGCAGTTCGGTGAGATCGAGACCGGCATCGGCCTGCATGGCGTGGAGAACGTCCGCGCTCTGGTAGGCCATGGATTCCACCGCCGCACGAATGAAATGTTCTTTGCTCGTGCCGCGCGACAGGCCGAACATCGCGCCGCGTACGTTGGAGTCCCAGTAGGGCGCGCCCAGACCAGTGAATGCCGGTACGAGGTAGACGCCGTCGTTGTCGCCAGCGCGCTCGGCATAGGCTTCTGAATCGGAAGACTTGCCCAGCATGCGCAGGCCGTCGCGCAGCCACTGGATCACCGAACCGGCCACGAACACACTGCCTTCCAGGGCGTATTCGAGCTGGCCGTCTATCTCCCAGGCGACGGTCGTGAGCAGGCCGTTTTCAGAAGCCGTGGCTTCCGGTCCGGTATTCATCAGCGTGAAGCAGCCCGTGCCATAGGTGTTCTTGGCCATACCGGGTTTGAAGCAGGCCTGGCCGAACAGGGCGGCTTGTTGGTCACCGGCCATGCCGGCGATCGGCAGTTCATTGCCGAAGAAATATTTCGGCAGCACCTTGCCGTAGACTTCACTGCAGGATTTGACCTCAGGCAGCATCGATTCGGGCACGCCGAACAACTCAAGGAGTTCCGGGTCCCATTGGCGATTGCGGATGTTGAACATCATCGTGCGCGACGCATTGGTAACGTCGGTGACATGCACGTCACCGCCGGTCAGGTTCCAGACGAGCCAGGAATCGATAGTGCCAAACAGCAGGTCGCCGTTGTCGGCTTTTTCCTTGACGCCGTCGACATTATCGAAGATCCATTTGAGTTTGGTGCCCGAGAAATACGCATCGATGACCAGCCCGGTCTTGTCGCGGACCATCTGTGCATGCCCGGCTTCACGCAGCTCATCACAGATCTCGGCCGAATGACGTGATTGCCAGACGATGGCGTTATAGACCGGCTGGCCGGTGTGCTTGTCCCAGACGACGGTGGTTTCGCGCTGGTTGGTAATGCCGATGCCGGCAATCTCCGAGACATCGACCTGGGTGTTGTTGATCACCTCGGTAAGCGTCGTCAGCACGCTGGTCATGATGTCGCGCGGGTTGTGCTCCACCCAGCCCGGCTGCGGGAAGATCTGCTCGAACTCGCGCTGGGCAATGCCGGCGATCTGACCGTCATGGTCGAACAGCATTGCGCGGGAACTGGTCGTGCCTTGGTCGATCGCGAGTACGTATTTCTTTTCATTGCTCATGGAAAACCATTCCTCGTGTTCGTTGTGAAAAAATGATCAATCTGGACGGTTAGTAGGCGTAGGCAAAAAGTGCCGCCATAGCGCTACCGATGACAGGGCCGACCACCGGAACCCAGGCATAGCGCCAGTCGTTAGAGCCCTTGTTCTGGATCGGCAGTACGGCATGGGCAATGCGCGGACCAAGATCGCGCGCTGGATTGATGGCATAACCGGTGGGGCCGCCCAGCGACGCCCCAATCGAGACCACCAAGAGTGCGACCGCCAAGGGCCCGAGGCCGGATGGCGTGTGACCGAACATGATGATCACGAAGATCAGCACGAATGTGCCGATGATCTCGCTGATCAGATTCCAGGCATAGGACCGGATGGTCGGTGCCGTGGAAAAAGTGGCGAGTTTGAGCGCGCTATCTTCCGTGTCATCGTACTGTTTCTTGTATGCCAGATAGCAAACGACAGCCCCTAGAAAACCGCCGATGAACTCGGCCACAAAGTAGGTGATGGTGGTGACGAAATTGATCGGAATGCCCTCGGCGTATTCTTTGGCCGGGCCAATGAGTAAACCGAGAGTCACGGCTGGATTGAGGTGCGCACCGGTGTCGTAAGCAACGTACACACCGCAGAACACGGCAAGCCCCCAGCCGAAGAAGATCACGATGCCATCGCTGCCGTTACCGTTCGTCTTGTTCAGTAGAACGTTGGCCACCACACCGCAACCCAGTAGTGTCAGGAATGCCGTGCCGGCGATCTCGTGGACCAGTATCGTTTCTACGATTCCCATGAATATGCCTTGCGGTAATGAGTGTCATGGTCGGATGAGGCGGGATTCGCATGTCCTGCCGTGTCGATGGGAATGTGAGCAATGGGGTGGCGAGTCATGGTGTTCCTCCTCTGTGTTGCGCCATCCGCATCGATGGCAGTTGGGTTTGTGTCGTTATTCACGACGGCTGGGGCGTTGCTAAGTCTTTAGATGCATTTTAAGTAGCTGAACCGGCTTTAGTCGGCTCAGCTAAGGAACGGTCGAGATAGTCGGCGAGTCGGCGCTGTTCGCTTTCATCGAGACGCAGCCCCAGCTTGGATCGCCGCCAGAGAACGTCCTCGGCCGTGCGCGCCCATTCATGATCGCGCAGGTAATCGACTTCGGCGGCATACAAGTCGGCGCCAAAATGCTCACCTAGATCGTCCAGGCTTTTTGCATCACCGACGATGTTCGTGACCCGGGTGCCGTAGTTGAAGACCATGCGATTGGCCATGCCCAGTGGAATGAAGGGGTGACTGGCTTGGAGCGATTCGAACAGGTGCTGTGGTTTCGCTTCTTCGCCGCCGGGTAGTGGGTGGCCGTGACCGGTCCAGGCTTTTTCCTGGTTGCCGAGTTCAGGTGCCAGTTGATCGACGGCGTCCTCGGCTAGACGTCGATAGGTCGTCAGCTTGCCGCCGAAGACGTTGAGCAGCACCGCACCGCCGGAGGTATCGAGTTGGATGCGGTAATCGCGCGTGATCTCGCTGGCGTTATCCTCGCGGTCATCGAGCAGAGGGCGCACACCGGAGTAGTTCCAGACGACATCGTCGGGCCCGATAGGCTGTTCGAAATAGCGATTGGCCGACTCGCATAGATAGCCGATCTCATCTTCCTCGATGGCGATATTGCCGGGAGCGCCCTCATGCTCGACGTCGGTCGTCCCGATGAGAGTGAAATCGCGCTCATAGGGAATGGCGAACACGATGCGGCCATCGGGTTGCTGGAAGATATAGGCGTAGTCGTGGTCGAACAGTTTGTTCACGACGATATGGCTGCCCTTGATCAGGCGCAGCGAATACGTGTGATCTAGCGACGCTATATCGTCGAGAAAACGCACGGCCCAGGGTCCGGCCGCATTGACCAGCCCGCGGGCGGCGACTTGCGTCGTTTCGCCCTCGGCGGTACGCAGGGTGATGGTCCATCCGTCGGTGCCGCGTACCGCAGCTTCGGCACGCGTGCGCGTCATGATGCAGGCGCCGCGGCTGGCCGCGTCCATGCAATTGAGTACCACCAGTCGCGCATCCTGAACCCAAGCGTCCGAGTAGACGAAGCCCTTCGTGAACTCGGATTTGAGTGGCGCTCCGGCCGGATGATCGGTGAACTTGATGCCATGCGAGCCCGCTAGCGTTTGGCGTCCACCGAGGTGGTCGTACATGAAAAGCCCGGTTCGAATCATCCAGGCCGGTCGCAGGTGCTTCTGGTGAGGCAGGATGAAACGCATCGGCCAGATGATGTGCGGCGCAGCCTTGAGCAGTATTTCGCGCTCGGAGAGGGCCTTGGCCACGAGCTTGAATTCGTACTGCTCGAGATACCGTAAGCCACCGTGGATCAGCTTGGTCGAAGCCGATGACGTGTGGCTGGCGAGGTCATTCGCCTCGACGACGAGCACTGACAGTCCACGGCCTGCAGCATCACGCGCGATGCCTGCGCCGTTGATGCCGCCGCCGATGACAATCAGATCGTAGGTTTCGTTGCGCATGTTCGGATCCGCTCACCAGTGTTCGAGTTAGATCATTGTGGCGCGGATTCGAACATTTTTAATTAGGCAAAAAGTAGTAGAAACTGTTTCGCCCTGTAGCTGAGGCCGATTTTATGGGCTGAAATCCCGGCCTGATAGAGCCTCAACCCGTTCGTGGAAAGGGTTCGCCGGTGAAAAAGTGAGGTAGAGTGAAACTTTCGAGATTCGGATCAGAACATCGCTGCCTGGCTTGAGGCACTATCTTGCGGCCAGATTCGAGGTATGACCGCGCGGCGACCGGGTGTGGTTGCCAAGGACGGCAAGATGATCGACGACTTCCTGTTCATCAATACGGCGCGCAGCGTCAACAGGGTGATGGCCCTGGTCGAGGCCTAGCTCTCGCCTAGACCTAGTCCTAGCGGGTGTCGCGATCCAGCGGCGTCACCACGGTGTCTTCGTCTCGCAGGGCTTCCCAGGCGTGATAAGTGCTGAGGAAGACTTCACCGGTGAGATGGTCGAGGAAGTCGCTTTGCTTGAGCTTGTCCATCACCGGGCCTTTTACCTCGGCGAGGTGCAGCTTGACCTGCGAGTCGTCGAGGCGGGAGTTGATGGCTTCCAGGCTTTCCAGCGCCGAAGCGTCGATCAGGTTGACCGCCGAGCTGATCAACACGACATGCTTGAGCGCCGGGCGTTCGGCGACCATGGCGTAAACGGTGTCTTCCAAGTAACGCGCGTTGGCGAAGTACAGGCTCTCGTCGACGCGCAGCAGTGCCACGGTGGGGTCGTGCTCGGTGGTGTGGCGCTCGACGTTGCGGAAATGCTCGGTACCGGGGACGCGGCCTACCAGTGCGCTATGTGGGCGGCTGGTGCGATACAGGAACAATGCCAGTGACAGCCCCACGCCGGCCATCACGCCGACTTCGACGCCGCTGACGAAGGTCAGCACGATGGTCGCCAGCATGGCGGCGAAATCGCGCTTCGAATAACGCCAAGTACGCTTGAGACCGCGCGCATCGAGCAGCGTGAAGGTCGAGACGATGATGCTGGCGGCGAGCGTGGCGATAGGCAGAAAGTGAATCAGCGGCGTGAGATAGAGCGTCACCAGTGCCACGCCCAGCGCGGCGAAGCTGCCTGCGGCCGGTGTACGCGCGCCGGCATCGAAGTTGATCACCGTGCGCGATAGGCTGCCCGTCACCGGCATGCTACTGCTCAAGGCGGCGGCGAGGTTGCTGCCGCCTAGCGCGAACAGTTCCTGGTCGGGCGAGATGCGCTGGCGACGCTTGGCGGCCAGCATCTGCGCCAGCGATACCGACTCGATAAAGCCCACCAAGCTGATCAGAAACGCCGGCATGAGCAGCGTGCCGATCAGGCTCGGGTCGAGCGAAGGCAGCGCGAGCGGCGGTAGATGGCGCGGAATCTCGCCGACCACGGCGACGCCGTGCGCCTCCAGGTCGAATGCCCATACCAGCAGGGTCGAGATCATCACCGCAATGATCGGCCCCGCCTTGGTGATGAAGCCACTCAACGTGGCGGTCATGCCCAGGCGGCGCAGCGTGGGGCCGGCGCGGCGCATCCCCATCAAAAACGCCAGCGAGCCGAGACCGATCAATGCCGTCAGACCGTTGAAATCCTGCCAATGCGTGGCCAGCCCGGCGAGCTGCTCGATCAGCGTGAACCCGGACATCGAGATGCCCAACAAATTGCCCAACTGGCTGGTAGCGATCAGCACGCCCGAGGCGCTGAGCAGGCCGGAAACGACCGGGTGACTCAGGAAGTTGGCGAAGAAGCCCAGCCGGAAGACGCCCATCAGCATCAGCATGACGCCAGACAGGAACGCCAGTGTTGCGGCGGCTTCGCTGTAGGCGACGGTCCCCGTGGCGACGATGCCCGATAACGCTGCAGCCGTCATCAGGGCGACGATCGCCATGGGGCCCACCGCCAGCGTGCGGCTGGTGCCGAAAACCGTATACGCCACCAACGGCAGCATGCTGGCATACAGGCCCGTCACCGCCGGTAACCCGGCGAGAAAGGCATAGGCCAGCGCTTGTGGGATGACCATCAAAGTAACGATGACGGCGGCGAAGAGATCCTGGGATAGCGTGTGGCGATCATAGCTTGGCAGCCACTCGACGATGGGAAAGTAACGCTTGAGCATCCGGGTCTCGTTGGTATGCAAGGAAGTCAGATTTCTGAGCGAAAAGATATAACGCTAGAAGTGTTTCTACTAGACGCTAATGGTGCGGTTTGCGGGCTGTGTGTGCAAGCGCGGGGGCTGACTCAAGGCTTTGTTTATTGGTGGGGTAGGGGAGAAGGGTATTACTGATGCCGAGCTGCAAGCGCGACACCGGCGAAGCTATGCATGCCTCTCGGTGCCGGCCTTCTTAATCACACTTCCCAATCGACCAGCCGGCCCTGGCGTTGCTCCAGGGTTTCGGCGATGCGCAGCACTTCCTCGCTGGGAATCTGACGGATCAGTTCCTGGCTGTCGCGGTCGACGATACGTGTCACGATCCGCCCCTCGTATTCCGATAGCTCGAACTGGACGCTGTAGGCGCTCATTACTTCGTTGACGCGGTCGATGGGCTTGGCGAGTTCGCTCATGGTCAAGGCCGATGGCGCCGAGGTTTCCTGCGCGTCATTGTTGGGTTGGATATGGGCCAGGGCCATGTCCAATCGCTGGCGACCGCTCAGCGGGTTGGGTGTGATGTTGGCGGTGGCGGGACCGCTGTTGACGGGAAATTCAGGAATGTTCGACGACATATGCGTCCCCCTGCGTTGTTATCGCTTTTGTTGTTGAGCGTGGCATAGCGCTCAGGTGGTTGAGGCTTAAGACAGGTGGTTGAGACTTAAGACATAGTGGCTCGCGAAATCACGTCATCATGTCGATGTTCGTATGCCCGGCATCGTCGCCGACACCGATGCCGACGAAGAAGGCATGCCGAAAGTTGCTATCGCGCTTGTAAGCCTGGATCTTCTTGATGTCCTGATGCTTACCGAAGCTATTGGTACTTTTCTGCACCTCGATGGCGGCGAGATTCTCGTGGGTTCCGCGATGATGAATGATGATGTCGGGGTAGGCGGTACGCGCGTCGGTATCGGCGGTATTGGTCACGCTCGTCATATGGCGGGTGCGCTTGCAGGGGCCCGTCCAGCGATTGTATTCGCAATCGATATCCCAATCGGGAAACGCTTGCTGCAGGTACATGGCCAAGCGGAAGGAGAGCGAACGCTCCGTCGCCGACGCCTTGAGCAGAGAGGCGTCGCGCTCGAGAAGCGTTTCGAGGGCGTGGTTCAGCTTCTCGTGAATACTGGTGTCGGATTCGGTGATGAATGTGCCGATATGGGTCATCGGGTGCCTCGCTTTGTTTTTCTTCGCTTTCGCTAGCGTAATAAAAGTCAGTAACGTCCTTGCCTAGCAGTTATCGGCCATGATAAGCCAGACTTTAACGGCGTTTTTAGCGACGTTTTTAACAACGTTTTTAACGACGTAGTATCAAACAGGGCGAAACTCAGCATGTAGCTTGCCATCGCGAACCATGACATACGCCATATTGCGCTTGCCGGTATCATCCCGCCAGTCGAGTTCATTGACCCCCGGTTTGAGCACCGACTCCGCCGCGGCGAGCGATGTCGCGGGCGTACCGTTGACCGACTCCACTACTGCGCCGATGGGCAAACGACTCTGTAGCGGGCTCTCCGCCCCGATCTCGACTAATTGCAGGCCAGTTGCGGCGGCGGCCTCGGGAGCGGGTGAGGCCGTGGTGCGCGGTGGTGGTGTCGAGCGAGAGGGGGACTGGCGAGAGGGGGACTGGCGAGCGGGGGGCTGGCGAGCGGGTTCCGGCCGTTCATTGCTTACCCGCGACGCGCTACGTTGGCGGAGCTGCCAATGAGCGGCGGTGAGCAGCCCCATCACCCCGACCAGCAGCACCACCAAGGCGATATTGGCGTAGACAAGCGCCGGGGTATGCGCGTTCAGCAAGCTCCCCGCTTGGCGTTGAAACAGCAGCATCTTGTACGTTGTGTAAGGGAGGCTCGCCATGACGAGGCCCCAGAGCAACACGAGAAAAAGCTGGCTACGCAATAATGATCGCATGAGTTTCAAACCGCCGCAGTGGAAGAGTTTTCAGCATGATTGAATGCAGTATGCCAAAAAAACGAGCGTTAGGCGTCCCTACGAAAGCTTAGATTTATCTAGTTGCGTGTATGCGATTTGACCTGCTCATACAATGTCTTTGCGTTCTCCATCGCGATAGCTTCGTTTTCGTCCAATTGCAATAACGCAGTCCCGCTAGGCTCGCCGTTCTGAGAGGCACGGATTACCGCGGCATGGCGGCGCGTGACGCTGGAAACGTTCATCCGGATGGAGAGCAGCATCAATTCGAAACGGCGTTTTTGATCCTCCCGACGCTCGTGTTCTTCTGGTGAATCCGTGTTTTCAATCAGTGAGGCTAGCGTCGTGTTGATCAGCTTCTCGATCGTGTCGAGACGCGGCACGATTTCCTCGGTCAGCTCACGGGCTGGTATTTGTGTACGGGGAGACGACATGATAACGCCTTGGTAATAGTAGGCCACGAAAGTACTATGACAAAAAGGGCCAGCCAAGCTGGCCCAAGGCTCGCCAGGGGCAAGCGTCATACACAGCGAATGTCGGTATACGGTGCGTGAAGCGGTCGCGATACCCACATCAACGCTATCGGCCCATTCGCCCTGAACTTTAATCCGCGTTGTCCTGCTTGATTCAATGCCTATGATCGGCGCTGTAATCGTTAGGGTTGACGATCCCTACGAGCCGGCCAATCTGACTAAAATCATTGGATGAAAGGTACGTATCGATACTGGCATCGATGAACGCTAAATTCTTGACAACATGGACGTGGGTGGGCATGCCCTTGTTGTCGATATCCATGATCCAGGCGAGAAAGCCTCGGGAGAACTTGGCCATGCTGCCGATTGGATACAAGCCGTATTGCTGGATATAGTCGATAATGACAGTGCGTTCGTACTTCGTGTCATTTTCATGCACCCAGCGATAGGCATCCAACGGCGTACGCGGTGATATGCTATTGCGCTCGCTGGTGAGCTTATTGACCACCTTGATGACAGAGAGCTGTTTCACCAGCTCAGAAAGCTGGTCACCCGTCTTGCCAGCAGGGTACCCGCTGCCATCGAGCAGCTCGTTGGCATTTTGCATGATATCCATGCAGCCTTTGCTGGGTTGCCAGCCCATCTCTGCGATCTTCTCGAGCAACGTGTCAACGTGTCCCAGAAGTATCTCTTTTTGCTGCGGTGTCATGTTGGTTTTAAGCGAGGGTAGCTTTTCACTCATTAAAAGCGGCTTGCCCATCGTGTGCATCAAAGTTCCTGCGATGGCTTCACGCAATTGCCCCGAGTGTGGGTCATGCGCGATCAGCATATCGGAAAAATAGCCGGAGACCTGAATGGCATGGCGCACCCATTCGGGCTGGTCACGAATGAATGAAAGCGCATATAGCAGTTCTTTACGGTCCTGTCTAACGAGGAAAATCAGCGAATCGGCGCAGTCATAAAGCGTTTCCTCGGGAAACGTATTCCAGTTTTTAAGATAAATGAGCACGGCTTGAAGTTGACGCGATATTTCCCGAACGCCTTTCACCATGGGCGGCATGTTAGTCGACTCATTGGCCTTGGCTTGTTGCTCATTTTTCAAAATACTGCTTTCCTTCTTCCTCGGGACAAATAAAGGTGAAGGGCCCACGCCGCGCATGTTCATCCCCGCGCGATGCGCGGCTTCACGTTCCGACTCCGAAATCAATCTTAATAACGTGTTCTCCATGTCCCTGGGCGTTTCAATGAATTGAATTCCGATGGAGGCATGGCCTTCACTCCCGAAGGGGCGCATATGGCGTATGGAGCCTTGTGAGTAGAAATACTCTCCGTCAGGAAACTCGATGGTGATATTTGGCAATAGCTGGGTAACATACAAAGGGAGGCTGTCTTCAAGCGCAATGTCGATCATGCAGCCACCGCTGGAGAGGTTGCGTAGCCGTCCCTTGATGTTCAATTCGTCGGTATAAACTTCAACGTTGGCATGAGCGTTCATCCCCAAGATGAAAGGGATACGTACCGCCCCGCGAGACTCCCGAATGAAGAGTTCATCCCCGAGTTGGCATTTTATCTCGTAAAGCCCTGTATCTTTCTTGAATACCTTCGCTTTCACCTTCTCGAAATTGTATATCTCGGTCTCGTTTTCTTGAGAAGTGTTCTCGATTTCAATGTCGAAAGAGAGGTGCTCCTGATAAATATAGTTATCGATATCGCTCTTATGGTAGTTGACGCTTAGTTCGAACTCTCCTGTATTAAGATCAAGGTTGGTGACCTCAGCGGGTAACGGTTTTGTCGTGTTCTTTGAAAAAATCGTAATCGCATGTTCTTTGGAGAGCAAGGCACGTAATACATTGGCGGGATGATTTTCGGCATTACCGTTAGTCAGCATAATACACCTTCGGATGGCGACTGTTTTGATTATATTGTTTTATTATTAAGACGTATTGACCTTGGGAGCAGTTTTCATACGCCCGTTGGGAGCAGGTCCAGTCTACTCACATTAGGCTTTTCCTGCGAGATGGCGTGCGTGGAAATTCTACAAAAAATCAACGAACACGAGCGCCGGGGAAAGGGAGGCGCCAGGCGATTGCCACATGACCTGGAGAAGGGTTGCCCTTTGCGAGAAATGGTGCTGATCTTGAGATCAGGTCTCAGGTAACCGATCAGGCAGCCCCATGACAGCCCCTCGTGGCATGGGCTTGGCGAAGAGGAAGCCCTGTAGCAGGTCGCAGTTGCGCTGGCTCAAATCCTGCTGCTGTGCGCGTTCCTCTATGCCCTCGGCGACTACTACCAGGTCCAGGTGGTGTGCCATGTCGATGATCCCCTGCACGATGGCGGCATCGCGCCGGTTGGTAGTGATGTCCTTGATGAAGGCACGATCCAACTTGACCTTATGAATCGGCAGGTCACGCAGGTAACTCAGGCTGGAAAAGCCCGTACCGAAATCATCGAGCGCCACCTTGATGCCCAGCGCCTTGAGGTGATCGATCAGTTCGATGGCCTGTTCGGCACCGTCCAGTAACACGCTCTCTGTGACTTCCAGCTCCAGATACTCGGGGGGCAGCCCCGAGGCATGCAGTGCTTGCTGTACATCCTCAAGAAACCCTGTGCGCCGAAATTGCAGCGACGAAATGTTGACGGCCACCGGCACTACGCGTTCACCGGTCATCTGCATGGCTGCGGCATCCTGGCAGACGCGACGCAATATCCAGCGCCCCAGCGGAATGATCTGGCCCGTCTGCTCGGCCAGCGGGATAAACACGCCTGGCGAAATCATGCCTTTCTCGGGATGATGCCAGCGAATCAGCGCCTCCAGTCCACAGATTCGGCCGCTCGCTGCCTCTACGATAGGCTGGTAGTAGAGTTCGAACTGGTCATCGTGTAACGCCGTGTGCAGGTCGTGCCGCAATAGCACCGAGGCTTCGGTGATTTGCCGCTCGTTGCCTTGATACCAGTGCCAAATGTTGCGGCCCTTCTGCTTGGCGTCCGCCATGGCCAGATCAGCCTGCTGCATCAGCTCGTGGGGGCATTCCACAGCGTCGCAGTTGCAAGCGATACCGATACTGGCACTGATATGAATGGGCTTACCTTCAATCTGAAAAGGCGTCGACAGGGCATTGAGCACTCTCTCGGCCATATCGATCCCGGCCTGGCAGTCATCGAGACGAGGCAACAGCAGGGCAAATTCGTCACCGGTGAGGCGGGCCACGGTATCGTCCTGGCCAATCACGTGTTGTAGCCGCTCGGCCACTGCCGCTAGTAGCTGGTTGCCGATACGGTGCCCCAGCCCGTCGTTGACTGTCTTGAAACCGTCCAGGTCGAGATGCATGACCACCAGCGGGTTGCCTTCCACCCCGAATGCCTCTTCCAGACGTTCATCGAATGCAGTGCGGTTGTGCAGGCGGGTCAACAGGTCGTGGGTCGCCTGGTAGGCGAGTTGGGCCTCTTGTTCACGTCGCCGGGTGATGTCGCGGCAGATCCCGTAGACGCCGACAATCTCGCCATCCACGGACACAGGAAAGTTCAGTATTTCCAGATGGTAGGCATGCCCCTCCTGGTGTATGCCCATGGTCTCGTACTGGCGAGAGCCGCCCTGTCTGGCGGCATCGAAACTGGCTTGGGTGAATGCGTGATAGGCCGGCTCAACGAACTCGTTGAAGTGATGACCGATCAGCGCCTCCTCCGAGTAGCCTGTGATGCGGGTCAATGCGGCGTTACCGCGTTGGAAGCGGCCTTCCAGGTCGAAGGCATAGACGCCATCGGGATGGTTCACAAACAATGAGCGGTGCCACTCCGCAAGGGCACGATGTTTGGAAGCGTCGCGATCTCGGATGATGGCCAAGGCCACCAGCGCGGCGGCCTGTCCCAAGCGGCGTCGACTCGTGTCGGTGATATGAAAGGGCTGCCGGAAGTAGGTACCGAAGGTGCCGAGTAGCTCCCCGCTGGCGGTTATCACAGGATTCGAGTAGCAGGCACGTAGCCCCTCACGTTCAGCGGCATCGCGGAATGCTGCCCAGCGAGGGTCCGTGCGGATGTCTTCCGTGACCACTGGTTGTCGACGATAAGCTGCATAGCCGAAGGAGGGGGCATCGGGGCCGATCGGAACCTTCTGGAGTCGTGCCTGGTAGGCCGGAGCAAAACGCTGGGTCGGGTTGAGGCTCAGCGTCTGCTGCTGGGGATCGAAATGCATGAAAGCCACAATGGCTTCCGGCAGCAACACCTCGATCCAGTGGGCGATGGCATCCAATGTCTCGCCGAGCGGCGCTTCTTGGGCGATCCGCTCGTGGACTTCCTGCTGTGCCTCCATCAGTCGCAATTCATCGAGCAAGCCACGGCCTCCAACTATGAGGGGAAGCGGCTTGTCTTACCGCTTACCATTAACATGTATAGTGGAGTAACGCTTTGTTACGGGCAAGATGCGTTGGAGTTATTGGGTTTATTTAGATATGGCTTTAGGAGTTAATATCGATCTTGAAGTGGCATTTGCAGGAGGCAAACATCAGGTTTCGCTAACCGGTGAAAATTTAGTTGTGCATCTGTCTGAAAAGGCGATTGAAGCGGAAATGCTAGCTGGCGGGGTACGGCTTTTGTGGGAGGGACCTTGTTCCCGATGGTTTTTAGCCACCTTTTATCGTGACGCGTTCGAGCCCAACAGCGTTTGGATGCGTTCGCCATCACTGCTAGCCGCTTCCCACAAGTCATCCCAGCTATCCGGTGGATTGCCGCTCTTAAGCATCTTGTGGAAGACAGCATAAGCGTCGTACTTGCTGCCATAGGCACGTTTGGTGGATTCGTCGTTGACCCAGGCATAGATGAATATCCTGCTGGTGAGGTCGTAACGAAAGAATAGCCGGTACTGTTGGTAGAATTTTGCCCGTTGCCAATGGGTATGAGCTGTTCCGAGCGTGTTCCCCTGTCGATACTGTGGGTCTGATGGATCTTGTGGGATGTCGTTCAAGGCCAGTTTAACAATGGCTGCCAGACGTTTGGTGGTGGGTTTGGCGCGGTATCCCACCGGGTCATTCGCTTGTAGCCGCTTCACCTTGTCGGTTAGCGCCTCGACCTGCGCCAGGAAGAGTGAGTGTGCATAGATCGTCCATCCGTTGATCACCAGCGGGCTCATGCGTCGTCATCGTCTTCTGGTAGTGCCTCATCGAGGTCTAACTCGATGCCTGAGGTCAGGCGTTCAGCCTCAGCAAAGGTGCCAGCAGCGACAGGACGAATATTTTCCGGATGCGCCTGTAGATCGCGTTCCAGGAATGCCAAGAAGCTAGCCACCACGGGATCTTGGCTGGGCTCATCGCTGGCACGGGAGAGCACCACCTCCCCATTGGGGCGGACCGTGTAGTGAATCCGGTCGCGGCGCTTCAGCTTCAGTGCACGTCGAACCGATGCCGGCACAGTCGTCTGGTAGCGATCCGTCAGGGTGGAATCATCCTCAATGGCTGTGTTCATGATGGGTCTCCGCTCGTTGGCAACGCAGTGGCATATAGAGAAGGTCATGCAATTGCATTGTATGGTCAATATTCCCGTGCCGAACTGCGCTATACACCCTGTGCAGGGGGCGCTTCAGATGTACGGACTTATAACACTGGCGTCGACAGAATTTACCCGAGGGCGATTTCTAGTGATCGGGCCTACGTTTGGGTGTGGCTCCCCGGACAAACCTAGCCGGTCGCCACCGGCTTGCGCCTCCTCCGTTATAGACTGTGCAGCTCTGGAGGGGGTCACTTCACAAGACGGCATGATGAGTAATCTTCCGAGATAATTCTTATTTTTGGATTTATGTTGAATTCACGGGATAGACTTTGGACGACCGATAGGTTTTTCTCGCCTACAATTCCTATCTCCTCAATTAGAGTTGGTCGATGCATTTTTAGGTAAAGCCCCTCGATGACGCCATTATTTTTATTTAATATAATGTCTTTTTCCTCGAGTTCTATTCTGTGCTCTTCCAGCCCCGTGACTCTAGTATCCTTGTTTATTATACTTCCAGTAAGTACATTAAGCTTTGTCTCGTCTATTATGAGTCTGTGCTCCGATTCAGATTCATGCTTACGTAGTTTTATGTCGTGCTCGCCTTTATTGATGGTTATGTCTATGAATTTTTGGCAGGGTATTTCTACATGGTTGTCTACATATTCTATTTCATGTAAAAGGTTGCCTGTTTTATGGTCTTCTTCCAGTATGCCGTGCAAGTGCTTAGGAATAGAAGAAATAAGGCTCGTGCTGGTGGTTTTAATATATACACCGTTACTGGCATAAGATTCCCACATTTTCCTGCTAAATTTACTATTTTGGTGCCAGCAATTAACTAGAATGTCATTTTTTCTTGATGTTGAGGCATGGTAAACAAGAGTTCTAGCATTTTTTATGGCGTCAATTTTATTATCAACTCCTATGGTTGTTGCTATATCAAACAAGAAAGGGTCCAGAGTGTCGAATTTTTCCTTTGGCATATAGCCTTCGCATTTATCTCTAAAAAGCCTTTGAAATCTAAAGTACAGGCCATTCTCAAGAATTAATTTAAAATACTTTAGTGGCATGTAATTGTAAAGAGAGTGAGTCACGTATATTCCTTCGGGTTGGTAGGTCTTGCGTACTTCTGGTTCTAGTTGCTGCTTTTAAGAATATTTGTTTTATCCATAATTATGACATAAAATATTATTTACCATGTTATGCGACAAGAGTAAAGCCACTAACAATGAGGGGTTGTCAGTAATACACCCCAAGCGCTTGAGCTACTAGCTTTGCTGCTCAGCGGGCCTAGTCAGCGCCTCTTTGACTCGTATTGTTCGCGGATATCCTTAGGGCGGCCTTTGAAACCGCTCTACATTTTGTGCTGGGCTTCATCGATCCAGCTCGACCTCGGAGACGGTGTCAAGGCCAATTAAAATTGTCCGCACTTCCTTTATGGACTTATAGCTCCGGCGTCGGCAACGGTGAGATATGCTATCGAGCGATTTCAGCGACCGTCGTCTCTCGCACTTGAAAATGTCCATGTGCACGGACGCTTTGCGCTTCTCGGCACATCGTATGATGGATGTCTTTGCTCATCTTCATTCTACTGATGGCTGCACGGTACCCTGTGCAGCTCTTGAAGAGGAGGGGGACGCTTCATGAACGCTTAGCATTCAGGGATAGGCAAATCAAGCCGGTACAGCTCCTTTTCTATCTTTTTCATGGCTTCTTTCACTTCTTGATCTATTCTTTCCCAATCTAAAACCTCCGGGAATTGATCCCAGTTTTTCTGATTGTTAACCAAGACGTTGTTTTTTAAGTGGCAGTATGTTTTTGATAGTTGCTCATCAGGCTTTTGTTTAATATCCATGCTGAAATCTATCCTATATAAAAAGGGCCGGCCTAGGCCGACCCTTATGTTCACTGCCTAGCTGGAAATTACCCCAGCAGTGACAGGGCGTTCTGCGGCAGCTGGTTAGCCTGGGACAGCACGGAAGTGCCGGCCTGTTGCAGAATCTGGTTACGCGTCATGTTGGAGACTTCATCCGCGTAGTCGGCATCTTCGATGCGCGAGCGTGCGGAAGAGAGGTTGGTCTCGGTCGTGCTCAGGTTAGTAATGGCGGAATCGAAGCGGTTCTGCATGGCACCTAGCTCGGAGCGCTGGCTATCTACGGTGCTAATCGCAGAGTCTAGAGACGCCAATGGGTCCACACTAACTTCGTCACCAGCAGTTGCGGTACCATCTGTAGCGATAGACACCATATTGTAGGTACCATCACCATTGTCTTGCAGGTACTCACCGGTACCGTTGCCTTCGGAATCGTTAATCTCGGTAAGATCAGCGCTATCCAGGCTAGAAGAAGTGTCGAGAGTGACGTCGGCCTGAACGCTATCAACTGCGCTAGAGGTATCGACATTAGCAGAATCAATAGCGGTGCCTGAACTGCTGAAAGTTAAGGCGCTAGCATCACTTGTGTCGACATCATAGTAGTTACCGTCATCCGCAAGTGCCACATAACCTGAGCCATTCGATTTCTCGTAAAGGCCGCCGTCGGCGGAAACATTACCAAGAGTTGTGTCAGAGTCTGTCACAGGGCCAAGGTCGGAAGTATCAAAGCTGGCAGTAACGCTGGTGTCACCGTCAGAAACAGTGCTACCGAAGTTTTCCGAGTTAACTGTTTGGCCTGTGACGCTGAAGTCACCTAGTCCCAGTGTCTCGGAATTGACTTCCTGGAGGTTCATGGTGATGGTCTGGCCATCTTCTGAACCAACCTGAATGGACATTTCCTGGTCGCTGGCGAGAACATCGACGCCATTGAAGCTAGTCTCTTCGGAGATGCGGTCGATTTCGCCCAGACGCTGGCCGATCTCGTCTTGAATGGAACTCAGGTCTTCTGCACTGTTGGTGCCGTTTTGGGCCTGAACCGTCAGCTCACGAACGCGCTGCAGGTTGTCGTTGACCTGGTTCAGGGCGCCTTCGGTGGTCTGGGCGACAGAGATGCCGTCGTTGGCGTTGCTCTGCGCCTGGCCGAGGCCGTTGATCTGGCTGCTCATGCGGTTGGCGATGGCCTGGCCGGCGGCATCATCCGCAGCGCTATTGATCTTCAACCCCGAGGACAGACGCTCCATGGACGTGGACAGAGCGCTCTGTGACTGGCTCAGGTTCTGCTGGCCGATCATGGCCGTGATGTTCGTATTGATCACTGACATGTGATGTTCCTTCCTCTCTGTTTGGGCTCCATTGGCCTGCCGTCGGTAATTCCGGGGCTTGCCACAACGGCGCCGTTGGCCGTTACCTCATTTATCGGCGCAGGGGGAATTTGCTTTAGGGGTGAATTGCAAATTTTTTCATGGGCCGTGGCTGGGTATACTTGGCGCTTCTTCTATCCCCTGTCTATGTACATGGTTTTGAGGGCACGCCTGTGTCCTTCATGCACATAGATAGTCAGCCCTGGCCCGTTGGGAGCGCCTGCCTACCATGCCGTCGTTGGATATCATGCTCGACCTTTCCCTTGAGACGTGTCGCTACCATTACGAAGGCGCCATGCAAACCGTGATCGCTACCAGTGTGGACGGGCGCCGGGTGAGCTTTCCCGCCACGGCACTGCGCCGCATCGTCATGCCGGATGGCGCGCACGGTGTGTTTAGGTTGACGTTCAGTGAGGAGGGCAAGTTCATGTCGATGGTGGCGGTAAGGCGTTGGGAGGGGAGTGATACGTAAGCGCTATGATGGATATAATAGTATCTATAAAGGCGATAATTGTGCCACTATGGATACTATAGGGTCTTTTATGGAGTGACTTATGCGACTGTCACTGAGCACGGCGGCGGACGTACAAGAAGAACTGGCTCAGGCTGTGCGCGCTCGCCGCCGGGAACTTAAATGGTCTCGCCAGCGCCTGGCGGAACAAAGCGGCGTGCCGGCCCCCACGATCAAGAAATTCGAGACGACAGGGCAGATCTCGCTGCGCCAGTTTCTGCTGCTATGGCAGTGTGTCGACCGGCTGGAGCGTGTCTCCACACTAGCCGAGACGCCGACACAAACGCCCCGCAGCATCGAAGAGGTGCTTTCTGATGAGTGAGTTTCAGCCCGTGCGGCAACTGGAGGTCGTTCGCCGCTTGCAACAGGGCGGTGAATGTCGAGTCGGCATGCTGGCCCAGAACAGCAAGGGCGTGTTCTTTTGTTGAGGGGGGCAGTAGAAAGCCTGAATCAATGGCTCAGGGGTGAGCCGTCTCGCCAGCGGCCTGGGCGATGGCATCGGTAGCCCACTGGTTGAGGCTCTTGCCGGAGGCCTGGGCCGCTACGTTGGCGGCGGCGTGCACTTCGGGGGGAATGCGCAGCATCACGCGACCGGATGCCGGCTTCAGAGGTTCACGCCCTGTCACACGGCAGTCTTCCAGATAGTGGTCAACCGCCACATGAAAAGCCTCGGTCAGCTCGGCGACGCTTTCACCATGGAAGCTGATGCGGTCGGCAATCCCGAGCACGCGGCCTACGAATACCTCATCTTCAGCATCGAACTCGATGCGCGCGGTATAACCTTGGTATTTGAGTGCATTAGTCATGGCGTCACTCCTCTCTCGTCCAGCCAGGCGCGGACGTCTTCAACCTGATATTTCTTAGCTTCCTTACCGGGGTGGGGGCGGTGCAAATAGAGCCGGGGACCTTCGCCTAGCTAACTATCTTGAAATTCCTGGGCGATGTAGCCGAGTTGCTTCATTACCTCGGTGTCGCGCGCCAGCGCATGAGCATCGGGTTGGAGTAGCGCCACGATCAAAAATCGGTGCTCGTAAAACTCGTGGCGAACATACACCAAAAACACGTCGTTCTCAGGGTCGCCTAGTGGGTTTTTTCGGTCTTGTTGGCACCGGTTGACATCGAACGTGCTCGGCGGCAGGCAGATGTGCAGATGCCTCAGTTTTGCCCGTTGTGCCAGGTATGGTTCGTTGAAGATCGAGTCACGACCGAACGTTTCTGGCAAGTCGGCGGTTTCAGACGAAACGTAAGTGTAGAAGCTATTCAGAATATCCAGCTGAAGGGAAGGATACCTTTCCGACAAGTCACTCAATGCTTGATCAAAGAGGGAATGCGTGTCGATCTGAATGGACTTGTGCATGAAGGGCTTTACCCGCATTTCTCTCGGAGAAGCTGGGTGTTTACGCGTGCAAGCTCTCGCAGCCCCTCCGGATCTGCTTTGGAAGAAACACTGGACTGTGCCCCTGGCGTCTTTTGTCGAATCAGGTTCACTACGAGGCTGGCATTGGAACGAGCTTTTGCTGTTGCACGACGCAATGGCATCATAATGTCGCGAATAATTTGGTGCTCAGCCATGCCCCTGTCCATCTCGGCCTCGCTTTCGCGCATTTCGTCGAGCATTCTTTGAAAGGGCGCTGCACTTGGGGGGATACCAGAGACCTCGGTTTCTAGAATCCGGTAGGTGGCCCACAGCAATTCAGCCAGTTCGAGAGAGTCTTTGCGTGTTTCCTCGCATACAGCGCGTAACTTGGCGACTGCCGATTGAGTATCGGCAGTCGCCGGTTGGTGAGAAAGCGCATCGGTTGCACGCAGAGCGTTGCCCAACCCCATCGCTGTGGCGTAAGCCGATGCCATCACCTCGAAATCGGGCTGCTTGGGCGGTGTGTGTTGCTGAAAATCCATCATCATGTGTGGATCCTCCGGGAGGAAGGCTCATTCTATGTGGTGCCATTCATTCTGACACCGAGTCGCTATTCTAGTTCTGTCATGACACAACGTCTATGGGGCACAGGTCTCTCGGATGCTGAGGGATTCGGGTTAAGCGGTAGAACGGCTTGTGTCTTCGGTGTGCGTCGTGATGCGCAGCCCCGGAAAAAAGACGATGATGCCTGATACTAACGGCTGTAACTGAATATGAGGCCTATGCCATGTCGATGAAGAACCCTCCGCATCCGGGTAGGATGCTGCGGCGTCGCATCGTACCTGCCCTGAATATGAGTGTAACCGAGTTAGCGGAAAAGTTAGGCATGTCTCGCAACTCGGTGTCTCGAGTATTGAACGAGCACGCTGCCATTTCTCCAGATTTCGCCGTTCGCCTTGAGTCTGGCGGGATCGGTGAGGCAGCGCATTGGCTGCGCATGCAAGCCGCCCATGATCTCGCCGAGGCGAAAGCGAAAGAAAAAAACCACATCGAAAGATTCGCTCAGACCTCGTAAGTCGCGGGATAGGCCTGCGCCGGGCACTTAAGCGGTCGCGCCAGCGCCTAGCAGAGTGTCGTTGTCAGATGATGGGGGTGGTGGCCACGCATGGTGCCATTGGCATCCAGCTAATCCTTGATGCATCCTTGACCGAACGGACAGCATGAGGTGAAAGACGCGATGACGACACGCGAAACGGCGATGACGACCTGGCTGCGCGAGCTGCCCAAGGCGGAGCTGCATCTACATATCGAAGGCACGCTGGAGCCGGAGCTGATGTTTGCTCTGGCGGATCGCAATGGCGTGACGCTGCCATACGATTCGGTGGAGGCGGTGCGCGCGGCGTACGATTTCGAGGATCTGCCGTCGTTTCTGAATTTGTATTACCAGGGCATGGGTGTGCTGCATACGCAGGCGGATTTCTTCGATCTGGCGATGGCGTATTTTGCTCGCGCGCGGGAAGACGGCGTGGCGCATGTCGAGCTGTCGTTCGACCCGCAGGCGCATCTAGTGCGCGGCGTGCCGCTCGAGGCACCGTTCGAGGGACTGCTGGCGGCATGCCGCGAGGCCGATTCGCGTTACGGAATTTCCTCGGCGCTGATCATGAGCTTTCTGCGCGATCGCGACCCCGTCGAGGCGTTGGAGGTGTTCGAACAAGCGGCGCCTTGGCACTCGATGATCGACGCGGTGGGGCTGGATAGCGCCGAGCGCGATCATCCCCCGGGGCGGTTCGCCAAGGTGTTCGCACGGGCGCGGGCGTTGGGGATTCCCGGCGTGGCGCATGCGGGGGAAGAGGGGTCTGCCGCGTATATCCGCGAAGCCTGGGAAACGCTCGAGGTATGCCGGATCGATCACGGTGTACGCTGCCTGGAAGACGCCGACCTGGTGGCGATGCTGCGTGAGCGCCAAATACCCCTGACGGTGTGCCCGCTTTCCAACGTCAAGCTCAAGGTCACGCCCACGCTCACCGAGCACCCGCTGCCGGCTCTGCGCGAGGCGGGTTTGAACGTTACCCTCAACTCCGACGATCCCGCCTATTTCGGCGGCGGCATGCTGGATAACTACGTTGCCTGTCACGATGCCTTCGGCTGGACGCGAGACGACTTCATCGACATGACCCGCAATGCCGTGCAAGCCGCCTTCATGGCTGAAGAAAGGCGCGAGGCGCTGCTGGAACGACTGGCTTGATTTCTAATGGCAAACGTTTTTAACGAAAAAGGCTCTTCGCAGATCAGCGTGAAGTGGTAAGGCTCGACCATGCTCACCGCTATCGGGAATAAATTCCCTCCCACAAGGACAAGCTAACCGGCAGGGGACTGTGGGAGCGAACTTGTTCGCGATGATCTGTGCCGCATTTCCTGGCAAAGTGCGATGAACCGAAAAAAAGCCCCATCCAGACGGATGGGGCAAAGCTTTGTACGCAGAGATGAGGCCGTTGGGATGCAGCTTCGTCTCACTGCATATATTACCCGGATATAAGCAGTGCCCTAGCGATGAAATAGTGCCAATAACCTACGTTAATCCTTGTAAGTAGCTGTATTGCAGCGATGAAGACAACGTGGTGGTGGCGTGGGCGGTCGGCGCTGGTAGTGCGTGGTATGTCGCGGCCGGTGCAATGGCGGCGTGTGAGCGCGCGTTTGCGTTGTGGAGTCGGTGGGTAGCGCGAGGCGAATTAGCAGTAGGCTTAAGGCAACGGCGACAATGTCCATGGCAGCCCCCATTAGACGATGAGCATGCCGTTAGTATGGTGCAAGTCGTCAGGTTTCTCATGCCTATATGCAAGGCGAGGGGAGAGGGCCGTGAGGCGCGTGGTGCAGAGTGAGGTTGCCCGTAACGCTATACGCGGGAGCTGATGCGGTTGAGTCCCTTGTGGCGTGAGCGCCCGTCGGCTTCGTACATCGTGCTGCCTGCGGCTTCCTTCAGGAAGTTGAGCATGCGCTGGTTCTGCTCCATGCGGTTCATGGCCAGCAAGCCGTTGATGCGGTTGAGCTGGCGCGCCTCTTCGCCGATGGTGCGCAGCTGATGCCAGCTGTCTTGTCGCTGTACCTCGGTGGCAGCGCGCTCGGCGCTTTGACGGCTTTCGCCGTGGCCTTGTTCATGCAGAAGGCGGCGGCGCTCAGCGTCGAGCGTTTCCAGCTCGGCGGCGACTTGGGACTTCGCCTCGGCTAGACGTTCCAGCTCGGGACCGTCGACCTCGCCCTGGGACAAGGACTGCCGTTCCTCGCGCAGCAAGGTGACAAAGCGCTGCATGGCGTCGAGTTGGCGATCCAGGGTTTCGGCGAGCGACATAGTGGCGTCCCATCCATCCTTTGGTTTTGTGCCGGGCGTCAGACCGGCGTGTATTCGAACCGAGATTAGCGGGCCGACGTGTCGCCGAGCATGTCGCGGACACTGTCGATCAAGCCATCGGCGATCTTGCCGGTGTCGAGTTCCATCTGGCCTTCGCTGATAGCCTGGCGGATCTCGTCGACACGAGCGGTATCGATGTCCTGGCTGGTGTCAGCTTCATTGCTTTGACTCAGCGTGGTGGTGCTGGCCGGCGCGTTGGTTTGCGCGGCGTCACCACCGCGAGGTGTACGCTGGGCGGCGTCACTCTGCTCAGTCTGGGCGGCCTGAGTCGGCGGATGTAGGTTGGAAATTTTCACAATTGGGCTCTCTTGCAGCGCGGGCTTGTACCCTTTATCGGCCACGTTGATAAAAACTGTAGGGCACTGACTGCACCTTTTTGAATGAGGTGAGCCACTGCCACGCTGCCGGTATTGTAGCGTTTGTTGACGTGTCTATCAGTAACGGACTGCGAGTCTTCCGCGCGCATCCACCTGGCCTTGAAGTACGTCTCCATCCGGCATGCGGGCGCGGACCGAGTCGCCTTTGCCGCCATTGTTCAATGCTTCGCCTTCGCGCGTCACCGAAAAGCCCTCACCGCCTGCGATAAGCGTCACGGGCTCACCGCGATGAACGAGATAGGGCTGGCGAAGCCTATCGCTGCGCAAGGCCATGCCTTGGGCGAGGCGCTGGGTGACGACCTTGTCGATGGCCTGGCTTGGGTCATCCAGGGCATTGCGAGGGCGGCGCGAGACATCGGCGCGCTCCCAGTCGAGCATGTCGGCGCTCAGGCGCTCACCGCGTTTAAGGGCCGTGGCTGCCACTAAAAAGCGCACACTGGCGGAGACGGTAGCCTGCACATAGCGCACCCGCTCATCGTTGTTGCAACGTATGCCGACCATTACCCGTCCCTGCGGGACGCCTTCACGAGGTAGAAATGGCTGCGGCGAGCGGCACTCGGGAAGACGCGAGGTATCGCTTTTAAGCTCGACGTCGACATCGTCACCCAGGGAGGCGGCCTGACTCATCAGGAAGTGTCGGGTGGCCTGGGCGATGGCGTCATCCGGCGTGGCTAGCGCTGCAGGCGTTGCCGCTATCGCAAGCAGGCCCAGCACGAGCCCGACCATCACGAGCCTGAGTAGGCGCGCGAGGCTGAATGCCCGAGTTGCGTTGAGGATGCGCTGCATTGCCTGAGCCCTTGAGTGAGCCTGAATGAGTGCCGAGGCCGGTAACCCGATTCTAGAGGGACACAGCGCCAGGCAAAGGTGGAAATGGCGCTCAAATGTCGGCCTGTTTAGTCGTTTGCGGTGACGGCAGCGCGACTATTCTGCATCGTGCACATTTCCCCATGTCTAGCGAAGGGGAACGAACCGCGAAACGAACGCGATGACAGGGACACAGGGCATGATCGACAAGCTTTCAGGCTACCTGGACCACCACCAGGAGGCACTTAGCCTTCGCCACGAGCGCCAGAAGGTATTGGCCAATAATATCGCCAATGCCGATACGCCGAATTACAAGGCGCGCGATTTCGACTTCTCGGCGGAACTGGACCGCGCCATGGAATCCGGTGGGAGCGGCCGGGAGGGCGGCTTGTCGCTCGCCACGACGTCCGCGCGTCACATTCCCGCGCAGGCGTCGGGCGGCGGCGGTGTCCAAGATTTATTGTACCGCGTTCCTGAGCAGCCGAGCCTGGATGGCAACACCGTTGATATGGATCGCGAGCGCGCTGCGTTCGCCGACAATGCGGCGCGCTATCAGGCCAATACGACGATTTTGACTAGCAAAATCCAGGGCATCAAAGGTGCCATGCAGCCTGAAAGGTAAATAGCTATGTCCATGTTCAGTATTTTCGATATTTCCTCCTCGGCGATGAGTGCGCAGTCCCAGCGCATGAATGCCACCGCCAGCAACATGGCCAACGCCGATAGCGTGGCCGGTCCCGATGGCGAGCCGTATCGCGCCAAGCATGTGATGTTTCAGGCGCAGTCCCAGGGTGGCAGCGAGCTGGGCGGTGTGCGCGCGACCGAGGTGGTCGAGGACGATGCGCCACCGCGCATGGAATACCGCCCCGAGCATCCCCTGGCGGATGAAGAGGGCTACGTGGCCATGCCCAACGTCAATCCGGTCGATGAAATGGTCGATATGATCGCGGCATCGCGTTCTTACCAGGCCAACGTCGAGGTCATGAACACCAGTAAGTCGCTGTTGAGTCAGACGCTCACCATCGGACAAGGTTAACGGAGAGAAATATGGCTAGCTCGGTTATCGGCAGCAATACGCTTGCCACGATCAATGGTACGCCCAATGCCAACTCTGCGAACGAGACGCGCACCACGGGTGCAGAGTCCTCGGAGGATCTCAACGACCGCTTCATGACGTTGTTGATCACCCAGATGCAGAACCAAGATCCGACGAAGCCGATGGACAACTCGGATATGACGGCGCAGCTGGCCCAGATCAACACCGTTAGTGGCATTCAGGAGCTCAACGACTCGCTGGGTGAGATCAACAATCAGATCGATGCCGGCAAGACGTTGCAAGCTTCGTCGCTGATCGGCCAGGGCGTGATGGTGCCGGGCAGTACCGTGCGCGTGGGTGAAGGTGAAGATGGCAGTACCGTGGCTACGCCGCTGGGTGCCGAGCTGGAAACGGGCGCCGACGAGCTCGAGATCACCATCACCAATGGTTCCGGTCAGGTCGTCCATCAGAGTGTCGAGGAGAACGTGCCGGAGGGTGTGCAGGCCTTCGATTGGCCGGGCACGGGCATGGATGGCAATGCCGTAGCCGAGGGGGCCTATAACGTCGAGATGACGGCCAAGGTCGGTGGTGAAGAGGTTTCCGTCACGCCGCTGAATTACGCCATGGTACAGGGTGTGACCTCGGGCGAGAGCGGACCGACCCTCGATTTGGGGACCTCCGATAGCGTTGCTCTCGAAGACGTGCGCCAGATTCTTTGATCACGATTACTCTTTGATGTTTCTACGACTTATATAACGCGGGGAAGGGAAAATGGGCTTTTCACAATCATTGAGCGGGGTCAACGCGGCCTCTTCGCAGTTGGACACCATCGGCAATAATATTTCCAACTCGCAGACTGTCGGCTTCAAGAGCTCCGCGACGCAGTTCGCGGATATCTACGCCAACAGTCAGGGGCTGGGCACTCGCGTCTCGGACACGGTGCAGAACTTCGCCACGGGCAGTCTGGAAACGACAGGGCGTAGTCTCGACCTGGCCATCGCCGGTGAGGGCTTCTTCCAGTTCTCGCAAAACGAGCAAATGGGCTATTCGCGTAACGGCCAGTTGACCATGAGCGCCGATGGCTATTTCGAGAATGCCCAGGGCGCACGTCTGACCGATCAGCAAGGCGAACCGCTTCAGATCACGGAGTTTAGTCAGGGGTCCCAGGTTACGACTGGAGTGCAGTCAGAGTTCAACCTAGATGCCGAGGCAGAGACGATTAATCCCCCCGGCGGTTTCGATCAAAATGACAGCGATACATATAACTACGTGACCAATGCCGGCACCGTCTATGACTCATTGGGCGTCGCGCACGATATGAGTATGTATTACACCAAGACCGGGGATAACGCCTGGGAAGCCAATGCTGTCGTGGAAGGCGAAGTAGTGGGCACGAGTACTGATATGGAGTTCGATCCGAGTAGTGGCGCCCTGACGAATGGTGGTGTCATTACGGCCACTGTCCCCACTGCGACGTTGGGAACGGGCGCTGCGGACATGACTTTCGATATTAATCTGGAAGACAATACCCAGTATGGTTCCGATTTCGAATTAAGAAACTTTTCTCAGGACGGCAACACCTCTGGCACCTTCGTTGGCGTGGATATCACCGAGAGCGGTGAGATCATGGCCAACTACTCTAATGGCAATAGTGGCGAAGTCGGCACCATCGGTATGGCCACCTTCCGCAATCCCGAAGGGCTGACACCGGAAGGTGACAATTTGTGGACGGCGACCGAAGAGTCCGGCGCAGCGCTGCTGGGTCAGGCCGGTGCTGGCCAGATCGGGAGTCTGGAATCGGGCACCGTGGAAGCCTCCAACGTGGACCTGACCCAAGAGCTGGTCGACATGATCATCGCCCAGCGCAACTTCCAGGCCAACAACAACGCCATCCAGACCCAGTCCGATATTCTGGAAACGGTTACCAACTTGCGTTAACGCCTAAGCCGGCCGGCCATTTCGGCCGGCTTCATTCGTTGTGAATCGAGCAGGACGATCAGCATGGATCGGATCATCTATACCGCCGGTAGCGGCGCCAGTCAGTCGATGAATCAGCAGGCGGTGGTCAGTCACAATCTTTCCAACGTCTCGACACCGGGGTTTCGCGCTGAGCTCGATGCGATGCGCGCGGTGCCGGTAGAAGGCGATGGCCGCCTGGCGACACGTTCCACGGTGGCGGCGACGACGCCGGGCACGGATTTTTCACCGGGCAATATGAATGCGACGGGGCGGCGCCTGGATGTCGCCATGCAGGAAGATGCCTTCCTTGCCATTCAGGACCCGCAAGGTGGCGAGGCCTATACGAAGCGTGGCGACTTGCAGGTCAATGCGGATGGCATGTTGACCGTCAAGGGCGAGCCGGTCATGGGCGACAATAATGCGCCGGTAATGGTACCACCGGATGCGGATTTCTCGATTGGCTCGGATGGCTCCATCAGTGTCATCCAGGCTGGTGCCAATCCCGATGAAATCGCGCAGGTGGGGCGTTTGAAGCTGGTCACACCGGACCAGCAGGCGTTGACGCGTGGCGACGATGGCTGGTTTCGCATGCCGCCGGGTGAGGATGCCGAAATAGCGGCACCTCAACCTCAAGACGAGGAGGCGCGCCTGCGGTCCGGGGTGCTGGAAGGCAGTAACGTCAGCGCCACGGACGCCATGGTCTCCATGATCGACGGCGCACGCCGCTACGATATGCAGATGAAGGTGATCGAGAGCGCCGACCAGAATGCGCAGCGCGCCAATAGCTTGTTGTCGATTCAAGCCTAACCGCGCCAACGAATTTCCGGCATCGCCCCGCGGTGCCCTCTAACAGGTAAGAGTCATGATTAGATCGCTGTCTACGGCCAAAACGGGGCTTGAATCCCAACAGGTCAAGCTCGATGTCATTTCCAACAACCTCTCCAACGTTTCGACCAATGGCTTCAAGCGCTCGCGGCCGGTGTTCGAGGATCTGCTCTACCAGAACGTGCGTCAGCCCGGTGCGCAGGCCTCGGCGGTGGATACGCTGCCTTCCGGTTTGCAAGTAGGGACCGGGGTGCGTCCGGTCGCCACCGAGCGTCTGCATACCCAGGGTGGCTTGCAGAACACCGATAATTCCAAGGACCTGGCCATCAATGGCGACGGTTTCTTCGCGGTACAGATGCCTGATGGTGGCACCTCGTATACCCGTGATGGCAGTTTCCAGATCGATGAGACCGGCCAGATGGTCACCGCCGGCGGTTATCCGCTCGATCCGCCCATCGTGATTCCCGAAAATGCGCTGTCGGTGTCGGTTTCCCAGGATGGCGTGGTCTCCGTGACCCAGCCCGGCGATACCGCGTCGCAGGAAGTGGGCCAGCTCATGGTGTCCAAGTTCATCAACCCCGCCGGCCTGCAGAGCATGGGCGAGAACCTTTATCAGGAAACCGATGCCTCCGGACCGCGTAATGACCTGATTCCGGGCATGGAAGGTGCGGGCCGGTTGTATCAAGGCTACGTCGAAACCTCCAACGTCAACGTGGTGGAGGAGATGGTCAGCATGATCGAGACCCAGCGTGCCTATGAAATCAACAGCAAGGCGGTGGAAACCTCCGATCAGATGCTGTCTCGCCTGACGCAGCTGTGAGGAGTCGCGTCGTGACCGGAGTGGACGTGGAAAAAGGGAAGAGCATGGGCGCACTGATGTCTGGACACAGTGGGTTGGGTATGTCGGCGCGCGTGCTATGTCTGCTCGTGCTGTCGATCATGAGCGGCTGCGCGCAGTTGCCGCATGAGTCGGTGGTGCCCGATACCGGCCCGGTGACCTATCCCGAATCGCCAATGTCACAGCCCAACGGGGCTATCTATCAAGCGCGCTACGGGTATCAACCGCTCTTCCAGGATCGGCGTCCGCGTCAGATCGGCGACATCATCACGATCACGATCAACGAAGATGTCAGCGCCAGCAAGGATTCTTCGGCCAATGCCAACCGCGAGGGCAGCATGGGGTTGGATCTGGAGACGATTCCCGACCTGATGAGCTTCCTCGAAGATTACGGTATGGATGTCTCGGGCGAAAACGACTTCGAGGGCAGTGGTGGTGCGAGTGCCAGCAATACGTTCACCGGCACCCTGACGGCGACGGTGGTGGATATTCTGCCTAACGGGAATCTCAGTATCCGTGGGGAAAAGCGTATCGCCATCAATCAGGGCACCGAGTACATCCGCTTCTCTGGGGTTGTCGACCCTCGCTCGGTGACGACGCAGAATACCGTTCCCTCGGGGCAGGTGGCCGACGCGCGCATCGAATACGTGGGTGATGGCTACATCAATGAGGCGCAGCACATGGGTTGGCTCCAGCGTCTCTGGCTGAATATTGCGCCTTTCTGATGAGTACGCCTTTCTGATGAGGATGAGATACGCCATGAGAAGTTTGCTGCGCTGGATGGGCGTGCTGTTGTTGTGTGGGGTCTGCGCCGCTCCCGCGCAGGCCGAGCGCATTCGCGACCTGGCGAGCTTTGCCGGGGTCCGCGAGAACCAGTTGGTGGGCTATGGTCTGGTCGTGGGGCTTGATGGTACCGGCGACCAGACGACGCAGACGCCGTTCACGGGCCAGACGTTGATCAACATGCTGTCGCAGTTGGGCGTGAGCATTCCCGAAGGCACCAACATGCAGTTGCGTAACGTGGCCGCGGTCATGGTGACGGCGCAGTTGCCTCCCTTTGCGCGTCAAGGTCAGGAAATGGATATCACCGTTTCCTCGATGGGTAATGCCGACAGCCTGCGTGGCGGCACGCTGCTGATGACGCCGCTGCGCGGGGTAGATGGCAACGTCTACGCGATGGCACAGGGCAACTTGCTGGTCGGTGGCGTGGGCGCTCAGCAGGCCGGCAACAGTGTTCAGGTCAACCACACGGCGGCCGGGCGGATCCCCGGTGGGGCCACGGTCGAGCAGGAAGTGGCCCTGCGCTTGGGGCGCGGTGATGGCACGCTGGATCTTTACCTCAATGAGTCTGACTTCACCACGGCGCAGCGCGTGGTCGAGGCCATCAATCAGGACTTCGGTAGCCCCGTGGCGGCGGCGGTGGACGGCCGCTTGATCCGCTTGAACTCGCCCAGCGACAGCAATTCGCGCGTCAATTTCATGGCGCGCATCCAGAACCTGGATGTCACGCCCAACGAAGGCCCGGCCAAAGTCATCGTCAATTCGCGTACCGGCTCGGTGGTCCTCAATCGCGAAGTGACACTGGACCGCGCGGCGGTGGCGCACGGTAACCTCTCGGTGACCATCGATTCCACGCCTCAGGTCAGTCAGCCCAATCCTCTGAGCGAGGGCGAGACCGCGGTGGTTCCGGATGCGGATATTTCCATCCAGCAAGAAGGCGGGGCGCTGCAAATGGTCAATACCAGCGCCGAGCTTATGGATGTCGTCAATGCCCTCAACGCGCTGGGCGCTTCACCCCAGGATCTGATGTCGATTCTGCAGGCGCTGAAGTCCGCGGGCGCGCTCAACGCGGAACTGGAGATCATCTGATGAGTGTCGATGGACTCAGCAATCAGTTCGCCCTTGATGTGCAGTCGTTGTCGCGGCTCAAGCACACGGCCAGCAATTCACCCGAGAAGGGGCTTTCCCAGGCGGCGGATCAGTTCGAGGCCGTGTTCCTGCAGATGATGCTCAAGAGCATGCGCGATGCGATCCCGCAGTCCGACCTGCTCAGCAGCAATGAGACCGATACCTATACCTCGATGCTCGACAAGCAATGGGCACAGAAACTCTCGGGGGACATCGGGCTCTCGGACATGCTGGTCGAGCAATTGCAGGGTAGGGGCATCGTCGGCCGCGATGACGACGTGACACGCAGCAATCTGATTGCCGGTATCCCGCGTGGTACACCACGGGTCTTGAGCGATCCGGTTGTGCCTAAAGATACAGAACCCAAGGATGACGCTGCGACGCGGGCCTCCGACGCCTCGTCGCCGGAAGCGGCGGAGAACCGCGAGACACGGCCATCGGTGGCGGAGGCCGATACGGGCGAGACACGTGCGGCGCCGCATGTCGAAGAATTCCTGTCGCGCTTGCGTGAGCCTGCCGAAGCGGCTGCCAAAGATAGCGGCGTGCCCGCGTCCTTGATCCTGGCGCAAGCGGCTTTGGAAACCGGCTGGGGTGAGCGCGAGATCCCCACCCGCGATGGTGGCAATAGTCATAACCTCTTCGGTATCAAGGCCAGTGACGGCTGGGACGGTGACGACACGAGCATTATGACCACGGAGTATGTCGATGGGCGTGCACGCCAGCAAAGCGATGACTTCCGTGTTTATGACTCCTTTGAGGCCGCGTTCAAGGATTATGCCCAATTGATCGGTAGCAACCCGCGTTACGCCGGCGTGGTCACCGCATCGACACCGGAGAACGCGGCGCGAGCCCTGCAGTCCGGCGGCTATGCTACTGACCCGAACTACGCCGATAAGGTGATCGATGTCATGGCGCAGATCGATGATGGCCTCGAGGGTGGCCCGGCGTTGGCCAGTGCCGCCGAGCGTTCTGGCTCGGCCGGAGAGGCTGACAAATCCGACCCCTATGGCGTATCGCGCATGCCCACGGGCATTTTCTGAGTGCCCGCATGGATTTTTCCTCAAGTCATGCGCGGTCTTGCCGATACAACAGGTAATCACTATTCGTCGTGCCGGCCTCTCGCGATAGAGCCCGGTACCCCTAGCCAGGAAAACGTGTCATGAGCATTTTCTCGATCGGCCTGAGTGGCCTCAGTGCGGCCCAGACAGCGTTGTCGACGACCAGCAATAACCTGAGCAACGTCTACACCGAGGGCTATAATCGCCAGTTGCCGATCCTCGGGGAAAGTTACAGCAATGGTTCGACGGGCACCGGGGTTTCGGTCGACGAAGTGCAGCGCCAGTTCAATAGCTACGTCACCGAGCAGTACAACGACGCCAATAGCCAGACAAGCGCTCTGGAAAGTTATCAGAGCCAGGTCTCGCAGATCGATAACCTGTTGGCTGATAGCGATGCGGGGCTTGCGCCCCTGATGCAAGACTTCTTCTCCAGCCTGGACGATCTCTCCGGCGCGGCATCCGACCCCGCAGCCCGCGAAGGTGTGCTGGGATCGGCGTCGTCCATGGCGGCACAGTTTCGTTCGTTCGACTCTTACCTGGGGGACATGCGCAGCAGCCTCAATGGTCAGCTCGAAGGGACGGTGACTGACATCAACAACACCGCCACGCAGATCGCCTCGCTCAATGACCAGATCACCCAGGCGCGCGCCAAGTCCGGCGAAGAGCCCAACACGCTGCTCGACAAGCGTGACAAGCTGGTGTCCGATCTTAATGAATTGGTGGGCGCGGACCTGAACGTCCAGGATGGTGATAACTACAACATCAATCTGGAAAATGGCCAGCCGCTGGTCTCGGGCACCAGGAGCTATGACCTCGAGGCGGTGTCTTCCAGCGAAGACCCGTCGCGCACGGTGATTGGTTATCGCGATGCGGCGGGCAACGTCAATCAGATCGATGATAGCGCCTTTGAGAATGGCGAACTGGGTGGCTTGCTGTCGTTCCGCAGCGAAACGCTGGACAGCGTTCAGAACCAGCTCGGCCGCATGACGGCGGTGCTGGGTTCGGAATTCAACGCCGTGCATGAGGATGGCGTCGATCTCAACGGTGACGATGGCGAGGCCTTCTTCAACGTCGGTTCGCCGCGTGTGATGAGCAATAGCGAGAATGACGGTACCGGCGGGATCACTGCTGAATATGATGACGTCAACCAACTGACCTCGAGCGATTACCGTATTACCGCCACCGAGGGTGGAGAGTACGAATACGAGCGGCTTTCCGATGGCAAGACCGGCACGCTGCCGGACCCTGATACCGGTGAGATGACAGTGGATGGGGTGGCCCTGAACGTGACCGGTACGCCGGAGGAAGGCGATACCTTTATGCTGCAGCCCACGCGCACCGCCGCGCAGGACTTCGAGGTGGCGATCACCGAAGGCTCGGAAATCGCTGCCTCGAGTAGTGCGGATGGTGACGATAGCAACGGAGATGTCGGTAGCGGCAACAACGAAAACGCCCTGGCGCTGCTCGACTTGCAGAGCGAAAAGATCGTCGGCGGCACATCGTCGGTCAGCGATGCCTACGCTTCCTTGGTCAATGACGTGGGTAACACCACCAACATCACCCAAGTCAATTTGGACGCGCAGTCTGGGCTCACTGAGCAGCTGCGTGAGTATCAGCAGTCTGAGTCGGGCGTCAACCTGGATGAAGAGTACGCCAATCTGGTCCGTTATCAGCAGTATTACCAGGCCAATGCACGGGTCATCGACGTGGGTTCCCAGGTGCTCGATTCGGTTCTGCAGTTGCGTTGATGCCGCTGATCGAGCGGCGCAGTGATGTTGGGTTTCGTTTCCGAAGACAATACGACGCTGGGTGAACACAGCGTGGTGACGAGGTAAGCAAAATGCGTATCAGCACCGTGACGATGTACGAGCAAGGCGTTTCGGCGATGAACCGTCAGCAAGCCGATTTCACGCAGGTCGGTCAGCAGATCGCCTCTGGGAAAAGTGTGGTGAATCCTTCCGACGACCCGCGCGCCGCTTCGCGGGCGGTGGGGGTGTCGCAGTCTTTGGCCGTTAATGAGCAGCAGGAAAGTAGTCGAACGAGTGCGCGTAACTCTCTTGGCCAAGAGGAGAGCGTCCTGAATAGCGTCAGCGATGCCATCGGTTCGGCCAAGTCAATGGTCGTGCAGGCCGGTAACGGTACCTTGAGCGACGCCGACCGCGAGTCGCTGGCCTCCGATCTCGAGGGGACTTATGAAACGCTGGTCGGGCTAGGCAATACGACCGATGGTAATGGCACCTACCTGTTCAGCGGTTATCAGGACAACGCCAAGGCCTTCTCGCGCACCGATGCCGGCGACAACGTCGATACCATCGGTTACGAAGGCGATCAGGGCGTCAAGCAGCAGAAGATCGATTCCGAACGCTCGATGAAAACTAGCGATACAGGCTCCGACGTGTTCATGAAATTCTCGTCGGGCAGCGAATATATCGCCGAAGCCGGTGAAGGCAATACGGGGAGCATGACCTTCTCAGGGCCGGATGTTCGCGATGCCACTGCCGGCGGTTACGGTGATGCCTACGAAATCGAGTTCACTGAAAATGGCGCAGGTGATCTTGAATATACCGCTACCAATACCAACACCGGTGACTCAGTAACGGCTGAGTACACTGACGGTGAGACCATTGAGTTCGGTGGCCTGGCAATGACGATGGAAGGCGAGCCGGCCGACGGCGATTCGCTGAGTGTCACGCAGGGTGGCGATATGGATGAGCAGCAGGCCAGCCTGTTCAAGACCATCGGTGACACCATCAATGCTCTGCGTCAGCCCGTCGAGACCGACGCCGATCAGGCGGCACTGGACAACACTTTGTCCACTGCGAGCCGCAAGCTGGATGCCTCGCTGGATAACGTGCTGACCACGCGGGCCTCGGTCGGCGCGCGCATGAACGAGTTGGACGCCCTGGACGACGTCGGCGGCAACCGCGAGATTGCCTACGAGCAGACGCGCTCCGATCTGGTCGACCTGGATTACAATTCGGCGATCTCCGATTATATGCTAAGCCAGGTAGGGCTGCAGGCGTCACAGAAATCGTTCGCCGATATTCAGCAGATGTCCTTGTTCCAGTATCTCAACTAGGGCATCGCTCGAACGTCATAGACCGTGCGGTAGCAAAACGCCACGTCCTTGCGGACGTGGCGTTTTACGTTCAGGCGGATAGAGAGCCTAGCCACCCGCTAGGCGCTGCACCACTTCCTGCATCATATGCAGGCTGTCGCTGAAGATGATCTCCAGAAAGCGCAGTAGGTCCGGCATTAGCGTCATCATCAGCACGAGGCCGGTGGTCAGGGTCATGGGGAAGCCTATCGAGAAGATCGACAACTGCGGCGAGGCGCGGTTGAGTACGCCAAGTGTCAGGTTGATGATCAGTAGCGAGACGATCAAGGGCAATGCCAGCAGCACGCCGGATTTGAAAATTTCACCCCCCCAGTAGGCGATGAGCTCGCCGGCGCTACCATCCACCCTGGGGCCACCGATCGGTAGGGTCTGGAAGGAATTGGCGAGTATCTCCAGCGTCATCAAATGCCCGTTGAGCGCCAGGAACATGAGCAGGGTGATCATCTGGAAGATGCGCGACAGCACCATGCTGTTGCCTACGCCCGGCGTGAAGAAGGTGGCAAAAGCCAGACCCATTTGCAGACCAATGAATTCACCGGCGGCTTGTACCACCGCTATGGTCACGCGCAGAACCATCCCCATGGCGATCCCGATCAGCATTTCCTGCATGAGAATGCCGAGCGACGACACCGAAAAGATCGGGGTGTCGGGCATGGGGGGCAGCGTCGGTGCGATGACGACCGCCAGCAGTGCTCCCAGTATGATCGACACCTGGCGCGGTACGCCGTTCTGGTTCCATATCGGCGTCGCCGCGAGGAACGCCAGGATGCGCACGAACGGCCAAAAGAACAGCGTCAGCCATCCATGCAATTGGTCGAACGTTACCTGAATCATGGATGTCTAGCTAACCATCGTGGGTAGGTTCTGAAACAACTCGCGGGTAAAGTCGACGATGGTTTGAATCAGCCACGGGCCTGCCACGACCAAGGCGGCGAAAACGCCCAGTATCTTGGGGATGAAGGTCAACGTCATCTCGTTGATCTGCGTAGCCGCTTGGAACAAGCTGACCAGCAGACCGATCAGCAAGGCCGTAATGAGTAGGGGGGCGGCGAGCATCAGTGTCACTTTCATGCCCTGATACGCCAGCCCCATGACCATTTCGGGTGTCATGGCAGCGTCTCCTTAATATCGGTGGCAGGGGCGTCGTCGGTGTACGCTCATGCCGTATATCTGCCTACATATAGAAACTTTCGGCCAGCGAACCGATGAGCAAATTCCAGCCGTCGACGAGCACGAATAGCATGAGCTTGAAGGGCAGGGAAATCGTCGCTGGTGGCACCATCATCATACCGAGTGCCATCAGCACACTGGCGACCACCAAGTCGATGATCAGAAACGGAATGAAGATACTGAAACCGATCTGAAATGCAGTCTTGAGCTCGCTGGTCATGAAGGCTGGTACCAGCAGGCTCATCGGGACATCCTCGGGACCCTGCATTTCACCGGCATCGGCCATGCGTGCGAAGAGCGCAAGGTCTGTTTCCCGGGTCTGGGCGAACATGAACTCGCGAAAAGGTTGGCTGCCTTGCTCCATGGCTTGTTCGAGGCTGATCTGGTCCTCGGAGAAAGGCACCCACGCCTGCTCATGCACGCGATCCAGCACCGGTGACATGATGAAAAATGTCATGAACAACGCCAAGCCCAGCAATACCTGGTTGGGTGGCGTCGACTGGGTGCCGATGGCGGTACGCAGCAAGCTCAGCACGATGATGATGCGGGTAAAGCACGTCATGCCGAGCAGCAGCGCCGGCAGGAAGGCCAGCGAACTGAGAAACAGTAGTGTCTGCAGGCTCAACGACCATTGCTGACCGCCGTCTCCCGTGGGCTCGGTGACAAGACCCGGGATTTCCTGCCCCCAGCCCAGCGTTGGCCAGGCCAGCAACAGCAATGCCAGGCCACGACGCAGCATGACGGCGACGTCTATCCGATTGAGCATGGCAGCGAGGTTCATCGATCGGATTCCTTGTCCGCAGTAGCGGCATCCTGAGATCGCGAGGAGGGTGAGTCTGGAGATTTGCGTCCGATATTCTGCGCTAGCGCCTGGCGAAAGCGCTGGGCGAAGCTGCCGCTAAGCGGTGTCGGGGACGCCGGTTCCGGCGTGTCACTCGCCTCGGCGGCCGGCATATCCTTGAGCAATGTGACTTGGTTGCCGCCGACCCCGAGTACCAGCCAGCGCCCGTCGATCTCGACGACGGTGACGCGCTCGCGTTGGCCGATAGCGGTATTGGACACCACCTTGACGTGTTGGGACGCGCGCAGGCGTCCCGGTGTCAGTCGGCGCAGCAGCCAGGCACACAGCAGTATGATGGCGACGATCAACGCCAACGAGAGGGTGGTCTTGCCTATCCAGGCCATCCCTATTGCGGCGTCGCCGCCACCATCGAGCGAGACGGCCGCCTCGCGTGCGCTGTCGGTGACACTCATTTGTTCAGCTTTTTGACGCGTTCCGAGGGGGTGATGATTTCGGTGATGCGGATGCCGTACTTGTCATCCACGACCACGACTTCCCCCTGCGCGATCAGGTAGCCGTTGATGAGAATGTCCATGGGTTCGCCGGCCAGGCCATCCAGTTCGATCACCGAGCCTTGGGCGAGCTCGAGCAACTGTTTGATGGTGATGCGCGTGCGTCCCAGCTCTACGCTGAGCTTGACCGGGATATCCATGATCAGCTCGAGATCGCGCGGAGTCGTGCCGGCTGCCCCCTCGTCGAGCTGCTTGAACACTTCATGATCGGCGTTTTGCGCCCGTGACGCGCTTTCGCTCGAGGTGTCTTTAGTGCTTTCTTCTGCCTCGGTCGACTCCTGCTCGGCCATTGCCGCTGCCCACAGGTCTTCTTCCGCGTCAGCTGTGCCTTCATCGGTGTCCTTGGACACATCTTGCTCCGCCATGGCGTCGGCGGTGCTTTCATCAGTGTCCTTGGACGCACCTTGCTCTGCCATGGCGTCGGCCCACTCGTCCTCGGTGCCTTTCTGATCGGGGTTCTTGGAATCAGTCATCTTTCGGATCCTTCGCTGCAACTTGGCTCGAGCCGTGTTCGATGAGGTGCCGAACGCGCAGGGCGCGTTGGGATTTTTGGCTGCCGTAATCGCACGTCATCACGGGAATACCGTCGACGCTGACATTCACTTCCTCGGGCAGTTCGATGGGGATGATGTCGCCCACCGACAGCTGAGTGATATCCCGCAGACGCAAGGGAATGTCGACGAAATTAGCGGTCAGCTCCACGTCCGAGTGGCGAATCTCGTGGGCCATACGCGCCTCCCACTGCTGCTCCTCGTCGGGATGCGTGTCGTGCAGAGGGCTGGCAAGCGTGTCGCGGATCGGCTCGATCATCGAGTAGGGAATGCAGATGTTGAACTCGCTGGAGAGATTGCCGACCTCGACGTGGAAGGTGCTGTTGACGACGATCTCGTTGGGCGAGTTGGTGATGTTGGCGAACTTCACCTGCAGTTCCGAACGTGTGTATTCGATATCCAGGGGATAAACCGATTTCCACGATTCGCTGTAGCCATCCAGCGCCATCTTGAGCATGCGGTGGATGATGCGCTGTTCAGTGCGCGTGAACTCACGTCCCTCGGATTTGGTGAGGAAGCGTCCGTCACCGCCGAACAAATTGTCGACCACCATGAAGACCAGGCTGGGCGGAAATACCACCAGCGCCGAGCCACGCAATGGTTTCATGGTGATCAGGTTGAGGTTGGTGGGCACCGGGAGGTTACGCGAGAACTCGCTATAGCTTTGATAGCGAACGCTTTCCACCGTGATATCGGCGCTACGCCGCATCAGGTTGAAAAGCGCCACGCGGAACTGGCGGGCAAAGCGTTCGTTGATGATGTCCAGCGCATGGAGCCGCTCGCGTATAATGCGATGCTGCTTGGCGGGATCGAACGGACGCACCTTCCCCTTGCGCGAAGCATCTTCTTCCTTCGCGCTATCCTCGTCACCGCTCACGCCCTTTAGGAGCGCGTCGATCTCTTCCTGTGAGAGCAGATCGTCTTGGGACATGTCGTCTTATTGCACAATGAATTCGGAAAATAGCACGCCGGTGACGTCCAAGGGCGGCTGCGGCTCGGCCAACGGTTCGTCGAACAGCGTCAGAATCTGATTGGCAAGGCGTTGCTTGCCTTCGGGCTTGACGAGAGCCCCGGCCTCTTGGCTGGAAAGTAGCATCAGCAAGCGACTGCGTACCTCCGGCATATATTGCTTGAGGATCTCTTTCGTCTTGTCGTCACCCACCTTCAAGGAGAGCCCGACATAGAGTAGGCGTTCGCTGTATTCGTCGTCCTGCAAGTTGACCGTGAACGGTTCGATCTTGACGAAAATCGGCGCTGGCGCCTCCTCGGGCTCGCTCGGCTCCTCGTTGGCCGATGCTTCCTGGCGCGAGTCCATGAGCAGGTAGACGCCAATGGAGCTGCCGACCGAGAACAGGACAATCAGGAGTCCTATTAGCCATAGAGACTTGCCACGGTTTTTGGTTTTGGCCATCGTTTATGTCATTCGCTTCGACGTAGATGAGTGGGCCGAGTATGGCGACAGGAAGCACTCTTCGATTGCTCGAATAGAAAGCTTCACGCACGCCACTTCGGGCTTTGTCGAAGCGCCCGCTTACGGACGCCTCTCATAGCGTTATCGGCAGACACGCTCAGGCATAAAGGCTAATGCCAGAAGACGCGATATATTGCAGTGGCGTCTCGGTTAGACTCGGCATTTCAGCGTTCGCGTCACCGGCAGCGAACAGCCCGGCTGGGGCGTCACCTCGAGAGCCGGGTTGCCCTTGCTGCTCACCGGATTGCTGCTGGAACTGGTCTTGCTCACCGACGGAGGTCTCACCCAGGGCGATGCCGCTATCGGCGAGGGCTTCGCGCAATTGCGGGATCGCTGCTTCAAGGGCGTGACGTACGGCACCGTGAGCGGAGAAGAACTGCAGGTTGGCTTGCTGCTGATCGCCCATCTTGAGCGAGACGCTCAATGGACCTAGCTCGGCGGGGTGCAACCGCAATTCGACCTGTTGGTCACCGCGCTGCGCCATGCGGACTACCTGCTGGCCGAGCGACTGTCCCCATTCGGCCATACCGACCTGAGGCGTGAGTGTTGCAGTGGCGGATGCGCCGGCGGCGCTGGCTGCAGCACTGGCATTGGCGGCGGCACTGGCGGTGGCATTACCTGAGGTGGCGTTTTGGCCTAGATTGGTGAACAGCGATGAGTCACTGCCTTGTCGGTCCAGTCCCTGCTGGGCGGTCAGTGTGTCGCCACGTTGTGCATCGGCGACGGTCTGAGCCTGTTGCACCATAGTGGCACTGAAGGCTGCCGTCGGGGAGACCTGGCCGTTGCCTTGTGACGAGGTTTGGCCCGATGCGCTCTGTGCATTCTGCATCAGTTGGGCGAGGGACTGAGTGTCCTGGCCCTTACCTGTATTCGTGGCGGCGTTGGTTAGCCGGGCCATGAGGTCCTGGCGCGAGAGGGCATCGCCCGCACTGTCCTGCATGCCGCTGGCGGATTGCTGAATGAGCAGCATGCGCTGCTGGATGTCGTTGAGTGAAAGATCGCCACCTTGGCTGGCAAGCATGCCGGCACTGCCCTGTGCTTGGCCAGTGCCAGTGGCCGCAGCGTTCGTCGGCAGCTGCGCGGCGAGTAGTGCCGCCATAGCGTCATCGGCGAAGTTCGCATCATCGCCGCCCAACGCTTGCTGTATTTCTCCCAGGCGTTGAGTGAGCGCCTCGAGCTGGCTTGCATCACCGCTTTCGAGCCAGTCGCTGAGCAGCTTGGCGTCATCGCTGTTTTGCATCAGCTCGTTGAGCGCTGCGATGAGATCGCTACTGCTACCGTCCTGGCTTGCGGTGTCCTTGGACAGCAACTGGGTGGCGACATCGCTTTTGGCATCCGAGCCGCCACGGGCCTTGCCCAAGAGACTGGCGAACGGTGAGGCGCTGTTGTCGGCATTCTTGCCACTACGCGTCTCGCCCGCGTTGCCGAGGTTGGTCGCGGAGGCTTGATTACTGCCTTGAAGGTTGGTGAGCAGGGCAATATCCATGGGCATGCCTCGTCAAAAGCGGTTATTGGAATGCGTGGTGTTCGTCGAGGTGACATCAAGGCCACGGTCGTTTTCCTGCTGACGCGACATGCGCGCCGACATCTCATCGAAGAGCTGTTGTTCACGCCGCGTAGCGCGTGTCTGTTCGACCTGTTCGCGGCGTGACACCAATGTATCGTAAGTATTGAGCTTGCGACGCTCACCTTGCCACGCTTGTTGCTGGCGATCGAGCTGGCGTTGCTGGTCGTTGAGCACCTTGCGCTGACTGGCGATGGCCTGGTCGAGGGAGGCCAGAAATTGCTGGTAATTGTGCCAGTTGGCGGGCTCGATGCCCTTTTCCATGCTTTCGTCGAGGCGCTGACGGTACTCGTGCCGATAGTTCAAGAGCTGATCCAGGCGCTGCTGCGTTTCCTGTAGGCTGCGACGGGAATGCCCTACAGACTGCGCTGCCTGATCGCAGGTTTCCTGCGCCAGTTCCTTGAGTGTGGAGAGCGGTGAGCGTGCGTTCATGAGAACTCCTTACCGCGGTGCAGAGTGAATGACATCAGCGCGTCTCCGGAAATAGCGATGCCAGAGCGTCCAAGGTCGCGGTGACATTGGCTTGTTCGTAGATTCCCTGCTGGAGGAAACCCTCGAGACGCGGATAAAGGGCGACGGCACGGTCGAGCTGCGGGTCGTGTCCCGCGGCGTAAGCACCGACGCTGATCAGGTCGCGATTGCGTTGATAACGTGAGAAAAGCTGCTTGAAGCGTTTCGCCCGGCGCTGGTGAGCGCCCTCGGTGATCTCGGTCATCGCGCGGCTGATTGAGGCTTCGATATCGATGGCGGGGTAGTGCCCGCTCTCCGCCAGGTCCCGCGAGAGCACGACGTGGCCATCGAGGATGGCACGCGCGGCATCGGCGATGGGGTCCTGTTGGTCGTCACCTTCGGTCAGCACGGTATAGAAGGCGGTGATCGACCCGCCGCCAGGTTTACCGTTGCCAGCACGCTCGACGAGCCCTGGTAGACGCGCGAAGACAGACGGCGGATACCCTTTGGTGGCGGGCGGTTCGCCCACGGCCAGGGCGATCTCGCGCATGGCCATGGCGTAGCGTGTCAGGGAGTCCATGATCAACAGGACATTACGCCCTTCGTCGCGGAAGCCTTCAGCGATGCGCGTGGCGTAGGAGGCGCCTTGCAAGCGCTGTAATGGCGAGACGTCGGCAGGCGCGGCGACGACCACGGCGCGTTCGCGCCCCTCGGCGCCCAGGATGTTCTCGATGAATTCCTTGACCTCGCGGCCACGTTCACCGATCAGGCCGACGACGATGACATCGGCCTGGGTGTAGCGCGACATCATGCCGAGCAGCACACTCTTGCCGACCCCGGAGCCTGCGAAAAGCCCCATGCGCTGACCGCGGCCGACGCTCAACAGGCCGTTGATGGCGCGAATACCGACATCGATGACGGAGTTGATGGGGGCACGGTCAAGCGGATTGATGGGCCGCGTGCTCAAGGGCGCGTGGGGCGCGTTCTCCAGTGAGCCCTTGCCGTCGAGCGCGCGACCGTTGCCGTCCAGTACGCGTCCGAGGAGTGCATCGCCGAGGGGGAAACGGCGCGCGCTGGCGGCATCGCGCTGGTTGCTGCCCAGCGTCAGCACTCGTGCCCCCGGCACCAAGCCTTGGGTGTCGCCAAGCGGCATGAGAAACAGCCGATCACCGGCGAAGCCGACCACTTCGGCTTCGGCATAGTCGGTATGCCCATGCTGGGCGAGTTCCACCAGGCAAGCGCTGCCCAGAGGCAGGCGCAGGCCGGTCGCTTCCAGCACCAGGCCGGTGGCACGCACGATCTTGCCGTGGGGGCGGCGTGAATCCAGCCCCTCGATACGCTGCGCGACCTTGCCCAGGGCGCGCTGCCAATGGGCGCCATGAGAGGTTTCGTTGTGCGTGTCGGCAAGGTGCGTCTCAGTCATCACCGGCCTCCGGTTCCGTTGCCGAGGAAGGTGCGACATGGCGCTTGCGGCGCTGATTCAACGCGCTTTGCCAGCGGGTCTCGAGTGTGGCATCGAGCCCGCCGGTGGCGCTTTCGGCACGGCAACCGCCGCGTTGCAGCGAAGCGTCTTCGTGCAGTGTCCAGTGAGCCGCTTCGAGCTCGTTGCCGACATGGTCGTTGACCAGCGCCAGGTCGTCGGGGTGTAGCCACAACTGAGTGGGGCCGTCGAGCACGGGCTCTTCGTGGAGTAGTTGGCGAACGAGCGTCACCACATGCTCAGGTGTGGCGATTAATGTCTCGTCGGCTAGATGCTTGCCGGTCAGCATGGCCAACTCGACGAGTTGGTCGGCGAGTTGGGTGTCCATTGTATCCAGCGCGGCGCGGAACTCGCCGGCCAGTTGCCCGAGTGGGGCGAGGGCGTCGTCGAGCTGGCGCTTGGCTTCCTGATCGCCTGCCTCGCGCCCCTCTTGGAGGCCCTTTTCGTAACCGGCCTGGCGGCCTTCTTCGAAGCCAGCGTCGTAGCCTTCGCGATATGCTTTGTCGCGCGTCTTTTGGTGCAGTGCCTGGCGTTCTTCGATGAGTCGCTGACGCTGCTCGCGTCGGCGTTGCTCGAAACGTTGCGCCCGGTCGAGCTGATTGCTGCCATCGCCACCGCTATGCGGCAGCTCATCCATACGCCAGAGGCGCCAGCGTTGGTCGTCCGGCGTATGAATGACGTCGTCGGATAGCGGCTTATCAGACATAACTGTCGTCACCTCCGCTCAATACGATGTCGCCGTTGTCGGCCAGGCGACGCACGACCTGCAGGATCGCTTTCTGCTCGGTCTCGACCTGGGAAACACGTACCGGGCCGCGTGCCTCGAGGTCCTCGCGCATCAGCGTGGCCGCGCGTTGCGACATGTTTTGCGTGATCTTTTCGACCAGAGCTTCCTGGGCGCCCTTGAGGGCCACGACCAGCGAGTTGGTGTCGACTTCCTTGAGGATGAGCTGGATGCCGCGATCGTCGATGTCGAGGATGTTCTCGAACAGGAACATCTCGTCGATGATGCGTTGGGCCAAATCGTCGTTGTGCGCTCGCACGGCGTCGATGACGACTTCTTCCTGAGACGAGTTCATCAGGTTGAGGATCTCGGCCGCGGTTCTCACGCCGCCCATCTTGCTGCGTTTGACGTTCTGGCCATCGAGCATGCTGCCAAGCACCTCGGTGAGCTCCTGCAACGCCGCCGGTTGCACGCCGCTGAAAGTGGCGATACGCAGCACGACGTCGTTGCGCAGCTTTTCATCGAGATGTTCGAGCACGTCGGCGGCCAAGTTACGATCCAGGTGGATGATAATGGTGGCAATGATCTGCGGGTGCTCATCGCGGATCAGCTCGGTGACGGCCGTGCTTTCCATCAGGTTCAGCGCGTCGATGCCCGAGGCGGAGCCAGTCGTCTCGAGGATGTCCTCGATCACGCTATTGGCGCGCTCGCTGCCCAGCGCCTTGGTGAGCACGGTGCGTATGTGCTCGCTGCTGTGCAGGTTGACGGCGGAGAACTGGTCTATCTCGTCATGGAATTCGCGCAGGGCCTCTTCCATGTCCTCGTGCGAGATTTGGCTCAAGGAGGCCATCTCCAGGCTGATTTCCTGGACCTCTTTGTTGCTGAGGTACTTGAATACCTCGGCGGCGCTGTCCTCGTCCAGCGAGAGCAGCAGAATTGCGCTTCGGCGAGCGCCACTCATTTTACTCATTGGAACCCATCCACCCTCTGACGATCATGGCGACGAGACGCGGGTCTTCCTGAGCGATCTCACGTACGTCACGGAGGTTTTGCTCGTAGCTGGCTGAGCGGCGCTCACGCCGCTTCTGTGGCGGCACCGGCGGTTCTTCCTCGGTGCCAGCTGTCTCGGCTTGAGTAGTCGCGTAGGCGTCGGCACCACCGCCCGCACCGGCACCTGCGGTTGCGCCGGCGGGGCTCGGCGTGGCTGGCGTAAAGGCCGGCCGTTCGGTCTGGCGTTGGATCAGCGGGCGCAGCACCTTGAACCACAGGAAGAGGGCGACCAGGCCGATCAGCAGGTATTTGCCCAACGTGGCAGCCAGTGACCACAGCAAGGTGGATTCCCACCATTGTGATTCGGGGCGCTGCTCGTCGGTCTCGTCGAAGGGAGAGTTGACGACTTCGAGCTGGTCGCCACGTGCTTCCGAGAAGCCCATGGCCTGCTGAACGAGGCTGCGGATGCTGGCGATCTCATCGTCGCTCAGTGGCACTCGCGCCGGGTTGCCGTCCTCGTCGACGCCGTCGCGGTAATTGACCACGATGGCGGCATTGAGGCGTTCGATGGTGCCGGTCTGGTGCTGAACATGTTCGACCTGGTGATCGACCTCGTAATTGATGGTGTTGTCGCGGCTGGTCCGCCCCTGGGCGGCATTTTCCTGAGCCGCGACGTTTTCGCCATCCTCGCCCTGAGCATCATCGTCTTGTGCGTCCTCGCCTTCGCCATCCTCGTCTTCTTGCGGCGCATTGATGGGAGATGCTGCGGCGCCGGGCGGCTGATTGCTCAACGCGCCAGGAATCCCCATGGCCAAGTCGGCATCGCCACTGTAGGTGATGCTCGATTGCTCGCTGCGCACGGCGGCTTCATTGGGCGGCTGGTTGGGGGAATAGGTTTCGCTGGTGCCTTCGCGCTTGGAGAAGTCGAGCTGGGCGGAGACTTCGGCCTTGACGTTACGCGCGCCGAGGATGGGCGCCAGAATCGATTCGATGCGCTCTGCGTAGTTGCGCTCGACGCGGGACACGTAATCCAACTGTGTTCCGCTTAGCGCTTCGTTGCCATCACTGGCAGGGGATAACAGGCGGCCTGTTTGGTCGACTATGGAAATATCATCGGTCGCCAGCTCGGAAACGCTGCTCGACACCAGGTGCATGATCGCCTGCACCTGGCCTTCGCCAAGCACGCGTCCACGTTGCAGGTCGAGCATGACGGAGGCGCTGGCGGGCTCGCTCTCGCGCACGAAAACCGAAGGCTTGGCCATGGCAAGATGAACACGGGCGTTGGACACCGGGCCGAGGTCTTCGATGGTACGCGACAGCTCGCCTTCGAGGGCACGCTGATAATTGACATGCTCGGCGAACTGACTGATGCCGAACGATTGTTCGTCCATCAGTTCATAGCCCACGCCGGAGGCTTCCGGAAGGCCTTGTTCGGCGAGCTGCATGCGAAGTTTATTGACGCGATCGGCGGGTACCAGTAGCGCTTGACCGTTCTCGCTGAACTCGTAGGGCACGCCCATGCTGTCGAGTTCAGTGACGATCTTCCCGCCATCTTCTTGGGTGAGCGTCGAATAAAGCACGCGGTAATCAGGGGAGCTTGCCCACATTAAAAGCGCAGCGATGACCGCGACGCTCGCGGCGGCGGCGATAATCAGCGGTACGCGTGGGTTGCTGCGCATCCGGTCGACGAACGACGGGGTGTTGCCTGCGGCAGCGTTGCCCTGACGTTGTCCGGACGTACCTTGATTGGCCTCTGTCGAGGAGGATGCTGCTGTGCTCATGTCATCCTCCGGCAACGCCGGGGTAGGCACGGAAACGGTCCAGCGGCAAGCATGGGGATGTCCAACTCCAAAATTCTGCGCATCTTTTGGCGTCTCGTCACGGTCGGTTGGCTCCGATACGAGGCGTATGTGTGATGACCGCTATTATGTGGAGCTAAGAAAACCCTAAAGGGAGGAAAAGCCGATATTTTAGGTCCCAATTGCAGATATGACTCAGACCAGGTTGCTGGTAGGGTTCGTCAACGTATCCCAGAGCTGTGTCGACCAGCGGAGGAAAGTCATGAGTGCACCGGCCATTTCTCAGGCACTTCAGCAAATGCAGAGTCTGGCCAGTCAGGCGGGCCAGACGTCGGGTAGCCAGGTTAGTACGGCAGTCGGTAGCGGCGGGTTCACCGGCGAGCTGCATAGTGCGATTTCACGCATCAACAGTTTGAAGCAGAATGCCAATGCGCAGGCTGAAGCCTTCGAGGCGGGCGCACCGGGTGTGGAGCTCAACGACGTGATGGTCGATATGCAGAAGGCGAGCATCGCCTTCGAAATGGGCACGCAGGTACGCAACCGCTTTGTGACCGCCTATAAAGATGTCATGAATATGCAGGTGTGATGCGCTAGCGTGTCGCCCAGGCACCGCCATCCCCGGCGGTGCGATGCGTCTTGGCTCTTCCCGTGAGCCGACGCCTACCTATCGATAACGCTACAAAACCTTACCTATCGATAACGCCGTAAGAAGCGCGTGTCGATATAGCGCTTGAGCCGCAAGGCCAAGCGACCGCCTCTCCAGCGCTCTCCGTAAAGCGCTAATCCCTTGTCGTGCATGTCCACGATGGCCAGTGCCGTTACCGGTGGGTGGTAGTCTCGCAGTGACGTGCCATTCTGCAAGGCAATCAGATTGTGTAGTAGCACGGGGCCTTGGCGAACGCCTTCGATACCGCGTTTGGGAAGGCTGTGATCGATCAGTGAGGCGCAGTCGCCGACGGCGAAGATCGTCGCGTGCTGCTCGCTTTGTAGCGTTGTCTTGATGCGGATGCCGTTGTCGTCGAGCGCCAGTGGCAGGTCGGCGACGCAGTACGCGGGTCGCAGCCCTGTAGCGAGAACGATGTCGTCGGGCGAAACATCGAGGAAGTCGAGCCATCCGGTGTTGCCGTCTAGCGCCACACTGGGGTGCCAATCGACGCCCAGACGCGCGAGCTGACGGCTGGCCCATCGGGCCGCTGCGTCTGGTGCGTTGGGCAAGAGGCGTGAATGGCGAGTGACAAGTCGAATATCGTTGGCGGCCCCGAGGCGTTGGCTCAGCCCCGCCAGATTGGCGGCCATTTCTACGCCGGAAGGTCCGCCGCCGACCACGACCATATGCAAAGCCCGGTGCTGCTGGGCGGCATCGAGCACATGCTGGCGTAGAGCATCGAGGCGCTCGATGGGTTTGACGTGCCAGTAGCGTGCGTCGCCCCAGGCAGGCACGATCGCGCCGGTTTGGATCGGCGGGACGACATCGCTGCCCACATTGAGTGAGAGTACGTCGAAGGCGATGTGATGACCGTCGGCCAGAAAGACATGTTGGGTATGCACATCGAGTGCCACGAAAGGCGCTGTAACATGCTCGATGCCATGGCGCGCGGAGAGGGCGGCGATATCGAGGCTGCAGGCATTACGTGGCGCGCCACTGAGTAGTCGTGCGGCCATGCCCGAATACCAGAAGCGCGTGGGGGCCACGAGCGTGATGCGATAGCCGGCGCGACGTAATACGGAAGCGTGTTTCAGCAAGTGGAGGTGCGCGTGACCGGCACCCACCAGCACCAGGTGCGTCGTCATGAAGGCGTGTTTCCTCGGGCCAGTCAGCCGCCACGTGACACGTCGTGGCGGTCATGCACTCACTCTAGACGATGTTGGTGCCGTGACGCTTGTCTTACTTGGCGCCAGCGTGCCTGCCTTGCCAAGCGGAAAGCGAATACAGCGTCAGCCCGAGCCAGATGAGCACGAAGGTGATGAGTTGCAGGGTGCCTAATGGCTCGCGAAAGATCAGCAGTGCGATCAAGAATTGCAGGGTGGGGTTGATATACATCAAGAATCCCACCGTCGACAGGCGGAGTCGGCGCGCGGCTCCGGCGAAGGCCAGCAATGGCAGGGCCGTCAGGGCGCCACTCGCTATCAGCAGTGTGGTGTTGTGCGCGGTGCCCCCAAAATGGGACAGGCCGGCAATCTCGAACCAGGCCACGGCAAGTAACCCGAGTGGTAGCAGTATCAGCGTCTCGACGAACAGCCCCGAGAGTCCATCCAGGCTGACCTGCTTGCGTAACAGACCATAGGTGCCGAAGCTGAGCGCAAGACAGATGCTGATCCACGGCAGGCCGCCGAGCCCGACTAATTGAACGCCGATGGCGACGATGGCAATCGCCACTGCGGCACCCTGTAAGCGTGACATGCGCTCGCGCAGTACCAGCATGCCCAGTGCCACGTTGACCAGTGGCGTCATGAAATAGCCGAGACTGGCCTGGAGGACGTGGTGGGTTTCCACGGCGTAGATGTAGAGCCCCCAATTGAAGCCGATGAGCAAGGCGCAGCCAAGTACCCGTACCAGCAGGCGCGGTGCGCGCAAGGCTTCTCTGACCGGTTGCCAGCGCCCCAGAACGGTGACCACGAGGACCAGGAACAGACACGCCCAGAGGATGCGGTGGGTAAGGATTTCCCAGGCGGGCACGCCATCGAAAAGCGCGAAAAAAAGTGGAAAGCAGCCCCATAGCGTATAGGCGATCACGCCGAACGCAACGCCCTTGGCAGCGTCTTTATCGGCGGCGGTCTTCGATGCGGAAGACATGTCTTGCGTGGCACTTTCTCTGGCATTCTCTCGAGCCATGGGGACCTCAACGTGGGGCGATGATGCCGAACAGGCGAACGCTAATCTAACATGGACGAAAGGGGCTTGCCGCTGCCCTGAGCTGGCCTTCAGACTGAATCTTCAATCCGGGAGGTGTGTGATGAGCGAATTACGTACGACCCTGGTGCAGGCCGACCTGCGTTGGGAAGATCCCCAAGCCAATTGCCGCTTGCTCGAGGAACGTCTGGGCAAGCTCTCGGCGGACGATACGGACTTGATCGTGCTGCCGGAAATGTTTGCCACGGGGTTCACCATGAATTCCCGCGAAATGGCCGAGCCCATGGCCCAGAGCACCACCGTCGGCTGGATGGCCGAACAAGCCCGCCAGCGTGGCTGCGTGGTGACCGGCAGCGTGGCCGTTGTCGAGGACGGCGAGTACTTCAACCGTCTCATCTGGGCGCGCCCGGACGGCGATATCACGCATTATGATAAGCGCCACCTGTTCCGTATGGCCGGCGAGCACGAACGCTATGGCATGGGCAACGAGCGCGTCATTGTCGAGCTCAAAGGCTTTCGAATCCTGCTGAGTGTCTGCTATGACCTGCGATTTCCCGTATGGCTGCGTCAGCAACCCGCGCCGGGCGAGCATTTCGAGTATGATGCGCTGCTGTGCGTCGCCAACTGGCCCGCGCCCCGTCGTCAACCTTGGCGGACCCTGCTACAGGCACGTGCCGTCGAAAACCTCTGCTATGTGATCGGCGTCAACCGCGTGGGGGAAGATGCCAAGGGGTTGGCATACGCGGGCGACTCGATGCTTGTCGATTTCAAGGGCGAGCCCTTTATCGACGAGCCGCGCGACGTGCCTTTCATGCGTACCGGTCGTCTGGATCGCCAGGCGCTGAGTACGTTCCGTGACAAATTTCCGGCCTGGATGGACGCCGATCGCTTCCAGGTCGAGGAGTGAATTTCCTGCATGCGTCTCGACCGTTTTTTAAGTGAAAGTACCGAGCTGACGCGCTCGCTGGCCAAGAAAGCCCTGCACCGCGGCGAGGTCGAGGTGAATGGCGAAGTGATCAAGAATGCCGCCTTCAAGCTCGATCAAGAACAGGACGTGCGCTGGATGGGGGAGCCTTTGGCCTTGGTTGGTGTGCGGTATCTGATGCTCAACAAGCCCACGGGCTATGAATGCACGACACGGCCGGGACGCTACCCCTCGGTGGTCGAGCTGCTGGATGTCACCAAGCGTGATCGCCTGCATATCGCCGGGCGCCTGGATGTGGACACCACTGGGCTCGTGCTGATCACCGAGGACGGCCAATGGTCGCATCGACTGACATCCCCCAAGCGGCGCTGCGACAAGCATTATCTCGTGACTCTGGCACAGCCACTGATGGACGGGGCGGAAGATCTCCTGGCAGCGGGATTGATGCTGGAGAGGGAAGACAAGCCGACATTGCCTGCGCGCCTTGAACGTCTGCCTGCGACGGACGAAGACGAGGGCGAGGTGGTTCAGGCGCGTCTGGTCATCCAGGAAGGCCGCTATCATCAGATCAAGCGCATGTTCGCGGCGCTGGGTAACGAGGTCGTGGCGCTGCATCGTGAACGGATCGGCGATATCGTCCTCGACTCAACGCTAGCCACGGGAGAGTGGCGGGAACTTACCGAGACGGAAATCGCCTCCATCTAGTTTATACCGTTATCTTCGTTGTGCGCTCATCGCTCGTTAACCTGACAAGCCCGCAATAAGCCGCCATAAAAGTTCGTCAGGTATCGAAATGCAGCCCAGAGGCCTCGAGTAGACGCTTCGTATAAGATTCTCGAGGCTGCCTGAGTAGCGTCTCGCAGTCGCCTTGCTCGACGATCTCACCGTCCTTGAGCACCATGATGCGGTGCGCCATGGCGCGTACCACGGCGAGATCGTGGCTGATAAACAGGTAACTCAGCCCGCGTCGGGCCTGAAGGCCGCGTAGCAAGCTGATGAGCTGCTTCTGCACGCTGCGGTCGAGCGCTGAAGTCGGTTCGTCGAGCACGACAAGGTCGGGCTCGAGAATGAGGGCGCGCGCCACGGCGATGCGTTGGCGCTGGCCGCCCGAGAACTCGTGCGGGTAACGTGCTGCGCAATTCGCCGGCAGGCCGACCTCCTCGAGTGTGGCGACGACCCGTTGCTCGACGTCCGCGTCGCTGAGTGTCGGATGGTGAAAGCGAAGCCCTTCGCTGACGATATCCATGACGGGCATGCGCGGCGAGAGCGAACCGTAAGGGTCCTGGAAGACGACCTGAAAGCGTCGCCGCCGGCGGCGTAGCGCGTTGCCGCGTAATGTATCCAGGCGTTCGCCATCGAAAAGGATCTCGCCATCGGCGGCGGTCAGGCGTAGAAGCGCCAATGCCAGGGTGGTCTTGCCGGAGCCGGATTCCCCGACCAGGCCCAGGGTTTCGCCGCGCGCGAGGGTGATATCCAGTGGCTGGACGGCCACGAACGGGGCGGGACGGCGCCCGAACCAGGATTTGCTTCGCGCGAATGAGACGCCGAGGCTGCGTGCCTCGAGCAGCATCTCGCGTGTTTCCGGCAACGGCGCGGCATGGCCATCGGGGTTGGCGGCGAGCAGGTGTTGGGTATAGGCCGCGCGAGGGGCATCGAAGACGTGTGTGACACTGCCGCTTTCGACGAGCCTGCCATGCTGCATGACATGCACGCTGTCGGCATGCCGGCGCACCAGATTGAGATCGTGGGTGATGAACAGCATGGCCATGCCATTGGCGTCGCGTAACCGTGCCAGCAAGGCCAGAATTTCCTGCTGCACGGTGACGTCCAGCGCCGTGGTCGGTTCATCGGCAATGAGAAGCTGCGGTGCGTTGGCGATGGCCATGGCGATCACTACGCGCTGGCGTTGTCCACCCGAGAGCTTATGGGGATGCGTCTCAAGCAGTTCGTCGGGGCGCGGTAACTGTACTTCCACCAGCAGTTCCCGGGCGCGCTGACGGGCGGCACGGCCGCGCAAGCCTTGATGGAGACGCAGGGTTTCGCCGAGCTGCTTGCCGACCGTGTGCAAGGGGTTGAGCGAGGTCGTGGGCTCTTGGAACACGAAGCCGACTTGGCCGCCGCGTAGCGTATTCCAGCGCCGCGGTGATAGACCTTCTAGGGACTGTCCGCAGAGCCGACGTCCACCCTCGACGCGCGCGCCAGGCGGCAGCAGGTCGAGGGCGCCGAGGGCGGATACCGACTTGCCGGAGCCCGATTCGCCGACCAGCGCCGCGGTTTCGCCACGGCGTATGGTGAGTGACAGGTCCTCGACGACGCGCATGTCGCCGAAGGCGATGCGTAAGGCATCGAGTTCGAATACGACGTCGTCATTGGCCATGCGCGGTTCTCCCGGGTAGATCATCGGTATCGGCGGAGGTCGATGTGGTGGTGCTGGGCACGTGGCGCGGGTCGAAGGCGTCACGCAGTCCTTCGCCGATGAAGACCAGCAGCGAGAGCATAATTCCAAGACTCAGGAAGGCCGTGATACCAAGCCAGGGCGCCTGCAGGTTGTTCTTGCCCTGGGCGACCAGCTCGCCCAACGAGGGAGAGCCCGGGGGCAGGCCGAAGCCCAGGAAATCCAGCGCGGTGAGGGTGGTGATCGCCCCTGTGAACAGAAACGGGATGAACGTCAGGGTGGCGACCATAGCGTTGGGTAGCACATGGCGCCACATGATCAGCCGCGACGGCAGTCCCATGGCACGCGCCGCGCGTACGTACTCGAGATTGCGCGCGCGCAGGAATTCGGCGCGCACGATGTCGACCAGCCCCAGCCAGGAAAACAGCAGCATGATGCCCAGCAACCACCACAGGTTGGGCTGCACCAGGCTGGCGAGGATGATAAGCAGGAACAGTACCGGCATGCCCGACCAGATTTCGATGATGCGCTGGCCGATCAGGTCGACCTTGCCGCCGAAATAGCCTTGCACGCCCCCGAACAGGACGCCAAGCGCCATCGAGCCCACCGTCAGTACCACGGCGAAGACCACCGAGAGCCGGAAGCCATAGAGCACGCGGGCGAAGACGTCGCGGCCGTGGTCGTCGGTTCCCAACCAGTGACGTGCCGAGGGCGGCGAGGGTGCAGGCCCCGTCAGCTCGCGATCCAGCGTATCGTAGGAGAAGGGCACGGGGGGCCATAGCATCCAACCCTGCGAGGAGATGCTTTCCCGGACGACAGGGTCGCGGTAGTCGGCTGTCGTGGGGAGAAAACCGCCGAACTCGGTTTCGGGATAATCGAATACCACCGGGGCGTACCACTGGCCCTGGTAGTGCATGACGATGGGCTTGTCGTTGGCGACCAGTTCCGCGCCCAGACTGACGATCAGCAGCAGGACGAAGGCCCACAGCGACCACCAGGCGCGCCGGTTGCCGCGAAAGATCTGCCAGCGGCGGCGGGCGATGGGAGACGGTTGCGCGCGCTTGCGAAGTGTCATCATGCCTCCCGCGTCGCGAAGTCGATGCGAGGGTCGACCCACACATAGGTGAGATCCGAGATCAGCTTGAGCACCAATCCGATCAAGGTATAGAGATACAGCGTGCCGAAGATGACCGGATAGTCGCGCTGCATGACCGCCTCGAAGCCGAGTAGGCCAAGACCATCGAGCGAGAAGATCACCTCGATCAACAGCGACCCGGTGAAGAAAATGCCGACCAGCGCCGAGGGGAGCCCCGCGATGATGATCAGCATGGCGTTGCGGAACACGTGCCCGTAGAGCACACGGTGCTCACTGGCGCCCTTGGCGCGTGCGGTGAGCACGTATTGTTTATGGATTTCGTCGAGGAAGCTGTTCTTGGTCAGCATGGTGAGCGTTGCGAAACTGCCGATGGCCGAGGCCAGCACGGGCAGCGCGATGTGCCAGAAATAATCCTGGATCTTGCCCCACCAGGAGAGGTCGGCGAAGTCGGGCGAGGTCAGTCCGCGCAGTGGAAACCAGTCCAGATAGCTGCCGCCGGCGAATACCACGATCAGGAAAATGGCGAACAAGAACCCTGGGACTGCGTATCCCACGATGATCAGTCCCGAGGTCCAGACATCGAAGCGCGAGCCATGGCGCAAGGCCTTGCGTATGCCTAGTGGTATCGAGATCGAATATACCAGCAGCGTTGTCCAGAGTCCCAGCGAGATCGACACGGGCAGACGTTCGACGATGAGGTCGGTTACCGGCCGCCCGCGAAAGAAGCTATCGCCGAGATCGAAGGTGGCGTAATCGGCCAGCATGCCGAAGAACCGCTCCACGGGCGGCTTGTCGAAGCCGAACTGCTTTTCCAATGCTTCTTCGAGGCGTGGGTCGATGCCGCGTGCGTTGCGGGTATCGCCGCTGGATGTCTCGCCGCCGCCTTCCAGGCGCGTGCTGGCATTGCTGTCCATGCCCTCGAAGCGGGCCAGCATCTGGTCGATGGGGCCGCCCGGTGCCACCTGCACGATAATGAAATTGAGCAGCAAGATGCCCAGCAGGGTGGGGATCATCAGCAGTAGGCGGCGTAGGATGTAATTAGCCACGATGTTTATCCTTAGCGTTCGCCGCGTTGGCGTTGCTCTATCCGGGACGCGCGCTGTGGATCGACCCACCAGCTCGATAGATCGAAGGTGTATTCGGGGAATGGCTGGGGGTAGCCGAACTTGTCCCATAGCGCCACGCGAGTGCCGTCGAGGTGCCATTGGGGAATGACGTAGAAGCCCCAGCGCAGTACCCGGTCGAGGGCACGCGCGGCGGTGTCCAATGCCTGCCGGCTGTCGGCGCGGATCAGGCTGTCGACCAGGCCGTCGATGGCGGGGCTCTGCAAGCCGATCAAGTTGCGGCTGCGCGGCGCGTCGGCGTAGTCGCTGGTCCAGAATTCGCGCTGTTCGTTACCTGGATTGGCGGACTGCGCGAAGCTGCCGAGGATCAGGTCGAAATCGAAGTTGCGCTGGCGCGTCAGGAACTGATTGACGTCGACCACGCGCAGGTTGGCCTCGATGCCGAGACGCTCGAGGTTTTGAATCAGTGGTAGGGTCACGCGCTCGAACTGAGTGTCGTAGAGCAGAAATTCGAGGCGCAGCGGCCGTTGTGTCTCGCGGTTGACCAGCGTTCCATCGCGAACCTCATACCCGGCGTCGCGCAGCAGTCCCAGTGCCTTCTTCAGGCGTGCCCGCAAACCCTCGGGGCGTGATGCGGGCAGAGGGGCTTCAAAGACATCTTGCGGCAGGTGATCGCGATAGGGCGCGAGTAGCTCACGTTCGGCGTCGCTGGGCAGGCCGTTGGCTTCCATCTCGGAGCTCTCGAAGTAGCTATCGGTTTCTTCATAGGCGCCGTAGAAGAGATGCGTGTTGAGCCAATCGAAGTCGGTGGCCAGGGTCAGCGCTTCGCGAACGCGGCGGTCCTGAAACTTCTCGCGTCGCAGGTTCATGACGAAGGCTTGCATCCCGGCGGGTTGCGCGTCGGGGACGACCATGCGCTTGATGAAGCCTTCCTCTCGAGCGGGGGTGTCGTAAGCGGTGGCCCAGTTCTTCGCGCTACTTTCGCGGCGTAGATCGAGATTGCCGGCCTTGAAGGCCTCCAGCGCCACGGTCTGATCCCGGTAGTAGTCATAGACCAGACGGTCGATATTGTGCCGCCCGCGGTTGATGGGCAGGTCGCGTCCCCAGTAATCCTCGACACGATGATAGACGATGCGGCGCCCCGGCGAGAGGCTCTCGACCGCATAGGGGCCGGACCCCAGCGGTTTGTCCAGCGTCGGTGAGGCGAAGTCGCGCGAGCTCCAGTAGTGTTTGGGCAGCACCGGAAGCTGGCCGAGGATCAATGGCAACTCGCGCGAATTGTTGTCGCTGAATTCGAAGCGCACGGTGTCGTCATCCAGCGCTTCGATCTTATCGACATCGGCGTAGTAGGCGCGATAGAACGGCTGTCCCTCGTCGCGTAGCAGGCGAAAGCTGAATACGACGTCTTCTGCCGTCACGGGGTGGCCATCGTGAAAGCGTGCTTCCGGGCGCAAATCGACTTCCATCCAGTGGCGGTCAGGGTCGAGGCGGATGCCGCCCGCCAGAAGCCCATACATGGTGAAGGGCTCATCGGCGCTGGCTTCCATCAAGGTGTCGTAGACATGATTCAGGCCATCGGCAGGATTGCCCTGAATGATGAAGGGATTGGTCGAATCGAAGCTACCCTGTGCGGCTTGTCGCAATTCACCGCCCTTGGGGGCATCCGGATTGGTATAGGGCAGGTGCGAGAAGCCATCGCGCAGTGCAGGCGCGTCGTAGAGCGAGATCCCCGCGACGGTTGGCACGTCGGCGGCAGGCAATGCCAGCGCCGTGAGGCTAACCGCCCACAGACAAGACCCCAGCAGCCAGGTGCGAACGAACGATGGCATCAATCGATTCCTTGAAGCAAGATGCGCAGAGGCCGGTGAAGCACCGGCCCGCTCGCTAGCCTACCCCAGCAGTGTCGCGCTGAGTAGAGGTATCGCTCAATGCGCTCAGCGAGAGGCCTGGCGCAAGGTCAAACGTTGCCCGGGTTGCAGATAATCGCTTTGATCGAGCTGGTTCCAGCGTGCCAGGTCGCCGACGCTGACGTCATGGCGCGCTGCGATACGCGACAGGCTGTCGCCCGGCTTGACCCTGACTTCGCGCGTGGCGTCGCCACTGGCCAGGCTGGGAGATTGGCCGGTGGAAGGGACCACCAGCGACTGCCCGATGCGCAATGAGTCGCCGCTGAGCGAATTCTGCTGACGTAATACGCTGATGGGAATGTCATGACGCGCGGCGATGCCGGAGAGGGTGTCGCCGCGTTTGACCACATAATGCGCCTTGGCCTGACGTTTCTCGGCGGGCAGCGTATCGAGCTTGGCAAGAAAGCGCTTGCGGCTGTCGGCGGGGATCACCAGTTTGGCGTTTTGATCGGGGCGTGTCGCTTCGCGTCGAAAGGCCGGGTTGAGGTCGCGCAGTCGCGCCTCGCTAACCCCGGCGAGCTGCGCGGCATCGGTCAGCGCCAGTTGGCCCTTGGCTTTTACTTGGGCAATGGCGGGACGATCGGGAATGTCAGGCAGAGTGACCGCGTAGCGCTGCGGATCGGATACCACTGCGGCCAATGCCAGCAGCTTGGGAACATAGTCCATGGTTTGATTGGGCAGCGAGAGGTGCCAGTAATCGATGGGCTTGCCTTGGGCGGCGGCCCTCTCACGCGCGTGGTTGACCGTGCCCGCGCCAGCATTGTAAGCCGCCAGTGCAAGCTCGAGATTACCTTCATACCACTGGTCGGCGAGTGTCTGCAGGTAGTCGAGAGCGGCGGCTGTCGAGGCGACGACATCGCGACGGCCGTCATACCACCATGTGTCGTTCAGGCCCATGGCTTCGCCAGTGCCCGGCATGAACTGCCATAGCCCTGAGGCGCCGCCGGGATGGGCGGCGGTGGGGTCGTATGCGCTTTCGATGAAGGGCAGCAGCGCCAGCTCGGTGGGCATGTCGCGCGCTTCGATCTGACGGGTGACCCAACGCAGCCAAGGACGCGCATTTTGGGCCATGGCCGAGACATATTCGGGATGCGCGGAAAAGTAGTCGAGCCACTCTTTGACGCGCGGATTCTCGATGTCGTGGGGCAATCCGAAACCGCTTTTAAGGCGTGTCCAGGCATCGGCTTGCGCGGCGCTTTGAAGCTCCAGCGCTTGCCAGAAGGTCCCGTGGTGCGCTGATGCAACCGTGTCGTCGCCGGTCGGTGAGCCGCTGGTCGCTAGCGCGGGCAGCGACAAAGGGATCAGAAAAAGACCTCCCGCCAAGCTCAGCGCTTGGCGGCGGATCGATCGAACGTGCATGGGAAGCGAACCTCTCGAGGGCATGACGTCAGTTGGGCATGGTGTTGCTAGAAACGGTCTTTCCATTCGCGCAGTGTGGCGAAGGCGCTACTGGCGTCGTCGGCATTACCCTGTTCGGCCACTGCACTGAGCAGGCCGGGTTGGTCGAGGCGCAAGAAAGGGTTGATCTGGCGCTCGGAACCGATGTTGGTGGGCAGCGTGGGGCGCTCCAGCCGACGTGCTTTTTCGCACTCTTCGAGATAGGCGTCACGCGTGGGATTGTCGGGCTCGGCAGCCTGAGAGAAGCGCAGGTTGGCAAGCGTATATTCGTGGCCCGCGAACACCATGGTGTCGTCGGGCAATGCAGCGAGGCGTTCGAGCGAGCGCTGCATCTGTGCGGGTTCGCCTTCGAACAAGCGTCCGCAACCGGCCGAGAACATCACGTCGCCACAAAACAGCAGCCCCGGCGTTCCGGGGGCGTAAAAGGCGATATGGTCGAGCGTGTGGCCGGGGACAGCGAAGACTTCGAAGCGCCGTCCCTGAACGCGGCACTCATCGTCGTCGCCCACGACTTCGTCAACGGAGGGGATGGCCGTGTTGTCGGGGCCGATCACGCGCGGCCCGTAGCGTTTGACCAATGTTTCGATGCCGCCCGTGTGATCGTGGTGGTGGTGGGTGACCAAAATCGCCACCAGGTTCAGATTTTCACGCTCCAGGTATTCGATGACGGGTTGCGCGTCGCCGGGATCGACGATCGCTACCTTATCGCTGGCATCCTGACGGAGCAGCCAGATATAGTTGTCCTGGAACGCGGGAATTGGAATCACGGTCAACATAGTACGCTAGACCTCGGCAAACGTCGGAAACACGCCTGTCATCACGCCATGCACGACGGCGGACAGCAGCGTAAAATGCGACAACCTTGGGGGGAATGGGCCGTAGTGTCAAATTCGCATATGACAATGACGTTGGCGCAGGCCGTCCGCGAGGGGCGCCGCTTCTGGGGCTCCGAAGATGGCGTTGCGTTATGGCAGGCGCAGCGTGCGTGCCTGGGGCCTCTCTGCGAGTCGCACTTCGGATCTCACAGCTTGCAACTCGGTATGGCTTCACGGCTGACCGACATGTGCCCCATTCACCATGCGATGAGTTGGGCGCCAACGCGCGCCTTGGCTCAGGATGATGCCACCTTGGTGTGCGACCCCGGCACCTTGCCGCTTCCCGATGAAAGCCTCGATCTCGTGCTGGTGCATCATCTGTTGGAGGTGATGCCCAACGCGCACCATCTGGTGCGTGAGGCGGCACGAGTCACGCGCGATGATGGCTTGCTGGTGATGATGGGCTGGAATCCTTTCGGCGCCGATGCCCTGGGGCATTTGTTACCTGCCAGTCGGCGTCGTTGGCCCTGCAAGGGGCGCTGGCGGCGCAGCGGCCGGTTGCGGGAGTGGTTGGCGTTTGTCGATTTCGAGATCGACCGCGTAGACTACTGCGGCTTTCGCCTGCCTGGCGGGCATATTCACAACTTGGGGCTCGAAACGCTGGGACGCCGTTATAATCTTCCTTTTGGGGGGTGTTATCTGATCGTGGCCCGGCGTAAGCAGATCCCTGTACAGCCGTTGCGCACCTTGCTGCGCCGCGATGCGATGGCGGGCAAGTGGCTCGGTCCCGCTGCGCTTCATCGCGATCACGGCAGGCGTTCGGGCCGCGCCACGCACGCCCACGACGATAGGATGGCCGAGGTTGACTGATACTCCCACCGTGGGCGACATGCCCCATGTGACCATTTATACCGACGGCGCCTGTCGCGGTAACCCCGGGCCCGGCGGCTGGGGTGCGGTGCTGCGTTACGGCCAGCACGAGAAAACCCTTAATGGCGGCGAGGCCGAGACCACCAACAATCGCATGGAACTGACGGCCGCGATTCAGGCGCTGCGGATCTTGACGCGTTCCTGCGAGGTGGCGCTATGGACCGATTCCGAGTACCTGAGAAAGGGGATTACCGAGTGGGTCCATGGCTGGATCAAGCGTGGCTGGAAGACCGCTGCCAAGAAACCGGTCAAGAACGCCGAGTTGTGGCGTGAACTACTCGAGGAAGCCCAGCGCCATCGCATCGAATGGCACTGGGTAAAAGGACACAGTGGCCACGAAGGTAACGAACTGGCCGATACGCTCGCCAACGCCGCCACCGACGACGTGCAGGCGGCTCAGCGGCGGGCCATGGCAGGAGAAGAGTAAGCAATGCGTCAGATCGTACTGGACACCGAAACGACCGGCATCGATCCCAAGGAAGGGCATCGCCTGATCGAGATTGGGGCGGTGGAGGTAGTCAATCGCCGGTTGACCGGCAATAACTTCCATCAATACATCAATCCCGAACGCGATATCGACCCCGAGGCCGTGGAAATACACGGCATCACCAATGAACGCGTCGCCGACGAACCCGTGTTCGCGGATGTTGCCGATGCCTTCTGGGAATACATTCGCGGCGGCGAGCTGGTGATTCACAACGCGGCGTTTGACGTTGGCTTCATCGATCACGAATTCGGCCTGCTGCAGAATAAACGCGGTGGGCCGCGCCTGGGCCCGGTTGCGGATCACTGCGGTGTGCTCGATACGCTGGCCATGGCGCGTAAGTTGCATCCAGGGCAACGCAATAGCCTGGACGCGCTGTGCAAGCGCTATGCCATCGATAACGGTCGCCGAGTTCTCCACGGCGCGTTGCTGGATGCGGAAATCCTGTCCGATGTCTACCTGGCAATGACCGGGGGGCAGACGGCGCTTTCGCTAGCCGGCGTCGAAGGGACCACTGGCGGCGACGCGGAGGGAGCGAATAGCGTCAGTGGCATTCGGCGTGTGACACGGGAAGGAGTGACACTGGTGGTGGCGCGCCCCAGCGAGGCGGAACTGAGTGCGCATCGGGCCAAGCTCGATAGCATTCGCCAGGCGGCGGGCGAGTGTCATTGGGACGCGTTGGACGAGGCGCTGCAGGAGCTCAAATGACGGCCACTTCGGAACCGGCATTCGTGCGCGAGTTGCCCGGCGCGCAGACGCCGCGCTGGGGCTATTGGATTCGCTTCGGTGAGTCCGGCATCGCCCCGGGGGATGAGGACGGCATTCTTCAGTTGCCCGGCGAATGGCCGGAACAGGCCATGGCGCTGGGGATGTGGCGAGATTTGCCGGTGGCCATGGTGCATGAACAGGGGGATGTCAACTGGCCCCCGGCGCGCGATTGGTTGGCGAGACTCCCCGGCGCGCAAGCCGACCTGCTGGCCACGGCGCTACAAGTCAACGCCTGGTCGCGCGATCATCGCTTCTGCGGCCGCTGTGGCTCCCCGATGTCGCGGCTTACCCATGAATTCGCCATGCAGTGCCAGGCGTGTGGTCACCGCAGCTATCCGCGCATCTCGCCGTGTATCATTACGTTGGTGACCCATGGGCGGGATCTGTTGCTGGCGCGCAATGCGCGTTTTCCCGCGCGGCGTTATTCCACCTTGGCGGGGTTCATCGAGCCTGGGGAAACTGCCGAGAATGCCGTGCGTCGTGAAGTCCACGAGGAAGTCGGGGTCGACATCGGAAGGGTTCGTTTCTTTCGCAGCCAGTCATGGCCGTTTCCGCATTCGCTGATGCTGGGATTCTTCGCCGAGGCAGCCAGTCGGCGCATTCGCATCGATGGCGTGGAGATCGCCGATGCCGCTTGGTTCACGCCACGTCGTTTGCCGGAATTGCCCCCCAGCCACTCGATCTCGCGTCAGTTGATCGAGACGCATCTCAGCGCCGTGGCGATGCGCTGAGAGACGTCGTGGCCTGACAACATGGGGTGGGAGAGGCTAGCCGCTGGGAAAAAGGCTGGTGAGTTTGCTGGCCAGCATGACATTGCCGGTGGCCTTCAGCTTGCCGCTCATGAAGGCCTGCATGCCGTTGATCTCGCCGCTCATTACGCCTTTCAGCGTCTCGGTGTCGGTGGTCAGGCTGACGGAAGGGTCGTCGTGTTCGCCTTGCTGAACGTCCAGGCTACCGTCCTGAATATGCAGGTAATAGTCATCGGCATCGCTGATATGAAACTGGAAAATGTCATTCATGCCCCGGGCGGCGGCAGGATCGAAGCGCGACTGAAGTTTTTCGATGACGGTACTGGCGTCGGCCATGATCGGTCACTCTATGGTGTTAATGGAAGCTCCAGCCTATTTCAAACAAATGTTTCATACAAGAGCTGGATTGATTGTCATCCAAGCATGAGGTAGCGACGTGATTGAATGGATAGCGGAATACGCCTTGTTTGCCGCCAAGCTGGCGACACTGGTGATCGCTCTGGGTGTGCTGATCGTGTTGGTGGTGTCTATTAAGCAGCGTGCCAGTGGGCAGCAAGGCGATGATAACCGTTTGCGCGTGGTGGCATTGAATGAGCGCCAACGGCAGCGGCGTGAATCGCTGCGCCTGGCGGGGATGACGCCCGCTCGGCGGCGCCGTGCACAAAAGGCGTTGCGCAAGCAGGAAAAGGCACGCCGCAAAGGAAAGGATGATGCACCTGACGAGGTGCCATCGCGAGTGTGGGTGCTCGACTTCGATGGTGATCTCAAGGCATCGCGCACCCCGCAGCTGGCGGAGCAGGTTTCACTGTTGTTGGGTGAATTGCAGGCCGAGGATGAAGTGGTCGTGCGTCTTACCTCGGGGGGTGGCTTGGTGCATGCCTATGGGCTTGCCGCTGCGCAACTCGACCGGCTGCGCGATGCTGGGGCGCATCTTACCGTGTGTGTCGATAAGGTCGCCGCCAGTGGGGGTTACATGATGGCTTGCTGCGCGCATCGTTTGATCGCGGCGCCGTTCGCCGTCATCGGGTCGATCGGTGTGGTGGCGCAGGTGCCCAATGTGCATCGCTTGCTCAAGAAGCACGATATCGATGTCGAGCTTCTCACGGCGGGGCGTTACAAGAGGACCTTGACCGTGCTGGGGGAAAATACCGAAGAGGGGCGCGCCAAGTTTCTCGACGATTTGCAGGAAACGCATGATCTCTTCAAGCGCTACGTCGGTGAGCGGCGTCCGGCGCTGGAAGTCGACAAGGTGGCGACCGGCGAAATCTGGTATGGCCGCCAGGCCCTCGAGGATGGCTTGATCGATGAGATTGCCACCAGCGACGGCTATCTCGCGGCGCGCATGAAGGAAGAAGCGCGGGTCCTGCATGTGACGCTGGAACCTCGCCATTCGCTGTTGCAGCGGGTCGGAGTCGGGGCGTCGATGGGGATCGAGCGTCTCGGGGATCGTGTCATGGAGCGTTTGGAAGCCAGCAGCTGGCAGCGGCGCTGAGCCGCTGCCAGGGCAGATTAGCGGGATTTACCGTAGAGCGCGACCAGCGAATCGATCACGGTGCGGGCCTCATCGCCCGCCAGTGAATAGTAGATGGTCTGCGAAGCACGGCGTGTGATTACCAGGTTCTCACGGCGCAGGATGGCGAGGTGCTGCGAGAGTGCCGACTGACTGAGGTTGAGCTTGCGATTCAGTTCGGTGACCGAAAGCTCTGCGTCGTCGAGCAGGCACAGGATGCGCAGGCGGTTTTCGTTGGCCATGGCCTTGAGTAGCGTCGTGCCTTTGTCGATGGCGCCGTAACCGGCGTCGATCAGGGCGGAGGCAGGCTGGAGCGGGCGCATATTGTCTCTCCTACATTGGGATTGGCGGTTGACTGCCGAAGGGCGAGGGATAGGCGCCCCGCGGCAAAGGGATGCTCGTGTGTCGAATGACCGTCTATGTCCGGGGTGTCCTTTCCTCTATTGGACAAGGGTCATTCCCTGTTACTCATTCTTGATTTAGTGAATCATCAATAACTTCGCCAGCCCTGTCCAAGGAAGCCTTCAACGGTATTTCATCGGTTAGAGTGCGACGTTATCGGCAGGCCGTGGAACGGGGCAGTGCGATGGCGCTTGCTGTCCCGTAAGGCACTGACGTAACGACGATAGTTCCTGTTCGTCTGCAGTATTCGACGATGGACGCGTTACCCCATGGCGAGAGCAGGCAAAGCGTCTCGCTGGTCGGCATCGGTGAAATCTTTTACAATCCCGCCGCTTTCGCTCGGCGCCTTTAGCGTCGTCCTGCCTTGAGGGTTCCCTTACCCCTCGGCCTCTTTCGGCAACTAAAAAGGTGGTACATGTTTGCCCTCGATTCTCGTCAGGCGCGCCGCTTGATGGGGTGGCTCGTGAGCTTCCACATCATTGTCATCGCGGCCAGCAATTACCTGGTGCAATTGCCGTTTTCGATGTTCGGCGTACACACTACTTGGGGAGCATTCAGTTTTCCCTTCATCTTTCTCGCCACCGACCTGACCGTGCGGTTGTTCGGGAAACGCCGGGCGCGCATGACCATCGCGCGCGTCATGCTGCCTGCCTTGCTGATTTCCTATGTGGTATCGGTGCTGTTTCAGGATGGCGCTTTTCAGGGAATCTCGGCGCTGGGAGATTGGAACCTGTTCGTGGGGCGTATCGCGCTGGCGAGTTTCATGGCCTATGTGCTAGGGCAGTTGCTGGACATTCACGTCTTCGATCGGATGCGGCGGCTGCGTGCCTGGTGGGTGGCGCCGGCGTTTTCGACGCTATTGGGTAACCTGGCCGATACCTTCGCGTTTTTTGCCATCGCCTTCTGGAATGGGCCCGATGCGTTCATGAGCGCACACTGGGTCGAAATCGCCTGGGTAGATTATGCCATCAAGCTGGGCGTCAGCCTGGCTTTCTTCCTGCCGTTGTATGGCGTGCTGCTGGGGGCGTTGACGCGCCGCCTGGCGCATGTCGCCGATGCCTCCGAACAGGTGTCGGGGCGCAATGCCTGAAACGCCTCTGGTACCATGCTGGCATGACTTGAATGGCTGACGAGGCGCATTGTGGAATTACATCATGTCGATACCGGTGGCGCCGGGCGCCCACTGGTGGTGTTGCACGGTTTGTTTGGAAGTGCGGACAACTGGCGTTCGCATATCAAGCGCTGGCAGGAAAGCCGTCGCGTGATCGCTGTCGATCTGCGCAACCACGGCAAATCTCCGCATGAGCCAGGCATGGACTATGCTACCCAGGCAGCGGATGTCGACGCCTTGCTGGATCGTCTAGCGGTCGACAGTTGCGATTTGCTGGGCCACTCGATGGGAGGCAAGGTTGCTATCACGTTGGCGCGTCAAGCCCCTGAGCGTGTCGCACGCTTGATCGTGGCCGACATCGCGCCGGTTGCTTATGAGCACGAACATGAAGCGATCTTCAAGGCGATGCGGGCCGTCGAACGGCAGCCACCTTCGAGCCGCAAGGAAGCCGACCGGATCATGGCGGAATTCGTCGAGACCCCGGCGACGCGGCAGTTCCTGGCGACCAATCTGATTCGTGGTGAGAATGCCACGCTGGTATGGCGCGTGGGACTCGACGAGATTGAGGAAGATTACGCGCATATCGTCGCGGAGCCGGACGGGCAAGGTGCCTATACGGGGTCGACGCTCGTGCTGCGTGGCGAACGTTCCGACTACGTTGGCGACGACGTCTTGCCGGCGGTCGAGTCGGTGTTGCCGGCGGCGCGTATCGAGACCATCCCCGATGCTGGGCATTGGCTGCATGCCGAGCAGCCCGAGGCGTTTCAGGAAGCCTTGGCACGCTTTCTAACGGTATGAGAGGGCGCACCGCCCCTGCGAGAAACGTTTCTCGCAGGGGCGGTGCTTGGGGTCAAGGCTGGCTGAGGTCGACGGCGAGGCGTGATAGCGGGCTCTTGGCCTTGATCTGGCCACGTTCGAGCAGGAACGATTCGAAGGTCTCGTAGCGACGCCCATCGAGAGTCGCAGGCCGCAAGGCGAAGCGTGGAATGGTGTTATACCAGGCTTTCTTGTTGACGGGTGTGTCCAGTGCCGGGTCAGAGGCCTTGAAGGCTTCCCAGCCCTCGTCGGGGTGGTTGATGATCCATGCCGTGGCTTCCTCGACGGCGGCCATGAATCGGGTATAAGCATCGCGATTCGCATCCAGGGTGTCGCGATTGGCGATGAAGATCAGTTCATCGTAGGTGGGGACGCCTTCTTCCTCGATATAGAAAGCTCGGCCCTTGACGCCTTCCTGCGCCATCTGTGCCAGTTCGAAATTGCGAAATGCACCGGTGACGGCATCGACCTTTTCGCCGATCAGTGCCGGTGTCAGCGCGAAATTGACGTTGACCATCTCGACGTCTTCCGGCGAAACGCCATTATGCTCGAGCATGGTGTCGATCAGCACTTTCTCGACGCCGCCCACCGAGTAGCCGATGCTTTTCCCGGCCAGGTCTTCCATGCTCTCGATATCGCTGTCGGCGCGCACCAGCGTGATGTTGAGCGGCGTTGCGATCAGGGTCCCCACGCGCACCAGCGGCAGGCCTTGGTCGACTTGTAGGTGCAGCTGAGGCTGATAGCTGATGGCCATATCGATCTTGCCAGCAGCGACCAGCTTGGGAGGGACGCTGGGATCGGCGGGCGACACCAGCTCCACGTCGAGCCCATGTTGCTCGAAGAAGCCGCGTTGCTGGGCGATGACCAGGGGAGCATGCGACGGGTTGGTGTACCAGTCGAGCATGACCTTCAGGGATGTCATCTTTGAGGTGTCGTCGTCATTCGCGGCCCATGCTGGGCCGGAAGCGATCACTACCAACGCAAGGCAAGCTCCCATGAGGCGTCGAGTCAAACGTAGCATGTGTTGTTCTCCTGCGGATCCCCCGCCCGTTGCAGTGTGGCGGGCATTATCGTTATCGCCGTGAAAGGCGGCGTATGGGGCATTGCCACGTGGTGGCGGACGCTGCCCCGGGCGGTTGTCAGCTAGTCGCGCCGGTGCGGTCTTCGTGCCATGGCATGAGGCGCCGCATCAAGGCGTCGGTGGTGAAGTAGAGCGCGACCCCGAAGGTGACGAGAATCAGTAGGGCGGCAAACATCAGGTCGACCTGCATGCGCGCGTTAGCATTGAGCATCAAATAACCCAAGCCCTGGCTGGAGCCGACCCATTCGCCTATCACTGCGCCGATGGGGGCGGCGCTGGCGGCCATGCGCATGCCGGATGCCAGCGCCGGTAAGGCGGCGGGCAGTTGGATGCGCAACAGCCGGCGACGACGGTCGGCTCCCAGTGTCTGGGCTAGATCCAGCCACCCTTGTGGCGTCTGACGCAGGCCGTCGTAGCATGTCGACGCGACCGGAAAATAAATGATCAACGTGGCCATGACGATTTTTGCGGTCATCCCATAACCCAGCCATAGCATGAGAATAGGTGCGAGGGCGAACAAGGGTACGGCTTGGCTGATCAGCAATATCGGCAGCAGGGTGCGCCGCAAGCCGTGAAAGCGCGCCAGGGCCAGCGCGGTGCCTAGCCCGCCGATGCACCCGATAAACAGCCCCGCGACAATCTCGATTACCGTGATACCGGCATGATGCCACAACAGTTGCTGGTGCGCCGCGAACGCTTGCATGACGGCCAGCGGTGAGGGCAAAACATAGCCGGGAACGCCGGTGATGACGACGAGCGCCTGCCACAGCCCGAGTATGCAGACAATCCCGAAAAGGGCGGGCCAGAAACGCTTGAGCACGCTCATGAGACGCTCCCATCGTCGGCATGAGGGGTGGCGTGAAGGCGCGCCACCAGCTGCGATTGCATGCGTTGTACATCGGGTGCGTCGAGCGCGCGGGGACGTTGCCCACCGGGAACCTCGAAGTCGCTCAACGCCGCTGGCTGACCGCCGAGTATCAGGATGCGATCGCTCAGGCGCAGGGCTTCGAGGGGATCGTGCGTCACCAGCAGCACAGTACGCCCGGCCAGCAGGCGTGCGGCGAGTTCATGCAATTCCAGGCGAGTGATGGCGTCGACGGCGGAAAAGGGCTCGTCCATCAAGACCACTGGGGCATCCTCGAAGAGTGTGCGTGCCAGCGCCACTCGCTGGCGCTCCCCGCCGGATAGCGTCTTGGGCCATTGTTCGGCCTTGTCGCTCAGGCCGACGTCGTCGAGCAGGGTCATCGCGTGCTGACGTTGCGCCGCCGTGGGACGCCCACGCAGCGCGGGACCAAGCAGGACGTTGTCGATGACCTTGCGCCAGGGAAGCAACTGATCTTGCTGGGCCATCCACGCCAGGCGGCCGGCCAACGGGCGCTGATCGTCGGTAGTGATGGTTACGGTGTGGGTATCGGGAATGGGTAGGTCGGCGATCATGCGCAGCAAGGAGCTTTTGCCGCTGCCGCTGCGGCCGAGCAGTCCCGTCCAGCTGCCTGCGGCGAAGGTGGCCGAAAGGCCATCGAACAGCCATTGTCCCGAAAAGGCGAGTCGCGCCTGGGACAGGGAAAAACCGAGGGACGTCATCAAGGCTCCATGAGTGGGGCGAAGGACGTGCCGACGGCACGCTCTGGTATTTCCTCCGCCGGTGCTAGCCGGATCAGGTTCCAGGGTTGCGCGTGGCGCTCTCAGCCCATTGCGTGATGGGCACCCCTATCCAGAGATGATTATTGTATCCTGATACGGTGGCGACTGCCCAGGCGTGGCGGGGGCCGCCGTCTCGCTATCGCTTGGGCTATCAGGAGTGTGCATGTATCCCGATCCCGCATTGACGCACCGCGTCGAAGTCTTCACCGGTCATGCGCTTGCCCCACTGCCATTGGCGTGGGATGACAGTGCCAATTGGTTGTGGCGAACGCGCGATGAGGCACCACAGTTGCTCAAGCTGGCACGAACGCACCCGGCCCAGGATCCATTCTGGCAGGGGTTGGAGCGTCTCTTCGGCTTTGACCGCTGGCGCTGTCCCGAGGCGCTGACGCGTTTGGTCGGTGCCTTGCCGACACAGTTGCCGCTCCCGCCATTACCGTTGACGTATCTGGGAGCACTGCACCAGACGCCGCTCTGGAGCCTGCCCTGGAGCGATGGTGCGTCGGCACGCATGGGAGAGGTGTTCGCTGAACTCTTGGGGAGTCAGTTGGGTCATCTGCACCGTGAAGCAGTATCGGGCTGGGGGCATCCTCTGGAGACGGTCTGGCCGCTATCGCAGTGGCCGCGACGGGCGCACGATTTTTTGAGGCGCCATCCACGTTGCGCCGATTGGGAAACGCTTCCCGATTTTCCTATACCGTCACGCGCGGTGTGGTGCCTGCCCGATTTGCGTGCCGATCAGTTCCTGTGCGGCGCCACCGGTTGGCTATGGAGTGATTGGGAGGCGCTGGTATGGGCGCCGCTCGAGTTCGATCTATGCGTGGCTGAACTGCTCATCACGGAGGGCGCCGAGCGGGACGCCTTTGTCACCGCCTACCGGCGGCAGTCGCCGGACGTTACGCTTGGCGAATATCGGCAGGGTATGCGCGCTCTTATCTGGGCCATGCGATTACAGGGCGATATCGACTGGCCTATCTTGCAATCGCATCCCGCCTGGTTGATGTAGATAACAGCATGGCGTGTCGGGACATGGCATACTAGGCCCTTGAATTTAGGGAGATAGTCGTTAGTCGTGGATACCATCAACAGCCTTTTTCTGTTTTCGGGGTTTCTAATCGCGCTCAGCATCGTCGCGAGCCGTGTCTCGTCGCGCATCGGCGTGCCACTGTTGGTGCTGTTCCTGGGGTTGGGCATGATGGCCGGCGAGGAAGGTGTACTAGGCATCGAATTCGATGACTATTCACTGGCCTACCTGATTGGGCACCTGGCGCTGGCAATGATCCTCCTCGATGGCGGGTTGCGCACGCGGCTCAAGACGTTCCGTGTGGGTCTCAAACCGGCGCTGTGCCTGGCGACACTGGGGGTCTTCGTGACCAGTGGCCTCGTTGGCCTGATGGCGACCTGGATCTTCGATCTGTCCTGGGTGGAAGGCTTGCTGGTGGGGGCGATCGTTGGTTCCACGGACGCTGCCGCGGTCTTTTCGATGCTCAGCGGTCAGGGTGTGACGCTCAACGAGCGGGTGGGGGCGACGCTGGAGATCGAGTCGGGCACCAACGACCCGATGGCGATCTTTTTGACTATCACCCTGGCCGAAGTGCTGGTGAGCGGTGCCAGCGGTGTTGGGCATACACTGATGACATTCGCCTCGCAGTTCGGGTTGGGCTTGTTGGTCGGGGTTGGGGGCGGCTGGCTAGCTGCCAAGTTGCTGCGCTGGCTCGACCTGGCATCGGGACTCTATTCGCTACTGGCGCTGGCGTCGGGCTTTTTCATCTTTGGCTTGACCAGTGCGGCTGGCGGTAGCGGTTTCCTGGCGATTTATCTGGCGGGCTTGATGATCGGGAACCAGCCCGGGCGGCATCTTACGCATATTCTTCCGGTCCACGATGGCTTGGCTTGGCTGAGTCAGATCGGGCTTTTCCTGGTGCTGGGATTGTTGGTGACACCCAGTGAAATGATCGATTACGCCATACCGGGCGCTGTCTTGGCGTTGGGCCTGATTTTCGTGGCGCGTCCGTTGGCCGTACTGGTTTCGCTCAAGCCGTTCTTCAATTTCCGCTGGCGGGAGCTCGGCTTCATTTCCTGGGTCGGCTTGCGTGGGGCGGTGCCCATCGTGCTTGCCATCTTTCCGGTGATCGCCGGGGTCGAGAATGCAACGTTGTATTTCAACGTCGCATTCTTCGTGGTGCTGATGTCGTTGTTGATGCAGGGGGCCTCCCTGGCACGAGTGGCGCGTTGGATGCGCGTCGAAGTGCCGGCCGGGACAACGCCCAATCGCCGCGGGGCGCTTGGGGTGTTGCCGGAAAACGATTATGAGATGTTCGTCTACAAGGTCGAGAACGAAGCGCTTGAGGACGTGCCCATTCGCTTGCTGCGCTTCCCGTCAGGGGCCTTGATTTCCGGCCTGTTTCGCAAGCACACCATGCTGCATGCCAAAGGCAGTACGCGGTTGAAACTTGGTGATGTCATTTGCGTCATCGGACGCAGCGAAGATCTACCGGCGCTCAATCGATTGTTCAACGGAGATGCCACACTCAAGCGTGAGCGCGCCTTCTTCGGCACCTTTACATTGGATGGAGAAGCCGTCATGAGCGATGTGGCAGATGCTTATGGACTGACCTTGAGCGCCGGGGAGCAGAACATGACCCTGGGCGAATTCGTGTCGCTGCGTGTCGGCGGCCACCCCGTGGTAGGGGACGATGTCGATTGGCATGGCTTTCACTGGGTCGTCAATGCGGTGGAAGGTAATCGAGTGACTCGGGTTGGGTTGAGGCTTTATCACTGAGCCAGGAACTTGAAGGCAATAGCGCACAGCACGTTATCTTGTTCTATGCTGAGTAGATTGTTTTGTCCTGCGGAGTTTGTCATGTCCATGCCCCATCGGCGCCTCTATCGTTGTCGCGCTTGTCAGGTTGAAGTATTCATCCAGGCAACCCGACGGCCGCTGGAAGCCAGGTGCCCGGAATGCGCGGCGAGCGATTTCGAGAGCGTCGAGATGGCCGGGGCGCATCCGCGTGCCACCGTCGATGAACTGCTGGCGAAGGCGTTGGAGCGCGAGGGCAAGGACTCTCGTGATGTTTTGCGGCAGGTTGAAGAATCGGTGTGTCGTGATATTTAATCGCTCCGTGCGGTGTTTTGGTTAGTTGATAAGGAGCCGTTTGCGTGATTCAACGGCACGGTCCCAATGAGCACGGCCGCGACTTCATCGTCGGCGATATACATGGCCAGTTGGCGTTGCTTAATGACAGGTTGAGCGCAGTCGATTTCGATCGACAACGCGATAGACTGTTCAGCGTCGGGGATCTGATCGATCGTGGTGCCGATAGCCTGCAGTGCTTGTCTCTAGCCCTCGAACCCTGGTTCTACGCCGTGCGTGGCAATCACGAAATGCTGGCGCATGACGCGTTGCTGGGCGAAGAAAGAGGCAGTCTAAAAACCCGCGATGCCTGGATGATCAACGGAGGCACATGGGCCCTGGAGGCGGGGTTGGCCGAGGCACAGATGATGCTTCAGCAGGCTTTGCCATGCATGCCTTATGCGCGCGAAATAGCCGTCGCCGGCAAGCGTCTCGGCATTGTTCACGCCGAACCTCCCGCCGACTGGCGGGATGTCGTAACGCCTTCTCAGGACCTGCTTTGGGGAAGAACACGCATCCGGCGTGGTAACGAGACCCCGGTCAGCGGCATCGATGCCGTGGTGGTAGGACACACCATCGTGGAGCGCCCCTTGTGGCTGGGGAACGTCCACTACATCGACACCGGCGCCTTCACGACGGGGAGATTAACGCTCATCGAAGCGCGCTCGTTGATGAGTAGTGTCGAATAGTAGTCACTGTAATGGTGCGATGTAACGACGGTGGGATGTAACACCCGAAACGAAAACGCCCCGAGACCAGCAAGTTACTGAAATCTCAGGGCGCTTGGATGTAGTGGCGGAGGGACAGGGATTCGAACCCTGGGTAGGCTATTAACCTACGCCGGTTTTCGAGACCGGTACATTCAACCACTCTGCCATCCCTCCAGTTTAAGCCGCATACATTACCAGTGTGTGCTGAAGCGTCAATAGCTTTTATACGAAAAACGCCCTGAGACCAGTAAGTTACTGAAACCTCAGGGCGCTTGGATGTGGTGGCGGAGGGACAGGGATTCGAACCCTGGGAAGGCGCAAACCTTCGCCGGTTTTCAAGACCGGTGCATTCAACCGCTCTGCCATCCCTCCGGCTTACGGCGGTGTATACTACCAGTATTCATTGAGTCGTCAAGACTTTTTGTGCTTTCAATGAGTTAAAACAACGGTAGGGCGTTGAATATCCATCTTGCAGTGGGAACTCAAGCGGGGCATCCTAGGTCTTACCTTATGTTTTCAGCGCCACCGAGGAGAGAAATCCCATGGCACACCGTACTTCTCAGATTGCCGGTCAGCAGACGCGATCGGAAATCAGTACTAACAAGGTGTTGCGTAACACCTATATGCTCCTGGCCATGACGCTGTTGTTCTCCGCTGTGACGGCGGGAACCGCGATGGCCATGGGCATCGGGCAGATGAATATCTTCATCTTCCTGATTGGCGCCTACGGCTTGATGTTCCTGGTTCACAAGACCGCGAATTCGGCGGCGGGCATCTTGTCGATCTTTGCGTTCACAGGCTTCATGGGGTTCACGTTGGGGCCGATGTTGAGCCTCTACCTGTCATTGCCCAATGGGCCGCAATTGGTGATGACTGCGCTGGGGATGACAGGGGCGACTTTCATCGGGCTGTCGGCCGTGGCCTTGATTACCCGCAAGGATTTCAGCTTCCTGGGTAACTTCATGATCGCCGGGGCGATCGTGTTGGTACTGGCGATGGTCGCGGCGATGATCTTTAACATCACCGCGCTGGCGCTGGCCGTATCCGCTGGCTTCGTGCTGTTTTCATCGGCTGCGATCCTGTACCAGACCAGCGAGATCATCCATCGCGCAGGGGAAACCAACTACATCTTGGCGACTATCACCCTGTTCGTATCGATCTACAACCTGTTCGTTAGCCTGTTGTCTCTTCTGGGCTTCATGTCCAACGATTGATCAGGCTAGTGGCGCTGCGGCGCCTGTTTGTCGAAGGCCCGCGCCCCGAGAGGTGCGGGCCTTTTGTGTAGGGAGGGTTTATCCTCTCCAAAATTGCAGCAGGGGTTCGGCCAGTCCGTGCCAGCGGGTATAGAAGATCGCGCGTCGGCGAGCATTGGCGAGATCCTCGGTGTCATATATGTCATGACGAAGGTGCAGGTCATGACGAAGGAGTGCCAGACAGCCTATCTCGCAATGAGGCCTTGGACCTGAGGTAGTCGCTCGGTCGCAGTGGGTGCTCGACAGCGTGGCTGAAACGTCCTTGTCGGCCGTCTTCAGCGTCGCTGGCGAGCGCTTGGTCGGGGAAAGCAGGGCAACGGTCATGATCGTAACCTCCACGAATCAGTGGGTGTGCCGGTACATTACGACACATACACTTTCAATTTAGCCGGATTTCGTAACGGCTAAAGAAGATTCGAACAAACCGTGACGGCGCTCATATTAGCCGCTTCCCGTTGCGGTACGGCATAAAAAAAGCCGCCTGAGAAGGCGGCCAAGGTTGGGGATATCAACAGATCGTATCGCTAGCTAAGGACGTGCTATACGTTAGCTTGTTAAAAATATACTCGCTAACATGATTGGCGTCAATGATCGTTTGATGCCATGCCGCGTACCTATCCATTATTTGCCTGATCTCGCTACGTCGAGGACAATCGCGTCATTCAACACGTCCGTGATGGGAGACTCTCGATGCGTTACGCGTTACTCGTGCTGGGAGGGCCGTACAGCGATCAGGCAGCGCACTCTGCCTTGCGTTTCGCGCATGCCGCCATTGCGCGGGGGCATCGTGTCGACACGGTGTTCTTCTATCACGACGGGGTTCACAACGCCGCACACCTTGCGGCGCCGCCGCAGGATGAACCGCACCTTGTCGATGCCTGGCGCGACTTGCAGCGCATGCATGGAACCGCCTTGCAGGTCTGTGTGGCGGCGGCGCTGCGTCGTGGCTTGCTCGATGCCCGTGAGGCCGAGCGTCATGGCAAGAGCGGGGCGAGTCTCGAGCCTCCCTTCGAGTTGACGGGGCTGGGACAGTTGCTCGACATCGGCCAGACGCACGAGCGGCTGATTACCTTCGCGCCCTGAATTTGGCGTTTCTCATTTATGTCACGGGGAGCTGTCATGTCCGAGATAACCGAGGTACCGCACGGCGATCTTCTGGTGATGTTGCGCCATGCGCCGCACGGCGGTTTATGGCTACGCGAGGCTCTCGATCTAGCATTGGTGGGTGCGGCTTTCGGCCAGTCCGTCTCGTTGTTGCTGATGGGGGACGGCGTCTGGGCATTGCTCCAGGGACAAGGCCCGGGCCCGCTGGGACAGAAGGGCTCCCAAAGCACCTTCGAGATGCTGGAGATGTATGATATAGAGCATTTGTATATCGATTCCGAGTCGCTCGAGGAGCGTGGTTTAACCCGCGACGATCTGCTCTTGCCGGTGATTGAAGTTCCGACGTCGGAACTCTCGACGGTGCTTGCCGGCCACCGCCAAATCTTCAATTTCTGAACGCTGCCTGTACTGAACGCCAGTTGGATAGCGCTGTTAGGAGACACCTGCGAATGTTGTTGCACTTGCTCAATCGTGCCCCAAGTTCGAGTTCCGTTCATCAGGACGTATTGCGCGCGATGGGGGAGGAAGATGCGTTGATGCTGATCGAAGATGGCGTGTTTGGCGCGGTAAGTGCACAGGTACAACATTTTCCCGGACTGGAAGGGCGCTTGTTCGCCCTGCGCGAGGATCTGGAGTCGCGCGGTCTGGCGGGGCGCTGCGATGCGCGCGTGATCATCGTCGACATGGATGGTTTCGTCGCCTTGACTGAGGACGCACAACGCACGGTGAGCTGGTTCTGATGGCGACCACACAAGCGACACGTTATATCACGGTGGAAGATCGAGAAATCGGGCTCGACCCCGAGGGGTTCGTGGTCGATCTGACGGCCTGGACGCCGGCTGTGGCCGAGGCGCTGGCCGCCGAGGAAGGCCGAGAACTGACGTCTGAACATTGGGAAGTTCTCGAGGTGTTGCGGGCTTTCTATGCGCGTTACGAAAACGCCCCGGCGATGCGGCCCTTGGTCAAGGCCGTCAGCCAGGCGCTGGGGCCCGATAAAGGGCGCTCCCTGCACTTGATGCGGTTGTTCCCCGATAGCCCGGCCAAGGTGGGCGCGCGCCTGGCGGGATTGCCCAAACCAACCAACTGTCTTTAAGAACTGTCTTTAAAGACTGTCTTGAAGCATTACCTCTAGGCCTTCGATGAACTTTCTTGCACATGCCTGGCTGGCACGTGGCGGCAACGACGCCTTCCTGTACGGTAACTTGATCGCCGATGGTGTCAAAGGCGATCCTGACGGCGATTGGGCGGCGGATATCGCGCGCGGTATTCGCCATCATCGCCGCGTGGATGCCTGGGTTGACGACCATGCCGTGATCCGTGGCGTGCGAGAGCGCGCGCCACGCCCTCAGCGGCGTGTGGTGGGTATCGCGCTGGACCTGGTGTGGGATCACTTCGTGGCGCGCGATCACGCCGATGCCGCCTTGATCGCGCGTTGCTACCGAGTTCTGGGGAAACAAGGTTCGGCCCCGAATCGCCTGGCGCCGATGATTCCCGCCCTGATCGAAGACGACTGGCTGAGTCGTTACGCCGACTTCGACTTTACCTGCCACGCGATCGCGGGCCTCGGGCGTCGTTTGAGTGGTCCCAATCGCCTGGCCGAATTGGTTCCCTGGTTGCGCACCGACTACCCCACACTAGAGCACGATTTCCATGTCCTCTGGCCGGCGCTCAATAAAGCGTTGAGCGCTGACTAGGCCTCGTTTTCAGTGGTATTAATCCGTTAGCCATAGGCATTCCACACGCCCGCCCTCGTTGAGGGTGGTGTGTTCGGGTACGACCGCCAGGGCGTCGGCCTCCAGGCAGGAGGACAACACAGCCGAGTTCTGATCGGCGAAGGCATGCGCGACGACACCCTCGGGCGTGAATTCGAGTCTCACGCGCATGTAGTGGCGACGTGCCTGGGTGCGCGTCTCGAAGTCGGCACGCGCCCACAAGCGAGGTAGCGTGGCCATGCGTGGGCAACCCAGCAGGGCTCCCATGAGGGGGCGGAGGTATACCCAGGCGCCGACAAAGCAGGACACGGGGTTTCCGGGTAGGCCTACTAACCGCGCCTGACCGATGCGTCCCAGCGCCAGGGGCTTGCCGGGGCGCATGGCCAACTGCCAGAGATCTAGCTGACCCAGTGATTCCAGCGCGTGCTTGACGTGGTCTTCTTCGCCGACGCTTACGCCACCGGTGGTGACGATGACATCGGCGCGTTCGGAGGCCTCGCGCAGGAGACGTTGGGTTGTCGCGAAATCGTCGGCGACGTGCTTACGCATGACCAGCTCGGCGCCGAAACGTTCGAGCAGGCGTGACAGCATGGGGCGGTTGGAGTTGTGGATCTGTCCCGGCGCGAGCGATTGACCGGGCTCGATGATCTCGTCCCCGGTGGAGAGTAGCGCCACGCGTGGGCGACGATACACCCCGACCTGAGTGATGCCCTGGCCGGCCAGATGCCCCAAAGCGGCCGCCTCGAGCCGGGTACCTGCTTCCAGGAGTGGGGTGTCGGCTCGTACGTCGCGCCCACGGCGACGCACGTTATCGCCCAACGTGATGTCGCCGGGAATATAGGCCTGGGCGTCTTGCGCTTCCACGCGCTCTTGCATGATCACTGTGTCGGCGCCCGGCGGAATTTCACTGCCGGTGAAGATACGTGCGCAGGTGCCCGGTGCGAGCGAATCGGGCGCGTGGCCGGCGGCGATGCGCTGGCTGATGGGCAACCACTGGCCGGCATCGGCCTGGCGCAGTGCATAGCCATCCATGGCGCTGTTGTCGGCGGGCGGTACGTCAAGGCGGGCGGTGACCGATTCGGCCAGCACGCGGCTCGCCGCTGCCTCGCAATCGATTCGTTCGACCTCTCCCGCCTTCACGTCCTTCAGCAGTGCCTCCAGCGCGCTTTCGACGCTTTGTAACTCAGCCATGCTGACCTCTCCCGGGGATCACGAGATTGGCAAAGTTGCAGGGTTTGTGACGGCTATCGAGCTGTTCGTGAAGGATGCCGTCCCAGGCGGTACGACATGCCCCGGTGGAGCCGGGGAGGCAGAACACCACGGTGGCGTTGGCCAGGCCGCCGAGGCAGCGGCTCTGCACGGTGGAACTGCCGATTTCCTGCCACGAGAGATGGCGAAACAGTTCACCGAAACCTTCTATGTGCTTGTCGAGCAACACCTCGACCGCCTCGGGGGTGGAGTCACGTCCGGTGAAGCCCGTTCCGCCGGTGGTGACGATGACCTGCACCGCCTCATCGGCAATCCATTGGGCGACGACCGCTCGAATACGATAGACGTCATCCGCGACGATACGCTTTTCGACCAGCTCGTGGCCGTCGCTCTTGAGGCGTTCGACCAGGGCATCGCCGGACCGGTCGGTCGCTTCGGTGCGTGTGTCAGAGACGGTCAGCACTGCGATCTTGAGAGGAATGAAGGCGGCCTCGCTCATGCCTGGGTGTCCTTCTTGCGCTGCTGGCGGGCATCCAGCGCCTCGAGTTGTTCGGGCGTGGCAGGGGCCTGATAGAGTTCCTTCCATTCGCTATAGGGCATGCCGTAGACGTATTCGCGGGCCGTGTCGTAGTCGAGCTCGACTCCCCGCTGCTCGGCGGCGGCCACCAGCCATTTGGACAGGCAGTTGCGGCAGAAGTCGGCCAGGATCATCAGGTCGATATTCTGCACGTCCTTGTTGGCGTCGAGGTGATCGAGTAGTTGGCGAAAGGCGGCCGCCTCGAGTTCGGTGCGCGTGGCAGTGTCGATGTTGTGCATGGGAAAGCCTCCTCGCTGGGTATGTCATCATGAGATGGCATTAGCATAACAAAGAGCGACACCGCCCGGGGGCGGTGTCGTCTCGCTTGCGGTGTTTCAGCGCTCGTGATGGCGTTCAATTGGGTCGGTGTGCCGTTGCCGTGTCGTCGCCGACGGGCGGGTCGCTTTGCTGAGGCTGGCCGGCGTTGTCCTTGACCTCCTCGTACCACAGGTTGTGGTGCTGCTTGGCCCAGGTTTCGTCGACATAGCCGGTGGCCATGCCTTCCAACGCGCCCTCGGTGCCCAAGGTGCCGATATAGATATGCCCGAGCGCCACGGTCATCAGGATCAACGACGTCACGCCGTGGAACATGTTGGCCCACTGCATGTTGTCGCGGGTCTGGCCGAAGATGGGGAAGTCGAGCACGAAGCCACTGACGACGACCAGCATGCCGACGCTGGCGAGCAGCCAGAACCAGACCTTTTCGCCAGCATTGGCGAAACCGGCATCGGGGTGCTTGTCGCCAACCATGCCGCCGCCTTGCTTGAACCACTCCCAGTCATGCTTCTTGGGCAGGTTGACCTTGAGCCACTTGGCAAGAATGACGATGAGCAGGATACCGAAGACGGGCCCCGCGTAGTTGTGGATTAGCTTGGAGCCCATGATCATGTTGGCCCAGAAGACATCGCCGAAGACATGCCTGAATACGAACTTGCCATACAGCAGGTTCAAGCCGGTCAGCGATAGGGCAATGAATAGCGTCGCCACGGTCCAGTGCAACGAGCGCTCGAAGGCGGTCCAGCGCAGGATCTTGCGTCCCGTACGCTCGTGATTGAGGTCGTTGCGCCCGACAACCAGGTAGAAAATCACGAGAACCGTCAGCATGCCGCCGATGGCGATAAGGCCGGCGGGCGAAACCCACTCGTTGCGGATTTGACGCCAGGTCTCACCGCTGGGGTTGATCAGGTTATACGTCGAGTCATAGCGGGAATCGATGAAGTTCTCGCCACTCTTGACCTGCCGCCAGGTGTCGGCGTCCACCGTGCCGACCGCTTGACCTATTTCCTCGTCGGGCTCAGCCGCCGATGTGGGTGGGGCCAGGCTGGCGGCCAACACCGCCAGCAATAGCACCGCACCGATCATACGCAGCCGCCACAGGCATTGCATGAGTGTGTGCATTAGCTTTCTCCTCACCCTTCACGTGTGGCGCGGGTGGCGTCGTAGGCCATCTCGTCGAGATTGGCCGAGACGTCCGGGCCCGACATTTGCGCCTTCTCGACGGACGACCAGCCACCGTCTTCATGGCCGCGATAAACCACACGCTCACGGAAGATGTCGGAAATGGTCTGGGCGTCACCGGCCAACAGCGCCTTGGTGGAGCACATCTCGGCGCACAGTGGCAGCTTGCCTTCGGCGATGCGGTTGGCGCCGTACTTCTCGTATTCCTCTTCCTTGGTCTCGGCGGGGCCGCCGGCGCAGAAGGTGCACTTGTCCATCTTGCCGCGCTCGCCGAAGGCTTCTTCCTTGGGAAACTGCGGTGCGCCGAAGGGGCAGGCGTAGAGGCAGTAGCCGCAGCCGATGCAGATGTCCTTGTCGTGCAGGACGATGCCGTCATCGGTCTTGTAGAAACAGTCGGTCGGACAAACCGCCATGCACGGCGCGTCGTCGCAGTGCATACAGGCCACCGAGATCGAGACCTCGGAGGGCTTGCCGTCGTCCAGGGTGACCACGCGACGACGCTGGATGCCCCAGTCGGTCTCGTTGGCGTTCTTGCAGGCCGTGACGCAGCCGTTGCATTCGATGCAGCGTTCGGCGTCGCACAGGAATTTCATTTGAGCCATGGTGTTCTCCTCTTGCCGATGAGGCACGTGGCCTCATCGGTGTTTCAAGCATCGTCGGTCAGGCGGAGGCTTTCTCGATCCGGCACAGGGTGCACTTGGTTTCCTGCATCAGGGTCACCGGATCGTAGCCGTAGGTCGTGGCGGTGTTGGCCGCTTCGCCGAGCACGTAGGGCTTCGCCCCTTCGGGGTATTTGTCGGCCAGGCTTTCGCCTTGGTAGACACCGCCGAAGTGGAAGGGCATGAACGCCACGTCACGTGCGACGCGTGGCGTCACCATGGCCTTGACCTTGACCTTTCCACCCTCGGGGCCGTGAACCCAGACCATGTCGTCGTTCTTGATGCCCAGGTCGTTGGCCTGCGCTGGGTTCACCTCGACGAACATTTCCTGCTGAAGCTCGGCGAGCCATGACATGGAGCGGGTTTCTTCGCCGCCGCCCTCGTACTCGACCAGGCGTCCTGAGGTCAGAATGATCGGGAAGTCCTTGCTGAAATCCTTCTCCTGAATCGAACGGTAGAGGGTTGGCAAGCGGAACAATGAGGCCTTGTCGTCCCAGGTCGGGTACTCGTCGGCGAGATCGCGACGGTTGGTATAAAGCGGTTCGCGGTGCTTGGGCACCTCGTCGGGGAAGGTCCAGACACGGCAGCGAGCCTTGGCGTTGCCATAGGGTGCACAACCGTGTGCGATGGCTACGCGCTGAATCCCACCGGACAGATCGGTCTTCCAGTTCTTGCCTTCTGCGGCGGTTTTTTCGTCCGCAGTGAGGTCGTCCCACCAGCCCAGATCCTTGAGCATGTCGGCGGTGAACTCGGGATAGCCATCGTTGAGTTCGGAATCCTTGGAGAAGGAGCCGTCGGCGAGTAGCGGTTGGCTGTCATACTCGATCCCGAAACGGGCGCGGAAGGGCATCCCGCCCTCGGCGACACTCTTGCTGATGTCATAGAGGTTGGGCGAGCCAGGGTGCTTCATGCCCGGTTTGCCCCAGCACGGCCATGGCAGACCGTAGAAATCGCCATCCGAGGGGCCACCTTCCGCCTTCAGGGTGTCGAAGTTGAAGGTATGCCAATTCTTCTGGTGTTCCTTGAGGCGTTCGGGGCTTTGCCCGGTATAGCCCACGGTCCACATGCCGGCATTGATCTCGCGCAGCACGTCCTCGATCACTGGACGACCGTCCTCGATGGCGTAGTTGCGTGTGAATTCGTCACCGATACCCAGTTTCTGGGCGATGAGATACATGATCTCGTGATCGGGCTTGGAATCGAACATGGGTTCGATGACCTGATCGCGCCATTGCAGGGAGCGATTGGTGGCGGTCACGCTGCCGGTGGTTTCGAACTGGGTCGCGGCGGGCAGGAGATAGACCCCGTCCGTGCGGTCGTGCATCACGGCGGCAACGGTGGGATAGGGATCGACCACGACCATCAATTCGAGCTGACTCATGGCCTTTTTCATTTCCGGGCCGCGGGTCTGAGAGTTGACCGCGTGCCCCCAGTAGAACATCGCCTTGAGACTGGAGCGCTGGGCGATGTGCTCGTCTTCCTCGAGCACCCCGTCGACCCACCGCGAGACGGTGATGCCGTTGGAGTTCATCGGCAGGGCGCCGTTGTACTCGGTCTGGTCGTAGCGGTTCTTGATCCACTCGTAGTCGACGTCCCAGACCTTGGCCCAATGCTGCCAGGCGCCCTCGCTGAGGCCGTAGTAGCCGGGCAACGAGTCGGAGCCCAGCCCCAGGTCGGTGGCGCCCTGCACGTTGTCGTGACCGCGGAAGATGTTGGCCCCACCGCCGGAAACGCCGATATTGCCCAGCGCCAGCTCGAGAATGCAGTACGCGCGGGTGTTATTGTTGCCGGTGGTGTGCTGGGTCCCGCCCATGCACCACACCACACAGCCGGGACGATTGTCGCTGATGCGCTTGGCGACATCGTACATGTCGGCTTCGCTGACGCCGGTGATACGTTCGACCACGTCCGGGGTGAATTCGGCGACTTCGCGGCGGACTTCTTCCATGCCGAACACGCGCTGATCGATGAACTGCTGGTCCTCCCAGCCATTCTCGAAAATATGCCAGAGCAGGCCCCAGATATAGGCTACGTCGGACCCCGGGCGCAGACGCACGTACTTGTTGGCCTTGGCCGCCGTGCGCGTGAAGCGGGGATCGACGACGATGATCTGCGCCTGGTTGCGCTCCTTGGCATGCAGAATGTGCTGCATGGCCACCGGGTGCGCTTCGCTGGGATTGGACCCGATGAACAGGATCGACTTGCTGAAGTGCATGTCGTTCAGCGAGTTGGTCATCGCCCCGTATCCCCAGGTGTTGGCCACGCCCGCCACAGTGGTGGAGTGGCAGATGCGTGCCTGGTGATCGGTATTGTTGGTGCCCCACAGCGAGGCGAGCTTGCGCATCAAGTAAGCTTGTTCATTGCTGAACTTGGCCGAGCCCAGCCAGTAGACGCTGTCTGGACCGTGCTGCTCGCGCAGTTCCAGTACCTTGTCGCCGATCTCCTCGATGGCCTGATCCCATTCGAGACGCTGCCACTTGCCGTCGACCAGCTTCATGGGGTACTTCAGGCGCTGGGTGGAGTGTCCATGCTCGCGCAGCGAGGCACCCTTGGCGCAGTGCGCGCCACGGTTGATGGGATGGTCGAATGCCGGCTCCTGCTTGGTCCAGACACCTTCCTGCACCTCGGCGTAGACGCCGCAGCCGACCGAGCAGTGCGAGCAGATGGTGCGTTTGGTTTCGACGGGAGCGTCGGAGTAGGCCGTTTTTTCCTTGGCGTTGGCGGCCTGCATCATGCCATGGCCCATGAAGCCAGCCGCAGCGAGGCCGCCCGTGGCCACGCCGCTGCGCTGAAGGAATTGTCGGCGGCTGATGCCGAGGCCGCCCTGGCCGGCGGGTTGGGAGGATTTTCGAGTCAATCGCATGGTTATGTCCTCAGTTCCGGTTCTCTCGACCGTTTAGTCGCGCAAGGTGGCGTAAAATGCTTTGACGTGATCGGTCTCGCGATACGTTGTTTCGTTATTGTCGGGTGTTTCCTGCTTTTCGTCCGACTGTGCCTGCGCCAGCGTGACGTGACCGACGGTCACGGCAGCGCCAGCGGCCACCGTGCCCAGCCCGATGTGGCGCAAGAAACGCCGCCGGGCAGGATTGTTCGACGCGTTGTTGTTCGACTCTTTCATGGGACGACTCCTGTGGTCACTGCGCACCGTGTCAGCGCCGTCAGGCGGGCGGTGTGCGTCATTGGTGCAGGTCATGAGTGGGTATCCCCTTCACTGAACTTGGCCCCTTCACCAAGCGTAGAGGGGGTTGGCGAAAACGTGACGACTTGCGCGTCGGGCTCGCTTTGCAGCTGATTGTCCTCGCGAGAGAGAAAGGCATCCCCCAGGGCGCCGACGCTGGCATAGAACGGGTCCTCGACCTGGGCGAGATCGCGCATGAAGCGCAGCACCCAAGGGCTCAGATGGCGTTTGAAGAACACCGCCTGGGCCTCGGCCTGAGATTCGATGAGCATGGCCATGACTTCGCACATCGCGGAGAAGTGGTCCTCGGGCTCCTTGACGTGCGCGGCGCGCTCGAAACCCAGATGCTTGAGGTCGTGGCGCAGTGCCACTAGCGGCATTTCCATCAGTGAGCCGGTGAGATACCAGGAGGCATACGGCACGAGTTGGCCCTGGATCACGCCGATCAGCAGTCCAAAATGCACATCGTGCAGCGTACCGGGATGCGCATGCTGAGCCGCCAGCGATAAGGACGCCCAGTGCCGCTTGAGTGCCGAGTTCTCGTCATCGGGTTCGAGCGCGGAGAGAAACTCGAGCAGCTCGGCATTGGGGGGTTCACGTACAAGACGCGCCAGCAATAGATAGACATCGGCGCGCAGGGCGTTGCGCTCCTCGAGTGCCGCGGAAAGCGACGCGGGCGTATCGGTCGAGTGCGTGTCGGTATGCTCGGATGTCGTCATGGTCATACCTTGAGCTGAGCGTTGGGGTCACGCGCCATGTCGTGCCAGATATCCTTGACGCGGCAGTCTTCGCACATTTCCAGGCGTTTGATGGCATCGCCGGCAAAATACGGGTGGTCGGCCAATTTCTGCTTGATCGAGGCGATGGTGCTGGCGGTGGCAAAGGGCTTGCCGCAGCTGATGCACTCGAAGGGCGGCTCCTCCTTGACCGTCGCGACGCGGTTGCGCGGCTCGGGAGCGGCCATGAAGCCGGGGTGCAACGCAATGACTTGCTCGGGACACGCGGTCTCGCACAACCCGCATTGCACGCAGGCACTTTCCTGAAAGTCGAGAGCCGGTGACTGCCCGGGACTGCTGAGGGCCTGGGTGGGGCAGACCGCCACGCAGGCCATGCACAGCGTGCAGTTGTCGGTGTCGATATCCAGCGTGCCGAAAGGCGCGCCTGCGGGCATGGCCACGCGCTCTTCACTGGGGGTGCCATGTGCCGCCAGGAAGTCGAGGATGGTGTTGAGGGCCTCGCGCTTTCCGTGTGGGCGCGCCGTCTCCAGGCGTTCGTCGAGGGGCGGCACGCTCGGGAGTGCATCGCGTATGGCGACATCGCCTGCATCGATCAGGTGCAGGCGCTGGGGGTCATGCCCCAGGGCCTCTAGCATGGTAATGGCCTGTGCATGCTGGTCGCGTACTAGATGCGCCAAGGACGGCGGCAAGGCGTCATGCATGACGATGCGTACTTCGGCGGCGCCACGGACGAGGGCGCCGAGCCAGTGGTCGAGCCCCGCCGCGCCGAGCTCTTCCAGCGGTACGTCGAGTACATGGCCTGCCGCTTCAGACGTTTCGCTGGCTTGGGTTTCCTGATCCAGGAAGCGCACGACCGCAGTGTCACCCCCTTCGGAATGGTATGTCGCGAGGAGACGCATGATGTAATCGTCCAGGCGCTCCGGCGTGGGCAAGGCATAGCGAATGGCCCCTGTGGGGCAGGCGCTGGTGCAGCTTCCCGCGCCATGGCAGCGAAACGGATCGACGACGATTTCCTGCTTGACGCTGGAGATGGCGTCGGCGGGGCATATGTCGAGGCAACGGGTACAGCCGCTTTGACCGCGACCCGCGTGGGCGCATAAATCACTGTCGATTTGAAAATAGCGCGGCTTTTCGAACTCGCCGATGCATTCCTGGAGTTCCTGCACGGCCTGTTCGAGGGGCGTCGCTTGTGTGACGCGGTGATACCCCGGCGGCGGCAATTCGTACTGCAATAGCGCTGGTGTGCCGAGGTCGAGCACGGCGTCGAAGTGGTCACGGCCGATCGTCGCCTTGGAGAGGAGCGGACCACCTTCGCCCGCGGTCATGTGAAAGGCGCCGAGATAGCCTTCCAAGTGCGGGGCATCGCAGGCGATGTAATGCGCATTGGTAAGGTCGGACGCCTCGTCACCATCGGCATGCGTCGCGACCAGTGTCACGCTGGCAAGCTCGCTGTCCGCGAGCTGCCGGCCTGCCTGACGAATCGCGTCTGCCGGGCCTACGATGGCGACATGGCCGTGGCTTACGTAGCTCACGGTGGGCGGAGCGAGGTTCTGCGGCCATGACACCTGCTGCAGGGCAGCCTCACGGGCGGCTACATTACGAGCGTCGCCATTTAGCGCGCGCGTATCGATGAACTGGGGCATGTCACCTCATCAACTTGTCGGTCTTGCCACGGGGCTTTGAATCTTGTGTGCCAATCGTGTGGCATCTCGTCTCGGTCTTTGCCGAGCTTTATATAGTGTTATGACTGCAGGTTAGATACCCGTTCTCGTCGTAACCGAAGGGCTCTCCGGGCAAGATACGGGAGTGCGCGGGCGATATTGGTGACCCCGGTGGGTCAAGTTGACGCACCCGAGCGATCCTGTGTGTCATTTGGCGCCTTTTCCGCATTCGATAGCTTGTCCTCGCTCGAGGCTACAGGGGCCGGCGACGCCGTAGGGTCGTCCTCTTCCGTTGCTTGGGCGACTTCTGCTTGATCAGGAGTGTCGTCGTCCTGCGCGGGCTCGAGAATCTTGTCGCGCTCTTGGCGTAACCATTGACGCATCCGCTCGCCGGTTTCGGGCGCCATCTGGGTGAGCTGCGAGTAATCGTCGTCGTAATCGTCGAGACCGTCGCGCACGTTGTAGTTGCCAACCTTGAACATGCGGCGCAGGGCGCGGCGTTTGAGGAATTCACCGACCCCGGGCAACATGAAGGCCCTGAAGTCGTCCCCGGCGCCCAGCGCGTCGGGATCGGGCAGTTGTTCGTCCAGCGGACGCTCGGGGTCATAGCCCGGAATCAAGGCGGCGGCGCGCGATGACGTTGCGTTCTCTTCGTTCGGGGAAGGCGCGTGTGTCTGTTCAGGTGAGGTCGTCGGTGTTTCTTCGCTCAGTGTCTCGAGCGATGACGCCTCGCCATGATCGCGTTTGCGCTGTGACCAGCGTTGCATGAAGCTCATGAAATCACTCCTGACTGGCGCGTCCGGCGCCTGCGCGTTTCTTCTTGCGGCCACCTTCGGCACGTTCGCCGTGACGCGCGAGGTAGGCCTCGATCCAAGCCTGTATCGCCAAGGGCATGGGGGCATCGAGGACCTGGGTGTCGCCGTCCATCCAGTTGGCCGCGACCTCCTGGCTTGCGGTCAGCTCGCGCGGGGCTGGGCCGTCGTCGGTTGCCTCGCAGCGCAAGAACAGGCGGGGGTGTTGGGAGTTCAGGTTGAAACGGTAGGCTGTACGTTCGGTGAGAAAGAGCGTCAGCGGCAGGGCGTGGGAGCCGCGATCATGGCATCCCATGTCTGCAATGTACCAGGCCAGGGACGTGAAGCCCTTGACCTCCTGGCGCTGAAACGCCAGCTCGAAGCTTAAGTGTCTCAGATTATCGTCGGCCGCCATGACGGTTGCCTCCCTGTGAGATGAAACATGGCACGCTGTGTCTTAATCATATAGCAAGCCGCGTGCCTGATAGCCTGGAAAATGCGTCATCGGCGGATATTTCCCTTGAGCATGCGTGTCGCGCTTTGGGTATCCTGTCGCCACAAGTAAGGAGGTGAGCATGTCCAACGTAGTGCTGAGCCAGGCGCGAATGCCAACCACGCTCGAGATCACGGTGACCGATGAGTACGGCCAAAGTCGCCAGCAGGCCATCGCCGCCGAACGCGCGTTGACCGTCTACTTGAACCGCCAGGAGATCGTCACTCTGATGACGCTGGGCGCCGAGCCGGAAGCGCTGGTGCTGGGGTATCTGCGCAACCAGGGCTTGCTGACGCGCGTGGAGGACGTCGAAGTCTTGCAGGTCGATTGGGAAGTGGAAGCGGCGGCCGTGGTGACGCGGGCCTTGCCCGAGGATCTCGATGCTCGCTTGGCACAGCGAACCGTGACCACGGGGTGTGGCCAAGGGACCGTCTTTGGACGTCTGCTCGACGCCACTGATCTGCGTCCGTTGCCGAGTACGCCATTGTCGCAGGCAGTGCTCTACCGTCTGCTCGACGAGCTGGGGCGCTTCAACGAGACCTATCGCAACGCTGGCGCCGTGCATGGCTGTGCCCTGTGCCGCCAGGATCGGGTGCTGGGGTTCGTGGAAGACGTGGGACGTCACAACGCGGTGGATACATTGGCCGGTCGCCAGTGGCTTTCCGCCTTGGGCGAAGGCGCGCCGGAGGATGCCGAGCTGGTTTCGGCCGATATCTTCTACACCACGGGACGACTGACCTCGGAAATGGTGCTCAAGGTCGCGCAGATGGGAATCAGCGTGCTGGTCTCGCGTTCGGGGATGACCCAGAAAGGGGTCGAGCTGGCCAAGCGCTTTGGCGTACTGCTGGTGGCACGTGCCAAGGGGCGGCATTTTCAGGTCGTCGACGAACAGGCGCGTCTGGTGCTGGATGCCATGCCCGTGCAGCGTCCCGGTGACAAGGCGGCTACGCGCCGTAAGGGCGAGGCATGAGTGATACGTCTTCGACCTCACCGTTTCTCAACGTCCATCAAGTTGCCGAGCTTCTACATCTCAATGAAAAGAAGATCTATCAGCTCGCCAGCGATGGGGCGATCCCGTCCACCAAGGTGACCGGCAAGTGGTTGTTTCCGCGGCGCCTGGTCGAGCAATGGATCCTCGAGTCCTGCCATCACGGCGTGTTGGCCGATCGCTTGATGGTCACCGGGAGCGATGACCCATTGCTCTCGGCGTTGATCATGCGACTCAATCAGCAGCAGCAAGGGCATGCTTTCTATGGTTATAGCGTGACCGGGACGCAACTGGGTTTGTCGCTACTCTCGCAAGGCCGTGCCGATGTGTGTGCCATTCACTGGGGGCGGGCCGAGGAAAGCGAGTTGCGCCATCCCGCCTTGGTGAGAAGCCATAGCGGCTATCGTCATTGGGTGCTGGTACGTCTTTTCCGCCGCAGTCAGGGGTTGATCATTCGCGCGGAGGACCGACACCAGCCGCACGACCCTTCGGGGCTCTTCGGGGCCAATCGGCGTTGGGCGATCCGCCAGGAAGGAGCTGGCTCGCAGCGTTTTCTCAAGGAATGGCTGGCGGGGCATCAGTTGCGACTCGAGCAGCTCAACACCCAGGTCGTCGCGTATAGCGAGCGTGAAATCGCCTCGCTCATCGCGCGTCACGAAGCCGACATCGGTCCGGGGACGTTGTCGGCGGCCAATGAATTCGGCCTAGGCTTCATTCCCATCAGCGAGGAGGCGTTCGACCTGGTGACGCCGCGCAATGTGTACTTCAGATCACTGTTGCAGCAGATGTTCGATTATCTGCACAGCGCCGCCGGCTTATCCCTGGCCCAGTCACTGGGCGGCTACACCCTCGATGAATGTGGCACATTGTTGTGGCGAGGCGACGATGTACAACATACCTGACTGATTCGTAGGGAAAAAGATTATTGCGATGCGTGGTTGTGTCGTTTAGTGGGGACAGTTATGTTCGCGATTCGCGTGCATTATTTGAAACGATGCCGCGATCTGGATGCTACTAGCGACAAGCACTTTCAATAACATAGCTTCGACAATGAGTATCGCAATGAATCGAACTAAGTCTTCTCCAGGGGCAAGCGAGCTGACGCGTGTTCTGGCACGCAGGGATGTATTGGCACTGGCATTTGGGGCCATGGTCGGCTGGGGCTGGATCGTCATGACCGGCAACTGGATCCAGTCGGCAGGAAGTATGGGCGCGATCCTTGCCTTTCTCATCGGCGGCGTTGCCATCGTACTGGTCGGGTTGACCTATGCCGAGCTGGCGTCGGCGATGCCGCAGGTGGGTGGCGAGCATGTGTACAGCTATCACGCCTTAGGGCATGTCGCGTCTTTTCTGTGCACGTGGACCATCGTGCTGGGCTACATGAGTGTGGTGTCGTTCGAGGCCGTGGCATTGCCCACGGTGTTCGAAAACCTGTTTCCCGGCTATGCCGTCGGCCATCTATGGACGATTGCAGGCTGGGAGGTCGAAGCTACTTGGGTGGCGGTTGGCGTTATTGGCTCATTGGCCATGATGGCGATCAACTACATCGGCATTCGTACGGCGGCTTTGGTACAGAAGCTGGTGACCGTGTTGATTCTGGTCGTGGGCGTGATGTTTATCACGGGGGCGCTCTTCACCGGTGAGGCCGTCCACATGGAGCCGTTGTTCAACGTCGAGAACGGCCTCGTGGGCGGTATCATGACGGTCATGATCATGGTGCCGTTCATGTTCGTGGGCTTTGACGTCATCCCCCAGGCGGCAGAGGAAATCGATCTGCCGTTTCGCGATATCGGCAAGGTGCTGATGATCTCGGTCATTCTGGCGGTGTTCTGGTATGCGTTGATCATCCTGGGCACGTCGCTGATGCTGAACCCGCAGGCGCTGGAAGCCTCCACGCTGGCGGTACCGGATGCCATGCAGGCCGTTTTCTCGGCGCCCTGGGCCGGCAAGCTGATGGTGCTGGCGGGGATCGCGGGCATCATTACGAGTTGGAACGCCTTCTACGTCGGCGGCTCCCGTGCTGTTTACGCCCTGGCACACGCGGGCATGCTGCCGGCTTTTCTGGGCAAGCTGCACCCGCGTTACAAGACGCCCAGCAATGCGGTGATCATGATCGGTGCCGTGTCGTGCCTGGCGCCGTTCTTCGGCCGTCCGATGCTGGTATGGCTCGTCGATGCCGGCGGGCTGGGCATCGTCATCGCGTACCTGTTCGTGGCCTTGTCGTTCTTGGTAATGCGCCACAAGCGTGCCGACATGCCGCGTCCCTTCAAGGTTCGCTATGGCAAGGCGGTGGGCATCGTCGCCGTGCTTCTGTCGCTGGGGATGGTGAGCCTTTACCTGCCGGGCAGCCCCTCGGCGTTGTTGCCGATCGAGTGGGTCGTCTTCGGGGCCTGGATGCTGTTGGGGCTGGCGATGTATCTCTGGTCGCGCAAGCGCTACGGCGTGGCGTATAGCGACCGTATGATGGCACGCGAACTCTCCGGGGATAGCGCGGTAAAAGACATCGAATAAGTGGTACCTATTCTGTTTTGCTAATTCAGCGCCCGCCCGGCCTTGAGCCGGGCGTTTTTGTCATGCGCTATGCATTCTCGCCGCGGGTACAGACCGACAGCACGACGGCGTCTGACTCGCTGACGGAGACCAGAGCGTGCCCCATGTCGCTGTCGAAATAGATGCTGTCACCATGGGTCAGGCGTAGCGGTTCGTAGAACTCGGTATACAGCAGGATGTCGCCATCGAGGACCATCAGGAATTCCTCGCCATCATGCCGTACCCACTCCTGGAACTCATCGAAGCTACGGGCGCGGACGATGGTTTTGAAGGGGATCATCCGCTTCTGTGCCAGCTGCCACGATAGTAGCTCGTGCTCATAGGTAGGCGTGGGGTGCTGTTGACCTTCGCCGACGCGCGTCAAATCGCGGCGACCGAGCGTGTGTGACTGCGGCTTGGGCGGCGTGAGCAGCTGTGGTAGATCGATCCCGAGGCCGCCGATGAGTTTCTGCACGGCGCTGAAGGTAGGCGATATCTGATCGTTTTCGATCTTGGACAGTGTCGAGCGCGCCAAACCGGTACGTTGACTGACATCTTCCAAAGTCCAGTGGTTGGACAGGCGAATTTCCTTGAGGCGATCACCCAGACGTAGCGGCTCGACGAACGCTTTGCGTCCGGAGGCGATGCGCAGGGCGGCGTCGCTATCGGTTTGGGTAGCCATGGGTTCCACAATAGGAAATAAAGTTTCCGTTAGGATACCACAGCCCGATGGGAGCGGGGCGAGTCGTACGTCGTTGGGACGCGCTCACGGGTCGCCTAGAGGAAAGCCCAGGAGCGCCTTGAGATGTGCCTCGACACTGGTACCCAAAGCATCCAGATGGTAGCCCCCCTCGAGTACCGAGACTAAGCGTCCTTCGGCGTATACGCGGGCGATATCCAGGGCGAGTTGTGTTACCCAGAAGTAATCGGACTCGACGAGATTAAGCTCTGCCATGGGGTCGTCGCGGTGAGCATCGAACCCCGCCGAGAGCATGATCAACTGTGGTTTGAAGGCTTGCAGGGCGGGCAGCCAATGCGTTTCCACGCCGCGTCGGAACGCGGTGCCGTCGCTGCCGGCCTTCAAGGGCGTGTTGATGATGTTGTCCCATGTGCTGTCCTGATAGCGCCAAGGGTAGAAGGGCGCTTGGAAGCTCGAGCAGACGAGAACGCCGGGGTCGTCCTTGAAGATATCCACCGTGCCATTGCCCTGATGGACGTCGAAATCCAGCACGGCGATACGCTCGACACCGTAACGCTGGCGGGCATGGGCCACCCCGATGGCGACATTGTTATAGAAGCAAAAGCCCATCGCCGAGCAGCGTTCGGCATGATGTCCGGGTGGGCGTACGGCGCAGAAGACGTTGTCCGCCTGGTGTCGAAAGACCTGGTCCACGCCACGCACGACCGCGCCGGCGGCGACGCTCGCGGCGGCCAGCGTGTCCGGGTTCATGTGGGTTTCGCCGTCGAGCTCGCTCAAGCCTTCTTGCGGGACGTGAGCCTCGAGCAGTTCCAGATACTGCGGACAATGCGCCAGGGCAAGCGTCTGCGCTTTTACCGGCTGTGCCTCGGATTGCATGGTATGCGTCAACACACCGCTCAAGGCCAGGCGAGCGCGTATGGCTTCCAGGCGTTTGGGGCTCTCGGGATGGCTCGGCGCCATGAAATGCCGCATGCAATCGGGGTGGGTAATATACGCAGTGATCATGGGAACTCCATCCAGAGGACGTCTATCGGCTGAGACGTTGGGCGCATGCTGTCCGCGTGGGACCTTAAGGCCTGATAGGATGTGAGAACAGTGCCCATAGGTCGAACGATGCCATGTCACTGCGGCCGTGACGAGAGGCCTGCGTTATGCTGTGTCTAAAAAATGGTCTGGCCATCGCGCGCCGACTTTTCGATAGAGCTTAAGTTTAGCTGCGCGAACGCGATGGTGAGCGGCAAAGTCGGATCAAGCGGGAGAGATTGCTGTGGGAACGCGTTTTCTGCGTCACTTCTTCGAGCCACATAGCGTGGCAGTGATCGGCGCTTCGGAAAAGCCGCATTCAATGGGCGGCATGGTGCTTGGCAATCTGCTCGAGGCGGGGTTTTCCGGCACGCTTTGGGCGGTGAACCCGCGCGGTTATGACACGGTCTACGGCGTCACCTGCGTAAAGCGTATTGCGGATTTGCCCGCCGTGCCGGATCTGGCGATCCTCTGCAATCCGGTGGAAGGCGTGCCGCGGAGCATCGAGGCGCTGGGCAAGCTAGGGGCACGCGCTGCCTTGGTGCTGTCGGGGGGCTCCTATCTCGACGATCGCACTCAGGATGGCGGTTCGCTTCGAGAGCGTATGCTCAAGGCGGCACTGCGTTCGGGAATTCGCGTGTTGGGGCCGGAGTGCCTGGGGATCGTGGTGCCCGGCAGCAAGCTCAACGCCACTTATGCCAGCCAGCCGATCAAGGCGGGACGCGTCGCCTACCTGGGGCAGTCGGGGATGCTCGGCAATGCCATGATCGACTGGGCCGCGGGCCGCGACATCGGCTTTTCGCATTTGGTGACATTGGGCGACAGCGTTGACGTGATGCTGTCCGATCTAATGGATTACATCAACCAATACTCGCCGACACGTGCCTTGCTGCTGCATCTGGAACGAGTACACGATGCGCAGCATTTCATGACCGCGTTGCGTGATGCCTCACGACACCGGTTGGTGCTGGCAATCAAGAGCGGACGCTCGGTTCAGTCGACACTCACCCATGAACCGCAGACGCCAGGAATCGATAATCGCGACGTGGTGTTCGATGCAGCGCTGGCGCGCGCAGGGGTCGTGCGCGTGGATGATTCCGATGAGTTGTTCGATGCATTGGAAACACTGACGCGCATGCGTCCGTTGCGTGGTGACCGCTTGGCCATCGTGGCGAATGGGTTGGGACCGGCACTCTTGGCGATCGACAAGCTGGTGATCGCGGGGGGCAAGCTGGCGGAATTAACCGACGTTACCCGTGATGCACTGGTGCAGGGGGAGTTCGATGTCAGCTTGCCGGGGCGTAATCCCGTCGATTTGGGCGGTAACGCCTCGCCTGAGCGGTTCGTCGATGCGTTGGAAATCGTGGCGGCCGATGCCAACGTGGACGCCGTGCTGGTGGTACACGCACCGACTCGTCTGGCGCCTTCCAAAATTACGGCCGAGGCGTTGATCGCCAATCGCAAACGCTTCAAACGCAACCTGCTGACCAGCTGGATGGGGCTCGAGGAAGCGCTCAAGGCACGCCATGAGTGCAATCTGGCGGGTATCCCCACCTATATCTCCCCAGAGAAAGCGGTCAAGGCTTTCATGCACATGGTCGATTATCAGCGTGTGCAGACCCTCCTGCAGGAGACGCCGCCAAGCTTGCCTTTCACGACGCAACCCGACATCCGCGCTCGCTGCCATCGTTTGATCGCCTCGGCCAAGCGGCGTGAGCGTGATCGCCTGACGCACCAGGAGACCGCCGAGGTCCTGGCCGCCTATGGCATACCGGCGGCGCCGAGCCAGTATGTCTTCAGCCCCGAGGAGGCGCTGCAAGCCGCGCGTGACATCGAAGGCCCCATGGCACTGAAAATCGTGCATGCAAATAACTGCCTGCCGTTTCGCTACCGTAGGCATCCGCATAAGCTCTCCGCGGGCTTGCTGCAAGATCTCGAGACGCCGGAGCAGGTGGCCGATGGCGTGCGGCGTCTGGGGGACAAGGTCTGCGAAAAATTCCCCGAAAGCCCGATTTTCAGCTATTGCCTGCAACGTATGCAGCGCGGCAAGGCATCGATGCAGCTCTGTGCGGGAATCACGCGTGACCCGGTGTTCGGGCCGATCATTGTCTTCGGCATCGGTGGTTACAAGATCAATGTGTTGGCGGATCGTCAGGTTGCCTTGCCGCCTCTGAACATGACCCTGGCCAATGAGCTGATATCGCGTACGCACGCGTACCGCCTGATTCGCGAGCACGCCGCCGACCCGGAACAGGACGTCGAGCGCCTCTGCGAATTGCTGGTCAAGCTCTCTCAGATGGCGTCGGATTTACCCGAACTCCAGGGGTTGGAGCTCAATCCGCTATTGCTCAACCGCGATGGCGTGGTGGCAGTGGACTTTGCCATGGATCTGGGGCAGCCCGCGCGTCATGCGATCATGCCCTATCCCGAGGAACTGCGTGAATGGCGGGCGTTGGGCAATGGCATGGATGTCGAAGTGCGCCCGATCCGTGGAGAGGACGCGCCGTTGATCACGTTATTTCATGAGCGGCTCTCCGAGGAAAGCATTCGCTTTCGTTATTTCCACCACAAGGCGGATCTAACCCAGCGCGACCTGGCCGTGCTGGCGCAGATCAATTACGACCGGCAAATGGCCTTCATCGCCGAGCATGCGCGACCCGATGGCGATAAGGAAATGCTGGGCGTAGTGCGTGTGTGGAACGATCCGGACAACATCCGCACTGAATTTTCCGTGATCATTCGCGATGATCTCCACGGGCATGGTCTCGGTAGCCTGCTGATGGAAAAGATGATCCGTTACTGCAAGGGCCTCGGCATCCTCGAGATGGTCGGCACGGTGATGCTCGACAACCAGCCCATGCGCGCGTTGCTGAAACACTTGGGCTTCAGTTTCCGCTATATCATGGAAGAGCAGGTGGTCGAGGCCTCCTTGCGACTCAACGAGCCGAGCAGCGATTGGCAACGCCACCGTTTGGATAGCCCGACGGACTAATGCTCCTGGGCCTGTCTTTCGATGTCGCGACGAGGCCGCTTAAGGTCGGCTTCGTCGCTTGCCGAGCTCGGCGGTCGGGTATGATCGAGGCGCCTGGCGGCGCGCGCCGGGTTATTGAACCATGGATCAATCATCAGTTGTTTTTATTTGAAGCAATATCAATAAGTAGGTATGATTCGATACGAAACATAACGAAATTTTATCTTCATGATCATCTCTTATCATCTCCATGACCATAATAAGAGCCAGGAGACTGACCCGCCAGATACTCGCAACGTGACAACGTGACATTGCCGAGCGCTCTTGCTTCGCAAGGGCATGGCGACGACTTGACCAAAGCAGGCAAGCCTATGACTGAAACAGACGAAACCAATATCAAGATTCAGGTGCGCGGTCTGAGCAAGGTGTTTGGCTCCCAGCCTAAGAAAGCACTCGAGCTGCGTAACCAAGGGAAAAAGCGTCCCGAAATTCTTGAGAAAACCGGCCAGACCCTGGGTCTTTCCAATATCGACTTCGATGTACGTGAAGGTGAGCTTCTCGTCATCATGGGTCTGTCGGGCTCCGGGAAATCGACGTTGATTCGCTGTCTCAATCGCCTCATCGAGCCCACCGAGGGCGATATCGTGATCGATGGTCAGAACATTCCCAAGCTCAGTGAGAAAGAGCTGCTGGAATGCCGCCGCCGTCACTTCTCGATGGTTTTTCAGAATTTTGCGCTATTTCCGCATAAGACCGTTCAAGAAAATGCCGAATATGGCCTTGAGGTGCGCGGCGTCGAGAAAAAATCTCGCGTGGAAAGTGCTCGCAACTCTCTCAAGCAGGTAGGCTTGGACGGCTGGGAAGATGCCTACCCGAGCCAGCTTTCCGGCGGCATGCAGCAGCGTGTCGGTCTGGCCCGCGCATTGGCTAACGACTCGACCGTGATGTTGATGGACGAGGCGTTTTCGGCGCTCGACCCGCTGATCCGCAAGGATATGCAGCAAGAATTGATCGAGCTGCAGCATCGTATGAAGAAGACCACGATCTTCATCACCCACGATCTCGATGAAGCGATCAGCATTGGCGATCGCATCATCCTGCTCAAGGATGGCGAGGTCGTGCAGATGGGCACGCCCGAAGATATCCTGACGCGGCCCGCTGACGATTACGTGGCGCGCTTCGTCGAGGGCGTGGATATGTCGCGCATCTTCACGGCAAATAGTGCCATGCGTTCCGTGCGTGCCACGGCGCGTGATAGTGATGGCCCGCGTACCGTGTTGCGCAAGATGAGCGACAACGGACTCGACTCCATCTACGTCATCGGTCGTGACCGTACCTTGCTGGGCATCGTGAGCGTCGACGATGTCGATGCCGCTGCCAAGGCTGGCAAGGACACGATCAACGAGTTGATCCAGAACGACTTCCCGAAGGCCGGTCCGGATGAACCGATGAACAATCTCTTTGCCATGTTCAACGATAAAAGCTATCCGATTGCCATCGTCGACGACAACCAGCGTCTATTGGGGGTGGTCGTGAAGGGCGCGGTACTTGAGAAACTGGCTGAAGCGGGAGAGCACTGATGGCGATTGATATTCCACGCATTCCCCTCGGCGACGGCATCGAGGGTGGTCTCGATTTTCTAACATCGCACTATTCCATAGTGACCCGAGGCATCTCGCGTGTTACGCAGAGCGGGATTACGGTGCTCAACGATGGGCTGATGTGGCTGCCTGAGTGGGCACTGATGGCGATCATCGCGCTGATCTGCTGGCGGGTTGCCAACTTGCGCCTGGGGATTGGCGCGGTGTTGGGACTGGCCTTGATCTGGAACCTTGGGCTTTGGGACCCGATGATCGAGACCTTGACGCTGGTGGTGATTGCCACTGTGGTCGCGGTAGTCATTGCTATGCCAGTTGGGGTGCTCGCGGCCATTTCGGATCGCTTCTATAGTGTCATCATGCCGGTTCTGGATTTCATGCAGACCATGCCGGCTTTCGTTTACCTGATTCCGGCCATTCCGTTTTTCGGGATTGGTTCAGTGTCGGCTATTTTCGCTACGGTGATCTTTTCGATGCCGCCGGCGATACGCTTCACGACGCTGGGTATTCGACAGGTGCCCAAGGACTTGATAGAGGCGGCGGATGCGTTCGGTGCCACGCGTAGTCAGAAGCTGATCAAGATTCAGTTTCCGTTGTCCTTGCCGACGATCATGGCCGGCATCAATCAGACGATCATGCTAGCGTTGTCGATGGTCGTGATCGCGGCCATGATCGGGGCTGATGGCCTGGGTAGCGAAGTGTGGCGCGCCATCCAGCGTCTGCGTCCTGGCGATGGTTTCGAAGCCGGTATTGCTGTAGTGATCCTGGCCATGTTGCTGGATCGCATTACGCAGGCGCTTCGCAAGCCGAAAAAGAAAACTAGCTAAGAAGCAAGGCGTAACAAAACGCCATGTATCGAGCATATGCTCGAAAAGGAACGGCCGCGGCCGTTCCGGCAGGATCTCCCATCAATAAGAGAAGGGGAAAAACGATGACACGCACTCCATTGACGAAAGCCGTACGCTATGGCGCCATCATGATGGCCGCCGGTGCAGGGCTCAATGCGGGCATCGCGCAAGCGCAGGACAGCAAGGGTGATATTACACTCGCCTATGTCGAGTGGTCTTCCGAAGTGGCCTCCACCAACGTGGTGCGAGCGGTGCTTGAAGAGCAAGGCTACAACGTGGAAATGTCCTCACTGTCTGCCGCTGCGATGTGGCAAGCTGTGGCGTATGGTGATGCTGATGGCATGGTGGCGGCATGGTTGCCTTCCACGCATGAACAGTACCTGAATGAGGTGGGCGACAAGGTCGAGAACCTGGGGCCGAACCTTGAAGGTACCAAGCTGGGGCTTGTTGCTCCCTCTTATACCGATATCTCATCCATTGATGAGCTCAATGACAAAGCGGATATGGTCAACGACGAGATCGTGGGCATTGATCCGGGCGCCGGTCTGATGAATCTGACCGAAAATGTCATCGAAGAATACGATCTGGGCGACGCCATCAATCTGCAATCGGGCAGTGGCGCTACCATGACGGCGGCGCTGGATAGTGCCATCAAGAACGACGAGGACATTGTCGTCGCCGGCTGGACACCGCACTGGATGTTCGCACGCTGGGATCTTAAGTATCTGGACGATCCCAAGAATGTCTACGGTGGAGCCGAGCACATCAATACCGTCGTGCGCAAAGGGCTGAAGGACGATATGCCGGAAGCCTACGCGATTCTCGATAACTTCGAGTGGACGCCGGAGCAGATGGGCGAAGTGATGCTCATGAATCAGGAAGAAGATTCCGATCCGTACGAAAACGCCAAGAAGTGGGTTGACGAGAACCCCGAAGTCGTCGACGAGTGGGTAAACGGCGACAGCTGATAGGCGCTACTTACGACATTATTTGTCGAAGAGTGTTGAAGCAGACGCCCGGTCCTTAGTGGATCGGGCGTTTTGCATGGTGGGCTCGCTGACGTGCTGGAGGGGGCAAGACTTGAGATTAAGGCGCCAAACGCGTTTTGCTCCAGGCTGAATCCTGCTCGTGATGGCGATAGCGAATACGATCATGGAGGCGATTGGATTGGCCTTGCCAGAACTCCAGAATAAGCGGCCGAACACGATAGCCACCCCAGTGAGGGGGGCGCTCGACGGTTTGGTCGGAATAGACCTGTTCGAAGCGTTGCTTGCGTTCTTCCAGCCATTCGCGGTCGGGGATTTCCACGCTTTGCTGGGAAATCCACGCGCCTAGCTGGCTGTCCCGAGGACGGCTGGCGAAATACTCATCCGAGATGTTGGCCTCGGCTTTTTCCACGCGTCCCTCGATACGTACCTGCCGGTGAAGTGTGGGCCACCAGAACACCAGGGCAGCATGAGGGACATTTGCCAGCTCACTGCCCTTGTGGCTTTGGTAGTTGGTGAAGAACACGAACCCTTGCTCGTCGAAATGCTTGAGCAATACCACGCGGGCATGAGGGAGCCCTTGGCTATCGACGGTGGCCAACGTCATGGCATTGGGATCTTGAGGTTCATGCTCTCGGGCGGCCGAGAACCAGGTCTGAAACAAGTCGATGGGCGATGCCGGCGTGTGCGCGTCGGAGAGTGTCTCGCCAGCGTAATCGCGTCGCAGGTCAGCGATATCGTAATTCATGGTCTTCCTCTCCTAAGTGTGCATCCATCTTTATTAGGCGGCGGCATTCGGCGGACATTCCCGATGAATGCGGTCATACCCATCAGGATAGCGCTCTAGGCGGTCGAGATAGGTAAAAGTCGTCATGTCGATGGCAAAGACTTCAACCATTATGCGCGCGCGCGAAGCATGAATGTCATCCTTATGCAGCGTGAGGGTCAGGGTGTCTGCCACCAGGCGTACAAGGCAAATACCGCGCCACATGCCAGCCAGCCGAGTACCGCATAGGGCAGGTTCCAGCGCATCATGTCTCGGGACTTGATGCCGTAGCGAACGCATAGCGCGAGGTTGCTGCCCGACAAGGGACTGCAGCCGGTCCCCAGCGCCCAACTCATGAGAAACAGCATGCCCAACAAGGTAGGATCCGGTTCCAGAGGTTGTACCAGTGGCGCGATCGTGGCGATGCCGACAAGCGGGTGAATACCCACGAACGCCAATATCACCAGAATACCTTGCGTGATCCAGGCGGCGAAACTCCCGAAATGATCAAGTGGGAGAAACTGCCGATCCGGTGTACTGGCCAGTAGGGCGGCGAGACCGCTCGAGATGAGCCCTGCAGCGAGAAACAATGCGAACTGGGGCCCCAGGCGTGGCAATCCATCGTTGAGTTGTTTATGCAATCGGCCACGGCGCTCGCGCGAGGGGACCAGCAGTATCGCGAACAGTGGCGAGACGATGCTAATGATCAAGGGGATGGATAAGCTCGGCCAGATGAAGTGCGCCACGATGACGCTCAGCGCTAGTATGCCGGGTAGCACAAGACTGCTCTTGCCCAAAGGGTAACCGATGAATTCACCGGGCAGGCGCAGTGCATCGATGGCCACCAGCGCCAGCAGAAGCAACGACGCTAGAAGCCCCCAGGGAAGTAACGCAAGGAAGTCGATGCCCGGCGCATAGGTCAGGGCGACCCCCATGGCGACGAAGAACGGTGACCAGGCTGCTGCCGCCGGGAAGGCGCGTCCCAGGACGATGGCTTGTTGGCGCGTCAATCGTCCTTGGCGCTGCATGCGGTCCCCGAACAGAAACAGTACGGAAAGATTGATGACCGCTCCAAAGAGGTGGACGCCTAGCAACGTGCCCCAGAAGCTACCGCGCCGTTCGTGCTGCGTATCGTCATCCTTGAGAGGGCGCGCCATGGAGAGAAAGCTGACGCCGGCGAACATCATCAGCAAGGGCTGGTTGACGCTGAGTCCGGCAACCAGCGAGGCCGGCGTCTCGCGCCATAGAGCGACGCCCCAGATAACCACCCCGGCCAGGCCCAGCCACATGGCTTGTCGCTGGGAGGCTCGTGGCAGTTGCAAACTCAGGCGCAACGTCGCGAGCCATCCCAGAATCGCGGCTGGCCATAGCGGCAGGTGGAGCAACGAGCAAGCGATACTGACCATGAGCATCGCGAGTATGAGGCAGCTCGACGGACGTAGCGGCATTCCTCAGCCTGTCAGCTGTTGTCGGCGCCAGCGCGCGTAGGCGGCGGCGCTAACGAACAAGACGAGGGCTGCGAGTGTTTCCAGCGTCCCCCATGCCAGCCGACCCGGTAGCTGGGCGATCATCAGCCCCTGCAAGATATACAGCAGGCTGACGAACGCGAGCATGACGTGTCCACGCGGGCGTCTGGTGATAATCGGGAGGAGGAAGAGCACCAGCGGCAAGAGGCGGACGGCGATCGGCATCAGGCCGATCTGGCCACTGGCATGCAACTGCCAACCGCCGAGAATTTGCAAGATAGCCAGTGCCGCCAAGCCGCCCCAGACGCCTCGACGTGCCTGTGTCGTGACATATGCTAAGCCGTGGCGTGTCGCCAGTTGATCGAGCTGTTGACGCATCATGTGGCCTCATGAAGCGAGCGCATTGCCAGGGCGAGGCGCCCTAACCGCTCACCCTGGGCGCGAGCCAGCGCCGTTTCGTCGTCATCCAGGGGACGATCTGCTTGTGCGCCGGCCAAGTGGCTCGTGCCATAGGGTGTCCCGCCGGATTGCGTCGTCAGCAGGCGCGTCTCGCGATAGGGCACGCCTGCGTAGACCATGCCGTGATGCAGCAGAGGAATCAGCATGGTCAATAGCGTGGCTTCCTGTCCGCCGTGCAGGCTGGCCGTGGAGGTGAACGCGGTGGCGGGTTTGTCGGCAAGGACGCCGTTCATCCAAAGCTCGCTGGTGGTATCCAAAAAGTATTTGAGGGGCGAGGCCATGTTGCCAAACCGTGTGGGACTGCCTAGCGCCAGACCATAGCAGTGGCGGAGATCATCTAATGTTGCGTAGACGGCCCCCTCGGCGGGAATTTCCGGGTCGACCGCTTCGCATGTCGTGGAAACGGGGGGAACGGTGCGTAGCCGTGCCGCGATGCCGGAGATACTTTCCACGCCGGCGGCGAGCTGCTCCGCCATCTCTCGCGTGGCACCGTTCCGTGAATAGAACAGTACGAGTACATAAGGTGTTTCAGAAGCGGGGCGAGTCATGGGAGGCCTCGTGTCGTGGGACATCGATCATTCGATCAAGTCGAGAAGAGCTTCCGGGGGACGACCGATGCGGGCACGTGTGCCATCGTCGAGTATCGGGCGTTGCATGAGCCGAGGATTGTCGGCAATGGCCTGCAAGCGTTCCTCGTCACTAGGATCCTGGAGCGCTAAGGCTTTCCATTGGGCTTCGCTGGTGCGAACCAAAGCCGGCACGCCGTCATCGAGCCGCTGTGCGAGGCTACGGAGTTGCATGATGTCGAGTGGATCATCGAGATAGCGATGCACGCTGACAACGACGTGGCGGGCCTCGAGCAGGGCCAAGGCCTCACGCGACTTGGAGCAGCGTGGGTTGTGGTAAAGTGTAAAAGTCGTCATGCCTTAACTCCGGCAGCTGGGGTCGACGAATCAAATAATTAGCCAAGCATTGTAGAGTGCCACATGCGACGCCCACAACTCCTCGACCGCCGCTGGCCCGCGCTCATCCTGCGTAGCCTGCGTGAACTGATACAACGTTTCGACTCTCACGACGGGCTCAAGACTGCCTCGGCGTTGACCTATACCACCTTGTTTGCCGTGGTTCCTTTCATGACCGTCGTCTATGCGATGTTATCGGCCATCCCCAGTTTTCAGGGAATCAGCGAACAGCTCCAGGGCTTAATCTTCAGCCAGTTCGTGCCCGCCACGGGATCGGCGTTGGTCGAGCACCTGCGTGATTTCTCTCGCCAGGCGCGTAGCCTGACGTTGATCGGGCTGATTTTTCTGCTGGTGACGGCCGTCATGATGATGGTCACCGTCGAAAGGGCATTCAACACGATCTGGCATGTGTCGCGCAGTCGGCGGGGAGTATCCAGTTTTCTGCTGTATTGGGCGGTGCTGACGCTTGGCCCGCTGTTGGTCGGTTCGGGATTTCTGCTGTCTTCCTACCTGGCGTCATTGACCCTGGTACGCGGCGCCGCTGATGTGCTGGGCGGCCCGGCGACCTTCCTGCGTCTGTTGCCGCTGACGCTGAGTTTCACGGCATTCGTCTTCATTTACATGGCAGTTCCCAATTGCCGCGTTCGGTTTCGGCATGCCGTGGCCGGGGCAGGGGTGGCGGCATTGGCGCTGGAGCTTGCCAAGGGGGCCTTTTCGCTTTATGTCACCTATTTCCCATCTTACCAAGTGATCTACGGCACTTTTGCTGCCGTTCCCTTGTTCTTGATATGGGTGTTCCTGTCTTGGGCGATCGTGTTGGTAGGGGCCGAGCTGGCCGCTTGGCTGAGCGAGCGGCGGCGTGTCGAATGGCGCTATTGGCCGCCGTTCTGGCAAGCCTTGGGCGTAGTGTCTCGACTTCACGAAGCGCATCAGCATGGGCGATCGCTTGCCGATCGAGAATTGGCGATGTGCCTGGGGCTGCGGTACACGGAAGTGATGACGCCGCTGGAAAAGCTGGGGGTTGCTGCTCAGTTGGACAATGATCGCTGGATGCTGGGGCGCGACTTGGGCGTGTTGACGCTCTGGGAGTTTCAGCGCGCCATGCCGTGGCCGGTGCCACTCGGCGAAAATGCGCCGACGAGTGAAATGACGCTCGTGCATGCTGCACTCCAAGAAGCCGAAGATCACTGCCAGCAGGTGTTGACCCAGCCCATGGAACGCCTACTGCACACGCCTCGGGAATGATGCTGTTATCCTGAGGCATACTTTATACCGTTATCTATCTTGATGGGCCAAATCTAAAAATTCATAAACGTCGATAGACCCAAGCACTTTGCCCGTTATCGAGTTTGACGTTTACACGCCGATAACGCTCCCCTAAATGTTCGTATCGGTCCAAACGTTTGAGCTCATCGCTTGTGACCGAAAGGGTATATCCATCGACCTGCTCGTTAGGCGCCGGTGAAATATCCAGCTCATCTCGGGTATAACCTCGGAGCGTGGCGGGTGTTGCGGTGCCGGCACGTCCCATGACCAACCAGCGGATCGGAGCATAACGCAGGGTGCCATAGACGAACACTCTGTGATGCTCGAGACGACGATCCATGATTGGCGGATTGTCTGGTGCTTCATAGCCATAGGGACTCTGGAAGGTGTACCAGAGATAGCCGAACCCGAGGACGATAGCGATCACGGCGAGAAGCCCGATTCTATAGACCCAGCGCATTGGCATCTCCCAAGTTCTTGAAGCGCGAGGCTACGGACGAGTGAGGTAGGGCATCTGCGTTTATGCTTGCCGCCAAGGGTGGGGAGTGTGGCATTATCTCGTTAGCTTGGGAACCGTCGAGGCTTCTCGAGATCGTAGGCCATAGGAGAGCAAGCCAATGAGCCAGCACATGCGAGACGATCTATTTCGGCAGGCGTTAGGGGAAGACGTTCAGCCCTTGACTAAAGGCCGCGACAAGGCGGACGTTGAACATTCTCCCTCCGCTCCTTCAGAGGCTCAATTGGCTCGCCGCGCTCAGGCTGAGGCCGATGACAAAGAGAGCAATTTCTTATCCGATGAATTCGTCGACCTGATAGGGCCGGCCGATCCCATTGAGTACCGCCGGGACGGCATTCAGATAGGCGTGCTCGAGCGTTTACGTCATGGCGGTTATGCTCCGGAAGCGTCTTTACACTTGCAAAAGAAGCCGCTTGAGGTGTGCCGCCGCGAACTGTTTCGATTCATACGAGACGCGCGAGAGCATGATCTGCGCTGTGTCTTGGTCGTTCATGGCCGCAGCAAGGAAGCCGAAGGACAGGCGAATATCGTACGCTCGTACATCGGTAAATGGCTGGCGCAATTCGACGACGTGCAGGCTTATGTCTCGGCGCATAAAAGCCACGGTGGTTTGGGCGCTACCTATGCCATGTTGCGGAAGTCGGAGCGTGCTCGCGCCAGAAATCGCGAACGCCAGCAGAAACGGCGAGGGTAGTTCCCTATCTTGAATGATAAAGCGGGGGAGAAGGCCGACGTCGTTCTCGTGTGAACCGTACGTCGGCCAGTGCCTAGTCAGCGTCAGGCGCTTTCGCGCATACGCCGTCTGAACAGGGGTTCCGGCGTGTCGATGCCGGGCTGATAGCTGAGGCTGAACGTGTCGAGAGCGTTGAGCGCATCTTCGACGACCTGGTCCTCACGCAGCGAGAAGGCGTCGAAGCCGCACCGGGACATGTAATACAACTGATCGATCAGCACATCCCCAACTGCGCGGATCTGGCCGCGATACCCATACCGTTCTCGCAACAACCGCGCGATGCTATAGCCACGGCCATCGGTGAACTTGGGAAAGTCGATGGCAACCAGCGGCGCATCGAGCAGTTGCTCGGCGAGCTCGGGTGTGAGCTCGGTATCGCTGGCCAGCAGCGGTGCGAGGTCGTCGCCGGGCGCTTCCTGCCACTCCACCAGCGGGACGATGACCCGCCCGTTCTCGGGGCGTGGTGCATCCTCCGCGGACAGTACCCAGTCATCGTCCTGGACGCGGCGATCGGCAATCAGAGTGCGTGGCTGCTCAGGCATAGACATGCTCCTTGAAAGGCTTCAGGCCGATGCGCCGGTAGGTATCGAGGAACGTTTCATCGGGCGTGCGCTCCCCGACGTAGACCTTCAGCAGCTTATCGATCACGTCGGTCACATCTTCACGGTAGAAGGAGGGGCCGAGAATCTTGCCCAGCGACGATTCGTTGCCCTGGCTCCCGCCCAGCGAGATCTGATAGTACTCCTCGCCTTTCTTGTCGACGCCGAGAATGCCGATATGCCCCACGTGGTGGTGTCCGCAAGCGTTCATGCAGCCGGAGATGTTGAGCTCCAGCGGTCCCAGATCATACAGAAAGTCGAGGTTTTCGAAGCGTTCCTGAATTTCCTGGGCAACCGGGATCGACTTGGCATTGGCCAGTGAGCAGTAATCGCCACCGGGGCAGCAGATCAGGTCGGCCAGGGTGCCCACGGTGGGGTTGGCCATGCCCAGCGTCTCAAGCCGCTGCCAGAGGTCTTCCATGCGATCCACCGGCACATCGGTCAGCACCAGATTTTGCTCGTGCGTGACGCGCAGCTCGCCATAACTGAATTCGTCGGCCAGGTCCGCGACGGCGGCCATGTCTTCGGAGGTCACGTCGCCGGGCGAATGGTCGTGACGCTTGAGCGATAGCGTCACGGCCTTGTAACCGGGGACCTTGTGGTCGGTGACATTGTTGGTCACGAAGCGGGCGAAGGCACGGTTTTCCCCACGCAGGCGATCATAAGCCTGAATGGCGTCCTCGGCGACATCACGACGGGGCGGCTCGACAAAGTGGCTGGTCACGGCGGAGATCGCCTCGTCGGTCAGCGTCTGGGGGCCATCCTTGAGATGCGCCCATTCCGCCTCGGCACGACGCCGGAACTCGTCGATGCCCAATGCTTTGACCAGAATCTTGATGCGCGCCTTGAACTTGTTGTCGCGTCGACCGTATTGGTTGTAGACGCGCAGGATCGCTTCGAGATACGTCAGCAGGTGTTGCCACGGCAAGTCGTCACACATCACGCTGCCGATCATCGGCGTGCGACCCAGACCGCCGCCAGCCAGTACCTTGACGCGTACCTCGCCAGCTTCGTTGCGCCAGAAGCGCAGGCCTACGTCGTGCACCTGGATGGCCGCGCGGTCTTCTTCGGCACCAGTCACTGCGATCTTGAACTTGCGCGGCAGGTAGGCGAACTCGGGGTGGAAGGTCGACCACTGACGAATGAGTTCGCACCAAGGGCGCGGATCGACATCTTCGTCGCTGGCGATGCCGGAGAACTGATCGGTCGTGGTATTACGGATGTCGTTGCCGCTGGTCTGGATAGCATGCATCTGCACGCTAGCCAGGTCGGCCAGGATGTCCGGTACGTCCTCGAGTTTCGGCCAGTTCAGTTGCAGATTGGTGCGCGTGGTGAAATGGCCATAGCCGCGATCGTAGCGTGCGGCGATCTCGCCCAGCTTGCGCAGTTGATAGGAGGCCAGCATGCCGTATGGAATGGCAATACGCAGCATCGGCGCATAGCGCTGGACATAAAGGCCATTCTGCACGCGCAGCGGTAGAAATTCCTCGTCGCTGATCTTGCCTTCGAGATAGCGGCGCATCTGGTCGCGGAACTGGGCGACGCGCTCGTCTACGAGCGTTTGGTCGTACGTGTCGTACCGATACATACAGGCGGTGTCCTGCTAGTCACATGGATTGCCGTAGCAGGGCACCTTACCCTGCCTTCTATATTCTTTGAAAGAATAAATAATAATAGCTTATTGCATTTATGTTATTAAAAAGGTCGCGCGATCAGACCGCGCAACCTAAGGAGCTTAGGCACCAATAGCCTAGCGTAACCCACCAGTCCCCTGCCATCGTTCGATGGCGTCTCTCATTCGGGATCGTAGGACAGGACGGGCGATAACCAGCGTTCTAGCTCCTTCAACGGCATCTGCTTGCGTGCCGCCAGCGATTCGACTTGGTCGCGACCGATCTTGCCGGTGGAGAAATACTTTGAGCGCGGATGCGAGAAGTACCAACCGGAGACCGCCGCCGAGGGCCACATGGCGTAGCTGTCGGTCAGCTCGATGCCCGTCTTGGCCGTGGCATCCAGTAGCCGGAAGAGCGTGGCTTTTTCGGTATGGTCCGGGCAGGCGGGATAGCCGGGGGCAGGGCGAATGCCCTGGTATTTCTCGGCGATCAGCGCATCATTATCCAGGGTTTCATTGGGCACATAACCCCAAAACTCCTTGCGCACGCGCTCGTGCATGCGTTCGGCGAATGCCTCGGCGAGCCGGTCGGCCAGGGCCTTGACCATGATGGCGTTGTAATCGTCGCCAGCCGCCTCGTATTGCTTGGCCAGCTCATCCGCGCCATGGCCCGTAGTCACCGCAAAGCCACCGATCCAATCCTGTTTGCCGCTGGGCTCGCCGTTTGTCAGGTCTCTCGGCGCGATGAAGTCGGCGAGGCTCTGGCAGACGCCATCGCGGTTTTTGGTGGTCTGCTGGCGAATATGGTGAAGACGCTCGATCACCTCGCTGCGCGAGGAGTCGGCATAGACCTCAAGGGTGTCGTCGTCGACGCTATTGGCCGGCCACATGCCGATCACGCCGCGCGCCGTGATATGGCGCTCATCGATCAGCTTGTGAAGCATTGCCTGGGCATCGGCGAACAGGCTGCGAGCCGCTTCGCCAACCACTTCGTCCTCAAGAATCTTGGGATACTTGCCAGACAGCTGCCAGCTCATGAAGAAAGGCGTCCAGTCGATACGCTCGACCAGCTCTTCCAGCGGGTAATCGTCGAATACCTTGAGCCCGCTGAAGGTCGGCTCGGGCGGCGTGTAATCGGCCCAATCGAGAGCGGGGCGGCGTTCTCGCGCTTCGGCATAGCCCAAGTCGGCCGCCTTGGGGCGACGCTTGGCATTGCGCTCGCGAACCTTGTCATATTCCTCGCGTATCTCTTCGACGTAACTCGGCTTGAGCGTCGGCGAGAGCAAGCGGCTGGCGACGCCGACGGCACGCGAGGCATCGCTGACGTAGATGACCGGCTGTTCGTACTGTGGCGCGATCTTGACCGAGGTATGGGCCTTGGAGGTCGTCGCGCCGCCGATCAGCAGCGGGATCGTGAAGTCCTGACGCTGCATTTCCTTGGCTACATGGACCATCTCATCCAGCGACGGCGTGATCAGCCCGGATAGGCCGATGATATCCGCATTGTGCTCGCGCGCGGCGGCGAAGATCTTCTCCGCTGGCACCATAACGCCGAGGTCGATGACCTCGTAGTTGTTGCACTGCAGGACCACGCCGACGATGTTCTTGCCGATGTCGTGCACGTCGCCCTTGACCGTGGCCATCACGATCTTGCCCTTGGCTTGGGCACCCGCGCTCTTCTCGGCCTCGATGTAGGGGATGAGATAGGCGACCGCCTGTTTCATGACCCGTGCCGATTTGACCACCTGGGGCAGGAACATCTTGCCATCGCCGAACAGGTCGCCGACCACGTTCATGCCATCCATCAGCGGGCCTTCGATGACCTCGATGGGGCGCTGGGCGCGCTGCCGCGCCAGTTCGGTGTCGTCTTCGATGTACGCAGTGATGCCCTTGATCAAGGCATGTTCGATGCGCTTCTCGACTTCCCAACTACGCCATTCCAGGTCTTCCTTCTTCTCGCCGCTACTGCCGTCGCCCTTGTACTTGTCGGCAATGTCGAGCAGGCGTTCCGTGCCATCGTCACGACGGTTGAGGACGACGTCTTCGACCGCGTCGCGCAGTTCGGCGGGTAGGTCGTCGTAGACCGCAAGCTGACCGGCGTTGACGATGCCCATGCTCAGGCCGGCCTTGATGGCGTGATAGAGAAACACGGAGTGAATCGCCTCACGCACCGCGTTGTTACCGCGGAACGAGAACGACACGTTGGAAACGCCACCCGAGAGCATGGCATGTGGCAGGTGCTCGCGAATCCACTGCGACGCCTCGATGAAATCGACGGCGTAGTTGTTGTGCTCCTCGATGCCCGTGGCGATGGCGAAGATATTGGGGTCGAAGATGATATCTTCGGCCGGAAAGCCGATGTCGTCGACCAACAGGCGGTAGGCGCGCTCGCAGATCTGCGTCTTGCGTTGGAAGGTGTCCGCCTGGCCTTCCTCGTCGAAGGCCATGACCACGATGGCAGCCCCGTAACGGCGGCAGGCCATGGCCTGTTGGCGAAAGGCGTCTTCGCCTTCCTTGAGCGAGATCGAGTTGACCACCGCCTTGCCCTGGACGCACTTGAGGCCTGCCTCGATGATCTCCCACTTCGAGGAGTCGAGCATGATCGGCACGCGCGAGATATCCGGCTCCGAGGCGATCAGGTTCAGGAAGCGGACCATGGCTTCCTGAGACTCGAGCATGCCCTCATCCATGTTAATGTCGATGACCTGGGCGCCATTCTCGACTTGCTCGAGCGCCACTTCGAGCGCGGTGGTGTAGTCCTCTTCCTTGATCAAACGCTTGAAGCGCGCCGATCCGGTCACGTTGGTACGCTCGCCGACGTTGACGAATAGCGAGTCCGCTTCGATGTTGAAGGGCTCTAGCCCTGCGAGCCGGCAAGCCTTGGGGCGCTCGGCAACGTGACGGGGCGCCAGCTCGCCCACCGCCTCGCGAATGGCGGCGATGTGCTCCGGCGCGGTACCGCAACAGCCGCCGATGATGTTGACCATGCCGCTTTCGGCAAATTCACGCACGATCGCCGCCATTTCCTCGGCGGTCTGGTCGTATTCGCCGAACTCGTTGGGTAGCCCTGCATTGGGGTGCGCCGAGACGAAGGTATCGGCCTTGTGGGAGAGCTCTTCGAGATAGGGGCGTAGTTCCGCCGCGCCGAGGGCACAGTTAAGGCCTACGGACAGCGGCTGAGCATGACGGATCGAGTTCCAGAACGCCTCGGTGGTCTGGCCGGAAAGCGTGCGCCCGGAAGCGTCGGTGATAGTGCCCGAGATCATCACCGGCCAACGCGCGCCGCGCACCTCGAACAACCTTTCGAGTGCATAGATGGCCGCCTTGGCGTTGAGCGTGTCGAAGATGGTCTCGATCATGAACAGATCGACACCGCCGTCGATCAGGGCGTCGGCCGCCTCGTAGTAGTTGTCGAACAACTGGTCGAAAGTGACATTGCGCTTGGCGGGGTCGTTGACATCCGGCGAGAGTGACGCCGTGCGCGAGGTCGGCCCCAGCACGCCAGCAACATAGCGGGGCACGCCGGTTTCCGAGCCCACCGCTTCGCAGACGTCCTTGGCCAGGCGTGCCGCTTCACGGTTGATTTCCGGCACCAGGGCCTGCATGCCATAATCGGATTGCGACAATTGGGTGCTGTTGAAGGTGTTGGTCTCGACGATATCCGCGCCGGCCTCGAGATAGGCGCGATGAATGTCACGCACCACACCAGGACGCGTCAGCACCAGCAAGTCATTGTTGCCCTTGAGATCACTCGGCCAATCGGCGAAGCGTGGCCCCCGGAAGTCGTCTTCAGCCAACTCGTAGCCTTGCAGCATGGTGCCCATGCCACCATCGAGAATCATGATGCGCTGTGCCAGCTGTTCGTGGAGCGACGAAAACGAAGCGGCGAGCGTTAATGACGAAGCAGTGGCGGCAGGCATGTCAGCGTATTTCTCCAGCGGGATCCGAGCGATAGGGCGAAGGTCAGCGAGGCCGGCACGAGGCCGATGCCACGCAGGCGGGAATGGTACCAGAAGCACCGCAATGTGGGCAGTCGCCAAGACCCAGCAAAATACTCGGGATTGTGTCCGGCGACGCTTTTTCATACCATGAAGGCAACATCTCAGGTAGAGAGTAACGTTTTATGAGCCAGCCCATCCAAATTACCGACAACGCTCAGGAGTATCTCGCCGAGCTGTTGGCCAAGCAGAACGTCGAAGGCATTGCGGTGCGCATCTTCATCACCCAGCCGGGGACGCCCTACGCCGAAACCTGCCTGGCGTATTGTCGGCCGGGTGAAGAAGAGCCGAGCGACGAGCGTCTCGATCTGGACAAGATCACGGTGTATCTCGAGAAGAACAGTATCGCGTTTCTCGAAGAGGCAGTGGTCGACTTCAATGCGGATCGCATGGGCGGCCAACTGACCATCAAGGCGCCCAACGCCAAGATGCCGCAGGTCAACGCCGACAGCCCGCTCGAGGATCGCGTCAATTACGTGCTTTACAGCGAAATCAACCCTGGCCTGGCAGCTCATGGGGGCGAAATTCGCCTGATGCAGTTGACCGAGGAAAACGTCGCCGTACTGCAGTTCGGCGGTGGTTGCCAAGGTTGTGCCGCGGTCGATATCACCCTCAAGGATGGGGTCGAAAAGACGCTGGTTGAGCGCGTTCCCGAACTGGTCGGTATCCGTGACGTCACCGACCACACCGACGATACCAACGCCTATTACCGCTGATTGGTGCTAGTCGCGACCATTCCCTTGTCGTGACAGCCCGGACTCAGCATCGAAAGCCCGCCATGTGAACTGACCCCCAATTGTTGGACGGTTCATTCAGGCGGGCTTTTGTCGTTGAGGGCTACGCCCAACGTCGTTACACGACGAAGGGCGGCAATGGCAGGCGTGCCAGCTTTTCGCGCAGCTCGCGATTGATGGCGTGCTGTTGCTCGAGCTCACGCTCTGCGCGCCGGTTGTCGCTTTGCGTTTGCTGTAGTTGGCCCTGACTCTCCCGCAGTTTGCTTTCCAATGCCTGCCGCTGCGAGGTTTCGTTGCGCGCCTTTTCTTCCAGCGTCGTGTACTGACGACGTTGCTCGGCGAGCTCTGCCTGCACACGCTCGAATTTCTGTTCCAGAGATGCAGTGCGTTTTTGGGCCTGCTTTTCGACATTCTGGCGCTCTTGGCGCGCATCATCGAGAAGCCCCATCAAGCGTGCTTCCGCTGCCTCGTGGCGCTGTTCTTCCTGCTTCAATTGCGTTTGATGCTCACGCGAGAGCTCTGCCATGGCATCGCGATGCTCGCTGCGAGCGGTTTCCAGATGGCGCTGATGCTTCTGGCATTCCTCGTCGAGTTGCTGCACGCGTCGTGCCTGCTGGGTTTCCTGCTGATGGGCCGCTTGCAGTTCGCTTTGCGCATTGGCCAGTTGCATTGTCTTTTCTTCCAGCCGCGCCTGAGCCTGCTCGAAATGCGTATTCAACGCTGCCAGGCGTTCCTCGGCGTCAGCTGCCTTGCGGGCGGCGGCTTGGGCCTCGGCTTGCGCCTCTTCGACACGCTGGTCGGACTCCTGTCGGTAATGCGCCAGGGACTCAGCCGCCAGCGCCTGGGCTTTTTCCCAGAGATCCGTCATCCATGCCTGTAGCGCCTCCGGTGGTGCCTCACTCGACGTGATATCCCGGTTACGCTCCCGCCGTAGCCGCCACTCCCGCAAATGATCGCTGATCGTCGTGAAGCTCCCTGTGCCCAGAATGTCGCGAATTTTCTGAACGGTGGGCGCGTCGTCTTGACGTAGCAGCGTATCGATCGCGTGCTGCACGTCCTCGTATTGAATGCCGTTGCGGGCCATGTCGAGTCCTCTGTACCGGGCGCCACACAGGGCGTTGGATTACTCCTCACAGCATACCTCGTTACCCGGAATTGGCCAATATTACATTAAACGTAATACGTAAAATACACTACGAAATTGCCAATAAATTCAAGATTACGCGCATTATCTTGAATTTTTGAACGTAACGACGGACACTGCTCGACATTGGAAACAGAGAGGGCATGAGCCGTCATGCAAGACGAGCGGGGGCAGGAGCAGCAAGAGCAGGAACTGGAAGGGCCGCTCGAAGCAATCGTCGCGCTCGAAACCAGTGCCGCCACGGTGGCGTCACAACCGCCAGGGGGGCTGGAGAAACGCGTCAAGGAGCGTGAGGCACATATCTCGGCTCGTACCGATGTGGAAGCCGTCGCATCCTGGCTGAGTGAATTTCAGTCGAGCCCTCAGACATGGCGCGCGTATCGCAAGGAAGCCGAGCGACTGTTGCTGTGGCTTCAGCGGCGTGATGAAGCGTTGGCCGAGGTGCGGCGCGACACGCTGGATGCCTATGAGCGCTTTCTGGCCGATCCGCAGCCGGCCTCGCGCTGGGTGGGGCCGTCACGGCCTCGCGCTGCCTTGGATTGGCGACCGTTTCGTCAGCCGCTCTCGGCGGCCAGTCGGCGCCAGGCACTGGTCATTTTGCAGGGTATGTTCGCTTGGCTGGTCGAGGCGGGGTGGCTCGAGCACAATCCGTTTCGCCTGATGCGCGACAAACGTCGTCGCATGGACAATCGCAACGAACGTATCGAGCGTTATCTCGAAAGGACGCTGTGGCAGCGCTTCTGGGCATGGCTGCAAGTGCCGCCATCTCCGCGGGCGGGCGACGGCGCCTATTATCGTTGGGCGCGGCGTCGGTTTTTGCTTGGCTTTGCGTATCTGCTGGCACCGCGCCTTGGCGAAGTGGCCCAGGCACGCATGGGTGACTTCATCCAGCGTGAAGGACGCTGGTGGTGGCAGGTCGTGGGGAAGGGCGACAAGCTTGCCGAGGTGCCGGTGCCGCCGGACATGATGACGCTGCTCGCGGATTGGCGGATGACGCTGGGCATGTCGCCACAGCCTGAGCCCGACGACACCACGCCGCTGCTGCGTGCGCTTGATGGCCGGCGTGGGCTAGGGGACAACCAGCTTTATCGGCTGATTCGCGAAACATTTCGTGAGGGCTACCAAGCCCTTGATGATCTGCCGGAAGCCAAGCGCGCCCCGCTACAACGAGCCACGCCCCATTGGTTGCGCCACACAGCATTGACACATCAGGCGCAGGCCGGCGTGGAGTTGCGCTATCTGGCACGTACCGCCCGCCATGCACGCCTGGATACCACCGCGCGCTATCTGCACGCCGAGGCTGAAGAGTGGCATCGTCAACTGGCACATCACCGGCTCGCGGCCCCCGACACACATGGCGATGGCGCGTTATAATGGGCAATCGATTTGCGAGGAGGGCGCATGACAGCACGCGAAGCACAAGCCGAACTGGCAGATGAGTTCGCCATATTCGACAACTGGATGGACCGCTACCAGTACATCATCGACATGGGCAAGCAATTGCCGACATTCCCGGAATCGTTGAAAAGTGACGACACCAAGATTCAGGGCTGTCAGTCCAATGTCTGGATTCACGACCACCTGGAGGATGGCCGGCTGCATTTCGATGCCACCTCCGATGCCGCCATCGTCTCGGGGCTGATTGCCGTTCTGCTGCGGATCTACAACGACCGGCCGCCCAGTGAGATTCAGGCGACGCCGCCGGACTTCCTGGGCGAGCTTGGCTTAGACAAGCATTTGTCGCCGACACGCAGCAATGGGCTGCATGCCATGCTTGATCGTATCTATGCGGTGGCCAAACAAGCCGCATAGATTGGCTGACTTGTGGTGGCCTGAAAAGTGGAAGGCTTTCAGTGCGTATCGGGGCGCCCGTGATCGGCGTGAGTGTCACAGTCACCTGGCCCGGGCGGCACCGGATCGACACCGCCGGGGTGGCCGGGATGGCATTTCAGAATCCGTTTGAGTGCCAGCCAACCGCCTCTTAGAGGACCATGAATCTGGATGGCCTCCACGGCGTATTGCGAGCAACTGGGCCAGAAACGACAGCGCGGGCCGAGTAGGGGGCTGATGACGTACTGGTAACCACGCAGCAAGCCGATCATGAGACCGGCAAGGCATTTGCGAAGAAGGCGACGCATGGCGGCTAGCGCTGGCCGTATAGCTCGGCGGGATCCATCAGTGGCGCGCTGCCGACTTCCGCTGTTTCCTCGCCTAATGCAACATAGAAGCAGCTACGCCGCCCGGTGTGGCATGCAGGTCCTTGCTGATCGACGCTCAGCAACAGAGTGTCACCGTCGCAATCGAGATGCGCCGCCACCAACTTCTGAACCTGCCCGGAAGATTCACCTTTGCGCCACGGTTTGCCGCGTGAGCGCGACCAGTAGCAGACACGCCCGGTGGCGAGCGTTTCCTCCAGCGCGGCGCGATTCATCCATGCCATCATCAGTACCTCGCCACTCTCATGTTGCTGCGCAATGGCGGGCATCAGTCCATCCTCGTTCCAACGCGCGGCGTCGAGCAGGGTGTTTGTCGGTTCGCGCGTGCCTTGCGGGGCCGGCTCGAGTTGCTTGAAGAGATCGGTCATGGCATGTCGTCTTGGCGTTATAGGGTGAGTTAAGCGGACGCTTGCTCAATGCAGGACGCACATAGGCCCAGCAGTTCGATAGTTTGCCGCTCGATCCGGTAGCCTTGTTGATGAGCTACCTGAGTCAGTTGCTCGTTGACATCGTCGAGGTGCAATTCTTCGACCCGACCGCACGAACGACATATCAGTAGTTGGAAGCCATGCGCATGCTCGGGGCAGGGACAGGCAACGTAAGCGTTGAGCGACTCGATACGATGCACTAGGCCTTGCTCAATGAGAAACTCCAGCGCGCGGTAGACGGTCGGGGGGCGCGCTGAGGCATGCTCCGTAGCGAGACGGTCAAGCAGATCATAGGCTTTGAGACCGCCTGGCGAGGTGGCAATCATCTCCAAGACACGTCGCCGTATCGGAGTGAAGCGCGCACCGTGCTTGTGGCACTGGCGTTCCGCCTGAGTCAGTAGCGCATGGGAGTCGAGCATCGCAACACCATCGTTCTCGGTAGTGCGGGGCATTCTACGCCGTTGCCCCGGGCGGGGCCAGACGTGCCCGGCCTTCCGCTCCGGTCATGCGGAACTGGCCAGCTCTCCCTCGCGCGCGAAATGCCGCTGTGCGAAAGCGACGCGTGCTTCGACCGAGCGTGTCTCGGCTTGCTTCTCGATCAGGTCCAGTCGCCGCCTTAACCCTTCGCCATTAGCCATCTGAATGGCTAGCCCCGGGCGTGCGTTGAGTTCGAGGAGCATTGGGCCGTGGTGGCGATCGAGCACCATGTCGGTGCCCAAGTAACCGAGTCCGGTCATTTCATAGCAGCTGGCTGCCAGGTGGAGCAGGGCATCCCAACCTGGAACGTACAAGGAGGCCAGGCCGTGGCCGGTGTCGGGATGGTCTTCGCGCGGGCGATTGAACTGCACGCCTCGCAAGGCCGCACCCGTGGTGATGTCTAGCCCTACGCCGACGGCGCCCTGGTGCAGGTTTGCCTTACCATCCGACGCCGCCGTGGAAAGGCGCATCATCGCCATGACTGGATACCCGCGAAAAATAATGACGCGGATATCGGGCACGCCTTCGTAGGTATACGCGGCGAAGACTTCGTCGAAGGCGATCAAGGACTCGATAACCGCGACATCGGGCGTGCCGCCCAGTGAATAAAGCCCGGACAGGATATTGGAAACGTGACGTTCCAGGTCCACCCGTTCGATACGCGCACCACTGGGCTTGACGTAACCACCATCCTGTTGGCGTTCGACGACGAGAATGCCCTTGCCGCCACTGCCCTTGGCGGGTTTGATGACGAAACCTGGTGCGTCTTTCACCATCTCGACGACGTGCTTCACGTCGAATTGCGTGCTCACGGTACCGATCAAGTCTGGCGTAGTAATTCCATGGCGCTTGGCCAGGAGCTTGGTCTGCAGCTTGTCGTCGACGAGAGGATAGAGCCGGCGATCGTTATAACGGCCGATGTAGCGTATGTTGCGGCGGTTCATGCCAATGACGCCCTTGGCCTGCAACCTGGCTGGAGTCGCCCACATATCAGTCATCCTTCGCCAGGGGCTGGAAGCGTCGCAATTCCAGCAAACGGTATCCGGTATAATTCCCCAGCAGCAGAATCATGGCCATGAGAATCAGCTGTACGCCCAGGAAGTTAAAGGTGATGTGGCGGACCCAAGGATTGTTCATGGCTAGATAGGCCAGCACGGCAGTCAGCAGGCTGCCGAATCCTTGCTTGAGGACTTCTTTCGGGCCTTCTTCTTCCCATAGGATCGACATCCGCTCGATGGTCCAGGAGAGAATGATCATCGGGAAGAAGGTGATGGTCAGCCCCGCATTGAGGCCGAAGCGATAGGCCATGACCGAGAACAACGAAATGATGGCGATGACCGTTATGATCACCGCCGACACTCGCGCCACCAGTAATAGATTGAGTCGCGATAGATAGCTGCGAATCACCAGGCCTACGGCGACGACGAGCAGGAAACCGACCAATCCGGTGATCAAGGTCGTTTGGATGAAGGCCAGAGCGATCAACACCGGCATGAAAGTACCGGAGGTCTCGAGCCCCACGAGAACGCGCAGCAGCACGACGACCAGCGCCCCAATGGGAATCAAAAGGATCGTCTTGAAAAGGGCCTGTTCTTCGATGGGCAAGCTGTGAATAGAGAAGTTCAGCAGGGTGTCGTCGGCAAACTGATTGCGCACCGCAACCGATGCCGGCTCGTTATGACGCAACATGGAGAAACTCACGCGAGAGTCGCTGCCCCCCTGGACTTCGAGCACGGCATTGCCGTGACGCTCCCACAGCAAGAGATCATCCGGCTTGCCTTGCTCGCCCGTCCGGGGATTGATCAGTACCCATTTCTCATTTTCGAACACTTGCAGCCACGGGGTCAGCGACTGTCGACGACGGCCGTCTTCCAGCCTCAGCCCATTGACGATCCGAGCGTGAACATTGGCTTGATTGAGTAAGCGGGTCAGCAAGACAGGGCGCTCGTATTGAGAGAGCAGAAGTCGAGCGTTTTCCCCCTGGCGTTGATCGGTGAACTCCTTGATCAACTCACGCGTGAACGTGAAGGCATCCGCCGAGCGCTCATGTGCCTGGTCGATGACTTCTCTCGCAGCGGTATCGTAGGGCCGCTCCCAGCCGATATCGCGTTGCAATGCTGGAGGTTCGGCCAGAAACTCTTCCTCGCCATCGGTCACCAGCAACTGCGCTGAGTAATAAAGCTGCTGGGGCCCATTGGCTTGCCGGATTGCCCACTGCGCATGGCGTGCCTTGTCGTCACGCAGATATGATAGTCCGAACCCCGAAGAGGCGGTGTTTTCCGTCAGCAGACGAAAGCCTGGCTGGTTGGAGGGCAGGGCAAGATCGATTCTGACGGGGCCGTTCTCGGCATCGAAGTTGACCTGTGCCTCGACTTCCCATATCTGCCGTTGCTCGCCCGGCATGAAGGGAACGTCGTAGTGAAAATGTCGGAAGATGGTCAAGATGATACCAATGACCAGCAAGGCGCCGACCAAGAGGTAAAAGGGCACTCGGGACATGCATTATCCTTGTCGACAAAGCGGCGCGCCGTGACGCCGTCCACTTGAGGTTATCGAGATGCGCCATGGGGCGCCGACTCAGCGAGCTTCTTCCTCGCTATCGTTGTCTTGCTGATCCTTTTCCGCCTCTGACGCGCTCTTGCCACCGGGAAATTCCGGCCGCGGATGGATGTAGGCCTGGCTGACGTCGATCAGCGCTATATCCATGAAGAAACGCCGCCCCAGCAAGACGGGGTAATCGAGATGCGAGCGGTCGTTGAGCGTGAACTCGACGCGCTGCTTGAGGGGGCCCAGAGTCATCAGCAGGCTGATCACGGGGCGACTGTCGGTCCCCGAAGCTTGAATGATTTTGACGCGGCGTGTCACCGGTGCCTCGATCGCGTCATCACGTATACCGTCGACGGCTGGCTCGTCATCTTCGAGTGCCAACTTGAAACGCACCCAGCTTTCGCCATCGCGTTCGAATTCCGTCACGTCATGCGCCGAGAGCGAGGATGTATTAGCACCGGAGTCCACACGAGCCTTGAGGTAGGTGCCGACCGTGGGGAAGCCAACCCATTCATTGCGACCCAGCATTTCCTTGCTGGCAGTATCGCTGCGCTCGATGGGGCATGTGGTCACTACGCGAGGTTCTTGGCCGATATTCTCGACATCGGCGCGTAAATGACGCAGCAGCTTGCCATTAGCCCGCACATTGTCACCGATGCGCTGCGCACGCTCAGCTTGAACGCGTAATAGCTCGGTTTGAGTCGAGCAGCGTAGCGCCAGGTTACTTTCTAGGCTCTCCAGACGTTGGTTGAAAGCCGTCTCGGTCAAGTCGTCGGTATGATGTGTCGCTTGTGGTACGGCACAGCCTGCGAGTGTCAGTACACCAACACACAAAGCGGAAATAAATAACGAGCGGGAGCGCATAGCATTTTCCTGTCTAGGGCCATCTTGGCAACGCATTGAAACGAAACGAGAGGGCGTGGGGCTCAGGCACCTGAACAAAATCGCGCTTGATCATACGGAGTTGGTTGCTGGGATGTCCATTACTGGCACAAGATAAATATAAAATTTAACATAATATATATTATGCGAACCAAGAGGATAGGCAATACGGAGACAAGCACCATCGTTATCCATTGGCTATCCATCATGGTGTCGAGCGACATCTTCGCCAGTTGCATCGCTAACTCATACAAAAGAAAACGCTGCCTGGTCCGGCAGCGTTTTTGCAGTCGTGCTAGCCGCTAGCGCTTATTCATCGAGCGGTGCGTACGAGCCGTCTTCACGGTGAACTTCACGCCCGGTCAACGCAGGATTGAAAACGCATGCCACGGTCATGCCTTTTTCTTTGCCGCGTAGCAAATGCTCATCGTGCTGATCGAGAAGATACATATCGCCGGCCTTGATGGGATGAATCTTGCCGTCGGCCAGCGTTTCGACTTCACCTTCACCTTCGTAGCAAAATACGGCTTCGAAGTGATGCTTGTAATGAATGTGGGTCTCAGTGCCCGGATGGATACGGGTAATGTTGAACGAGAAGCCAACGTTGTCGTCGGCCAGCACCAGGCGCGTGCTATCCCAGTTCCCGTTTTCGGCTTCAACGAAGCGCTCGGTCTTGCGGCACTCTTCTAGGTTACGAACGATCATGTAGCGCAATCCTCCATGGGGCTCAATAAAGGGCCCGCGGTCTCGCGGGCCACATCCGACGTCCACTGTAATGCATGTGACGATAATAACTTAGTGGACTAACGAAAAGCACGTTCAGGCTTGACTAAAGACTTCCTTGACGCTTCGTTCAAGAATATCCAGACCTTCATTGAGGTCTTCGTCGGAGATACTCAGCGGGCACAGGCATTTGACGACCTGCCCGGAGTGTCCCGACGTCTCGATGATCAGGCCGTTCTGGAAGGCCTGAGCGGTGATCTTGTCGGCCATATCGCCGTCGACGACATCCAGGCCACGCATCAGGCCACGGCCACGCTCGCTAGCTTTATGCCCTTGCTCGGTCATGAAGGTGGCGATCTTCTGGAAGCGCTCTTCAACGACACCGCCTTTGCGTTGCACATCACGCTCGAAGGTATCGTCGCTCCAGAAGTGGCGCATGGCGGCGGCCGCCGTCACGAGCGCAAGGCTGAAGCCACGGAACGTGCCGTTGTATTGGCCAGGCTTCCAGATATCCAGTTCTGGACGCATCAGCACGTGAGCGAACGGTAGTCCGTAGCCTGATAGCGATTTGGAGTTGGTAACGATGTCTGGGTGGATGTCGGCATGCTCGAAGCTGAAGAACTTGCCAGTACGACCGCAACCCGCCTGGATGTCATCGACGATCAGCAAGATGTCATGGGCGCGGCAGATTTTCTCAAGGCGTTGTAGCCACGGAATGCTGGCCGGATTGATGCCGCCCTCGCCCTGCACCGTTTCGACGATCACGGCGGCGGGAATATCGAGACCGCTGGAGTTGTCGCCCAGCAGCTTTTCGAAATAGCCCAGAGTGTCGGTATCTTCGCCCATGTAGCCATCGAAGGGCATGAAGCTTCCGCCCTGCATCGGGATGCCGCCGGTGGCTTCACGGAACTTACGATTACCGGTGGTGGCCAGCGCTCCCATGGTGACCCCATGGAAACCATTGGTGAAGGCGACGATGTTATGACGCCCTTTGGCATTGCGCGCTATGCGGATGGCGGCTTCCACGGCATTGGTACCCGTCGGCCCCGGCAGTTGAACCTTGTAGTTCAGTCCGCGCGGCTTGAGGATTACCTCTTCCAGGGTTTCCAGATATTCACGTTTGGCCTTGCTCCACATATCGAGGCCATGAACGATGCCGTCGGACGCGATGTAATCCACCAGCGCCTGCTTGATGTGGGGATTGTTGTGCCCGTAGTTCAGCGTACCGGCGCCCGCGAGAAAGTCGATGTACTGCTTACCGTCTTCAGAGTGCAGACGGGCACCCTTGGCTTCGGTGAAAACGGTAGGAAACGAACGCGAATAGGTCCGAACTTCAGATTCCATACGTTCGAGAATCTCGGTCTGCATAGATTGCCTCTTTAAGCGGATCAAATTCGTTGCGGCTCGAACGGGCCGATTCGGACGAGATTCTCCGGATCGTGCTCGCCACCCAGCTGCCCCGTAGAGAAATACTCACGGCTATTCAAGGGTGCCTGCCAACGGTCGGCAAGACGCTTGAACAGCCCCCACGATGCCTCATTATCGGGTGTGATGGTAGTTTCGAGATGACGGACACCGCTCATCCCGGAGCGCATCAGTACGGCTTCGACGAGACGCCGTGCCAAACCCGTTCCGCGGGCTTTATCACCCACGGCCACTTGCCACAGGAAATAGGTATCCGGTGCATTGCGCTTCACGTAACCGGAGACGAAACCGACGATCTCCCCTTCTTCGTCCGTGGCGACGGCACAGGTATCGCGAAACTGCGTCGCGAGTAATAGATAGGCGTATCCCGAGTTGACATCCAAGGGGGGGCACGCCTTGACGAGCTCGTAGATTCCCCACCCATCGTCGGTCGTGGGCTTACGGATGAAAAGAGTCTTCTGTGCACTGCCAATCACGGTATCGGCGACGCTAGGACGCGCCAGATCGGCGGAAGGCGTGAAGTTCTCGGTCGTGGGTGTCATATCCATTTTTCGCTAATGGCGAATGTGTTCGCAATAATAACAGCGGCTTATGCATTGATCAAATAAGCCATTATCGTCATGTCGCTATCACATAAACACACATTATAGTCTGACATGCGCATATGGAATGCGCCGCTAACCTGAGCTTATGTAACCACGACTGCTCTCAGTTTAGTCAATCATGAGTCGTATGCATGCATTGAGTAGAGATGCCTCGCGGTCGGGTATCAACGCAAACGGGCCACCGAGGTGGCCCGTTTGCTAATCGAAACTTCATCACATCGCTAGCGACGTGACAAGGAGCGCATTGTGACGAACTCCTCAGCACTAGTGGGATGTATACCCACCGTGGCATCAAAGTCGGTCTTGGTCAGGCGTGCACGCACAGCGATGGCGATCCCCTGTATGAGTTCGCCGGCATCGTCGCCCACCATGTGAGCGCCGACCACACGATCGGTTGCGTCATCAACGACCAGCTTCATCAGGCAACGTTCCTGGCTACCCGAGAGCGTGTGCTTCATGGGGCGGAAGTCAGCGCGATAGATGCGCACTCCAGCTTCGCACTGCTCACGCGCTTCTTCTTCGCTCAGGCCAACGGTGCCGATATTGGGGTGACAAAACACGGCTGTGGCGATGTCCTGGTAATCCAAGGGCCCCGGCGTTGCATCCCCGTAATGGTGCTGAACGAGGTGCATGGCTTCGGCAAGCGCCACGGGCGTGAGCTCGGGGCCACCGGTCACGTCGCCCAGCGCCAGGATCGACGGTTCTGAGGTCTGATAACGCTCGTCAACCTTGATCGTGCCATTGGGATTGAGTTCGATGTCCAGCGCGTCGAGTCCCAGTCCGGTGAGGTTCGGGCGGCGTCCGGTGGCCGCCAGCACGACATCTACTTCCAGTGTTTCGCCGTTGGTCAGGCTCACGCGGTAGGCATCGCCGACCGGCTCGATACGCTCGATGGTGGTTTCGAAATGCAGGTTGACGCCCTTCTTCTGCATCTCGTCGCGGGTAAATTCACGTACTTCACGGTCGAAGCCGCGCAGGAACAGCTCGCCGCGGTAGACCAAGTGCGCGTCGCTACCGAGCCCATTGAAGATGCTGGCGAACTCGACCGCGATATAACCGCCGCCGAGCACCAGGAAGCGCTCGGGAAAGCTCTCCAGATCGAAGACGCGATTGGAGTCCACGGCGTGTTCCGCACCCTCGATATCGGGAACCCAGGGCCAGCCGCCGGTCGCTACCAGGATCTTTTCGGCGGCGATCGTCTCGCCGTTGATCTCGACGCTATGAGGCCCGGTGATGCGGGCGCGGCCATTGAGTAGCATGACGTCGGCACCTTCGAGCAAGCGCCCGTAGATGCCGTTGAGGCGTTTGATTTCCTCGATCTTGTTGTCACGCAGCGTGGCCCAGTCAAAGCGTGGTGCCTCGGGCAGCGTCCAACCGAAGCCGGCACTATCCTCGAAGGCATCATGGAAATGCGCCGCATAGGAATAAAGCTTCTTGGGCACACACCCGACATTCACACAGGTGCCACCTAGATAGCGGTCCTCGGCAATGGCGACGCGCGCCCCTGTAGCAGCCGCCGTGCGTGCGGCGCGTACTCCACCAGAGCCCGCGCCGATGACAAATAGGTCGTAATCGTACTGAGCCACGTCGATCTCCTGACTTTTCGATGACGCAGATGATAACAGCCCGACGAACGTGCAGGGAGGGGCTAGATTGACGCTTGGTAGCACAGGAGGTAAAAGTTGCTTGGATACCCCCTGCATGAAGAGATTTACATGAGCGATATCAAGAAGCTGTTGGAACAGAACCGCCAGTGGGCCGCCAGCGTACGGGAGCGTGACCCGGACTTCTTCGAGCGCTTGTCGCATCAGCAAAATCCCGACTATCTGTGGATCGGGTGCTCGGATAGCCGCGTGCCGGCGAACCAGATCATCGATTTGCCACCGGGCGAGGTTTTCGTACATCGCAACGTGGCCAATCTGCTGTATCACAACGACATGAATGCCCTATCGGTGGTGCAATTCGCGGTCGATGTGCTGCAGGTCGAACACATCATGGTGGTTGGCCACTATGGTTGCGGTGGCGTGCGGGCCGCAATCGCCGATGGCGATAATGGCATGATCGATTACTGGCTGCACAGCGTTCGCGAGATTTACAGCATCAATCGTGAGGCGCTGGAGCCCTTGTCGCTCGACGAGAAGGTCGATCGAATGTGCGAACTCAACGTACGGGCACAAGTCGCCAACCTGTGTCGTACCAAGGTCGTGCAGCGTGCCTGGCAGCGAGGACAAAAACTATCGGTGCATGGATGGGTCTACGGTTTGTCCGACGGCTGTGTGACCGATCTTGAGTGCACGGTATCGCAGCTCGACGAAGCCTCGCACATTCATCGCCTCGATCGCATCGAGCGCTGATATCGGCCACGCGCTGGAAGCTACCAGGACGCTGTTATTCATCTGACGAATGGCGACCATCAAGATTTCGATTGTCGTCTTCACACAAAGCTCTTTATGTTGAAGCTGACGATTCTCGTCGCATAACAATACACAATAGGGCTTCAACATGATCGATAAGAAGACTCTCCTGGCCTCGTTGCTCGGCGCTTCCGTCGTGCTTCCACTGCCTGCGCTGGCGCAAGACTCGGCCAGCGATAGTGATCCCGTGACATTACGCATGGCGTATGATGCCGACCCGGTGTCGTTGGACATCCATGAACAGCTCTCCGGCGGCATCCTGCAGCTTTCGCATCTGACGCACGATCCCCTCGTACGCTGGACGAAAGACGTCAAGTTCGAGCCGCGCCTGGCGGCGGACTGGGAACGCATCGACGACAAGACGATGCGCTTCACGTTGCGTGACGGCGTCAAGTTCCATACTGGTAACGACTTTACTGCCAAGGACGTGGTCTGGACCATCAACCGTCTGAAGCGTAGCGCCGACTTCAAGGCGATCTTCGATCCCATCGCTTCGGCAACCGCCATCGACGAGCACACCGTCGAAATAAAGACGCATAAGCCCTACCCGCTCGTTCTCAACCTCGCGACCTATATCTTCCCCATGGATAGCGAGTACTACTCTGGCGAGACGGAAGACGGCGATCCCAAGGATGAAATTGTCAAGAATGGCGATTCCTTCGCATCACGGCACTCGTCGGGTACTGGCCCCTACGAGGTCGTGTCCCGCCAGCAAGGTGTCAAAGTCGAGTTCGAACGCTTTGATGACTACTGGGACAAAGACTCCCCGGGCAATGTCGACCGTCTCGTGCTGACGCCGATCGGCGAGAACGCCACGCGTGTATCGGCATTGCTGTCCGGTGATGTCGATTTCATAGCGCCCGTACCGCCCAATGATCTGGACCGCGTCAGAGCCGACAAGAATGTTGAACTGACCACCATGTCGGGCACCCGCATCATCCTCATGCAGCTCAACCAGAAGCGTGTGGAAGCGTTCGAGGATCCACGTGTCCGCAAGGCCTTCAACTACGCAGTGAATCAGCAGGCCATCGCCGACCGGTTGATGAAAGGCTTTGCGACCCCCGCGGCGCAACTCTCTCCCAAGGGCTACGAAGGTTACAACGACAGCCTGGAACCGCGCTACGACGTTGAGAAAGCCAAGGAACTAATGAAAGAAGCCGGCTACGAAGATGGCTTCTCGGTCTCCATGATGGCGCCCAACAACCGCTATGTGAACGACGCCAAGATCGCCCAAGCGGTGGCCACGATGTTGTCGCGCATCAATGTCGACGTGGACCTCAAGACGCTACCCAAAGCTCAGTATTGGGGAGAGTTCGACGACCGCGCCGCGGATATCATGATGATCGGCTGGCACGCCGATACAGAGGATTCCGCCAACTTGTTCCAGTATCTCACCGAGTGCCCGGACCCCGAGACGGGAGCCGGCCAGTACAACGCGGCTAACTACTGTAACCCAGAGCTCGACGAGAAAGTGGCGCAGGCGAATGTCGAGACGGACCGCGCCAAGCGTGCCGAGATGTTGCAGGCGGTCGAGAAGGCGCTGTATGACGACGCCGCCTTCATGCCGTTGCATTGGCAAGATCTCGCTTGGGCGGCGAAGAAAAACGTCAAGCTCGAGCCCGTGGTGAACGTCATGAACTTCCCGTACCTCGGGGATCTCGTCGTCGAGCAATAAGAGCGCGACCATGCAATGCCGCCATCGGGCGGCATTGCTCTATTCCCATCCACGATGTTTCTCCGGCCCAGCCTACTCAGGGCATGGGACGGAGATGCCCGTTTAACAGGACACGCCATCCATGATCGCTTTTCTGATCAAGCGACTGATGCATGCCTTCGTGGTCATGTTCGTCATCAGCGTTATCAGTTTCGCCATCCAGAGCAATCTGGGCGATCCCATCCAGCAGATGGTGGGACAGTCCGTGCCGGAGAGCCAGCGGGCCGAACTGCGAGAAGAGCTGGGGCTCAACGACTCCTTCCTCGTGCAGTACGGTCGCTTCGCGACCAATGCCCTGCAAGGCGATTTCGGTTACTCGTACTTTTTCAACGAGCCGACGACAGAGGTCATCCAGCGCCATTTACCGGCGACGCTGGAACTGGTGATTGCCGCGACACTGATCATCGTGGTGTTTTCGGTGCCTATCGGAGTCTACTGTGCGATACGCCCACGATCGGCCCTGTCACGCTTTTTCATGAGCGTCTCCATCATCGGTATTTCGATCCCCGTTTTCCTAACGGCCATCATGTTGATTCAACTCTTCGCGATCGGCGTCGACTTCTCGCCCTTTCCGGTGGATACGGGATGGGGACAGTGGCTCAACGGTGTGTTGTCCACTGAGGGCGGAATGCCGTCATACGGTCGCGGCAACGACTTGACGCACCTCTTCGGCACCTGGGATAGCAACTTCTTCTCCCTCGATGGCTTGACGTACCTGGTGTTGCCCGCCGTTTCGTTGGCGTCGATCATGCTGCCGCTTTTCATTCGTCTGATACGTGCCGAAATGCTCGAGGTCTTGCAGTCGGAATACGTCAAGTTCGCCACGGCCAAAGGGATCTCGCTCAAGCGCATCTACTTCGTGCATGCACTCAAAAACACCATGCTGCCGGTCATTACCGTCGGTGGCGTTCAGCTCGGCACTATGGTGGCCTACACCATCCTAACCGAGACCGTCTTCCAGTGGCCGGGCATGGGGCTCATGTTCCTCGAAGCCATCCAGCGCTCGGATATCCCGCTCATCGTAACCTACTTGATGATCGTCGGTTTGATCTTCGTGGTCACCAACACGCTGGTTGATCTGATCTACGGGCTGGTCAATCCGACAGTGAAACTGACAGGGAAGCCGGCATGACGACAACGACTGCAACAACGCCTTCCCGCTGGAAGCGTTTCCGTAATTCTTATCTGGTCTACAGCTTCAAGCGTGATTGGATCGCGCAATTCTGCCTGGCCATTTTCCTATGCATTCTCTTGGGGGCGGTTTGCGCGCCGTGGCTCGCACCGATGAACCCCTACGATCTCACCCAGATCAATATCCTTAACTCCGAGCTTCCTCCCATATGGATCGACGGCGCTGATGCTCTCTTCCCTTTGGGCACCGATGCCCAGGGGCGTGACCTGCTGTCGACGATTCTCTATGGCGCGCGCGTCTCGCTGATCATCGGCTTCGGTGCAGTGATGCTCCAGGCGCTGATCGGCGTTACTGTGGGGCTGTTGGCCGGTTACTTGGGTGGCCGGATCGATGCGTTTCTGATGCGTCTGGCGGACATTCAGCTGTCGTTCTCGACATTGATGGTCGCCATCATCGTCGGGGCGTTGATCAAGGCTGTGTTCGGTGGTGCCGTATATAGCGACTACGCCGTCTGGCTGCTGGTGTTGATCATCGGGCTTGCCGAATGGCCGCAATACGCCCGCACGGTGCGTGCTTCGGTGCTGGCCGAGCGTTCCAAGGAATACGTGGATGCCGCTCGCGTCATGGGGTATCGCGACCGCCGGATCATGTTCCGCCATATTCTGCCTAACACGCTTTCGCCGATCTTCGTCATCTCGACCGTGCAGATCGCCAACGCCATCATCTCCGAGGCCGCCCTTTCCTTCCTCGGCCTAGGCATGCCGGAAACTCAGCCTTCTCTGGGCTCATTGATCAAGTCCGGCTTTGATTATCTGCAGTCCGGGTCCTGGTGGATCACACTGATCCCCGGCGCAGTCCTCGTGGTGCTGGTGCTGGTAGTCAACTTGCTTGGCGACTGGTTGCGCGACGTCATGAATCCTCGGCTCTACAAGGGGTAACGCACATGGCTTTACTCGAAGTTTCCAATCTCGATGTGCGCTTTGCCCTGCGCCAAGGTGAGGTGCGCGCCCTGCGCGACGTTAGCTTCACGCTGGACCGCGGCGAGCGTCTGGGCATTGTCGGTGAGTCCGGTGCGGGCAAATCGGTGGCCGCGTTCACATTGCTCAACCTTATCGCCAAGCCGGGATATATCGCCGGTGGTAGCATTCGTTTCGAAGGTAACGATCTGGCGCGAATGTCGGCACGCGAGCTGCGTCGCGTACGCGGCAATCGCATCTCGATGATCTTTCAGGATCCGATGATGACGCTCAACCCCGTGCTGTCCATTGGCGAGCAGATGGTCGAGAGTCTGAAGGCGCATCGACGTATCTCGACACGTGAAGCGCGCGCCATCGCCCTGCACAAGCTCAAGCAGGTTTATATCCCATCGCCGGAAACGCGTCTGGATCAGTATCCTCACGAACTCTCAGGGGGCATGCGCCAGCGTATCATCATCGCGATCGCACTCCTGCTGGACCCGGATATCATCGTCGCCGACGAGCCAACCACGGCGTTGGATGTGACGATTCAAGCCGAGATCATGACGCTCCTGCGCGAGCTGTGTGAGAAGCACAATGTGGGACTGGTGTTGATCACTCATGACTTGGGCGTGGTCAGCCAGATGACTCAGCGTACGTTGGTCATGTACGCCGGACGCGTCATCGAGCAGGGACCGACGCGCGAAATCATCAACGATGCCCAGCATCCCTATACGCAGGGGTTGCTCAATGCCCTGCCCCAGATGACCACGCCCGGTAGTCGGCTCAACCAAATTCCTGGCTCGATGCCATCACTTGCCAATACGCCGAGCGGTTGCGCATTTCATCCACGTTGCCAATATCGTTACGACGCTTCGGGGCAGCCGCGCCGCGATTGCCTCGAAGAGGTCCCCGAGTTCGTTACCTCGGGCAATTGCGACGTCGCGTGCCACATGGTGCGTGACATGCTCGCCAAGGAGGCCTCATGAACGCCGTTGCCGCCCAAGCATCACCCGTGACCGCGTCACAGAACCACGCCGAGGCTGAGTCCCTGCTGGAGATTCGCGGGATGTACAAGCATTTCCCGTTGGCCGACGGATTCCTCGAACAGTTGCACTTCGAAAAAGGTCGTCTGGTGCGGCGCAATGAACAAGTGCATGCCATCAACGGCGTGGACCTCTCCGTTCGCCGGGGCGAGGCTTTGTGCGTGGTCGGGGAGTCCGGCTGTGGCAAATCCACCGTGGCGCGCCTGGTCATGGGGTTGCTGTCTCCCAGCGCGGGGGAAATTAGGTATGACGGGCAGCGCATCGATAATATGCGTGGTAAACGGCTACTGCCTTATCGTCAGCGCATGCAGATGATCTTTCAGAATCCGTATGCCTCGCTTAACCCACGCATGACGATCCAACAGACGCTGGAAGAACCATTGCGTTTTCATCACCCGGACTGGACGACACCGCAGGTCCAGGACAAGGTGGACGACGTGATGGCATCGGTGGGCATCGATCCGGAATGGGGCAAGCGCTTCGGGCACGAGTTTTCCGGCGGTCAACGCCAACGGATCGCAATTGCCCGGGCGTTAGCCGTCGACCCCGAGTTCATCGTCGCCGACGAACCGATCTCGGCGCTCGATGTGTCGATCCAGGCCCAGGTGCTCAACCTGCTGATGGACGCACAGGCCGAACGCCACCTGACGTATCTCTTCATTACCCATGACTTGGCCGTGGTCGAGCATTTTGGGACGCGGGTGGCGGTCATGTATCTGGGGACGGTGTGTGAACTAGCCGATACGCGCTCACTGTTCGCGAGGCCTAAGCATCCCTATACGCAAGCGCTGCTCTCGGCGATTCCCCGCCTCGAAGACGATCGCCCCGAGCATGTACGCCTTTCCGGCGAAGTCCCCACGCCGGTTCACCTTCCCTCGGGCTGTGTCTTTCATGGTCGGTGTCCGCATGCCATGGAGCGCTGCCGCCAGGAAGTACCGCAGCTCATCGTCACCGACGACGGTAACCAGGTGGCGTGTCATGCGGTCGAGGAAGGCCGTATCTGAGCGTATCGTGGAGCAACACATACTTGCAGCGCCCCGTCCATCTGTACGTGACGGGGCGTTGCCATGCGACGCTGCACGCTTCGGCTGGCGTGCGGCGTTAACGATGATGGATGGCGTCTGAAGATGGAAATTCGCTGGCTCGAAGACTTCATCGTGCTGGCCAGGGAACGCCATTTTTCCCGGGCCGCCGATGCCCAGAACGTGACCCAACCGACCTTCTCGCGGCGTATCAAGCTGCTCGAGGAGGAAATGGGAACCACCTTGATCAACCGCCAAACGTTGCCGTTGAGTCTGACGCCGGCTGGCGAGGAGTTTCTAGCGCTTTGCGAGCAGATCACCGAACGCGTGCGATTGACGCGTGACCGTTTACAGTCGATTGCCACCGACGAGGCCAGACGTATCCTACTGGCCGCGCCACAGAGTTTGGTGTCGAATTTTTTGCCAGGCTGGCTCGAACAGCATGCTCTTACACCGGCGATATCGCCCTATTTGCGTGCTACGAGCTGGCTGATCGGCGATTATCTACATGGACTGGAACGCAGCGAATGTGATTTAGCGCTATTGTACTGGCCACGCGGGCGGATAGCCCTCGATCTGGAAATGAGCGAGCTTAAATACCTAAGCCTAGGCGAAGAGCGGCTCGTTCCGGTCAGCGCCCCCGATGCCGAGGGGCGCTCACGCTTCTCGTTACCGGGAACGCGCCGCCAGCCTCAACCGCTGATCGCCTTTCACCCACGCGGATTGATGGCGGCCGCGCTCGAGGCGCACCTCGGCCGCCAGCCGGCGCCCGTCTACCTGAACACGCTCAATGAAAGTGTGCAGGCCACCAATATTCGCGAGCTGGTGATACAAGGCTACGGGCTTGGTTGGCTGCCGCAACGCAGCGTGATCACGCCGATGGCCAATGGCGAATTGGTGCGCGCTGGCGATGAGCGCTGGGATGTCCCGATGGATCTGCGTTTGTACGCACGCCAGGATTCACGTCACCCCGGTTTGCTCGGTTTATGGCAACAACTCGAGGCAACGTACTCCAACGCCTGAAGGTGCTTGCCGAGCAAGCGCAACGCGTTAGGCATTGCCTGAAAAATGCCTGCGCTTACCCATACAGCGTTAAAAATCGACTCAAGATGCTCATTTACAACGCGTAAACTCCGCTCTTTCGCCGATTTTTGCCTTGTCTGTCCTTCGCTCGCCGACTTTTCAGACAGCGCCTAAGCTACAGATAGATTCACAAGAGTCACGCCGATGTCACGTACGCTATTTTCCGCTGATTTTTGTGCGCCACGAGGGCTGGGTAATCGCCATGTGCAGACCCTGTTGCCCCGCTTTCTCCGTTTGCCTCCGCTGGCGCGTGAAACGGAAATTATTAACCTACCCGATGGCGACTTCGTCGAGCTGGCCTGGGCCCAGCCGGCCCCCACACGAGCGGACGCACCGGTGTTCGTGCTGTTTCATGGTTTGGAAGGATCGTTCGACTCCCCGTATGCACGCGAGTTGATGTGCGCGGCGAGTGAGATGGGATGGCGGGCGGTATTGATGCACTTTCGTGGCTGTGGGCAGGCGCCCAATCGGCTTGCCCGAGCCTATCATTCGGGCGATACGGCGGATGCCTATTGGGTCATCGGACAGTTGGCGCTACGTTATCCACGCGCCATCAAAGTGGCGGCCGGTGTTTCACTGGGGGGCAACATGCTTCTCAAGTTGGTGGCCGAGCAAGGCGGCGACGGACTCGATCTGGCCGGAGCTATCGCCATCAGTGCGCCACTCGATCTAGCGGCTAGTGCCGATGCCCTCAACCGCGGCTTTGCCCGCGTCTATCAGCGTCATTTGCTCCACGCCCTCAAACGCAAGGTCGCCACCAAGCTGGCGGCCGGCCCCCTGCCGATAACGCTCAGCGCGCGACAGCTCGCGGGCCTGGAGACGTTCTGGGCATACGACAACGCGGTCACAGCCCCCTTACACGGCTTTCAGTCGGCCAGTGACTATTATCGGCGCGCTTCCGCCGGCCGTCTGTTGGGCGACATAGAACTGCCGACCCTGATTTTACACGCCGCAGATGACCCCTTTATGCCCGCCGATCTGTTCTCCCGGCTGCCAGCCCCGGGCGATGCCGTGCGACTGGAAATCGCCCGCCAGGGCGGGCATGTCGGCTTCGTCGAGTCCTGCCAGGGCCGACTCGGCTCTTGGCTGGCGCGGCGTGTCGCATGGCAGCTGGAATGCTGGGCCGAGCATTTGGTGCCCCACCGCTCGCTGGCGGCGGGGCCCAACTAAGGAACAGCTAGGCTTCACGTTACCGGGCAAGCCACCCCGGTGCCCTTGAGGCCACAATACCCGGCCGGATTCTTGGCCAGATACTGCTGGTGATACTCTTCCGCGTAGTAAAAAGCCTCGAGCGGTGCGACTTCTGTGGTGACATGCCCCAAACCTTGCTGACGAAGGGCCTGGTCGTATTCTTGCCAGCTCTTGTCGACCAGGGGGCGGTGTAACTCATCCGTGGTGTAGATGACGCTGCGGTACTGGCTGCCGATGTCGTTGCCTTGTTGCATGCCTTGCGTCGGATCGTGCGCCTCCCAGAAAGCACGCAGCAATTCGGGTAGCCCGATTTCGGTGGGGTCGAACACGACGTGGACCACCTCGGCGTGTCCGGTATGCCCAGTGCAGGTTTCTTCATAGGTTGGGTTGGGCGTATAGCCGCCGGCGTAACCTACCGCCGTCACGTAGACACCCGGCATTTCCCAGAACAGGCGCTCGGCCCCCCAGAAGCAACCCAGTCCTAGCACGATTTCTTCATGCCCTTCTGGGAACGGCGACAACATCGAGCGACCGTTGACATAATGAGTGCCGCTAATACGTATGGGCGTATCACGCCCCTTGAGTGCCGTTTCCGGCGTGGGAAGCTCGAGCGATTCTTGTGGCCACATAGGGAAAATCTCGCATGACGATGAGTAAAAAAGCGTTCGACACCTGCCCCTGCGGGCAGCCACGGCGCTTCGATGAATGCTGTGCGCCGATCCATGAGGATCCGCGCCGGGCGAAGACACCCGAGGCGCTGATGCGGGCACGCTATAGCGCCTTCGCGTGCGATGCATATGATGCATTGATCGCTACCTGGGAGCCCACCACATGCCCCACCCGTGACTCACTGGCCACGCACGAGGCATGCTGGCTGAAGCTGATCATCCATGACAGCACCCAACAAGGCGCGACAGGCACGGTGACGTTCAGTGCCGATTTCATCGACGCCAATGGCTTTCAGCGTCTTACCGAAACCAGCCGCTTTCGTTTCGCCACCCATGCCGACCAGTGGTTCTATGTCGACGGCGATGCCCAGTGGCGTCGCCTCGACATTGGCCGCAATGCCGCGTGTCCATGCGGCAGTGGCCTCAAGGCGAAGCGCTGCTGCGCCCGAGGCTGAAGGTATAGATCAAATCGAGTGCCTGAGCCGCGCCGGATACCGCTTCCAGATACAGGTTCTGAATCAATCGGTAGCGCAGTGTCAGCTCGGCGATGGGGGAGAAAATGCCAACGCCATAGCCAACTTTCAAGTCATCGAAGACATAGCCACTGACGACGACCTGACTATCCTCGCCTGAGCCCGAGGTGTCGAGGCTTAAATCGTCGACACCGAATGCCTGGCCGAGCTGGCCCACGGCGCGGCCGCTCTGCGACAGCGAGAGCCCGATCAGCGCCGAGGTCAGCGCGCCATCGCCACCGTCGTCGCCCGGCGCTCGACCCCTGAGAAGATAGGAAAGGGCCCGGCTCTCGGACATCGCGGGTTCCGAGAAAATGCTCAATTGGGGATTCTCCGCACGGCCCGTGACGCGTAGCCCGGCGGTCACGTCGTCCTCGATGGTATCGGGGTTGCGAATCGCCTCGAACTGCAGACGCGGCTGGGACGCCGGCCCGCTGAACAGAATCTGCCCCTGACGAATGACCAAGTCCTGCCCGAACGCGGTATAACTGCCGTCGACCAAGTTGACATCGCCGAACAACTGCACGGGCCCGCTGCCCTGGCGTACTTCGAGCTGGCCTGCCAACTGTGTCTCGAGGCCATAGGCCTCGAGGCTCATGTCCGGGCCGAGATGCAGCATGATGCTGATATCCAGTGCCATACCGGCCTCGGAGAGCGCTTGGGCCGTGGCTTCGCTCTGCTCGCCCGATGCTGCGGCTTCTTGCTGGGCAGCATCCTCCTCGCGCGTGATGATGACCTCGTCGCTACTCGGTGCCACTGCGGAAGGCGGAATCTTGCCGACCTCCAAGCGCGCCCAGGGAACATCGACATCGCCACGTACACGCAAGCGATCCGGGGTGGCGTCGACACGCAGATCCGGGGCGACACGCAACCGCCCGAAGTCTGGCAGGCTGACCTGCAACGGATCGTCTTGCCCCTCGATGCCTAGACGCGCCTGCCAAGCCGAGGGATCCTGCCAACCGGCCTCACCCTCCAGGTTCAACCGCCCTGTCTCACCGGCCACGAACCCGTCGAGGTCGGCACGTTGTCCGGCGAAGTCGATGCCAAGACGGGCATCGCGTATCGCGACGGGAATGGCCGGGCCACGTGCTTTCACGCCCTTGGCGGTGAGCTCGCCATCGAGACTGGGTTGGCGCAATGTCCCTGCGAAGGTGACATCGCCGGCGAGCGCCCCTTCGAGGTCGGACAAGCCTTCGACGAGGGCACGATACGGAGCGAAGGCGATGTCATTGACTTGCAGGCGCCCTTCCAAGGCGGCCTCGCCCAGCGGATCGTCAATCCCTAACGACAGCGCCAGTTGCCCGGTGTCGCCCTGATCGAGTGTCAGGCGTGTATCGGCACGAGATGGCGTGGCATCGAACGTTGCCGCGAGGCGGCTGTCCGGCAGTTCCCAGGGGTTGCCACGAGCATCTTCGCCGGTGACATCCAGTTGGCTATCGATCTGCCCCTCGGCATGCCACTGCTGGCCCGCCTGTTGCCAGCTCAGATTGGCCTCACCCTGGGTCTTGCCGTCTACGCGCCAGCCCGACGGCAGTGTGTCGGCAAGCAGGTCCATGGGAATGTCGCGCAAAGCCAGTGCAGCGTCGCCGGTATCGGCGGAAAGCCGCGCCTGGTCGACGAGACACGCTTCGCCTCCTTGCTGGCGCACCAGGCAGAACGGCGCGAGCGTCACGCGCTGGGTGGCGACATCGGCATCGAAGTCCAGGGCGTCATCGAGCGTGATATCGCCGTATTCGGTCGCAAGCTCGAGCGGCGCCAGCGACCCACGATAGCGCTGAGCGTCTGCATCGTACTGACCGTCGAGGATGAGGTTCGCCCGCGAGAGCGGCAGGCCGCTTCCCAGTTGAGTGTCGAGCTCCAGTGTGTGCTGGGAGAGGCGCCCTGCCAGCGCGACGCTCAGAGCGTCGACACGTTGACCACCGGCCTCGAGCCCTTCGATAGACACATTGGCCTCCACGCGCGGGTCGTCGATCCCTTCGCTATGCGCCTTTAGTGACAGGGACTCGAGTTGTTGCGTCTGGTAGCGCAGCGCCTCGCCGGTCATGTCAAGATCGAGACGTGGCGACTCGAGGGAGCCTTGGGCGTCGAGATCACCCTGCAAGGCGCCACCGAGCCCGGGCCACAGCGTCGAGAGTCGCGGTGCCTCGATACGACTGCGCAGGTCCAGACGCTGTCCGATAGTGCCTTCCGCGGTGATGCGGTTATCGCCTTGGCGAAGGTCGAGCTGATCGATTGCCCATTGCATCTGGCTATTGCCACTGAGCTTGGCGTTCAAGCGCAAGGCCCTATCTTGCAAGGTGCCGTCGATGGCCAGCTGTGGTATGCGCAGTCGCCAGCCTTGAGGCTGCATATCGAAGCTGACGCGTGCCTGACCATTGAGGGTTCCGTCCACGGCCTCGGTGAAGGCGCCAATGGGGAGCTTGTCGAGTTGGAGGTCGCTTTCCACCGTTAGCGCCGAGGCCCAATCCACTTGGCCACGACCGCTCAAGGTACCGCCCTCGGCCTTGAGCGTGAGCGGCAACCAGGCGAAGTGTGAGGCGTCGCCACGGCCATCGAGCGTCAGGCGGCTTTCGGGAAGACCGTCCCCGCGTGCCGTCAAGTCGAGTGCGACTCGATAATCCTCCAGGGAGCCATCGGCGTCGAGGTCGAGCGTGTCGAGTCGATAGGCGGCCTTGCCTGCGCCTACGTGTTGTGATGCCGACACTGCGGCGGCATCCAGACGCCCTCCCGCAGCAAGTTCAGGCGCGGTGAGCGTGCCCGCCAGTGGCCAAGTGATGTCACTGGCATCGAGCGACAGACCGAATGGCAAGGTTGGTGCCAACGCATCCACCTTGCCCGTCAGCGTGGCCGTGACGGGACCACTGGCGTCGAGGTCGAGCGCCAGATCGGCCAGGGAGCCGTCCAGCGTCAATGATGCCCGCTGACCGGCCAACGGAGCTCGTGCGATATGCGTTTCCAGGCGGCCGTGGAGGGGATAATCGCCGGTTAGTGTTGCCTGCAAGGCAAGTTCCGCCTCACCGTCATCGCTGCGAACGTTTAGCCGATGAATGGCGACATCGCTGCCTTGGGTGGATAGCGACAGCGTCGCCTGCGTCAGGTTATAGGATGTCGCGCCACGCAACTGAAAGTCGTCGACCACCAGGCTCGGGGCTCGAATATCGAGTGGCAATTCGATCTCGGGCAACGCCAAGCGGCGTTCGGCGTCGTTATCGGATGCCTCGCTCTCAGCCACAGGCGCTTCATCGGTTGCGGATTCCTCGGCAGAGCTGTCCCCCGCCGCCTGTGAGGCCGCATCGATAGTACCTGCAGGAATGGCCGGCGATGCCACCCCTTGGGTCAGACGCTGCCCTTCGCTCATCGGCAGGTAGAGTTGCGTCCCCTCCAGGCGGGTTGGCAGTAATGTAAGGTCGTTGCCGGAAACGCGCGCACCGGTGGTGAAGTCATCCCATTGCAGTTGCGTACCATCTGCCAGGTCGACGCGTACGTCCTCGAGTCCGAGCGCGCGTATCTCGATGGGAAACGGAAACCAGAGTGCGGGCATTCCCCCCCCGGACGATGCATCAGACTGGGAATCGTCACTCGCATTGCCGGACGCCAACACAATGTGTGCGCCCTCGACTTGCAGCCCCTGAAGACAGAGTTTGCCGTCCAGCAGACAATCGTCGGCCCAGCTCAGGTGCAAGCGCTCGACATCGAGGGTAAGAGGGCCGACATCGAGATGCAGGCCACGTAACGTCAGCGTGTCCAGCGGCGCTCCCTTTACCTCCTCGACCTCATACCAGCCGCGTGACTGGCCTTGATCGGCCAGCCATGCGGTTCCCCAGGGCGACAACGCCACCCCGAGCAACAACAACACCAGTCCCAAGAGCCACAGTGGTACGTAAATCAGTGCACGGATCAGAATTCCGGTCCGATGGCGAAGTGCAGACGCCACGCGTCCTCCTCATTATCGAAAGGATGGGCGATATCGAAACGTACGGGCCCCACGGGCGAGATCCACCGCACACCGATACCGGCACCGGTCTTGAGTTCCTCGGGCCACCATTCATTGAAGGCGTTGCCGGTATCGATGAAGGTTGCCCCCCACCAGTTGCCGGTGACCCGACGCTGGTACTCGGCGCTGGCGGTCAACATGTGCTGGCCACCGAGCAGTTCGCCGTCGTCGTTCTCCGGCGATAAGCTCTCGTAGCTGTAGCCGCGCACACTCTGGTCGCCACCGGCGAAGAAACGCAGTGACGGAGGAATCTTGTCGAAGGTATCGGTGGCCATGGCGCCACCGCCGACGCGGCCGACGAAGCGATTGTCCTGCCCCAGTGTGCGAATCCATTGCGAGTCGAACGTGGTACGCAAGAAGCGCGCGTCAGACCCCCACTTGGGGTCGGAAACCTCCAACGCCAGTCGCTGCCGATCGCCCCACATGGGGAAATTGGGTTGCCGCGTGCGAGTACGGGTCCAGCTGATGCCTGGATAAAGCAGCAGGACTTGTTCGTCCTGGTCCGCCTGGGTGAAATCCTCGTACGTGGTACGAAAATAGAGTTCTTGCACCCAGTCGTTGTCGAATTTCCAGCGCCGTGCCAGCTCGACCGAACTCTCTAGGCTCTGCGTGTCCTCGTTGTCGAGTTTACGTAGACCATAGCCAAGGCGGTAGCTATCGCGCAGTGGGTTGGCCAGTGGCATCAGATACTCACCGTCGAAGCGCTGCTCTGGCCCCGAGAGGTACAAGGCATTCGAGAGACTGTGCCCACGCTCATTGAGCCAGGGCATGTCCCAACTGAATTGAACGCGTGGCCCCACATCGGTGGCATAGCCGATCCCGGTTTCGAACTTATGGCGGTCGGCGGGAATGACATCGACGTCGACCGGTACGTCGGTGCGCTGCTGGCCATGGAGTTGGCGCACGGCGGCAAGGCCTGGGCCACTCGTTAAAGGGGGCCTGCGCCCGGTGGCTTCTTGCCACCATTGTCCGCTATTCGCGCCACGCCCGCCGCTGTCGATGCGTGGGCGCACAGCGATGCCACGAAACCAGTCGGTTTCGCCCAGACGTTGGTTGTACTCGGCCAGTTGTCCGGCCAGATAAGGATCGCCGTCTTCAAACGGCAGCATGCGGCGCAGGCGGGCCTCTTCGATCTGGCTTCCCGAAAAACGAATGTTGCCGAAATGATAACGCGGCCCGCTATCCATCCTCAGGAAAATACGGGCACTGGCCTCCCAGGGGCGCACTTCCATCCGTCGCTGAGTAAAGCCGGCATCGAAATAGCCACGTTCGAGCGCCAATGTGGAAAAGCGGCTCTTAGCGCTTTCATAACGGTCATGGCGTAATGCATCGCCTTCCTTGAGCGCCACCTGATCGAGTGCGCTCTGAAAGGCGCTATCCTCGTGGGCCTCGCCATCGATACCCATGTCGAGCTGAGTGATGTGTGTCTGAGGCCCAGGGTCGATGGTGATAACGGCGTCGGCATCGAACGTGCCGTCGGGATACGCCGTCTCGATCTGAGGTGAGTAATAGCCGAAGGCTCGCAACGCCCGTTGGGTTCGATCGCGGACCTCGCTGTCCAGACGTTCCTCGCTGATGTCCTGGGTATCGACCGCGCGCAGAAAAGTGACGACATTGTCGGCGGCAGGGCCTTCAAGCCCCTCAACGGACGCGTCTAGAGCGTGAGCACTGGACGTAACGACACTCAATGCCGCTCCCCACAGGATGCGCCGTGTCATGGAATGGCGCATCGACGTCAGCCTCCCCTGCGTTGCGGATCGACAACGTCCACCAGTGAAGGGGCGATAAAACCCGGGCGTTGATCTCGGCTGATTTCCAATGACTCAATCCTTGTCGTGAGATCGCGTGATTAGTCGACAGCGACATTATTGAGAAGCGGAAAGTGCTTCCACATTGGCATTGAGAGCCAATTGTCCCTGGCGAAGTTCCCGTAGATCGTCCTGAATGCTAGCGACCTCATTGGCGACTTCATCGTGATCGCCGGATAGTGACGCGACCCGAGCGCTCAGATCGTCGAGGTTCTCTTGCAGGTCGTCAAGCGTTTCGCCACGGGCCTGACGTGTGTCGGCCAGCTCATCAAGACGTTGTGTCAGCGTCTCCAGCCCACTGCCCTGCTCTTCCTGGCGCGAGGAGAGCGACTCCAAGCGTGACGACAAGGTGGCGCGCGCATCTTCGCCCGTGCTTTCCAGGGCCTTGAGTGAGGACTGTTGAGCGGCAATGAGCGTTTGTTGCGTGTCTTGCCTGTCGCGCAAGTCTTCCAGGGCGCTACTCGCCCCCGTGCCATCCTCCAGCTCGCTAACCTTGTTTTCCAGGTTGCCGATTACGGCGCGGGAGGCATCCAATTGGGAGCGCAGCCGGTCCAGTTCGGAGCGTAAGCTATCGCCGGAGGCATCCAGCGAGCTGCCCGTGGCGTCAAGGCGGTCGGTCAAGCTGTTTTGCCGTGCTTCGAGGTTGGAAAACCGAGTTTGCCAGGCTTGTCGTTCTTGCCAGTAAAAACTCGTGATTCCCGCCAGAGCGACGATGAGAAGTAACGTCAGGCACCACAATGGCCAGACGCGTGTGCGTCGACGCCGTGTCCCGCTGCTGGCACGGCGTGGACGGCTGTCGAGGCGCCCTTCGGCGATGGGGTCGGTATCGCGCTCGGGCACGATACGTGGTTCCTGGCGTGTTCCTTCCGATCGTTCAGACATGCTCGGCTCTCGTCTCGACTACGTTATTTATCAATGCCCTGGCGTATCACACGAATGTAGCGAAATTGGCGCTTACCGGGGCCGGTGCTAAGATACCGGGCGCGGCTTAGAACGCAGATACTTGGTATTGTAAGGTTTTTTAGTGAATAGAGTGACCACGATAGTAAAACGCTTCACGCTGAGATGCCTCTGTGGTCCTGGGTTACTTCTTGGCCGATCACGATAAAAGGAGCACATCATGGCGTTCGAACTGCCTGCCTTGCCGTATGAGAAAAACGCGCTCGAACCGCATATCTCCGCCGAAACGCTGGAGTATCACTACGGTAAACACCATCAAGCCTACGTGAACAAGCTCAACGAGCTGACCCAGGGTACCGCCTACGACGACAAATCACTCGAAGAGATCATTCAATCGGCTTCCGGTGCCATGTTCAATCAAGCGGCTCAGGTATGGAACCATACCTTCTACTGGCACTGCCTCTCCCCCCAGGGTGGCGGCGAACCCAAGGGCGCGTTGGGCGATGCGATCAAAGCGACGTTCGGTTCCTTCGAGCAGTTCAAGGAAGCGTTCAATGCCAAAGCGGTGGGTAATTTCGGCTCTGGTTGGACCTGGTTGATCAAGACCGCCGATGGCGGCGTGGACATCAGCAACACCGACGATGCCGACTGCCCCATCGCGCATGGCCAAACGCCTCTGTTGACCATCGATGTCTGGGAGCATGCCTATTACATCGATTATCGCAACGCGCGTCCAAAATACCTGGACGCGGTGTGGAACGTCATCAACTGGGACTTCATCTCCCAGAACTTCAATGATTGATTGGCCATCGAAATAGCACGCTCCGCTTCGACGGAGCGTGCATCGTTCAGGCGTTGGGCGGATCCGCTCGTCGACCGATACCACGATAGATCAAGCCACGTGACGCGACATAATCGGGATCGTAGATATTGCGACCATCCAGGATCAATGGCGTGGTCATGAGTTCGCTTAGTCGGCGCCAATTGGGATTCCAGTAGCATTTCCACTCGGTGACCAGCATCAGAGCATCCGCTTCTTCACAAGCGGCGTAAAAATCATCATCGCAAAAGCGTACACGAGGATGCTGCTCGTAGAGCTCACGCAGAGCCGGTAACGCCTCGGGATCGTGAATGCTGACGTTGACGCCCTGCGCCAACAACGCATCGATCAAGGTGAGCACCGGCGCTTGATCGATGCGGGTGGTGCCAGGCTTGAACGCCGCTCCCCAGATGGCGACGCGTCGCTCGAAAAGCTGGCCATGGAAGTGGTGCCAGAATTTGCGGAACAGCGTCTCTTTTTTCTGCTCGTTGATGTCGAGGACATGCTCAAGCAGCAACGACTCGCGACCGGAAGCATGCTGGACATCGGCCAGCCGCATGAGATCACGCGAGAAGCTGGGACCGCCAAAGCCACAGCCAGGATATAGGTACTCGAAACCGATACGGCTATCGGCGCCCATGCCCAGGCGGACATGTTCGACATCGACATCCAGCGAGTCGGCTAGGCCCGCCAACTCGTTCATATAGCTTATGCGTGTCGCCAACATGCCGATGATCGCCAGCTTGGCGAGCTCCGCGGCGCGGCGCGGCATGAGCTGGAACACGTCCTGGCGACGGTTGAAAGCACGTAGCAGCTCGCGCACCTGAGCGGTGGCCTGGCGATCTTCGCTTCCGAGCAACCAGCGTGCCGGGCGGGTGAAGGTCTCCCAGGCACGACCTTCTTCCAGCATGTCTGGTAAGGCAACGGCCGCTTGGCCGGTGTGGCCAAGCAACGCCTCGAGGCGTTCGGTGTGGCCGACCGGAAACGTCGAATTATTGACGATCACCAGCGGGGTGCTTTGCGCCGCGGGAATATCGGCCACATAGGCTTCAGCGGATTCACGCTGGTCCGGAGCCAGCGCTAGCCAATGAATCTCGACATCTTCCCGCGTGGGCGTATCGGTCAGGCGTAGCAGCCCCGAACGACACCCCGCATCGATCTGGGACTTGAGCCCCGGTTCGCGAAGCAGCCATTCGGCATGTTCCAGTCGCTGCCAGGGCACCTCGGGATGCGGGCACCAGTCGACCTGGTGCCCCACCGAGGAAAGCGCTGCCGCCGCCACGGCCGCCGATAGCTCGCTTCCATACACGTTCACGCGCATGGCATCAGCCCTCGTTTGCGTGGCGGTCCAACAGGGAGCGGAATCCTTCGCCATACTGGGAATGGCGCTTGGCGAGTGCCAGTGTGGCTTCCAGGTAGCCTAGTTGGTGCCCGCAATCGTAGGTATTGCCGCGCATGCGATAAGCTTCGGCGCCCTGCTGCTGGCGTAGGGTCTCGAGGGCGTCGGTAAGCTGGATTTCATTCCCCGCACCGGGTTTGGTTTCGGCCAGCAGCGGGAAGATGGCTGCCGGCAGTAGATAACGCCCGATCACTGCCAGGCTGGAAGGCGCCTCCTCCACCTTGGGTTTTTCGACCATGCCCGTCAGCGGTGCGCTATCGCCGGGAGCCGGTGCCTCGCCCTCGAGCGCGACGATCCCATACTTGTGAGTCATTTCTTGCGGCACGTTTTCGACCATGATCTGTGCCTGACCGCTCTTGTCGAAAGCCTCGATCATCCCTGCCAGGTCGTTCTGCGCTAGATCGCCGGCATCTACCAGCACATCGGGCAGCAGCACGGCAAATGGATCGTCGCCAATCACCGACCGCGCGCACAGCACGGCGTGCCCAAGGCCTAGAGCGACCGGCTGGCGCACGGCGATGATGCTCACATCCTCGGGGACGATGTTGCGCACTTCCGCGAGCAATTCATCCTTGCCCTTGGACTCGAGCATCGCCTCGAGCTCGAAGTTCTTGTCAAAATGGTTCTCGATGGCGCTTTTGCTGGAGTGCGTCACCAGCACGATTTCCTTGATGCCGGCAGCCACCGCTTCCTCGACGACGTATTGAATGACCGGCTTGTCGACGATAGTGATCATTTCCTTGGGAATGGCCTTGGAAGCTGGTAGGCAACGTGTGCCGAGTCCAGCGACGGGGAGTACGGCCTTCTTGATCATGAGGAATCCTTCCTTAGCGTTCTAGGGTCGAGTGTTGGCAGTATGCCATAGTGAAAAGCGCGTCGGCGCCAACGATTCGGCATTCCTTTGATGGTATTCAGATAAAGAGGTTCGAGCTGCCTTGCAGGTTGGCAGAATGCGCCTCTCAACATCCGCGCGTAACATTGTAGAATGTGTAGTATTTGCGTGCCGGCACGTGACGATACTTAAAGACATTAGACTTCGATACGTATGCCGTGGCATCGGTTCGATCATTTCTCCAAGAGGAAACCCCATGAGCGAGACGTTCGGTAACAACGTGGATCACGCCGAGATCGCCAAGTTCGAAGCGCTTGCCAGCCGCTGGTGGGATCCTGAAAGCGAGTTCAAGCCGCTGCATGAGATTAACCCGCTGCGCCTGAACTTCATCGATGAGCAGGCCAACCTGGCGGGCAAGACCGCCATCGATGTGGGATGCGGTGGCGGCATCCTTAGCGAAGCGATGGCCCATCGCGGTGCTAGGGTCACGGGCATCGACATGGGAGAAGCGCCGCTTGCCGTCGCACGCCTGCATCAGCAGGAAAGTGAGGTGGCGGTCGACTACCGTCAGATCAGCGCCGAGGAAATGGCGGCCCAGCACCCTGGGGAGTTCGATGTCGTCACCTGCCTGGAAATGCTCGAGCATGTTCCCGATCCGGCGGCGGTCGTGCGGGCATGCGCGACGCTGGTCAAACCCGGCGGGCACTTGTTCTTCTCGACCATCAACCGCAATCCCAAGGCGTATATGTTCGCTATTCTAGGCGCCGAGTATGTGCTGCAGCTATTGCCCCGCGGGACGCATACCTACAACAAGTTCATTCGCCCGGCGGAGTTGTCGGCCTGGTGTCGTGACGCCGGGTTACGCGTGCGTCGTCAGACCGGACTGACCTACAACCCCGTGACCAAGCGCTATCGCCTGGTGGCCAACGATGTGTCCGTGAATTACATGATGCACTGCACGCCGGAATGGACGGGCACAGGAGAGACGCCATGAGCCACGCCCGGCCGACGGCGTTGCTTTTCGATCTTGACGGCACGCTCGTCGACACGGCGCCTGATCTGGCGCAAGCCACCAATGCCTTGCGAACACATCACGGACTCGCGCCATTGCCTTACGAGACCATCCGCGCCCAAGTCTCGAACGGCGGCAGTGCCCTAGTGGAGCTGGCGCTGGGATTGGCGCCTGCGCATGCCGATCATGGCGAAGCTCGGCGTTTCCTGCTCGAGGCCTACGGTCGCGACGTCGCCGTGCATAGCCGCGTTTTTCCCGGCCTCGCCCCTCTGCTTGAGGTATGGACCCAAACCCGGCGCCCCTGGGGGATCGTGACCAACAAACCGCGCGCCTATGCCGCGCCCTTGGTCGAGGCGCTGGGGCTGACGCAGGGCGTGTTGGTGGCCGCGGATGACCTGCCGCTCAAGAAACCCGATCCCGCACCACTACTCGAGGCGGCGCGTCGTCTTGGCGTCGCGCCTGGTGATTGCTGGTACATCGGTGATCATCTACGTGACATGCAGGCGGCACGGGCGGCAGGCATGCACGCCATCGCGGTACGTTATGGTTATATCGGCGACGAGGAAGCTCCGGATACCTGGCCGGTGGATCGTTGGTTCGAAACGCCGGAAAGCTTGACCCAAGCGCTTTGGCCCGGCGAAGACGAAACGGTTGGCCGCCCAGGTTGACAGAACTGCTTATGCGGTTCCCGGTGACACACCTTTGGGCGGCTGAGCGTCGAATGCCTGCCCCGTATGTCCCCGGCTGGCGGGGCCCATCAACCACAAGTAAGTCGGCATGATATCCAGCGGTGTGCGTAATGTCGCCGGATCCTCGTCAGGATATGCCCCTTGCCGCATGGCCGTGCGGGTCGCCCCAGGGTTAAGAGTGTTCACACGTACCGACGAAGTGGGCTCGAGTTCATCGGCCAGCACCTGCATGAAGCCTTCCGTCGCGAACTTCGAAACCGAATACGCGCCCCAGCGCGCGCGGCCTTTACGTCCGACGCTCGAGGAAGTCAGCACCACCGAGGCATCGCGGGATGCCTCGAGCAATGGCAGCAACGCCTGCGTCATCCACACCGGACCGGTGACATTGACCTGCATCACCCGTTCCCAAAGTTCCGGGTCGTAGTGCGCGAAAGGCGTCAATTCCCCGAGCAAGCCGGCGTTGTGTAGAAGACCGTCGAGACGTCCGAACTCACGTTCCAGTGTCTTGGCCAGATCGCGATATTCCTTGAGTGTCGCACCCTCGAAGTTGAGCGGGAAAATCGCGGGTTGCGGTCCCCCGGCGGCTTCGATCTCATCATAGACCGCTTCGAGCTTGGCCAGGGTACGCCCAACCAGTACCAGAGTGGCGCCGTGTTCGGCAAAAGAGCGCGCGGCAGCACGCCCGATGCCCGCCCCCGCGCCAGTCACGAGGACAACACGACCCTCTAGCAGGTTCGCTGGCGGATGATAATCGATATGGCATTCCATGACGCATCCCCCATCTTGCGGCGTCAATCAGTCTGACTGGTTAAGGAAATCCTCGGCCATGTCAGCCGCGTTGCTATCAGGATAGTCGTCGCGGACGCGCTCGAGGAGCGTTGTACTTTCATCGGGCTGGCCTTGGCGTGCTTTTAGCAATCCCAGTTTGTAGAGGGCATCCGCGACCTTGTTGCTGTCGGGATAGTCATCGATAACCGTCTGGAAAGATTCGGCGGCCGCGTCCAATTGCGATTGCGCGGAATACAGCTCGCCTAGCCAATAGTGCGCGTTGGGGCGTAAATCGGAATTCGGGTAGTCGCCGATGAAATCTTCGAAGGCCTGGATTGCCTGATCGAACTGACGCGCCTGCACCTTCTTGAAGGCCGCCTGATAATCTTCGCGTCCTTGGTTGCCTGACGCGCCCTCTTGAGCGCCACCTGCTGGCGATTCGTTGGCATCGGCATTACCGGTGACCGACTCGGCGACATCGCTATCGACCCCGGAAGAATCCCGAGAGGAATCAGAGCGCGACGCCATGTCCTCGATGCGCTTTTCCAGATCCAGGAACCGTTCTTGCGAAAGTTTCTTCTGCTGTTCGAGCTGGTAGCGCAGTTCCTCGAGTTGGCCGCGCAATTGCTTGATCTCGCGCTGGCTGTCCTGCAACTGATTGAACAAGGCCAGATTGCCGCCACCGCCGCCCGTTTCTTCACGCACGGCGGTCTGGCTATAGATATTGTCGGACTGGTCGGTCAAGTCATCGACCGAGGGCTGAGCCCATACGGACAGCGGGAGCACCAGGGCTCCCGCGCCGCACAGTCTTTTCAGACCGTGTTTCATACCTGACTCCGTCGACGTTTAGTAGGAAAAGACGACGCGGCGATTCTGGGCGTACGACTCTTCATCGTGACCGCGTGCCGCAGGACGTTCTTCGCCGTAGCTGACGATTTCGACCTGTGACGACGAGACGCCTTCCACGCTTAGGTACTGCTCGACGGCTTGCGCACGACGCTCACCCAACCCCAGGTTGTACTCGCGGGTGCCACGCTCGTCGGCATGCCCTTCCAAGACGACATCGGTGTTGGGGTGATTCTTGAGATATTGAGCATGCGCTTCGAGTACTGACTCGAATTCCGGACGAATAGTGTCGCGGTCGAAGGCAAAGTAGATAGTGCGCTCTTCAGGAATGGCATTGCGGTCGCCCATCTCGCTGCCTGAAGTGCCTTGTCCACTTTCCATGCCTTGGCTGGAGGCGGAGTCTGAGCCACCGGCGCCTGTTCCGGACGTGCCATCCATGCTGCCATCCTGCGTGCCGCCAGTGCTGGAACAACCCGCGAGAACGGCGAGTGAAATGGCGACGGCGAGGCCTTGAGCATATGGTTTGAATTGCATTGTTTTCTCCTTGCTTGAAAGTCAAATGACTCTATCGCGGTTTAGTCTAAAAAGGGTGACCATGCAGGTTCGCGCACGTCCCCTTGCGGCGACGGCAGCCGGAAGGAAGCACTACCATCGTCCGATACGGCCCCCAATACACCGCGGGTCCCTTCTTGCGTGGCGAAGATTACCATGGTGCCATTCGGCGCGACACTGGGAGATTCGTCCCAGTTGGAATCGGTGAGAACCGTCATGCGATCGGTATCCAGATCCTGGCGAGCAATGTGGAAACCGTCGTCGTCACGGGTCACCATAAATATCGCATCACCGTCCGGGTTGAAACGGCCACGTGAATTATAGCTACCAGTGAAGGTGATCCGTTTGGCCTGCTCTTCACCCAAGTTGTAGCGATAGATCTGCGGATTGCCACTACGGTCGGAGGTGAAAATCAGGCTACGGCCGTCCGGCGCCCACTCGGGTTCGGTATCGATCGCATCGCTATGTGTCAGGCGCGTGAGATTCCGCGAGCCTACATCCATGACGTAGATCTCCGGCTGGCCATCCTTGGAAAGCGACATTGCCAACTTGCGTCCATCCGGTGACCACGCCGGTGCACCGTTGATTCCTTCGAAAGAGGTCAACTGGATACGCTGCCCTGTCGAAAGATTCTGAACATAGATGGAGGGCCGCCCCGTCTCGAACGAGACATAGGCCAGCTTGCGACCGTCCGGTGACCACGCCGGCGACATGATGGGTTCATCCGAGGAGAGAATTTCCTGATTGTTGTGCCCGTCGGAATCGGCGATGTTCAAAGTATATTTGATGTTGTCATCGACTCCATTGGCCGTGACATAGGCGATGCTCGTCGAGAAAGCGCCACGAATCCCGGTGATCTCTTCAAAAATCTGATCGCTGATATAGTGCGCGCTGTCGCGCAGTTGATCGCGACTGGAGGTTACGACCTCGCCGAGCATGCGATCTTCGCCATTGACGTCCAGAAGCTCATATTGGATACGGTACTGGCCATCTTGGTTCTCGACCTTGCCTACCACCAGGTAGTCGCTATCCAGCTGCTGCCAATCCTGATAGTAAACATCATCGCTGCTGCTGGGACGAGAGATCAGCGAATCACGCGACAATGGCTCGAAACGACCACTGCGTTCCAGGTCATTGCCGACGATGCGCGAGACCTCCTGTGGTAGTTCATCCCCCCCTTCCATCGGCACGATGGCAATGGGGATGGCCTGATCGCTGCCCTTGGTGATTTCGATGGTCAGCTCGGCATGCGCCACACCGGCACATAACATCAGCAGCAGCGCGGCTGTCCAAAGCTTGAGTCGTTTCATCAGCGGATATCCTCTGGGTTGAAGTCCAGATTGAATTCACGGAACTGACCTTTTACCGAAGCGTCGAGTTCGCGCATCTCACGGAACGGCGCCGCCTTTTCGACGGCATTGATCACGGAATGGTCGAAAGTGGAATTGCCACTGCTTTGAGTGATCGTGGCGCTTACCAGCTCGCCAGTGGGCAGTAATTGGATTCGCACGATGGCGCGTAACTCCGACGACGCATTGGACGGTACATTCCAGTTTTGCTCGACGTATCGGCGAACCAGGTTCTTGAAGCCATTGGCGGCTTCCCGAGCCTGCTCGGCATTGGCAATGGATTGTTCTTCATCACTGATCATGCTGTCCAGTGATGAATCATTGGCCTGAGCCGCTCGTTCGGCAAGCTCTTGCTGGCGCTTCCGCTCGGCTTCGGCTTCTTCTTGGCGCTTCCGCTCGGCTTCAGCTTCTTCCTGGCGCCTCCGCTCAGCTTCAGCTTCTTCCTGGCGCTGCCGCTCAGCTTCGGCTTCTTCTTGGCGCTTCCGCTCAGCTTCAGCTTCCTCCTGGCGTTGCCGCTCAGCTTCGGCTTCCTCCTGGCGTTGCCGCTCAGCTTCGGCTTCCTCCTGGCGCTGCCTCTCGGCTTCAGCTTCTTCCTGGCGTTGCTGCTCGGCTTCGGCTCGCTGTTCCGCCGCGCGTTGCGCTTCTTCCTGCAAGCGCTGTGCTTCGGCTTTGGCTTCTTCCACTGCGCTATCCGTCACCTCGGCCTCGTTATCGGCCGCTGGTTCCTCGGACGATTCGGAAGGTGTCGATTCCTCGGGTTCCGGCGCGTCTTCTTCCGGTTCCGGCTGAGCAGCCGGCGGAGTGGAATCCTCGGTTTGCTGGGGTTGGTCCGTCGCCGTTTCAGCGCGAACGAGCGTCGCCTGGACCACCGATGAAGAGGTTGGGTCGGACTCGCTTTCCGGCCATTTGATGATGGTGAGCATCAGTGCCGCCACATGCACACCAATGGCCAACAGCACTGGCCAGCCATAGCCTACACGGCGTTCACGTTTCGCCATGTCGATGCCTCACTCTTCACCGGAAGGAGGTTCGGAGATAAGCCCGACGTTGCCTACTCCCGACCCTTGCAGCGTACTCATCAACGTTACGATCTGACCGTAGGCAACATTACGATCACCACGCACCATGACCGGTGTGTTCGCATTTCGGCTTAGCATGGCCTTGACCTTTTCCCCGAGTTCATCGAGGGCGACAGGGGTCTCTTCATCTCCCAGGGAAATGAAATACTGCCCCTCACGATCCACCGACACGATCAGTGGCTCTTGCTCCTCGGTATCGATGGGGTCGGACGACACCTGCGGCAGTTCGACATCGACTCCCTGATTGAGCATGGGGGCGGTGATCATGAAGATCACCAACAGCACCAGCATCACATCGATGAACGGCACGACATTGATCTCGCCCATCGGCTTGCGCCGCTGGCGATGATGATAAGATCCGTACATGCTTCCTCCCTCAGGATGCTTCGCGTTCGCTGCGCCCCTGCAGATTACGGTGCAGGATGGCGTGGAATTCCTCGGCGAAGTTTTCGTATTTGCCGAGCAAGCGTCCCGCATGGGCAGATAGCCGGTTGTAGAAGATCACCGCGGGAATAGCGGCAAACAGCCCCATGGCCGTAGCGACCAACGCCTCCGCAATCCAGGGCGCGACGGTGGACAGCGTAGCCTGCTGTGCCATCGACAAGCTTTGGAATGACCCCATGATGCCCCATACGGTACCGAACAGGCCGATATAAGGGCTTGCCGAAGCGACCGTGGCGAGGAAAGTGAGATGCAGCTGCAGGCGGTCTTCTTCACGCGACAGCGCGACGCGCTGGCCACGTTGCACGCCTTCTAGCACTGCATCGGTACTGTTGGTCTTGGGCATCAGACGGTTGAATTCGCGAAAACCGGAGCGGAAAACGTGCTCCGCGCCGTGGGATTCTTGTTCAGCGGGCAGGTCGCGATAAAGGTCGTTGAGGTCAACGCCGGACCAGAAACTGTCTTCGAAATCCTGATAGGCCTTTTCGGCGCGACGCAGCGCGATGCTGCGCTGGAAAATTATGATCCAGGAGGCTATTGAGGCAGCCAGGAGCAGGAGCATGACCAGTTGAACGATCAGGCTGGCGTTCATGATCAGGTGCGGAATGGACATGGAGTCGTTCACGGCAGTCCTCGTGTCGCTTGAGAGTTCGTTTCGCTTGGTTTATCCGTGCATCAGCGGCTGCAGCGCATCCGGCCAACGCACGGGTTTAAGCCGAGAAGCCTCCAGGCAGACGATGTCCACCCGGGCCTCGCACAGTCGTTCCCCGCGACGTGTCACTGTCTGGGCGAAGGTCGCGCGGCAGGCAGTGGATTCGACGACGTCCGCCGAGATGTGCAGTTCGTCGTCGAGGTGGGCGGGCTTGGCATAACGGCATTCCAATTGATGCACGACCAGTTGGATACCCTGTGCGAGCAAGTCGCGCTGGGTCAGGCCGTGGTGGTTGAGCCACTCGCTGCGTGCCCGCTCCATATATTTTAGATAGTTGACGTAATAGACGATGCCGCCGGCGTCGGTGTCTTCGATATAGACCTTGAGCGTATGCGTGAAACCGCTCATGCATCGCCCTCCTGTCGCCTGTCGTCAAGCGACGGCGCCACGACGGCATCGGTCGGCGTCAGGCCGAAGTGTTCGTAAGCTAGACGTGTGACCACACGTCCACGCGCGGTGCGCATCATGAACCCCTGCTGGATCAGGTACGGTTCTAGGACATCCTCGATCGTGTCGCGTTCCTCGCTGATCGCGGCCGCCAGGCTGTCTACACCGACCGGGCCGCCATCGAACTTCTCAATCATCGCCATCAACAGACGTCGGTCCATGTGGTCCAGTCCATGGCGGTCGACATGCAGCATGTTGAGAGCCTGATCGGCAATTTCTTCGTTAAGGCGACCGTCGCCGCGTACTTCGGCGAAGTCGCGCACACGTCTCAGCAGACGATTGGCGATGCGTGGCGTGCCCCGCGCGCGGCGGGCAATTTCGGCCGCACCTTCACGGTCGGCCTCGACCCCCAACAAATGCGCCGAACGCACCACGATCTCGGTCAACTCGTCGACTGCGTAGAATTCCAGTCGTTGTACGATGCCGAAACGATCGCGCAGCGGCGATGTGAGCAGCCCCGCACGCGTGGTAGCGCCCACCAGGGTGAAAGCAGGCAGGTCGAGCTTGATGGAACGCGCGGCGGGGCCTTCGCCGATCATGATATCGAGCTGATAATCCTCCATCGCGGGATACAGCACCTCTTCCACCGAGGCGGGAAGGCGATGGATCTCGTCGATGAACAGCACATCACCGGCTTGCAGATTGGTGAGCATGGCAGCGAGGTCGCCGGCGCGCTCGAGCACGGGGCCGGAAGTCGATTTGATATCGACCTCCATCTCGGCGGCGATGATGTTGGCCAACGTGGTCTTGCCAAGGCCAGGTGGCCCGAATATCAGGGTATGATCAAGGCTGTCGCTGCGCTGACGGGCCGCGCTGATGAAGATATCCATCTGCTCGCGCACGCGGGGCTGGCCGATGTACTCGGCCAGTCGCTGCGGACGAATGGCATGATCCACGTGCACCTCGCTGCCCTGAGGTTGCGCCGCGATCAGACGGTCGGTATCGATCATTCGCGGTCCTTAACCTGCCATCTTGCGTGTCAGGGCGGCTTTGATCAGGCCTTCCGTGGAGAGGCTAGCGTCCAGCCCGGACAGCATGCGCGAGGCTTCGTTGGGTTTGTAGCCCAAGGCGACGAGGGCCGATTCCGCATCGGCGAAAGGATCGGCCGCAGGTGCTGCGGGTGAGGCACCCAACTCAAGGGCATGCAACCCGTTTTCCTGCTCGAGTTGCCAATGGGGGAAGCGGTCTCGCATTTCCACGACCAAGCGATCGGCGGTTTTCTTGCCGACGCCGGGTAGGCGTGTCAGCGCCTTGCTGTCGTCTTCCATGACGCAGCGGATGAAGGCTTCCTGATCCATGCCGGAGAGAATCGCCAAGGCAAGCTTGGGCCCTACCCCGTTGACCTTGATCAGGGCGCGAAAAAGTTGACGTTCTTCGCCGCGTGCGAAGCCATACAGCAGATGCGCGTCCTCACGCACCGCCATATGCGTGTGGAGCTGCACTTCTTCGCCCACCGCCGGCAATGCCAGCAAGGTGGTCATAGAGGTCTCCAACTCATAGCCGACGCCGCCGACGTCGACGACGATCCACGGCGGTTGTTTTTCCAGCAGGGTGCCACGCAAGCGTCCAATCATGCACATCGAGTCCTTCGATTGACTGGGTTGACACTATACTGATCCGCCTTGCGACTGACCAGCACTCGACACACGCTGCCTCAGTCGGGGCGAAAGTCCCGCCAACGCTGACGGGAACCGCTTCGACGCCGCCCTCGTGCCGCTGATAGCGAGCGTCCCTGGCGGGCATAGGCATGCGTCAGGGCGATGGCCAGTGCGTCGGCGGCATCGGCCTGTGGCGTGCCGTCGAGCCCTAGAATCGCCGTCACCATATGCTGTACTTGATCTTTGGTCCCCGCGCCGGTACCGGTGACCGCCTGCTTGATCTGGGTAGGAGCGTACTCGAAAACCTCGAGGCCATGATTGGCGGCGCAAACGATGGCCGTGCCGCGTGCCTGCCCCAGCTTGAGTGCGGAGTCGGCATTCTTGGACATGAAGACCTGCTCGATGGCGATTTCATGCGGACGATGCACGCCGATCAACTCGCCGATGCCGGCATATACCTGGGCAAGCTTCTGGGCCAGTTGGTCACTCTTGATGCGGATGCAGCCGCTGGCGACGTACCGCGGCGTCGCCGAGGAGACATCGACGACACCGTAGCCGGTGATGCGCGACCCTGGATCGATCCCCAGCAGGATCATCGACTCAGCACCCCTGCCTTGCCACTCACTCGAGTTCCGCCATGACGGCATCGGAGAAATCGGCGTTGGAATAGACGTTCTGCACGTCGTCGAGGTCTTCGAGCATGTCGAACAATTTGAGGACCTTGCGCGCCGTATCCACATCGTCGACGGGGGAGTAATTATCGGGATAGGACCCGACATCGCTCGCGGAGGGCTCGATGCCCGCCTCGACTAGCGCGTCCTTGACCGCACCGAAGCCTTCCACGGAGGTCACGATCTCGAGCGTGCCGTCGTCCTGAGTGACGATGTCTTCGGGTTCGGCGGCCAGCGTGGCTTCCATGGCGGCCTCTTCGGAGGTGCCCTCCGGCAGCGTCAACCGCCCTTGCTTATGGAACATGAAGGCGACGGACCCGGACGTGCCCAAATTACCGCCATTCTTGTTGAAAGCGTGACGCACCTCGGAGACCGTGCGATTGCGGTTGTCGGTCATGCATTCGACCATTACCGCGACGCCTTCGGGACCGTAGCCCTCGTAGACGGTTTCCTCCATCTCGTCGCCGTCGTTATTGCCGGCGCCGCGCTCTATGGCGCGCTGGATGGTGTCCTTGGTCATGTTGTTGGACAGCGCCTTGTCGATAGCGGCGCGCAGGCGGGGATTGTCCGCCACCTCACCACCGCCCTGCCGGGAGGCAACCGTCAGTTCACGGATCAGTTTGCTGAAAATCTTGCCGCGCTTGGCATCCTGGGCGGCTTTGCGGTGCTTGATGTTCGCCCATTTACTATGGCCTGCCATGTCGACGTCACTCCTTGAAAAAACAGGCGTTCGCGTTTGCAGGACACCCGGCGCCGAGGCGACGCCGGGAAAACGAGAATAGCGTGGGGCAAGCGGCGCGCGTCAGGCCTCGCCGTTGCCACCTTGCTGCGCCTTCTGACGCAAGCGAATGTTGAGCTCCTTGAGCTGATCGGCGCTGACCTCGCCCGGAGCGTCGGTCATCAGGCAGGCGGCACTCTGCGTCTTGGGGAAGGCGATCACTTCGCGGATCGTCTTGGCGCCGCTCATCAGCATGACCAGACGGTCGAGACCGAAGGCCAGGCCACCATGAGGCGGCGCGCCGAACCGGAGGGCGTCGAGCAGGAAGCCGAACTTCTCCTCGGCTTCTTCCTCGCCGATGCCCAGCACTTCGAAGACCGCCCGCTGCATCGCCTGATCATGAATACGGATGGAGCCGCCACCCAGCTCAGTACCGTTCAAGACCATGTCGTAGGCGCGCGACAGCGCATTGGCGGGGTCTGCCTTGAACGCCTCCGGCGAGCTCGAAGGCGCGGTGAACGGATGGTGCAAGGCGGCCAGGCGACCGGCGTCGTCAGCTTCAAACATGGGGAAGTCGACGACCCACAACGGCGCCCACTCCTGCGTATAGAGATCGAGATCTTCGCCCAACTTGACGCGCAGTGCCCCCAGCGCCTCATTGACGACACGTGCCTTGTCGGCACCGAAGAAGATGATGTCGCCATCCTGGGCGTCGACACGGGTGAGCAGCTCGTCGACCACGCCGTCCATGAACTTGACGATCGGCGATTGCAGCCCTTCGAGGCCCTTGGCACGCTCGTTGACCTTGATCCAGGCCAACCCCTTGGCACCGTAGATGTTGACGAAATCGGTATAGGCGTCGATTTCCTTGCGCGACAGCTTGGCACCGCCGCTAACCTTGAGTGCTGCAACGCGCCCGTCATCGGCCTTGGCCGGACCGGAGAACACCTTGAAGTCGACATCGCGCATCAGGTCGTTGACATCGATCAGCTCGAGCGGGATACGCAGGTCGGGCTTATCCGAACCGTAACGGTTCATCGCTTCGCTGTACGGCATCTTGGGGAATGCCGGCAGGCTGACATCGAGCACGTCCTGGAACAGCTGACGGATCATGTCCTCGGTCATTGACATGATGTCGCTTTCTTCGACGAACGACGCCTCCAGGTCGATCTGGGTGAACTCGGGTTGGCGATCGGCACGCAGATCTTCGTCGCGGAAGCACTTGGCGATCTGGTAATAACGGTCGAAGCCCGACACCATCAAGAGCTGCTTGAACAGCTGCGGTGACTGCGGCAAGGCGAAGAACTCGCCCGGATGCGTACGGCTCGGCACCAGGTAATCGCGCGCCCCTTCCGGCGTCGCACGTGTCAAAATCGGCGTCTCGATATCCAGAAACCCTTGGGATTCGAGATACGCGCGCACGCTATGCGTGATCCGCGAACGCAGCCGCAGTTTGTCGATCATCTCCGGGCGACGTAGATCGATGTAACGATGCTTGAGACGCGTTTCCTCGCCGACCTTGCCATGCTCGTCGAGCTGGAACGGGGGCGTGGCTGCCGTGTTGAGCACTTCGACGTCCGATGCCAGCACTTCGATCATGCCGGTGGGCATGTTGGGGTTCTGGGTACCTTCAGGGCGCAGGCGAATGCGTCCTCGAATGCGCAGCACAAACTCGTTGCGGGCACGATCGGCATTGGCGAACGCCTCGGGAGTATCGGGATCGACCACGACCTGGGCGATACCATCGCGGTCGCGCAAATCGAGGAAGATCACTCCCCCATGGTCGCGACGACGATGTACCCAGCCGCAGAGTGCGACTTCCTGATCCACCTGGGTTTCGTTCAATTGACCGCAATAGTGACTGCGCATGTCTTATCCTGTTTCGTTGCGTATTTCATGGGGCCGGCGCCGCCCGAACGGCGCCGAACGCGTCAGGCGGGCGTTTTGCCGCCGGTCTCGGTAGACGTGGAGGGCGTGGAAGCCTCTCCCGCGAGATTGCGCTTTTGCCCCGATTTGAAGTCGGTTTCATACCATCCGCCGCCGGCCAGGCGAAAGCCCGCCGCGGAGACCAAGCGTGATAATTCTGCGCGCTCGCAGCTTGGACAATCGGTCAACACTGCCGCGCTGACTTTTTGTAGCTTTTCCAGGCGATGGCCGCAGGCCTTGCACTCATACTCGTAGATGGGCATGGTTCTCACCATTCATGTCATCAAGAAGCGCCCGCGCGACGCTCGCGCGGTGGCAGGGATATAGGGCCGGAGATCGCACTTTCCAAGCCTTTTCCGAAAGCCGCTTATTATAGCGCGTTGCGCCACCCAGCGGGCAAGCGTATCCGGGCTCGATATCATGCAGTTTGCTGCCACGATGCCAGACTCACTTCACTTCGTTGTTAAAAGAAAAAGGATGTCGCATGAAAGCCGTGATTCTCGACGCCGCCAGCCTTGGCGATGATATTGATCTCTCACCGTTGCACGCGGCAGTCGATCATCTTGAAGTCCATGCGCATACCGCTGTCGAGAAACGTCAGGAGCGTCTCGGCAACGCGGACATCGCGATTACCAACAAGGTGGTGCTGGACGGTGACCTGCTAGCGTCCCTGCCCGATCTAAAATTGATCTGCGTATTGGCGACGGGTACCAACAATATCGACATGGAAGCCGCCCGCGATCGCGGCATCGAGGTGCGTAACGTCTCTGCGTACGGCACGGCGAGCGTGGCGCAACATACTCTGATGTTGATGCTTGCCCTCGCCAATCGCCTGCCGCTTTACATGCGCGATGTCGCCGCCGGCCGCTGGAACGAAAGTGCATTGTTCTGCTTGCTCGACCACCGCACTCTGCAATTGGCCGACAAGCATCTCGTCATCGTCGGCCATGGCGAACTCGGTCGCGCCGTGTCGCGCTTGGCCGAGGCCTTCGGCATGCGCGTCACCTTTGCCGCGCGCCCTGGCAACGAAGCGCAGGACTCGCGCCCTTCCCTCGCGTCACTGGCGGGTGAACTCGATGTCTTGAGCCTACACTGCCCGCTGACCGATCAGACACGGCATCTCGTCGACGCCGAGATGCTGACCCGTTTCAAACCCGGTGCCTTGCTGATCAATTGTGCACGGGGCGGTATCATAGATGAAAAGGCAGCGTTGGACGCGCTTCGAGGAGGGTCGATTGGCGGGCTCGGCGTCGATAGCCTGCCTGAAGAGCCGCCGCGTCAAGGTCATGCGCTCATCGAAGCCATGGATGAGGCACTCAACCTCATCGTCACGCCGCACAGTGCTTGGATCTCGCCGGAAGCTCGCGCCAATGTCGTCAGCCTGACGTGTGACAACCTGCATCAATGGCTCGCTTCGCGCGCTTAATACATGAGCCTTAAAGCCGGGAGCTCGCATGCTTTATAATTACGGTTCCATCAATATCGATTACGTCTACCGTGTCAGCCATCTGGTGCGTCCCGGCGAGACATTGTCCAGCCAGAGCTTTACCCAGGTACTAGGCGGCAAAGGCGCCAACCAGTCATTGGCCATGGCCCGTGCAGGCGGTGACGTGACGCATTGGGGGCGTGTATCGCAGAACGATCGCTGGGTGCTGGAAATCTTGACCCAGGCGGGCGTCAATACATCCCTGATCGAACTCACCGCCGAGGCCAGCGGGCATGCCATCATTCAGGTCGACGATCACGCCGAGAACGCCATCATCCTTAGTCCCGGGGCCAATCACGGTTTCAGCGAGCGTCACCTCGACGCCTTGATGACTTCGGTGAGTCCTGATGATTGGCTTTTGTTGCAAAACGAATGCAATGCGCTCGAGAGCGTCATGACGCTTGCCGCGCGCCATGGCATGCAGATCGCTTTCAACCCTGCGCCCCTAGGGGAAAATGTGCATGCGTTGCCGCTCGAATTGTGCCAGATACTGTTCCTCAATCGTGGCGAAGCCGCAGCGCTGGCGGGGCTTGACGAGCATGCCGGGGTCGCCGAACTCATGGATGTCCTCTATCAACGGCTGCCTGAGGTCGAACTGGTGTTGACGCTGGGGCGTGATGGCGTGCGTTATCAGTTTGGCGAGCAGCGTCTCGAGCTGCCTGCGTTCCCTGTTGAAGCCGTGGATACGACCGCGGCCGGCGATACCTTCATCGGTTACTTCATGGCTGCGCGGCAACGGAATGCCCCCATCGAAACCTGCCTGAATGAAGCGAGCACAGCCGCGGCCTTGTGCGTTCAAAAAAGCGGCGCGGCGCCAAGCATCCCGCTTGCCAGCGAGGTTGCGGCGACCTCCCGTGACTGGCCAGCACGCGATATCTTGCGCCACTGATTCCTTGCGGCACGTTTGCTGGTTACTTGACCGTTATTTGACACAGGATTCTCATGACCACACCTCTGATTTTCGATACCGACCCTGGCGTAGACGACGCCCAAGCCATCGCCATCGCCCTGGCACACCCCGAGATCGAGCTTCTCGGCATGACTACGACCTACGGCAATGTCGATATCGATACGGCCACTACCAATGCGCTGCTGCTCGCCGAGCTCGCCGATCAGCGCATCCCCGTCGCACAAGGCGCGGCGGCGCCCCTGGTCAAGCTCAAGCATCCGGCGCCGGCGCATATCCACGGTGACAACGGGCTGGGCAACCATCCCTTGCCTGCTCCCAGCCATCGCGCCGAGACAATCAGTGCGCCACAGTTCATCGTCGAACAGGTCAATGCCCGCCCCGGCGAGATCACTCTGGTTGCCGTGGGCCCGCTGGGCAATCTAGCCGCCGCGCTGCAGCTCGACCCGGGCATCGTCGATCGCGTCAAACAGGTCGTCGTCATGGGTGGGTCGATTCGCGAGGGAGGTAACGTCACGCCCGTCGCCGAGGCCAATATCTTCAATGACCCGCATGCCGCCGCACGTGTCTTGACGGCGGGCTGGCCATTGACCTTGGTGGGGCTCGATGCCACGCATCGCTGTGTGCTGGGCCCCGCGCAGATGGACAAGATCGCCGCGGCCCAAGGCAAGCTGGGCGACGTATTGGCGGGCAGCTATGCGTTTTATCGCGCGTTCTACCGTACCGCGCTGGATATCGACGGCTGTTGTCCACACGACAGTTGTGCCTTGGCGTGGTTGATGCGTCCGGAACTCTTCACGACCGCACGCGGGCACTTGAATGTCGTCACCGAGGGCGATGCCGAGGGACAGACGCTGTTTGCGTCACAAGAGCGCACCTTCATCGACCCACGCTGGGCACGCACACCACTCGTCGATGTGTGCATGAACGCTGACGGTGAGGCCGTCGTGGACTGGATCGTCGAGACATTGACCCACTGAGGTCAGTGGCCCTCACCTTGCCGGCCCGCACCGGGACGGTTCAGAGGCAGTTTCACCCGAGTTCGAAGGCACTCGGGGGCGTGACATCGACCTTTTCGCACTCGACATGAGTAACGCGCGACGACGGTGGCCCTTGCCACAACCAGCGCACGACACGGTCGACGGCCACCCGCTCACCGCATAGCAGCACTTCGACGCGGCCGTCGCCGAGGTTCCTGGCATGCCCCGTGAGTCCTTCCCTTAACGCTTGATCGCGTGATGCGGCGCGAAATCCGACGCCTTGCACGCGCCCGGTGATCCAGGCCTTGAGACAATATTCATGCATGGCCCTCTCCTTTGCTTGCGGGCGTCGCTTGAGTCTCGGCATATTTTGGCGAATCCACGAATTCGCGTTTGACCGAGACGGCGGAGTTGCGAGGTACGATACGCTTACCACGCGCTTCGAGATGGGTGCGGGTAAAAGCGGCGCCATACAGCAAAATCAGCGAACTGTAGTAAACCCATAGCAACACCAGAACGACCGACCCTGCCGCGCCGTATGTCGACGCCGTGGCGGTATAGGCTAGATATGCAGCGATGGCGTAGCGTCCGATCGCAAACAGTACCGCCGTCACGATCGCGCCGACCATAACATCTCGCCAGCTCACCAGGACATCCGGCAACACCTTGAAAATAGAGGCGAAAAAAAGCGCAATCACCGCCAGTGAGACCAAGAACTCGGCGCTCCCCAGGAGCGCGTTGACACCCGGCAGCCAGTCGCTTGCATACCTGAAAAAGGTGCGCAGCATCACGCTCAGCACCAACGACACCATGAGGATAAAACCCACCGCCAGTACGACGGTCAGCGACAGCAGGCGTTTCTTGATGAACAACCAAAGCCCGTTGCGATCGGGACGCGCCGTTACGCCCCAGAGCGTATTGAGGGAGAATTGCATCTGCGCGAAGACAGTCGTGGCGCCGATTACCAGTGCGCCGATGCCGAGCAACGTCGGCAAGATGCCGGAGCTTTCGATGCGGGACTGCGCTACCGCTTGCTGAATCGCGGTGGCGGCGTCTTGACCCATGGTGTCCTGCAGTTGCGCCACGATCTGGCCTTGCGCGGCGTCTTCTCCCAATACCAGCCCAATCACGGTGACGGCGATAATGATCGTCGGCGCCAGTGAAAACAGGGTGTAAAACGCCAGAGAGCCCGCGAAGCTGAACGCATTGTGCTCATGCCATAAGGTCGCGGCATTGACGACGATTCGGTACCAATAACGCGGCGAAAGATTGATCACGGACGCTCCTTGTCGGAAATGATAAGTGGCGGGCACAACGTAGCTTGGTCTCAGGATAGCGCAGATGCCCCGACCACTGCTTATATTGCAGAGGCCCGACTGGCTGCTCATAATGGCTCGGCCCTGCTGATGGAGCTTTCATGTCCAACGCCACCACGTCCTTGCCCTCCTCCGATACACCCTATGCCTTCGATTGCCTGGTTTTCATCGGGCGTTTCCAGCCACCCCATCGGGGGCATATCACTGTCATACGCGAGGCATTGCAGCAGGCACGGCAGGTGATCGTCATGGTAGGGTCCGCCTGGCAGGCCCGTTCACTGCGCAACCCCTGGCGCTTCGAGGAGCGTCGAGACATGCTGCGTGAGTGCTTCGACGCCGATGACAACGCACGACTCGAAATCACGCCGTTACTGGATGCGCTCTACAACGATGATGTCTGGGTACGTGATGTACAGCGCCGGGTGCGCGATGTAGTCGTCCCCCAGCATGGCCGGTTACCCCGAATCGGCTTGATCGGTGCCAGTCGCGGTCAGTCAAGCTATTATCTCACGCTGTTTCCGCAGTGGGAGTCGGTCAGCGTCCCTCTGGTCAGCGATGTCTCGGCCAGTCGCATTCGAGAGGCGTTGTTCGGTCAGCCGGCATTGGCAGGCGATTATTTGGCGCGCGAGGAAAGCAGCGGCCTGTCGGCGCCGGTCCGCGATGTGCTGCGGCGCTTTCTCGAAACGCCCGAATGCGCGCAATTGTGGGAAGAGCAGCATCTGCTCGATCAGTATCGTGAGGCCTGGGCCCAGGCGCCCTATCCGCCGGTGTTCGTGACCGTCGATGCTGTCGTGGTGCAATCCGGGCATGTGCTGCTGGTCGAGCGGCGAGCAGCGCCCGGAAAGGGGCTGCTCGCCTTGCCGGGAGGCTTCATTCAACCCCAGGAGCGCTTGCTGGATGCCTGCTTGCGCGAGCTGCGTGAGCGGGTGCGCCTAAAGATTCCCGAAGCCGTGCTCAAAGGTTCGCTACGTGGCCAGCGCTTGTTCGATGACCCCCACCGCAGTTGGCGCGGGCGTACCTTGGCGCAGGCTTTCTATTTTGCCCTGCGGCCCGAACAGCAACTCCCCCGGCTCAAGCCTTCGCGCAGTGGCGAGCAAGCCCACTGGGTGGCGTTGGCCGACCTCGACCCCGAGGCGTTGTTCGAGGACCATTTCTTCATCATTCAGAACTTTCTGGGTTTGCCGGCCGGCATGGCCACGCCATGATGAGGCTTGTTGCCAATGTTCATGCCTGCAAAAAATCGCGCGGCAACTTCATCATCTGTCGCCAGAGCTTCTCGACGCCGGGTTTGTGCACCAATGAACACCGGTACAGGCGAATCTCTAGGGGAATATCCCATTGCGGGTCTCCCGCACGGACCAAGCGCCCTGCGGCGAGTTCTTCGCGTATGCAGAAATCGGGAATCCACGCCATGCCGACCCCTTGCAGGGCCATGCCCTTGAGGCCTTCCGCCATGGCAGTCTCATAGACGGTCTTGAGGCGCATGCGTAGCGGGTCGTTCTTGAGCAGCATACGTACGCTACGTCCCAGAAAGGCGCCTTGGGTATAGGCGAGAAACGGGATGCCCTCCTCGTCGTCCAGCGCAAAGCTTGGAGTGCCGTCGGCGTTGGGCACGCAAACCGGCAGCATTTTCACCTGACCGATGGAAAATGAAGGAAAGGCTTCGCCGTCGAGCTGCATGCTGGCATAGGGATCATAGTACGCCAGCATCAGGTCGCAGTTGCCTTCGCGCAACACATGAATGGCATCCCCGACGTTCATGGCCACCAGCCGCGTCGGAAGTTCACCCACACCTTTTTGCAAGCGTGAAATCCAACGCGGGAAAAACGTCAACGCCAGCGAGTGCGCGGCGACAATATCGAGCGCTTCGTTGGCCATCGACAGGCCGCGCAAATGGGCGAGGCATTCGCTCAACTGCTCGACCATGCTGCGTGCCGTGACCAGGAACAACTGCCCTTCCGGTGTCAGCCCGATAGGGGTCGTGGAACGGTCGACCAAGGTGGCACCCACGGCTTGTTCCAGGGAGCGGATACGTCGGCTGAAAGCAGGCTGGGTGACGTGCCGTTGCCTCGCTGAAGCGGAAAAACTGCGTGTATTGGCGAGGGCAACGAAATCTTCGAGCCACTTGGTTTCAAGATTCACCGGCACTCCTGGTGGTCACGCAGTAAATGTACGACAGCCGCAAACATATGGACGCTGTGTCACCACACGCCACGATTGTCATTGTATGGGCGCGAGCAGATACGCCGCGCGGGAGATGAGTTTACGCCAGATGGGGCGGTTGTTGAGTTCGTCCAACGATACCTCGCGGCATGCCGCAAAATCCCGGCGTAGCATGTCCTCGACCTGACCGGCAAACGTCGCATCGGGGACATACGCGGTAATCTCGAAATTGAGTCGAAACGATCGGTTATCAAGATTGACCGATCCGACCAGCGCCGTCTCGTCGTCGACCAGGACGACTTTCTGGTGCAGGAACCCCGGCTGGTAGCGAAAAATACGCACACCGTGACGAATCATCTCGGGCAAGAAGGAAAAAGCCGAGAGGAAGACTAGCAAGTGGTCGGGGCGCTCGGGGATCATCACGCGTACATCGACACCACGCAATGCGGCAAGCTTCAAGGCATCTTGCACTCCCTGATCCGGGACGAAGTACGGGCTGGTCACCCACAGTCGTTCATGGGCCCCGTGAATGACATGTTGAATCAGCAGGCTTGCCGTCTCGCAGTTATCAGCCGGCCCGGAGGGCACGATCACCACGTGCTGACACTCATCGCAGGTGATCGATGGTTCCCAGTTCAGGGACAATATCTCTTCAGTGGCCCAGTACCAGTCCTCCCAGAAAGCTTCCTGCAACCCCATCACGCTTGGCCCGGTGAGCTTGAGATGGGTATCGCGCCAGGGACCATATCGCGCCACTCTCCCTAGATATTCATCGGCTACATTGAAGCCGCCGGTCCAGCCCTCACGCCCGTCGACGACCACGATCTTGCGGTGGTTGCGGAAGTTGATCTGGAAACGGTGCCGCCAACCGCGCGATGAGTTGAAGGCCGTTACCTCAATGCCCGCTTGCGATAACTCGTGCAAGTAGTCATTCGGTAAACTGCGGCTGCCGATTTCGTCGTAGAGCAGGCACACTCGCACTCCCTGTTCTGCCCGACGCATCAAGTGCTGCTTGAACAAAGTGCCGATTTCATCGGCACGGAAAATGAAAAACTGTACGAGAATATATTCGCGTGCGGCATCGATTCCCTCCAGTAAGCTCTGGAAGGTTTGTTCCCCATCGATGAGCAGTTCAGCGCGATTGCCCGTGCTCATGGGCATCATGGCCAAGCGCTCGACGGCTTGGATCCGCGTGGTGTCAAACGAGGGACGGGAAAAGAAAGGCTCGAGCCGAGGCCTGAAACGCAATAGTACCTGACGTAGTACGCTGTCGCGTTCGCCGCGCGCGGAGGTATACCCGTAGAAACGTGGGCGTCCGAAGACCCAATAGATAGGAACGGCCAGATAAGGAAACGTCAAAAGCGTAACGATCCAGGCAACCGCCCCTTGAGAGGTGCGACTCGACATCAATGCCATGATGGCGGACAACGCGCCAAGCACATGGATTATGACGATCAGGATACCGATCAGTCCGGACGTCATGTCGGCTCCTCCCTGAAACCTTCGAAGCGCTCGCTGGTTAAAAATCAGGCCCCGTATGCACGGGGCCTGAGGCAACGATCATCGCATGATCAGGCACTCGCGGCGATAATCTCTTTCCATTTCGCCGGACCGATCTGGTGGACCGATTCGCCTCGACTGTCGACGGCGACGGTCACTGGCATGTCTTCGACGTCAAACTCATAAATCGCCTCCATCCCAAGATCCTCGAAGGCGACCACACGGGATTTCTTGATCGCTTGGGCCACCAAGTATGCAGCCCCTCCCACTGCCATCAGGTAAACGGCTCCGTTGTCGCGGATCGCCTCGATCGCCATCGGTCCCCGTTCGGCCTTGCCGACCATCCCTTGGAGACCAGTCTGCTCGAGCATGGTCCGCGTGAACTTATCCATGCGCGTCGCAGTCGTGGGGCCAGCAGGACCGACGACTTCGTCGCCAACCGGATCGACAGGCCCTACGTAATAGATGAAGCGTCCACGCAAATCGACTGGCAGAGGCTCGCCTTTGGACAGCATATCAACCATGCGCTTGTGTGCGGCATCGCGGCCAGTCAGCAGCTTCCCATTGAGCAGCAGCGTATCGCCCGGCTGCCAGGAGGCCGCTTCTTCCGCTGTGACTGTGTCCAGGTTCACTCGCTTGACGTTGTCACCCGTTTCACGTGTGATTTGCGGCCAGTCTTCCAGCGTCGGAACGGGCAGTGACGCTGTACCGCTGCCATCCAGCGTAAAATGAACGTGGCGTGTAGCTGCGCAGTTGGGAATGATAGCGACCGGTTTATTGGCAGCGTGGGTGGGATAATCTTTGACCTTGATATCGAGCACGGTGGTCAGTCCACCCAACCCTTGCGCACCGATGCCGGTGCGGTTGACTTGCTCGAAGAGTTCGAGACGCAGCTCCTCCGCACGATTCACAGCACCACGTGCCTTTAGATCCTGAATGTCGATGGGATCGAGCAAGGCTTCCTTGGCGAGTTCCATGGCCTTTTCAGCGGTGCCGCCGATGCCAATGCCGAGCATGCCCGGCGGGCACCACCCCGCTCCCATCTTGGGTAACTGCTCCAAGACCCACTCGGCGACATTGTCGGAGGGATTGAGCATCGCAAACTTGGACTTGGCTTCGCTCCCACCCCCTTTTGCCGCGACGTGGATCTCAACCTTGTCGCCGGGGACCAGCTTGTGATGGATGACTGCTGGCGTGTTGTCGCCGGTATTCTGACGCTTGCCATCAGGATCGGACAATACCGAGGCACGCAGGACATTATCGGGGAGCTTATACGCCTGGCGGACACCCTCGTTGATCATGTCGTCGAGGCTCATATCGGCTTCCCAGCGTACGTTCATACCAATCTCGACGAATACTGTCACGATGCCTGTATCCTGACAGATCGGTCGATGACCCTCGGCACACATTCGAGAGTTGATCAGAATCTGAGCGATAGCATCGCGAGCGGCGGGATTCTCCTCACGTAGATACGCCTCGTGCATGGCGTCGATGAAGTCTTTGGGATGGTAGTAAGAAATAAACTGCAAAGCATCGGCCACGCTCTGGATTACATCATCCTGGCGTATCACGGTCATGAAAGAGGCTCCTTATTGTAGGTAACACCTCGCGAGGGGCCCGTCAGGAAACGTCGCGAGAAACAAACGCAGGATTATACCGAAAATGAGCGATTACGCTTGAGGTAATCGCCCAAAGTCTACAAGGATGATGAGTGCTTTTTTTGATGAGTTGGAGTAGGAGATAACGGTATAAAATTATAGATCGCCATTACCCCAATTCAAGCAACCGTGCCTTCAGGGATTGCAGCTGATCGCGCAGCCGCGTGGCTTCTTCAAACTCCAGATTTTGCGCCGCTTCATGCATGGCGTCCTCGAGCTTGCCGATTTCCCGCGTCAGGCCTGCGGCATCCATCTGATTGAGCTGCTCGGCACTGTAGTCGCCCGGGGCTTCGGCGACACGCTTGTCGGGGCGCTTATGTCCCGTTTTCTTACCAGGTGTCTGAGCCCCTTCCATGATGTCGGCAACCGACTTCGTCACCGTCTTGGGCGTGATGTCATTCTCTTCGTTGAACGCGATCTGCTTTTCACGACGGCGTTCGGTTTCATCCATCGCCCGACGCATCGAATCCGTGATCCGGTCACCGTAAAGAATCGCCTTGCCGTGCGCGTTACGCGCCGCACGCCCGATGGTCTGAATCAGTGAACGTTCAGCGCGCAGGAAGCCCTCCTTATCGGCATCGAGTATCGCCACCAACGAGACTTCCGGGATATCTAGCCCCTCTCGCAGCAGGTTGATGCCTACGAGCACATCAAATTTCCCCAGCCGCAAGTCGCGAATGATTTCGATGCGCTCAACGGTATCGATATCGGAGTGCAGGTAGCGAACACGGACATCGTGCTCGTCGAAATACTCGGTGAGATCTTCGGCCATGCGTTTGGTCAACGTTGTCACCAGAACGCGCTCCCCTACATCGGCACGCAGCCGAATCTCGGAGAGCAAATCATCTACCTGCGTACCTGCCGGCCGCACTTCGATTTCGGGATCGACCAAGCCAGTGGGACGCACGACCTGCTCGACGACCTGGCCTGCATGTTCTGCTTCATACTTGCCCGGCGTCGCAGAAACAAAGGTAGCCTGCGGGCAGATACGCTCCCATTCCTCGAACTTCATTGGACGATTGTCCAATGCCGAGGGTAGCCGGAAGCCGTATTCGACCAGCGTTTCCTTGCGTGAACGGTCCCCCTTGTACATACCGCCCACTTGGGGAACGCTGACGTGAGATTCATCGATGAACAACAGCGCGTCATCCGGGAGATAATCGAAGAACGTCGGGGGTGGCTCGCCCGGCGCGCGGCCCGAAAGATAGCGCGAGTAGTTCTCGATGCCGTTGCAATATCCCAGTTCGAGCATCATTTCGATGTCATAAAGCGTACGCTGCTCAAGACGCTGGGCTTCGACGAGCTTGTCGTTCTTGCGCAACCAGTCCAACCGCTCGGCCAGCTCGGCCTTGATGTCATCCACGGCGCCGAGAATCGTCTCACGCGGTGTCACGTAGTGGCTCTTGGGATAAATCGTCATACGCGGCACCTTGCCACGCACTTCGCCGGTCAGAGGGTCGAACAGGCTGATGGTCTCGATCTCGTCATCGAAAAGCTCCACCCTCACTGCTTCGTCTTCCGCATCTGCCGGGAAGACGTCGATGACATCTCCTCTAACGCGATAGGTCCCGCGACGAAAATCCATGTCGTTGCGGGTATATTGCAGTTCGGCGAGGCGCCGCAGGAAGGTACGCTGATCGATCAGTTCGCCACGATTGAAGTGCAAACGCATCTTCAAGTACTGATCGGGATCACCCAAGCCGTAAATGGCCGAGACGGATACCACGATCAGCGAATCACGACGCTCCAGAAGCGCTTTGGTCGCCGAGAGACGCATCTGCTCGATATGGTCGTTGATCGAGGCATCCTTCTCGATGAAGGTGTCCGACGACGGCACATAGGCTTCCGGCTGATAGTAGTCGTAATACGAAACGAAATACTCGACCGCGTTATCGGGGAAAAAGCTCTTGAACTCGCCGTAAAGCTGGGCGGCTAACGTCTTGTTCGGGGCCATCACAATGGTCGGACGCTGTAGGCGCTCCACCACGTTGGCCATGGTGAACGTTTTCCCGGACCCGGTGACACCGAGCAGTGTTTGATGCGCAAGTCCAGCATTGTAGCCATGTATCAGGCCTTCAATAGCCGCCGGCTGATCGCCTGCAGGCTGGAATTGCGACTGAATGCGAAAGGGTTTGCTCATGAGTCTCACATAAGGGCGAGGTAAGGGCCGTTCAAGCCTTGACCGCGGTTGCGGTCAGGCTGGGCGTGTAGTGATGTCCACCTCGCTGGCGGTCATCAGGCGTTGTATCGGGCAGCGATCGGCAATCTCGAGCAGACGGTTCAGCGTCTCAGGATCATCGACCCCCTCAAACGCCAGGGTAACGGTAAGCCGGTAATGACCTCGGGCCTCATCACTGGCGTCACGCTCGACGGTCGCGGTGATCGTTTCCACGGGCAATTGCTTACGTCGCGCGTACATCAGGGCCGTCATGGCCTTGCACGCACCGAGCGACAGATCGAAATAGTCGTGCGGATCAGGCGCACTTTCATCCCCGCCCACCTCTCGCGGAGCATCCACCGCCAACGCCGAAAATTCCTTTACCGTCGCCTGCTGGCGAAGCGAGCCGTCGCGCTGCGTGATGACCGTGATCGTCATGGCTACCTCTCGTGTGACAGTCAGTGTGCCTTGTACCCCAGCGCCTGGATGGTTTGCAGCAACGCCTCGCGCCGCACGCGCCCTTCCACGTCGGCGCCATGACGGCCGACCTCGGCCTCCTCGACGCCGTCCATCTCCATAAGGGCCGTGGTGATGCGATTGACATCCTCGGCACTGTCGACCTGCTCGAAGGTCAGTGCTATACGCGCCATGGGGTCTTCTCCATTCGTTCATTCGTTTGCCGGGGAGTTTATCATGGCACAACGATGGTGCCGCGGTGGTTGGAAAATCCCTTGCCCGCCCTGATATTCGAGGATGGCATTTGAATACAGTCGAGCGACCGCCGCGTTCGCGATACGGAGTTATTCCATGAACGATTGGATCAGTCATCTTGAAACGCAAGGGCTAGTGCGTGCAGCAGAGAATGAGTGGCACTTCGGCGAGGCCGTGTCCCAGGCTCACGTGCCTTTGTCGTCCACGGCAATTGCCCCGTTGCCACAGTACTCGATCATGGAAATTGCCGGTCCCGATGCCGAACGTTTTCTCCAGGGGCAGACCAGCGCCCAGGTTGAACTTGCCAATGGCGAGTTCGCGCCTTTAACGGCATTTTGCTCGCCCAAGGGGCGCATGCTTGCCAACGGCCAATTGATGCGTGTGGACGAGACACGCTATTGGCTCCTGCTGGATATCGGCGTAGTAGACCCGTTGCACGCGCACCTCGCGAAATACGCGCCCTTTTACAAGGTCGAGATCACGCGGCCGGAAACACAGATATTCGGCGTGCTGGGTGAGAACGCGGCAGCTCAGGTCGAAGCACAACTCGATGCCACTCCCCCTGACACATGGGCCATGGCTCAAAGCGAGGCTGCGGTCATACTACACCACCCAGGCCCGATGCCTCGCTTCATGATCGTCGCTCCCGAGGCCACGGCCTTGCCCCTATGGAAGGCTTTCGAGAACATCGCAACGCCCGTCGGCAACGCCGTATGGCGTCTGCAGGATATCCAAGCCGGACTCGCCTGGTTGGGCGATGCGCAACGTGACAGTTATCTTCCGCAGATGATCAACTGGGAAGCCTTGGGTGGTATCAGCTTTCGCAAAGGGTGTTACACCGGACAAGAAGTGGTCGCGCGTTCGCATTTCCGTGGCCAGGTCAAGAAACGTCTGCTGCGTGCTCAACTGGAAAGCGACACGCTACCGACGCTCGGAACGCCCGTACACGACACTAACGGCAAATCTCAAGGCGACGTCGTGTGCGCTGCCCTGAACGCTGACGGAAAAGCCGAAGTACTCGCTATCATTACGCAGCGCGATGAACCTCGCGAGCTCAACATCGATGGCGTTCCACTCAAGCGTCTAGCGTTACCCTATGCGATCGAACGCGTCGATCCAGAAAGTATGTCTCTTCAGGCTTGATGTGGCACCAATCCGAATAGGCGGCGCGCGGTGGCGGTGCTCTGCATTGCCACCGCGGCATAGGACTGTTCTCGGAGCTCAGACACCGTTTCACACACAGCATGAACTCGGGCTGGCTCATTGCGTCGCCCTTGCTCGCCGTACAGCGGCATATCCGGGCTATCGGTCTCGAGGACATAACCATCGTCGGGCAGCGAACGTATAGCGCGCCGTAGGCGCTTAGCGCGTGCATAGGTCGCGCCCCCGCCGATCCCCAGAACGAAGCCCGCCTCCAGGAAGCCTTGAGCCTGTTCGGGGCTCCCCGAGAACGCGTGTATCAGGCCACCGGCAGGCAATGCGAGCTGGCGCAAGCGCTTTACCACTTGATCGTTGGCCTGGACACAGTGAATCACAACCGGCAGGTGGCGCCGCTTAGCGATGCGTAATTGCGCATCGAAGAGTTGCCATTGGCGATCGAGATCATCAAGACGCGCGTCGATGCCACATTCGCCGAGGGCGACGGTATCCGGGTAGGCGTCGAGCTGGGCTTCAAGAGCGTTAGTATCTTCGGGCGTATGGGCCTGAAGAAAGTAAGGGTGCAACCCATAGCAGACACTGATCTCTGAACGTCGCCCAAGAGCGGCTACCTGTGGCCAACGCTCACGCGTCGTCCCCGGAACAATGTAATGTCCCACTCCAGCCTTGGCCGCACGCGCCAGTACAGCATCGCGGTCTTCATCGAAGACATCGAAATCGAGATGACAATGGGCATCGATCAGAGTCGCAGACATGGTGTGCCTCTCTCGCCGACGCATACGATGGGGATGAGTCGGCGAAGACGAAATGCTAGCGGGACTTAGTGTTCGCGCGTGGCTCGGAATTCAACGTCCGGCCAACGCTCCTGTGTCATCTGCAGGTTGACGCGCGTCGGCGCCAGATAAGTGAGATAGTCTCCACCGTCCCAGGCAAGGTTGGTGCTGGCCTTGCGCTTCAGCTCATCAAGCATCTTGGCATCGTTGCAATATACCCAACGCGCGGTTTGTACGTTGACCGGCTCATAAAGGCAATCGACCTTGTACTCCTGCTTCAGGCGATGCGCGACGACATCGAACTGTAGTGACCCGACGGCACCGACAATCAAGTCGTTGTTGTCCATCGGCATGAACACCTGCGTCGCGCCCTCCTCCGAGAGCTGCTTCAACCCTTTTTGCAGGGCCTTCATCTTGAGCGGATCACGCAATCGCACACGTTTGAAAAGCTCGGGCGCAAAGTGCGGAATACCCGTGAAGCGCATATCCTCGTTCAGAGTGAAGGTATCGCCGATCTGAATCGTGCCATGGTTATGCAATCCGATGATGTCGCCGGGCCACGCTTCTTCGACATGAGAACGGTCAGATGCCATGAACGTCAGTGCATCGGCAATCTTGACGTCTTTACCAATGCGCACGTGGCGCATCTTCATGTTCTTGTCGTACTTCCCTGAACACACCCGTAAGAAGGCAACCCGGTCACGGTGCTTGGGATCCATATTAGCCTGGATCTTGAACACGAAACCGGTGAAACGTTCGTCACTTGCTTCTACGGTGCGCTTATTGGTATCGCGGGCTAACGGTGAGGGCGCATATTCGACGAAACCATCGAGCATTTCACGCACCCCGAAATTCCCCATGGCCGTTCCAAAGTACACCGGGGTGAGATCGCCGCGGCGGTATGCATCAAGATCGAAAGTATGAGACGCGCCGCGAACCAACTCGACTTCCGCCCGTAATTCCTCCGCAGCATCCTTGCCCAATGTTTCCTCGACCTCGGGGCTATCGAGCCCTTCGATGCGTAGATCTTCCGGGATCCGGTTGCCTTGGCCCTGCTTGTAAAGGTGAATGACATCATTGTAGAGGTGATAGACGCCACGAAAATGGCGCCCCATCCCCACCGGCCAAGTCATCGGGGCACACTGAATGTTCAGTACCGTCTCGACTTCATCCATCACCTCGACCGGGTCACGGATATCACGGTCCATCTTATTGATGAATGTCAGAATTGGCGTCGTCCGCAAACGACAGACATCCATCAGCTTGATAGTACGGTCCTCGACCCCTTTGGCGCCATCGATCACCATCAGCGCCGAATCCACGGCCGTCAGCGTTCGGTAAGTATCCTCGGAAAAGTCTTCGTGGCCAGGCGTATCGAGCAAATTGACGATCCGACCGTTGTACGGGAACTGCATCACGGAAGTCGTTACCGAGATGCCACGCTCCTGCTCCATCTTCATCCAATCGGAGGTCGCATGACGTTCATCGCGCTTGCTCTTGACCGAGCCAGCGAGCTGAATCGCGTTGCCAAACAGGAGCATTTTTTCGGTAATGGTGGTCTTGCCGGCGTCGGGGTGCGAGATAATGGCGAAGGTCCGGCGTAATTCTGCTTCTTTAGCCACTTGAGTGTCTGACATCGATATACTTCGCTGATTTGCGGCAGTCGATGCTGATAAAGCATCTGACTGAAAAGAGTGGATTCTTGCCGCGAATTGTACTGCTTAGACGTGCATGTGGGTAGAGGCCCATAAATGTAGGGTCCCGGATGATCAGATGAGCTATAGAAGTTATCCTTTGCTGGCCGCCAAGGAGCTTCTTCACCAGTTCATCCGGGAGCAAGGATATGGACATCAAGCTACATAAACAGGCGACCACCACTCCGAAGATCCGGGCCGAGATCCAGGCAGCGCCTTCCAGCATCAGCGACAGCGAGCTAGCACGCCAGTACGGCGTCGCCGTCTCGACCATCCGGCGCTGGCGGTACCGTGACGATGTCCAGGACCGACCGCACACGCGTCACAACCTGCTGGCCACGCTCACTTCCGAACAGGAAGAGGTGCTGATCGCGGCGCGCGAATTCCTGCGCCTCGGCCTGGATGATCTGCTCGTCGTGGCGCGTGAGTTCCTCAATCCTGGCTTGTCGCGTTCTGGTCTGCATCGCATGCTCAAGCGGCGCGAGGTGCCGACACTGGCAGAGCTGTCTAGACGGGACGCGGGCGACGATGAGAAACCCCGGCACAAGCCCTTCAAAGATTATGAGCCGGGCTACGTGCACATCGACATCAAGCACCTGCCCCGGATGCCCGATGAGGAGCAAAAACGCTACCTGTACGTCGCCATCGATCGCGCCACGCGCTGGGTCCATCTGGAGGTGAGACGCAGCCAGTCCGCGAAGGATGCGCGGGCGTTCATGAAGCGGGTGGAGGAGAAGGCTCCCTTCCAGGTCCAGACGGTACTGACCGACAACGGCAAGTCATTCACCGATCGCTTCACGCGGGCGGGGGAGCGCAAGCCCAGCGGGAATCACCCGTTTGACCAAGAGTGCCAGGCCCTTGGTATCGAGCACCGTCTGATCAAGCCGGGAAGACCGCAGACAAACGGCATGGTGGAGCGCTTCAACGGCCGTATCAGCGATGTGCTGGCGACTCGGCGCTATACCTCAGGCGAGGACCTGGAGCAGACGCTCAAACGCTACACCTGGCTGTACAATCACCACATCCCGCAGAAGGCGCTGCACCATCAATCACCGATTGCGATGATGAAGGAATGGCAGACCAAGCGTCCTGAGTTATTTACCAAGCGGGTAGTCAATCACACGGGACCCGACACATAAACGACAAAACCCCAACTTCGAATGAAGCTGGGGTTTTAGACGCAATGCCTGACGATACTCGGGCCGGCCAACCGGTGGGCGGCGTTCCGGGACTCGCCATGGGGAGGCCCCTAAACGAGTGAACCCCGACCAAGGGCCGGGGTTCGAAATAAATGCCTGACGATGACCTACTCTCGCATGGGGAAGCCCCACACTACCATCGGCGCTAAGCGGTTTCACTGCTGAGTTCGGCATGGGATCAGGTGGGACACGCTCGCTATGGTCGTCAGGCGAAACGGGTGTCATGGCCCCTCGGGCCACGACGCAATCGGGAATAAGCTGACGCGATCGTCTCACACGCATCCGGGATCGGCTCGTCACCAGACCCTTTGGGTGTTATATGGTCAAGCCTCACGGGCCATTAGTACACGTTAGCTCAACGCCTTGCAGCGCTTCCACACCGTGCCTATCAACCAGCTGGTCTCGCTGGGCCCTTCAGGAGGCTCGAGGCCTCGGGGAGATCTCATCTTGAAGGGGGCTTCCCGCTTAGATGCTTTCAGCGGTTATCCCGTCCGCACATAGCTACCCGGCAATGCCACTGGCGTGACAACCGGAACACCAGAGGTGCGTCCACTCCGGTCCTCTCGTACTAGGAGCAGCCCTTCTCAAATCTCCAACGCCCACGGCAGATAGGGACCGAACTGTCTCACGACGTTCTAAACCCAGCTCGCGTACCACTTTAAATGGCGAACAGCCATACCCTTGGGACCGACTTCAGCCCCAGGATGTGATGAGCCGACATCGAGGTGCCAAACACCGCCGTCGATGTGAACTCTTGGGCGGTATCAGCCTGTTATCCCCGGAGTACCTTTTATCCGTTGAGCGATGGCCCTTCCATACAGAACCACCGGATCACTAGAACCTGCTTTCGCACCTGCTCGACGTGTCTGTCTCGCAGTCAAGCACCCTTATGCTCTTGCACTCGATGCACGATTTCCAACCGTGCTGAGGGTACCTTCGTGCTCCTCCGTTACGCTTTGGGAGGAGACCGCCCCAGTCAAACTACCCACCACACACTGTCCTCGACCCGGATAACGGGCCCAAGTTAGAACGCCAATGATGCCAGGCTGGTATTTCAAGGGTGGCTCCCCTGGGACTGGCGTCCCAGGTTCCAAGCCTCCCAGCTATCCTACACAAGCAACATCAGCATCCAGTGTGAAGCTATAGTAAAGGTTCACGGGGTCTTTCCGTCTAGCCGCGGGGACACCGCATCTTCACGGCGATTTCAATTTCACTGAGTCTCGGGTGGAGACAGCGTGGCCATCATTACGCCATTCGTGCAGGTCGGAACTTACCCGACAAGGAATTTCGCTACCTTAGGACCGTTATAGTTACGGCCGCCGTTTACCGGGGCTTCGATCAAGCGCTTCGCCGGAGCTAACGCCATCAATTAACCTTCCGGCACCGGGCAGGCGTCACACCCTATACGTCCGCTTACGCGTTAGCAGAGTGCTGTGTTTTTAATAAACAGTTGCAGCCACCTGGTATCTTCGACCGGCTCGAGCTCAGGACGCGAAGTCCGTCACCCTATGCCGGCGCACCTTCTCCCGAAGTTACGGTGCCATTTTGCCTAGTTCCTTCACCCGAGTTCTCTCAAGCGCCTTGGGATTCTCACCCTGACCACCTGTGTCGGTTTGGGGTACGGTCGCATGTGATCTGAAGCTTAGAGGCTTTTCCTGGAAGCGTGGCATCGATGACTTCCAGACCGTAGTCTGTTCGTCTCGCCTCTCGGCCTTGAGGATCCGGATTTCCCTGAACCCTCGGCCTACCGGCTTTCACCAGGACAACCAACGCCTGGCTCACCTAGCCTTCTTCGTCCCCCCATCGCAATCACATCCGGTACGGGAATATTAACCCGTTTCCCATCGACTACGCCTTTCGGCCTCGCCTTAGGGGCCGACTCACTCTGCTCCGATTGACGTCGAACAGAAACCCTTGGTCTTCCGGCGTGCGGGGTTTTCACCCGCATTATCGTTACTCATGTCAGCATTCGCACTCGTGATATCTCCAGCGCGCTTCTCAACGCCCCTTCACAGACTTACACGACGCTCCTCTACCACTCATCCAGAGGATGAGTCCGTAGCTTCGGCACCTGGTTTGAGCCCCGTTACATCTTCCGCGCAGGCCGACTCGACTAGTGAGCTATTACGCTTTCTTTAAAGGATGGCTGCTTCTAAGCCAACCTCCTAGCTGTCTAAGCCTTCCCACATCGTTTCCCACTTAACCAGAATTTGGGGGCCTTAGCTGACGGTCTGGGTTGTTTCCCTTTTCACAACGGACGTTAGCACCCGCTGTGTGTCTCCCACGCTGCACTCATCGGTATTCGGAGTTTGCCTCGGGTTGGTAAGCCGGGATGGCCCCCTAGCCGAAACAGTGCTCTACCCCCGACGGTGATACGTGAGGCGCTACCTAAATAGCTTTCGAGGAGAACCAGCTATCTCCGGGCTTGATTAGCCTTTCACTCCGATCCACAGCTCATCCCAGCATTTTTCAACATACTTGGGTTCGAGCCTCCAGTCAGTGTTACCTGACCTTCACTCTGGCCATGGATAGATCGCCCGGTTTCGGGTCTATATCCAGCGACTCATCGCCCTGTTAAGACTCGGTTTCCCTACGCCTCCCCTAGTCGGTTAAGCTCGCCACTGAATATAAGTCGCTGACCCATTATACAAAAGGTACGCAGTCACAGAACAAGTCTGCTCCTACTGCTTGTACGCATACGGTTTCAGGATCTATTTCACTCCCCTCGCCGGGGTTCTTTTCGCCTTTCCCTCACGGTACTGGTTCACTATCGGTCAGCCAGGAGTATTTAGCCTTGGAGGATGGTCCCCCCGTCTTCAGTCAAGGTTTCACGTGCCCCGACCTACTCGATTTCACCAATGCGGGTTTTCGGTTACGGGGCTATCACCCACTATGGCCGGCCTTTCCAGGCCGTTCACCTAACCGTGCATTGACTTAAGGGCTAGTCCCCGTTCGCTCGCCGCTACTTAGGGAATCTCGGTTGATTTCTTTTCCTCGGGGTACTTAGATGTTTCAGTTCCCCCGGTTCGCCTCCCAACCCCTATGAATTCAGGGTGGGATACCCAGCTGATGCTGGGTGGGTTTCCCCATTCAGAGATGCCCGGGTCGTAGGTTGTTTGCCACCTCACCGAGCCTTATCGCAGGCTACAACGTCTTTCATCGCCTCTGGCTGCCTAGGCATCCACCGTATGCGCTTCATCGCTTGACCATATAACCCCAAAGGGTCTGGCCTGGCGACGAACACGATTTTGCCGGATACGCTTGAGACGTATCGTCTTGCTTTGTCAGCTTATTCCACATTGTTAAAGAGCATTGCTCTATTCGATCAGGTAATTCATTGTGAGCGCTTACCCAGGGGGGATGCGCGGTCGTTTAAGGAGGTGATCCAGCCGCAGGTTCCCCTACGGCTACCTTGTTACGACTTCACCCCAGTCATGAACCACACCGTGGTGATCGCTCTCCCGAAGGTTAAGCTAACCACTTCTGGTGCAGTCCACTTCCATGGTGTGACGGGCGGTGTGTACAAGGCCCGGGAACGTATTCACCGTGCCATTCTGATGCACGATTACTAGCGATTCCGACTTCGCGGAGTCGAGTTGCAGACTCCGATCCGGACTGAGACCGGCTTTTCGGGATTAGCTTCAGCTCGCGCTTTCGCAACCCTTTGTACCGGCCATTGTAGCACGTGTGTAGCCCTACCCGTAAGGGCCATGATGACTTGACGTCGTCCCCACCTTCCTCCGGTTTGTCACCGGCAGTCTCCCTAGAGTTCCCGACCGAATCGCTGGCAAATAGGGACAAGGGTTGCGCTCGTTACGGGACTTAACCCAACATTTCACAACACGAGCTGACGACAGCCATGCAGCACCTGTCTCTGCGCTCCCGAAGGCACCCCGGAATCTCTTCCGGGTTCGCAGGATGTCAAGGGTAGGTAAGGTTCTTCGCGTTGCATCGAATTAAACCACATGCTCCACCGCTTGTGCGGGCCCCCGTCAATTCATTTGAGTTTTAACCTTGCGGCCGTACTCCCCAGGCGGTCGACTTATCGCGTTAACTGCGCCACTAAGTCCTCAAGGGACCCAACGGCTAGTCGACATCGTTTACGGCGTGGACTACCAGGGTATCTAATCCTGTTTGCTACCCACGCTTTCGCACCTCAGCGTCAGTGTCAGTCCAGAAGGCCGCCTTCGCCACTGGTATTCCTCCCGATCTCTACGCATTTCACCGCTACACCGGGAATTCTACCTTCCTCTCCTGCACTCTAGCCTGCCCGTTCCGGATGCCGTTCCCAGGTTGAGCCCGGGGCTTTCACACCCGGCGTGACACGCCGCCTACGCGCGCTTTACGCCCAGTAATTCCGATTAACGCTTGCACCCTCCGTATTACCGCGGCTGCTGGCACGGAGTTAGCCGGTGCTTCTTCTGCGAGTGATGTCGTCCGTACCGGGTATTGGCCGGCACGCTTTCTTCCTCGCTGAAAGTGCTTTACAACCCGAAAGCCTTCTTCACACACGCGGCATGGCTGGATCAGGCTTTCGCCCATTGTCCAATATTCCCCACTGCTGCCTCCCGTAGGAGTCCGGGCCGTGTCTCAGTCCCGGTGTGGCTGATCATCCTCTCAGACCAGCTACGGATCGTCGCCTTGGTAAGCCGTTACCTTACCAACAAGCTAATCCGACATAGGCTCATCCAATCGCGCGAGGTCCGAAGAGCCCCCGCTTTCTCCCGTAGGACGTATGCGGTATTAGCCTGAGTTTCCTCAGGTTATCCCCCACGACTGGGTAGATTCCTATGCATTACTCACCCGTCCGCCGCTCGACGCCTCCTAGCAAGCTAGGATCGTTTCCGCTCGACTTGCATGTGTTAGGCCTGCCGCCAGCGTTCAATCTGAGCCATGATCAAACTCTTCAGTTGAAAGTCTGATAGTCCGTTGAGCGGACCAAACTTGGTTCAAGACTAAAACGTTCTCAAAAAGATCCGAAGATCCTTGACGAGTCGTTTGCCTTGATAGGTCGTGACTGGCACCCCTATCCTGAGCAAACGCCCACATGAATTACCTGATCGATTGTTAAAGAGCTGCTTGCGTGTGCCCGATGGGCGCCTCGCAAGGAAGGCGTATTCTACCGAAAGCGCCGTGATTGTCAAGGCGTTAGCCGAGGTGACAATCGCTGACATCGCCTTGAACCGCGGCGTTGTCAGGGGCCTTTCGAGGTGCGGCGCATTTTACCGAATCCGGCGTCACTGTCAAGCGAGAAAAACCAACCAACGATTCGAATTTCTCAAGCACGTCAGCCACTTGCGCTACCCTTCCACCGCTGGCCACGAGGTCCGTCGCCGGCAGCGGATGCGTACTTTACGGACCT